>NZ_CP016616.1:2650000-3282500 GCF_002741015.1 Microvirga ossetica | reverse complement strand
TCTGAGTCTGGGTGCCGCGCGTCACGAGCTTCGGATCGTCCACGGCGCTCATCGGAATGGGCTCGCCGGGCAGGAGCGTGCGTCGCGCCATCTTGCCCGCAAGAACCCGCGGCGATTCGACCACGGCGGTGCGATAACGGTAGTTCTCCGGGAAGGTCCGGTCCTTCAGCATCGACTCGTTGATCGTGTCGCCGGGATAGATGGTGACCGAAGGAACCGGAAGAATGCGCTCCTCCGCCAGAGCGCCCTGGCCGGTTGCCAATGCGAAAGCAAAGGCCGTGAGAGCGATGTGAGAAAGAGGCTTCATCATAACCTGACCTTAGCGGATGCCCTTCGAGACCGTTCCGGCCATGTCGTCGGCAGCCTGAATGACCTTGGAGTTCATCTCGAAGGCGCGCTGAGCCGAGATCAGGTTCGTGATCTCCTTGATCGGATCGACGTTGGACGCCTCGAGATAGCCCTGATGGATCTTGCCGTAGCCGGGATCCGACGGAATTCCGACCGCCGGAGCGCCCGATGCCAGGGTCTCACGATAATAGTTGCTGCCGATCGGCTCCAGGCCGACATCGTTGGCGAAATTGGCCAGCGTCAGCTGCCCGAGATTCTGCGGCTGAGCCTGCCCATCGACCTTGGCGAAGATCTCGCCCGATTCGTTGATCGTCACGTCGACCGTGTTCGGCGGAACGATGATCGGCGGATTGAGGGTGTAGCCGTCCAGCGTCACGAGCTGGCCGTCGCCGTTCTTGTTGAACGAGCCCGCGCGGGTGTAGACGATCTCGCCGCTCGGAGCGTTCACCTGGAACCAGCCCCGGCCGTTCAGGGCGAGGTCGAACTGGTTGGACGTGTTCGTCAGCGATCCCTGGCGGTGCAGGTTCCGGATTGCGGCCGTGCGCACGCCGAGGCCCAGCATGGCGCCTTCGGGAACCGGGCTCGACCCAGCCTGATTGGGAACCGCCTGCGAACGCTCGGTCTGGTAGAGCAGATCCGTGAACTCCGCGCGCGCTCCCTTGAACGCAGTGGTGTTGACGTTCGAGATGTTGTTGGCAATCACTTCGACATTCAGCTGCTGTGCATTCATACCTGTTGCAGCAATCGCAAGCGCCCGCATCGTATCCTCCTTAGATCGCCATCCGCGCAATTTCCTGGTAGGCGGCAACCACCTTGTCGCGGATCGCGATCGCCGTCTGGAGAGTCTGCTCTGCCGACATGACGGCTTCGACCACCTGCTGCACCGAGGCCTTCCCCTGCACGCCGGATATCGACGCGGCCTCTCCTGCCTTCATCGTATCGATCGCATTCGTCGCGACCTGGGCCATCACGTCGCCGAAGCTCGCCGGGGAGACGCCCGAGACCGCACCGGCTCCCGGCTGGATGCCGAAGGTGCTTACGCCTGCGACGGCCGCAGGGCGATCAATCATCGAGGAAATCGAGGAAACTGCACTGACCATATCAGCCTCTCATGAGATCGATTGTTGCAGAGATCATGGCTCTCGCCTGTTTCATCATCTGAAGATTGGCCTGGTACGAGCGGTTTGCTTCGCGCATGTCGGCCATTTCGACGAGCATGTTGACATTGGGCTTCTTGACCATGCCGTTTTCGTCGGCAGCCGGATTTCCCGGATCGTACTCGACGGGAAAAGCGGACTCGTCCTCCCCGACATCCTTGACTGCGACGGACGCTGCTCCGAGCGCGCGATCGAGTTCGGATCGGAAGGTGATCGTTTTGCGGGTGTATGGGTCGGATCCGGGCGTGCGACCCGTCGATTGCGCGTTTGCGATGTTCTCGGACACCACGCGAAGCCGCGCCGACTGGGCCTCAAGGCCGGAACTCGACAATTTGCTGGATGCAACCAGGGGATCGATCATCACGAAGTCCTCACGCTCGACAGCAGCATCCGGTGGAATGACTTGACGATGCTCGTGTTCAGCGAATGCTGCCGGTTCACCTCGCCGGCCTTGATGAGTTCCTGCTCGAGGCTGACCGAGTTCTTGGAATAGACGGTGTCCCAGCTCTCGGACTTCTTCACCTTCGCGGAATCGGCGTGAGATGGCTCGAAGCCGATATGGCCGCCATTGGTCGCCGCCATGGTCAGCTTGGTCTTGTCCAGAACGTCGGCGAAAGGCTCGACGTCCCTGGCCCGGTACCCGGGCGTGTTGGCATTGGCGACGTTCCCGGAGATCGTGGTCTGACGGGCGGCAAGCCACTGCGCCTGTCGCGATGTCAGATCGAAGAGATAGACAGGTGACGTCACAGGGATCTCCAGGCAGGTATGGTAAAGAGGCATTTAACCCTTCAACCTTGCCCGAGGCTGACCTGGCAGACTGTTGCAGGCCGCAGAGCGGCAACTCTGACGGTGAACCGCCGGATAATGAAACGTTACTCCATATGTAAAACTTGATCGGACCTGCGGCGCACTTTCGGCGCTACGATGTCGCAACCGAATCAGTTGCTTTCCAGGTGTTTCCCCTCAAGAAGTGCCGGAGGTCGAAAACATTGATTTTTTGTTACCGGGCAAGCCTATCGACTATGCTGCTTTCGTGATCTTACGCTATTAAGTTCATCGTTGCATGCAACGCAGCCGTGGGTTGGGGGAAGATGACTCATACTTCTGCGTTAGACGACAGATTCGACGTGCGCGCCGACCGGAAATCCTTTTCGAGCGCCGACGCTGGACGCGTGCTCAATTCCATTCGCGACTTCGCGCTGATTACGCTTGATCCGCAAGGCAATATCGTATCCTGGAATGCCGGCGCCGAGCACATCTATGGCTGGGAGGCTGAAGAGATTCTCGGCCTTCACTTCTCGCTTCTCTACCCATCCGACGCACGCGCACAGGAAAAGCCGCTGCGCGATCTGAAGGCTGCGAAAAGCCTGGGCCATTCGGCGGATCAGGTTCGTTGCGCGAAGAAGAACGGGATTTCCTTTCTCTGTCGCATCACCATCGATGCGGTCGACGACGAGCAGGGCAATCTATGCAACTTTGTTCTGACGGCCCGCGACATCAGCCGCTTCATGGTCGCGGAAGCAGCCCTGAAGACGCAGGAGCAGCGATACCGGGCCCTGATCGAGGCAAGCGCCGCCATGGTCTGGCGTGCCTCGCCCAATGGGTCTCTTATCGAAGGCTTCTCGGGCTGGGCAGGTTTTCCAAGCCAGCCCTCCGACGAGCTTAAGGACTACGATTGGCTCGATGACGTTCACCCCGATGACCGAGAGCGGGTGACATCCACATGGCTGGAAACGCTCGCATCGGAAGAAGCCGCAACGACGGAGTATCGCGCCCGCGGTCCCGATGGCGGCTATCGCTGGGTCCTGACGAGGGCAGTTCCCCTGCGCGCGCCCGACGGAGAGGTGCAGGAATGGGTCGGCACGGTCACGGATATCCATGATCAGAAATCCGCCGCAGAGCGCCTGCGCCAAAGCGAGGAGCAGTATCGCGCCTTGATCGAAGCCAGCGCGGCCATCGTCTGGCGCGCGGCCACGGACGGTGCGATCACGAAGGTATGGGGATGGGAGGCGTTCAGCGGCCAGCCCAAGAGAGAGTATACGGGCTTCGGATTCCTGAGTGCCGTCCATTCCGACGACCGTGAGAAGCTTCTCTCCCAATGGCAGGCGATTCGGGCCACGGAAGAGCCCGGTATGCTGGAATACCGCATCCAGCGCGCGGACGGCCGGTACCGGTGGGTCCTGGCCAGAGCCGTGCCGCTCCTGAACGAAGATGGGACCGTCCAGGAATGGGTCGGCACGGTCACGGACATTCACGATCAGAGACAGGCCGAGATGAAGCTGCGCAGCAGCGAAGAACGGCTGCGGCTGGCAATCGAGACGACGGCGCTCGGAATCTGGGACCTGGACCTCCTGACGGGGCGCCGCCAGTGGATGCCGGAGGCCCGGCAGATTCTTGGCCTGGATGCCGGCATCACCATCACCCGCGAGATCCTGCTCGGCTGCATCCACCCGGACGATCGCGAGCGCATGGCGCACATGTTCTATGACGATGGGATCGGCGGCAGCCTGACCTATAGCGGTACCTTTCGAGTCGTTCGCAGCGATACGGGAGAAGAGCGATGGGTTTCGGCGATCGGCCGCACGATGGTCGATGAGGAGGGGCGCCCCGTTCGCAAGATCGGCACGGTTCAGGACATCACCGAGCGCAAGGTCGCGGAGAACGCCCTGCGCTCGAGCGAAGAGCGCCTGCGCACAAGAGAGGCCCATCTCAGATCGATCCTGGAGACCGTGCCTGATGCCATGGTGGTGGCGGATGAAGGCGGCATCATCCGCTCCTTCAGCGCCACGGCAGTGAGCATGTTCGGCTACGCTCCCGAGGAGGTCGTCGGGACCAGCGTCAAGTTTCTCATGCCCCTCCCTTATCGGGAGCAGCATGACGGTTATATTCGGCGATACCGCGAGACGGGAGAACAGCGGATCATCGGGAGCGGCCGCGTCGCCGTCGCCCAGCGCAAGGACGGCTCGACCTTTCCGATGGAAGTCCAGGTCGGCGAGATGGAGTCGGACGGCGAGCGCTTCTTCACGGCCTTCATTCGCGATCTCACGGAGCGCCAGCGAACCGAGACGCGCATGCAGGAGCTGCAATCCGAGCTGGCCTACATGTCCCGGTTCACGGCCTTGGGCGAGATGGGCTCGACGCTGGCCCATGAGATCAATCAGCCGCTCACCGCGATCACGAGTTATCTCAAAGGCTGCAGCCTGATCCTGGCCGGCAACGAGGATGAGAAGGTTTCCCTCGTACGTCATGCCGTCAATGAGGCCGCCGAGGAAGCCCTGCGGGCCGGCGAGGTCATCCGGCAGCTCCGCGAGTTCGTATCCCGTGGAGGAAGCGAGCATCAGATCGAGGCGCTGCAGAGGCTCGTCGAAGAGGCGAGCGCCCTGGCTCTCGTGGGAGCCAAGGAGAAGGAGATCAAGGTCGAGTTCGACTTTCCCTCCGACAGCCCGCTGGTTTTCGTCAACCGGGTCCAGATCCAGCAGGTCCTCCTCAACCTGATCCGCAATGCCATCGAGGCCATGCAGGATGTCGCCCGGCGCGAATTGCGGATCAAGGCGAGGGCCAACCAGCGTGACGCTCAGGTTCGGATCAGCGTTCAGGACACCGGTTCCGGGATCGCTCCGGAAGTCTTGAAGAACCTGTTCAAGCCGTTTACGACCACCAAGCAGAGCGGCATGGGCGTGGGCCTCTCAATCAGCCGAACGATTGTCGAATCCCATGGCGGTAAGATCTGGGCGGATTCGACACCCGGCGAAGGCACCACTTTTCATTTCACCCTCAGAACCGTCGATAAGGAGGACATGGCCAGTGTCGAATGCGCCGATCGTATATGTGGTGGATGATGACGTCGGGGTGCGCAAAGCCCTTTCGTTTCTGCTGGTATCGGCTGGCCTGAACGTTCGTCTGTACGAATCCGCCAAAGCCTTTCTCGAAGAGGTCGTCGATCCCGGCAGATGCTGCATCGTGACGGATGTTCGCATGCCCGGCATCGACGGGCTGGAGTTCATCCGGCGTCTGCAGAACCGCGGGATCAATGCCCCCGTCATCGTCATGACAGGTCATGCCGACATCGCCCTGGCCGTCGAGGCGATGAAAGCCGGCGCGATCGACTTTCTCGAAAAGCCCTTCAGGGAAGACCGCTTCCTGGAGGTGGTTCGCTTCGCCCTGGTCTGCGACGAAAAGAGTGTGCGCAAGAGCCAGGAGCTTCTGAGAACGCAGGCGCGATTGCAGTCTCTGTCTCAGAGAGAGCGGCAGGTGCTCGATGGCCTCGTCGCCGGCAAGGCCAACAAGATGATCGCCCACGAGCTGAACATCAGCATCCGGACGGTCGAGATCCACCGCTCCAACGTGATGGCGAAAATGGAAGCCAAGAGCCTGTCCGAGCTGATCCGCATGGCCCTCTTCCTGGAGGTCGCGAGCGGCTCCTGATCTCCAGCCGCCACTGCGCGCCGTCGATGCTAGCTTCGATCGCGCGGCGCGTCGCACAGCGAGCTTCAAAGCCACTTAGGCAATTCTCCCAACCAATAGAAATCTCGAAAATCCATGCTCGACGTCAGACGCATTGCTCCGGTTTCAGTCGACGGGACGGCCGACCCATCGTCCGGCGCTGCGGATGGACACCACATCGTCTCCAACAACAATCGCTGGTCGAAGGCGGATTTCGAGTTCAGGGATCTGACGAGCGAGGCATGGTGTGAACTCAGCTTTCGGATCGCGTGGCATCCCGAGGAGACCAGCAAGACGGTTCATGACTTCGCGGTCATCGGCGTGAACTTCCTCGCCGAGGATGGATCGGTCATCGATTTCGCCTATGTTCCCGGCCTCGCAAGAAGCCAGATCGATCCGCACAGTTCCACTATCGCAGGACCTGCCCACCACGGCCGCGGCGCGGCATCGTCCAACAGGATCGCGTGCACGTTTCTCGTGCCGGCACCGGCGAGACATCTGTCTCTCACCATCCGCAGCTGGCGCAACTCCCACCCGTTCTCGATCAGCGATCTTGAAATACGGCAGCATGATCGACCGTCACCGGCTGCCGACGGATCGTCGATTGGCATGCATCCTCGGAACGAAGCAGGAGCCGCGTCCCGCAGCACCTGGCTCCCGTTAAGCGGCGAGCCGACCTGGCTGAACTACGGCATCGTTCCCGGCCACCCGCTCGTCGTCCGAGGGCAACTCATCCGTGACGGCGCGGGAGCGGAAGGGGCTCTCGTGCGGGTGGCTTTCCGCGACGCCCGAGGGCAGGAGCTGCCGCTTCCCTACGACGGGATTCCCGTTGCGCCGGAGGTCGGAGCCTTCATCGACATTCCCGTTCACCGGCGGGCGCGTCGGTTCACCCTTGAGCTCTCTCCTCCGCGACATGCGGCAACGGTCGATCTCGGCTTCCAGCTGCGTGCGAGCGACGCCTCCATCGACCTGGCAACGCCGCTCGAGGTTTCCGCCGGAGACAGCCTGCTGCTCGAGGACATTCTGGGAGAAGATACTCCGGACGCCGCCGGTTTGCTCGAGAAGGCACTCGAACGCCTGCAGCGGCGCTCCGACACCGCCAACACCCATTTCAAATCGGCTTGGGATAGCGATGCACTCGCGGCGCTGTCGACAATGCACGACAAGCTGCACATTGTTCAGCACGGGGATAAGCCCATTGCGGCCGATGGCAAGCTTGCACTTTGCGGGCACGAGCCCTGGACTCTCCCCGACGCGCTCACATGGAGCGAAGATCCCTATCAGTCGCCGGGCTGGCGTCTCGAGTTTCAGTCGCTTGCGTGGCTGCTCGCCCTGGCTGACGGACCGGGACGCGGGGCGCGCTCGCGCGCGATCGACCTTGCAATCGCCTGGTCTAATGCCAATCCCTGGGGACAGCCTGCAGATCCTCTCAGCACCTACCCCTCGTCAGTAGCGGTTCGCACGGAGGTGTTCCTGCATCTTCTCAGCCAGAACGCCGCATCGTCGAGTCCTGCAGCACTCAAGCGGCAGCGGCTCCTCTTTGCTGAGGTTATCAGGCACGGCTTTGCCCTAGCCGAGATCGTCAGCCAGAACGTCTTCTCGCATTCGCTCTTGCAGATCCGCACCGCCGCAGCGCTGTTGTCGCTGGCTCGCGCGGTTCCGCGCTTTCCCATGGCTCTCTATTGGAGGTCCGTTGCCCTTGCCCAGCTTCGCAGCGGCTTCGATCAGTTGCTCGCACCGGACGGCTCTTCGGTCGAGGCCTCCTGGCATTACCGGCTGGAGACCGCTTCGCTCGCTCTGATCCTGGCACACAACCTTGAAGGCGATGCGGACACGGAGGAATTCCGCACCCATCTCCTGGCGCTCGTCAACGAGCCTCTCAGGCTGACGGTTTCGATCACGGATCCCGCCGGCATGCTTCCGGCCATCGGCGACATGCCTCATGGCCACCATTACGCCTCTTGGCTGCGACGGCTGATTTCCACCTATGGCCGATCGCTGCTCGCCGACCGAAATCTCGCCGAGGAATTGTCCTATCCCACCGGCACGAGAGCGATCATCGCTGAACGCGCCGGGATCGCCGCCTTCCGGCAGTACGAACGCAAGCCGAACTGGGCCAATCTCTGCACATCGTTCAATGTACAGCGCCACGAGAACGGTCACTTCGACTGCACGTCGTTCGTATATGCCGCCAACGGGGTGCGCTGGATCGCAGATCCGGGTGGCTCAGGCCTCCACGATGCCGGCCCCGCCAGGCAATATCTGCTGTCGTCGCGGGCCCACAATCTCGCCATTCCCGACGGCCGCGAACAGACGGCCGGAACGGGCTGGGTCGAGGCCGATCACGGCTTCAGCGGGGCCAGGCTCCTGCGGATCGGGACGAACGTGCACGGTCCGGATTACGGGCATGCCCGCACGTTCCTCTGCCTGGACGACCTGAGCGCGATCGCCGTTCTCGACCGCTTCCAGACATCGAGAAATCACGCTTCGTTTCAGGGTTTTCTGCATTTCGACGAGAGCGTCGCGGTCGCATTGGCGCAGGCAGGACTTGCCATCGGCTTTCGCGGCAAGAACAGGCTGCGCATCATCCCCCATCTCGTCGCAGGAAACTTCGACGGCATGGCGGTGGAAAACGGGCGCGGCGGCGGGCCCACTGTCCTGCAGGGCTTCGTCTCCCATCCCGCGGGCGGCCTCCAGCCCGCCAATGTCCTGAACTACCTGTTCTCAGGCCCGGGCACCGCATGCGGCGGCGTCATTCTCGCAGCGAGTGAGCAAGGCCTCCGGAGGATTCAGGAGCTGCTCGCGTCGCCGGAGGTTCAGAATCGTCTTCGATAGCTCGCCTAATCGAACAGGGCGTCGATGTCATCCTGGGACGTGACGCCCTTGTCGCTCGCCAGAGCGGGGCCGTTCAGCAGCGCCTCGTCCCCCTTGCGCCTTGCATCGTACAGGGTCTCGACATCCTTGAAGCTCTCGAGCCCGCCCCAGATCTCGATCATGTGGTGGACGCGCTCCTCCACGAACCGCATCGCGCCGACGACCTTGCCGATGCGCTGCCCGGTAATGTCCTGGAAGTTGCAGGCCTCGAAAATGCTGATGACCTGATCGAGAATCTCGCGGGCGATCTCCTGGTCCCCGCCGGTGAGGCGGGACGACAGGTTGCTGGAAAGCTCGTCGATCCTCTCGGCGGACGCCAGGATCGAGTTGGTCGCGGTTTCCGTCCCGAGCACGATGGCACCGAGCTCGTCCGTGACGCGATTGATCTCCTGCCCCTGAGCACCGGCATAGCGCAGGGTCGCGATCTCCCGCTTCGTGCGTGCGATCGCCTCGTAGATCGAGTCGAGCTCCGACTTGAGACGCAGCGCCTCCTGCATGTCCCGTCGGTGCTCTTCGAGCAGGGAGGCCGAGATCTCACGGGCCGGGACGATCGATTCCTTGATCAATCCGAGCATGTTCATGACCTCGGAATGCCGCTCCAATGTCCCCTCGTCGCTCGGGACGACACCGAGGCTCGCCTCGATACGATAGCTCTTATGTGGCTTCATGGCCGTTGCTCGCGTGACACTCATACACCGAAGACGGCACTGATCTTGGTTCGCAGCGTTTCCGCATTGAAAGGCTTGACGATGTAATTGTTGACGCCAGCCTTCTTGGCCGCCACGACGTTCTCGGTCTTTGCCTCCGCAGTCACCATGATGAAGGGCAGCGAACTCAGATCCCCATCGGCGCGCACCTGCTGGAGCAGTTCGTAGCCTGTCATGGGCGCCATGTTCCAGTCCGAGATCACCAGGCCGTACTTTCTGGCGCGCAGCTTCTCCAGAGCAGCCTGCCCGTCCGATGCATCGTCGACATCGTTGAAGCCGATCTGCTTGAGAAGATTGCGCAGGATGCGGACCATCGTCTGATAATCGTCGACGACGAGAACGGGGGTGGACAAATCTAAACTCACGGAACTCATCCTAACTAGACAGAAGGGCTTTCAGCTCACCGAGCCGGCTCTCAAGCATCGGACGAATCCCAAAAGTGGACGCCACTTTTGGGATTCGTCCGATGTTTCTTCTTTATGCGGCTTCCCGCTCGGTTTCGAAGGCGAGGACGGCGTCGACATCAAGCACGATCAGCAGCTTGTCGCGAAGCTGGTGCACGCCCTGCGACAGCCCGACCCAGATGCGATCCATATGGACCGGATTGGGCTGCATCTCATCCGGATCGAGCTTGAGCACCTCGCCGACGTCGTCCACGAGCAGGCCATAAGCCTCTCCGTGGTTTTCGAGACCGACGGCCATCCGACGCTCCGTGCTGCCCGAATCGCCGAGGCCGAGGCGTCGGCGAAGGGAGACGGCCGTGACGACCCGTCCGCGCAGGTTGAGCAGGCCCGCGATTTCCCCGGGCGCCAGAGGCACGGTGGTCATCTCGCTGACGACGAAAACATCGTGCACGCGGCTGATCGGAAGACCGAGAAGCTGCCCCGCCACCGTGACCGTGACGAACTCCATCTGCCTGGAGGTTGCCTTCGCCCCTCCGGGAGCGATCGACTCGATTGACTTCATGATTAAGCAGCCTCTTCAAACGACGCATTGAGTTCGGCCAGGGCGGAGAGCAGGCCCCGCCGGTCGATCTTCGACACGATTTCGGAGATCCTCAGCTTCCTCGCCAGGGCGATCTGCTGCGGGTCCGGCTTGACGGTCATTCCGATCACAGGCGTGTTGGCGTGTTGCGGATCGGCGCGCAGCGAAGCCACCAGCGCGAAGCCGGAATGGCCCGAAAGTTCGAGATCCGTCACGACGATGTCGGCATGCAGGCCGCCCGACAGGAGACGAACGGCCTCCTGCGCAGTCGCAGCCGTCTGAACCTTGTAGCCGGAGGCCTTGAGCACGGGCACGAGCATGTCGCGGAAGAAGGTGGAGCTGTCCACGAGAAGCAGGGACTTCTCCTGGCTGGCTCGGCGATCCTTGCGCGCCCAGGTTTCGAGCACCATCGGCAGGTAATGCGCCACGTTGACGATCTCGGTGGTGCGCCCGCGCACCACCGCCGAGCCGACGAGATCGGAGCGCTCGGCAAGAAGCTCGACATCGAGCTTGTCCTCGACGATGTCGACGATCTCCGCGACCGCCAGCCCCATGGACACGTCGCCGTCGGAGAAGACCAGCAGCGACTGAATGCCCTGCCGCTTGATCGCCAAGTCTTCATCGCACGAGACCAGTGGCATCAGGCGTCCACGATACTGGACGACCGGGCGTCCGCTCGACCATTCGATGGTCGAGGCTTCGATCTCCTCGAGGCGCGTTACGAGCGACAACGGCACCGCCTTCAGGCTCTCACCGCCACCACGGAAGACGAGCAGGCTCGTCATGTCGTCGGCCGCTGCGACCGTCTGCTCCATGCCGGCATCGCTCTGGAACTCGTTGCTGTCGGCTTCCGACCCGACCATGCGCGCCAGACCGTTCGGATCGATGATCAGAACGACCGCGCCGTCGCCGAGGATGGTGTTGCCAGAGAAGAGCTGGATATGCCGCAACTTGGAGGACATCGGCTTCACGACGATTTCCTCCGTGTGGAAGACCCCGTCGACGAGAATGCCAAAGCGCTGATGGGCGACCTGGGTCACGACGACGAAGCCGTGATTGGCATCCTCGTTGCCGGACAGTCCCATGACCTTCGACAGCGGCACGATCGGCAGCAAACGATCGCGCAGACGCAGAATCGGCGTGCCGTTGATGCGCTCGATGGAATGCTCCGAGGATGGCGAGACCCTGACGAGTTCGGAGACCGCAACTTGCGGAATGGCGAAGCGCTGATCCTTGGACGACACGATGAGCGCAGCCACGATGGCGAGCGTCAGCGGGATCTTGATGGTGAATGTCGTCCCGCGACCCTGCTCGGAGCGGATGTCGACCGTTCCGCCGATCAGCTCGATATTCGTCTTGACGACATCCATGCCGACTCCGCGGCCGGATACCGAGGTGACCTTGGCAGCGGTCGAGAAACCGGGATGGAAGATGAACTTCGCCACCTGGGCGTCGCTCATCCGCTCCACTTCCGAATCCGTCGCAATGCCTCTCTCGGCAGCCTTCTTGCGGATGGCCGCGAAGTTTAGGCCCTTGCCGTCGTCAGCGATCTCGATGGTGATCGAGCCGCCTTCGTGATAGGCGTTGAGGCGGATCGTCCCCTTTTCCTGTTTGCCCGCGGCCTTGCGGTCGGCGGGATTCTCGATGCCGTGGTCGGCCGAGTTGCGGACCATATGGGTGAGCGGGTCCTTGATGACCTCCAGCACCTGCCGGTCGAGCTCGGTATCCGCTCCCTGCATGACGAGCTCGATCTTCTTCGAAAGCTCGTTCGACAGGTCACGGACCACCCGCGGCAGCTTCTGCCATGCATTCCCGATGGGCTGCATGCGGGTCTTCATGACGCCGTCCTGCAATTCGGCAGTCACCTGCGACAGGCGCTGCAGCGGTACCTTGTAGCCGTGATCCTCCGAGCTTCTGCGCGCGATTTCGAGCAGCTGATTGCGCGTGAGCACGAGCTCGGACACCATCGTCATCAGGTGCTCGAGCGTATCCACGTTGACGCGGATGGTCTGGACCTTGCCGGCAATCGCCTCGCCGCCCTCGCCCGCGTCGGATGTCTCGGCATTCTTCTTGGCCGCCGGCACCGGGGTCGTCGCAACAGCATCGGCTTTCGGAGCGCTGGCGGTGGGCTTCTCGATGACGAGAGGCGCCGGGCCTAGCGCCTCGCGGAAAGCCCGCTCGAGTTCGTCCAGCGACACTTCGCCGGGCTTCAGGGGCCGTTCGAGCACCTGATAGGTCAGCGTGCCGCTTGTCGGCGCCGTCGTCGGACCGGGAGCCTCCTGGAAGGCCCGCTCGAGTTCGTCGAGAGAGACCTCGCCGGGCTTCAGCTCGCGCTCCAGCACCTGATAGACCATCGTTCCGGCATTCTGCGGCTTGGCAGGCTGCGGGGGTGTCACGGGCTGTGGTGTCTCCGCAGCCGCCATCTTCTCGAGCATCTCGATCAGATCGGAATCGGAGCCTTCCGGCTCCGCGCCCTGGCGCTCCAACTCTCCCAGGATCTCCTTGATCCGGTCGAGGGTGGTGAGGATCAGCGACACGGCGGGAGTCGTCACCGCCATCCCGTCCCGGAATTTGCCCATGAGCGTCTCGGCCGCATGCGCAAGCGCTTCGAGACGCGGCAGGCCGAGGAAGCCGCAAGTGCCTTTGATCGTATGAACTAATCGAAAAATGTTGCTGAGAATTGCTTCGTTGTTCGGGTCTTGCTCGAAGCGGACCATCTCCACGTCGACCGTCTCGAGATGCTCGTTGGTCTCGGTAAGAAACTCTAGAAGGAGGTCGTCCATTGCCGTGTCTCAACTCTTACTAGCGAACTGATGGGCACCAAATCCAGCGCCTCAAGATGAATGGATCACGCGGCCATAATGCCAATATGAAAGCGCTGAACCTCATGTCCATGCTTGAGGGATTGCTTGGAAATCCCCTGAAGGCGCCGCTGCACCGCGATGCGCCCTGTTCACCCGTCAGAGATTGACGTCCCGTTGACAGATCCCGATCGTCCGGAACACCTCTCCTGGCCGCCAGCCTCCGTTCTGACGCTGGGTAAGTTTAGATCTCCGTTTCCTGCAATAAAGTTAACGGCTTGTCGTTTTGGACGTACAATTTGTGTCGAGGCAAGTTAAAGCAGAGTGGAATTATGGTTTATGAAGAACTAACCGGGAGCTGGCACAAGTAAGCGGATCGCTCGCGCCGGCATAGTGCCTTGGGAGATATCCGCTCGTTCGCTTGAGGCTTTCGGTGCTCGGCTCAAGCCGCCTTGATGCCCGAAAGAAACGCATCCACTTCTCGGCTGAGATTCGAGGAGTGGTGAGAGAGCTCGCGTGCGGCTCCCAGGACCTGCGATGCGGCCGATCCGGTCTCGCCGGCGCCCTGACGCACGAGAGCGATGCTTCCCGTCACCAGCTCGGTTCCGCGCGCCGCCTCCTGGATGTTGCGCGAGATCTCGCCGGTCGCAGCGCCCTGCTCCTCCATCGCCGCGGCAATCATGGTGGAGATATGCGACATCTCCCCGATGGTCTTGGCCACGTTCTGGATCGCAGTCACCGATTCCTGCGTGGCCTGCTGAATCGCCGTGATCTGGGCCGCGATCTCGTCCGTCGCCTTGCCGGTCTGGCTGGCGAGATCCTTCACCTCCATGGCCACCACCGCGAAGCCCTTACCGGCCTCGCCGGCACGGGCCGCCTCGATCGTCGCGTTGAGAGCAAGCAGGTTGGTCTGGCTCGCAATGGTGTTGATCAGCTGAATGACGGTGCCGATCTTGTCGGCCACGGTCGCAAGCGTCTGCACGGTCTCATCCGTCCGCTTCGCGTCCTCCACAGCCTGACCCGCGATGCGGGACGACTCGGCCACCTGGCTGGCGATTTCGCGGATCGAGATCGAGAGCTCTTCCGTCGCCGCGGCGACGGTCTGGACATTGGCGGTGGTCTGCTGCGCGGCCGAGGCGACATTGACCGATTGGTCATTGGTCTGATCGGCAACGGAGGTCATGGACTGCGCCGTCGTCTCCATGTCGGACGCCGCATTGGCGAGGGCATGGGTCATGGAGCTGACATTCACCTCGAATTTTCTGGTCATCTCGTCGAGAATCTGCGCCCGGCGCGTCTTCGCTTCCAGCTCAAGCATGGCGGCTTCATCTGCGAGCCTCTTGGCGATGATGGCATCCTTGAAGGTCCGAACGGAGCGGGCCATCGCCCCAATCTCATCGGACCGGTTCACGGAGGGAATGTCGATCTCGGTCTCGCCGGCGGCGAGCGAATCCATGGTCGCAGTCAGGGCCTGGACCGGCTTGACGAGGCCTCGGGCGAGGAACCAGGCGCAGGCAATCATCACGGCCAGCAGGCCCGCCACCCAGGCGCCGGCCTCGAGCACACGGTCCTTGAAGATCGCATCGATGTCGTCGGTGTAGACGCCGGTGCCGATCACCCATTGCCAGGGCGCGAACGCAACCGAGTAGGCCAGCTTCGGAGACGGCTCGGGCTGTCCGGGGCGTGGGAAGAGGAAGTTGACATAGCCGCCGCCCTGCTTTGCCGCCTGCACGACCTCGAACATGTAGCGCACGCCGTTGGCATCCCGCTGGTCCATCAGGTTCTGACCTTCCAGCTTCGGGTTCACGCCGTGGGCAAGGTTCACGCCGTCGTAGTCGTAGACATAGAAGTAATCGTTGTTGCCGAACCGGATCGCCCGCATCGCCGCCTTGGCGCGGGACTGCCGTCCTCCTTGGACACACGGCCCGCATCGGCCTCCGTCGCGATGCTCTTGACCACCGACAGCGCGGCCTCGACCTGGCCTGCAATGGCAACGCGCCGTTCACGGACGATGGAATCGCGGACGGCATAAAGCTCCACGACGATCGCGGCGACACATAGCAGAATGGCTGTCGCGACGAGGACGGCAAGGCGGCGGGAAATCGTGAAAGACATCGAATGAACCTGATTGATTGCGTTTCATACGAAAACGACTGCCCGGACGCGTTCGCCGGGCAGTCGCTTCCATCGTTCAAATGCTAGGATGCTGCGCCGACGTAGGAATAGCCGATATACCTCTTGGCATCGATCGGGTCGTAGCCTAAGCGCTGGCGCAGCTTCTTGCGCAGCTTGCTGATATGGCCCTCGACCACGCTGTCTTCGACGTCGTCGCTGTAGATTCCATAGACCGCGTCGAAGATCTGCTTCTTGGTGAGCCGATGACCCCGCTTGCGGACGAGATATTCGAGGATGTGCCGCTCACGGCGCGGAAGAGCCAGCGGAAGGCCGTCGATCTCGGGGTCGCGCCCGTCGAAGAACACCTTGAGCTTGTCGCCTTCGTTCTGCGTCTTCTTGCCGGCATTGGCATTCACGCGCCGCCAGACGGCCTCGGAGCGGGCAAGGATTTCCCGCACGTGGACCGGCTTGCGGACGACGTCGTCGAACTTCGCCGTGAAGAGTTCGAGGGTCTCCTCGAGGGAACGGATGTCGCTCAGAGCGATGATGGGCGCCTTGGAGTAACGCCGGATGCTTTCAGCCGACTGGACCCGCTCGTCGAAGGTGCCGAGGACGAATCCCTGGATGGCTTCGAGATCGGAATCCGAGGCCGTTTCCAGCCAATCGCTGAATTCGGTTGCGTATAAGCCAAGGGAGGATATGCCTTCACGCTTGAAGCTCGCAACATATCCGGACGTAACCATCTGCCGGTCATCGACGACGATATACATTTTTGTCTGCCCCGCCTTAGTAATTAAGTGCGTCTAATCTATTTTTTCTGGCCGCTTGCAGTTTTTATACTCAACAGCGTCGCTCTTTGCGGCTGACTTGGAAGGTATATTTTGCCGAGTCCTCGGACAATACGTAAAGAATGGGACCCTCCGACCGCTTATGGTTAATGGCTCTTAATCAAGCTTAATCGGCCGGTAAGATGTTGCCGTCGAAGCGCCAGATCCCCTCGCGAAACGCGCCAACAGGTTGATGGGACACATATTTTTTCGGGCTACCCTACCCAAGCCGAAGGGAGCATTCGCGCAAGGCCGCTATCGGCAACATCATCACTACGTAGTTTCCGCAATCACGGCATACGTAGGAACACTTACATCCTCGGGAGAAGATTGCGGCTGGCCGCGAGGTCGTCAGGCTGGAATCGGGTGCGACAAATGCGAATCCGATCACGTCGCCTCGCGAGCGGGTCGCCGCATTCCATTAACTCTAAGTGATCGTGAGGGTCCGCCGATTCTTGACCTCAATCTGCGCCACCAGTATTTCCTGAAGCTGACTATCGTTCATGTCATTGCGGACAATACGTCATCAGCACTATGGCACGCCTTCTTGAAGGCCGGCATGATGCTCTGCCATTTTACCGGTCTTGAGCCCGGATCATGAATGCAACGGATCGAGTTTTTCTCGAGGCATGATGCCGTTCCGTTGAAGTCGGTTGAACTCCGGCATCTTTCGAAGAGCTCACATGCTTCCGAGCAGGCATTTTCCGTATGATCGAACGTCAAGGTTCCAGCTATCTGCCTGAATGGAAGGAGGTCGACCGCCTTGCTGCGCTCCAGAAGTTCGACATTCTCGATACGGAGCCGGACGTCGAGTTCGACAGCATCGCGAGGATAGCAGCCCAGATCTGCAACGCTCCGATCGCCTACATTTCCTTCATCGATGAGCGGCGGCAATGGCTCAAGGCGAAGATCGGACTGGACGTCACGGAGGTTCCTCGGGAGGCATCGGTTTGCAGCCAGGCGATGCTGCAGCCGGGATTGTCCATCGTCTCTGATCTCACACACGATCCGCGCTTCAAGGATCTCCCCGCCCTCGACGGCACTCCCATGCCGTCCTTTTATGCCGGAGCACCGCTGACCACTTCAGATGGCCTGCCTCTCGGCATGCTCTGCGTGCTCGATCGCGACGCTCGCCCCGAGGGATTGAAGCCGCAGCAGGCTGAGGCGCTAAGCGCCCTGGCGCGTGCCGTCATGTGTCAGCTCGAGCTGAAGCTCGCGAGCAGGGCCGTGGCGGAGAGCGAGGAGTTCTCGCGCCGGCTGCTTGCAAGCTCCGAGGATTGCATCAAGGTCTTCGACCTGCAGGGCCGGCTTCGCTTCATGAGCCAGGGCGGCATGCGCGCCATGGAAGTCCCGGACTTCAGCACGGTCGAGGGACGCAGCTGGTCCGACCTCTGGAGCAGCCTTGCCGGAGAGGATGCGGACAAGGCAATCGACGCCGCCAGGGCCGGGGGCACGGGTCGCTTCCAGGGGCCGTGCGCGACATCGACGGGAACGCAGAAATGGTGGGACGTAGTCGTCACTCCCATCATGGGCAGAAATAGCACGCCGCAGGGTTTCCTATGCATTTCCCGCGACATCACGGAGTTTCGCCACACCGAGCAGAGCCTGCGCAGAAACGAGCAGCGCCTGCGCACGCTCGTCGACGTGATGCCGCTTTCCTTCACCTCACCGCAGGTGGTCTGGTTCACCGATCTGGATGGCGAGTTCACCTACTGCAACGACGTCTGGTACGAGTATACGGGCCTGCGCTCCGACACCTCGCCGCCAGAAGAGTGGACTTCCATCGTCCAGCCTTCGCATTGTGAGCGGAGCATGGGCCAATGGAAGGAAGCCCTTGAGAAGGGCCTCTCCTTCGAAATCGAGATGCCGCTCCGCCGGGCCTTAGACGGCATGTACCGATGGTTCATCGTTCGCGGACAGCCTCTCAAGAACGAACAGGGCAATGTCGAGCAATGGTTCGGCATCGCCATGGACATCCATGAGCGCAAGCAATCGGAACAGGCGCTGAGCGACAGCGAGGAGCGGCTGCAGCTGGCCTTGAAGGCCGCTCACATGATCGCGTGGGAGTTCAATCCGCAAACGGCCGCCACGACGCGCTCGAAGAACTCGCTTGCTCTTCTGGGGATCCATCCCGGCCCGGACAGAACCTTCATGACGGGCATCCATCCGGAGGATCATCAGAAGGTCGAGGGATTTCTGAAGCGGATCCAGACGAGCGGTTCGGATTCCATCGAATGCCGCTATGTGATGCCGGGCGGCGAGGTGCGCTGGCTGCGGGCACGCGGAGAGCAGGCCGCGCCCGACCGCATCGTCGGCGTGACGTTCGACATCAGCGAACACAAGGAAGCCGAAGAGGAGATCTGGCGCTCCGCCAATCACGATGCCCTCACCGGTCTTCCGAACCGCAACCTCTTCCAGCACCGTCTTGAAGCGGCCCTCGCCCAGGCCGAACAGGCCGGCACGAGCGTGAGCCTGCTCCTGATCGACCTCGACGACTTCAAGGACATCAACGACACGCTCGGTCACGATGCGGGCGATGCCCTGCTGCAGGAAACCGCTCGCCGCCTGTCTGCCATGGTCCGCAAATGCGATACGGTGGCGCGCATCGGTGGCGACGAGTTCGCGGTTCTCGTCGTGGAACCGCTCAAGCTCGAAAATGCCAACAGGCTTGGCTCGCTGATCGGAGAGATGCTGCGTCAGCCGTTCGCGTATCAGAAGCGCACTCTCGTCAGCAGGGTAAGCATCGGCATCGCCGCCTATCCCGATCACGACGGGACGCCGACCGAACTGGTCAAGGACGCGGATATCGCGATGTACCAGGCCAAGTCGCAGGGCCGCAACCGGGTCGTCACCTACTCATCCGAGATGCGAAGGGTAATCGAGCAGCGTGTGTCCCTCGGCAGGGGAATGCGCGAGGCGATCGCCAACGACGAGATCGTTCCGTTCTATCAGCCGAAGGTGAACCTCGCGACGGGAGAGATCGTCGGTCTCGAGGCGCTCGCGCGCTGGCGGCATCCCAGCGAGGGCATCCTGACGCCCGCCTTCTTCGGTGCCGTCTTCGAGGATCACGAGATTGCAGCGTCCATGGGCAAGCTGCTGACCTCGAAGATCGCCGCCGATGTGCGCGAATGGCTCGATCAGGATCTACCCTTCGGCCGGATCGCGTTGAATCTGTCTCCGGCGGAATTCGCCCAGTCGGGCGTGGTCGACAACATGCTGCGGACGCTCGACTGGCTCAAGGTGCCACCGACCTTCTTCGAAGTGGAGGTCACCGAGACCGTGCTTCTCGGGCGCAATTCCGACAGCGTATCCCGCGCGCTGGCACAGTTCCGGCAGCACGGCATCCAGATCGCCCTCGATGATTTCGGCACCGGCTACGCCTCGCTGACCCATCTGAAGCAATTCCCCGTCGACCACATCAAGATCGACCGCAGCTTCGTGCGGGATCTCGAGCAAGATTCCGACGACGAGGCGATCATCGCTGCCGTCATCAGCCTGGGAAGAAGCCTTCAGCTCGCGATCACGGCGGAAGGGGTCGAGACGCACGGGCAGGCGCGTCGCCTGCGGGAACTGGGCTGCGATCATGCCCAGGGTTATCTCTATGCCAAGCCGATGGCGGCCGCTCAGGTGCCGGAGCTTCTCAGCCGCTGGAATTCCATGCTGGTAAAGCCCCGTCCGGAGAGGAATGCCAAGCTGCTCATCGGCTGACCGGCATTCGGGCCTTCATCTCCCCGATCCGATGCGCCATGCTAGAGTGTGATCTCGGACAAGGAGCCCCGCCGAATGAGCGTACGCATTGCAAGTCCCCAACTGAGCGCCGAGGTGTCAGAGACGGGAGCCGAACTCATCCGGCTTCAGGACGAGCAAGGACGCGATCTGTTGTGGGACGGCGATCCCGCCTTCTGGACCGGACGCTCCCCTCTGCTCTTTCCCATCGTCGGCCGTGTTAGAAACGATCGGATCCGTGTGGGCGACGCCGAATATGAGCTTCCGCGCCATGGCCTTGCGCGCACCTCACCCTTCGACATCGCCGAGGCCAACCCGTCCCGCTGCCGCTTCAGCCTCCGCTCCGACGAGACCACGCTCGAACGCTACCCCTTCCCATTCCAGCTCGACGTCACTTATGCCATCGAGGGCAATACGCTGACCATCGAAGCTGCCGCGATCAATCCCGGCTCTGCGCCGATGCCCGTTTCGTTCGGCTTTCACCCGGCCTTTCGCTGGCCTTTGCCCTATGGGGCGCCTCGTGAAACCCATGCGCTCCGTTTCGAACACGAAGAAACGGCCCCCATTCGCCGGCCGGTGGACGGCTTGATCGCGCGGGAGGTCTATCCCACCCCGGTTCAGGGCCATTCCCTTCCGCTGCAGGACAGCCTCTTCGAAAAGGACGCCATCGTCTTCGACGATCTGAAGAGCCGCTCGGTCGAGTATGGAGCACCGGACAGCGGCACGATCCGTGTCGATTTCCCAGGCATGCCGCATCTAGGGATATGGACCAAGCCCGGCGCCGGCTTCATCTGCATCGAACCGTGGCAGGGCTATGCCGATCCAGAGGGTTTCGAGGGCGAATTTGCAGATAAACCGGGAATCGTAGTCATTCCGCCCGGCCAAAGCCGTGCATTCACGATAGCGATTACGGTCGACAGCAAGGGGTTCTGATACCTCGGGATGTGACGCCTTTTATTTCACCGGCACATCCACGAGTTGGCGGATGTGCTGAACCACATCCTCGCTGCAATAGGGCTTCGATACGAAGCGGCCATCATCCGGAATCTGCTGGGGACAGGGCTTGTGATAGGCCGACGACACCAGAAGCGAGATATGCGGCCAGCGCCGGTGGACGCTCTCGGCGAGATCCAGGCCATTCATGGAGCCCGGCATGTCGATATCGGTGAAAAGCACCTGCACGTCTTGGGAGCAGGATTCCAGAACGGCCAGGGCGATATCCGCATTGGCGGCCTCGAGCACGTGAAAACCGGCATCCTGCAAATCGTCGGCTGCAGCCATCCGAACGAGCGGCTCATCTTCGACCAGCAGGACGACAGGACTGTTTTCTGAATACTCGTTCATGTGGCAGGGAACGAAGGTAACCTATGTTAGTTCCTACTGCTCAGGTGGTTTTCGAGCGGGAGCAAAGCCATGACGTCGCACAAATTCAAGGTCGGCGACCGGGTCCGTCTGGTCAAGCTTGCGAGCACGAACACGGTTGAGGCCTTCCTCAACATGGTGGCTGCCACCGACGTCACCAAGATCGACGACACCTGGGAGATCACCCGGCTCCTGCCGGCGGACGGAAGCGGCTTCCAGTATCATGTCCGCGGAACCCAGGAGGGACCGGACCGCCTTGTGCGGGAAGAGCAATTGCAGGCTGCCTGAACCGGAGCAGCCATCGAAGGAGTGCCGGAGCCTGCCCTTGCGAGCGGCTCCGGCATGGCGTCGCCTCAGCTGGCTTTGCGCAGCGGAGCATCAAGGGTTCGGGGGGCCTGATCTGCGGAAAGCCGCTGCCGACGGAAGGCATGTAGCTCTTGGCGGACCGACTCAAGAACCGGATCGAAATTCGGTCCGTGCTCCTTCGCAAGATCGACGAGCACGTCGATCGCCCGGAGCAGGCGCTCCTCGGTTACGGGCTCCCACTTGCGGCCTGACCATTCATCCATCTCAGATCCTCCTCATGGACTGCGACAGACACTGATCCAGAGAGTCTTGCATCCGGGTTAAAGCCGGCGATCGAGGCGGCCTCGGACTCGACCCATCCACATCGCAGGGATCGTCGGGCTTCCAAGTGCTTGGCCAAGCGCGTGGCCAAGTGCGTGGAACCCCTAGCTTATTCCTGCGGTTTACGGTTGGGCCGGCCTGTCCTGACCGGCGCCCGACGAGTGAGGTGGTCCGATCATGGCGAATAATCCGGCTGTTCAGCAACCTGGAACGAGGCAAGCCTCCTCGTCGGCAGTCACGACCCTATGGGCCGTGGTGCTCGGATGGGCCCTCGTCAGGCTGGTCGCCGGAGGCGAGCGTCGTCGGCCGCCGGTTGCCGACGGACACCCGTCGCCACGCCCTCCCTCGGCCGCGGGCGGACAGGGCGACGAGGACAGGGGCTTTGGGGAAAAGCAGCACGCTCCGCCGCATGCTGCCCATGAGAAGGGCCGTGGTCGCGAGGCCGATACGCCGACCGAGATTCCCGCCCGCGGATGGAAGGACATCCTCTGGCGCACCTACGAGGAATTTCAGAAGGACCGCATCATGTCGGTTGCGGCGGGCGTGACCTATTATGCGCTGCTTGCCGTGTTTCCAGCGATTGCCGCCCTAGTGTCCATCTATGGGCTCTTTTCCGATCCCTCAACGATCCAGAACCATCTTAGCGCCCTGTCCGGCGTCTTGCCCGGCGGCGGCGTCGACATCATCCGCGAGCAGGTGGTCCGCATCGCCTCCCAGGGCAGCGGCACTCTCGGCTTCGGCTTTGTCTTCGGCCTGGGGCTGTCGCTGTGGAGCGCCAATGCCGGCATGAAGGCTATCTTCGATGCCCTCAACATCGTCTATGACGAGGAGGAGAAGAGGAGCTTCATCGCGCTGAACCTGCTGTCCCTCACCTTCACCCTCGGAGCCATTTTCTTCATTCTGTCCGCGCTCTTCGCGATCGTCGTTCTTCCGATCGTCTTCAACTTCATCGGGCTCGGCACGCAGACGGAATGGATCCTCGCCATCGCCCGATGGCCGCTTCTCCTGGTCGGCATCGTGCTGGGACTCTCCGTCCTCTATCGCTTCGGCCCGAGCCGCGACAAGGCCGAATGGCGCTGGGTCACGCCCGGCGGCATCGTGGCTGCGGTTCTGTGGATTGTCGTCTCGATGCTGTTCTCTTGGTATGTGGCCAATTTCGGCAGCTACAACGAAACCTATGGCTCGCTCGGCGCCGTGATCGGCTTCATGACCTGGATCTGGCTGTCGACCATCATCGTGCTGCTGGGTGCGGAGATCAACGCCGAGATGGAGCACCAGACGGCCAAGGACACCACCGAGGGCTCTCACCAGCCGATGGGGACTCGCGGCGCGCGGATGGCCGATACGATCGGCGTCGCCAAGAGCTGAGTGTTCCCCGGCGGATCAGGCGTCTCTCTCGGCGCTCTTTTCGGAGACGTACTCCATGCGCGCGGCGCTGCCCGGCTCGACGCCTTTCTCGGCGCACCAGCGGGCGAAGGCGTCGGGTTCGATCGGGATGCGGGCGATCTGAAGACCGGCCGCCCGGCCGACGCTTTCATTGTTTTCGGCGGCTGCCAGCCAGGCATCGTAGGTGGGGGCGAGATTGTGCCGGTCGCTCATCATGTCGCGGATGCGGGGATAATCCTCTCGGCGGTACCAGGGCAGGCCGATCCGGCGGGTCGGCGTGTCCGTCATGCGGCTCTCCCTCGCTCGTTTTGCGGCGATCGAGCCCTCTCGAAACGAGGGCTCGATGCCGGACCATTCTTTCAACTCAACAGATAGAGCGCAGCCGGCACGGCCGTCAGGAGGCCGGCGGCCGTGAACAGCATGAGGCGATGATCGGGATTGGCGATGCGATGCACCTTCCGCGCCGTCGATCCCGCCTCCATGCTCCACCCGTTCATGCAGGAGCACAGGAGCCGGTGGGAGGCTCCCTCGGACAATTCGAAGAACTCCATGGCATCCCCGAGCGTATCGCCTTTCAGGCCGGCTGCGCGCAGGACGGGGTCCTCGAAGGCGACGGTGATGGGGGATTCGTCGGACCGCAATTCCGGGCGCTTGTTCTTGGGAACGAACTCGATCTCGCCCAGGGACCTCAGGCGCCGTTTCGGCTGGCGCTCCAACACTTCGGCCCAACGCTCGAGGCGCTCGCGCCGTGACAGGAAACCTTGCGTGAACTCATGCACTTCAGCGACGCTACGCAGCTTCTCTACAGGCTTGTGTTCCATAGGTATTCTCCTGCAAGGGAGCCGACCCTGAAATCCAGGGCCGAGCCCAGGGGAGCCTATCATCGCCCGAGTCCCGGGCTTTTTTGCGTCAAAGTTGCCCGTCAGAAGAGAGTTTCATGCGGGTGGGCCACGTGTTCCTGGAAGATCGCGCCGGTCGCCGGCTCCACCTCCTTGAGCACGACCGCATAGCCCCAGAGATTGGCCACCATCTGAAGTACCCGCTGCGCATCGTCCTTGTGCAGCAGCGTCCTGTTGAGCACGTGATGGTGAAGGATCAGTCGCCTGTCCCCGGCGAGATCCACATCGATCACCTGGATGTCCGGGTCGCTCCAGCCGACATCGTAATGCCGCGACAGGGAGCGCCGCAGGCGGCGATAGCCGCGCTCGTCATGAATGGCCTCGATCAGGAGTTCCGGCTGGTCCGGATCGTCGACGAGGTGGAACATGCGCCATTGCCGGATCAGGTGCGGACTCAAGAACTGCGAGATGAAGCTTTCGTCGCGGTAATTCGCCCAAACGTCGCGCAAAACCGCCATGGTGTCGCCGCTGCCGGCGATGTCGGGGAACCAGCCGCGGTCCTCCGCCGTCGGCTGGGTGCAGATGCGCTCGATGTCCTGCATCATGCCGAAACCGAGTGCGTAAGGATTGATGCCGCTGTAATGCGGATCGTCGAATTCCGGCTGCCGTGTCACGTTGGTGTGCGATTGCAGGAATTCGAGGAAGGCGCCGTCGCTGATCTGACCACGGTCGTGCAGCCTGGTCATGATGCGGTAATGGCAATAGGTGGCGCAGCCTTCGTTCATCACCTTGGTCTGGCGCTGCGGATAGAAGTATTGCGCAATCTGGCGCACGATGCGCAGGATCTCGCGCTGCCAGGGCTGCAGGCGCGGCGCCGACTTCTCGAGGAAATAGAGGATGTTCTCCTGCGGCAGTTCGAGTAGGGCCCGGCGGCGCTCCTCGCTCAGCTGCGGCTTGGCCGCGGCTCCCTTGGTCGGCACTGTGCGCCACAGGTCGTTGAAGGTCTGCTCCTGGTGGCGATGGCGCTCCTGCTCCCGCCGCTCCTCCGAGCGCAGGTCGGGCCGCTTCTTGCGCGGATAACGGTGGACGCCGTGGGACATCAGGGCATGCGCCGCATCGAGCACGCGCTCGACGGCCGCGTGACCGTAGCGCTCCTCGCAGCGCGTGATGTAGCCCTTCGCGAATTCGAGATAATCCAGGATCCCGTCCGCGTCCGTCCATTCCTTGAACAGGTAGTTGTTCTTGAAGAAGTGATTATGCCCGAAAGCCGCATGGGCGATCACGAGCGTCTGCATCGTCGCCGAGTTCTCCTCCATGATGTAGGAGATGCATGGATTCGAGTTGATGACGATCTCGTAGGCCAAGCCCATGAGGCCCTGCCGATAGCTCGACTCGTGAAGCGCGAAGCGCTTGCCGAAGGACCAGTGCTTGTAGAACAGGGGCATGCCGATGGAGGCATAGGCATCGAGCATCTGCTCGGCGGTGATCACCTCGATCTGGTTGGGATAGACATCGAGCCCGAGCTCGCCCACGCCGATCGCCTCGACTGCATCATGGATGCGCTGGATCGTGCCGAAATCCCAATCGGCTCCCTGGTAGAGCAGGCCCTCGTGCTCGATCACGCTCATGGTACTCTCGCTCCTGCCTCCGCGTCGCGCCGGCGGAAGAGCTCGCGGAAGACGGGGTAGATCTCGCGGCGGTGATTCACCTTGCGCATGGCGAGGTTGGCGCCCTGCTCCTGCAGCGATTCATAGGTCTGCCAGAGCGACGTCTTGTGATTGATGAAGCCCGTCTGCATCCGGTCGCTGTCGCTGCCGACCTCGAGATAGGCGTAGTATTGGCATACCGGCAAAATCTCGTCGCGCAGGAGCGCGGCGCTGGTGGTGCCGTCGTTCGGGGAATTGTCGCCGTCGGAGGCCTGGGCCGCATAGATGTTCCACGCATCCGGCGAATAGCGCTCCTCCACGATCCGCTGCATCTCGCGCAGCGCCGACGACACGACTGTTCCGCCGGTCTCGGGGCTGTTGAAGAAGGTCTCTTCGTCCACTTCCTTGGCCTCGTGGGTGTGGCGGATGAAGACGATCTCCACGTGCTTGTAGCGCCGCGTCAGGAAGATGTAGAGCAGCATGTAGAAGCGCTTGGCGAGGTCCTTCATGTGCTCGGTCATGGAGCCTGAAACATCCATCAGGCAGAACATGACCGCCTGTGCGACCGGCCGCGAGACAGGCTCGAAGCGGCGGTAGCGCAGGTCGATGGGATCGATGTAAGGGAAGCGCTTGGTGCGTTGCTGCAGCTGTTCCAGTTCCAGCTGCAGCGCGGTCAGGCGGTCGGACGGCCCTTCCTGCTCTTCGAGATGCGCGATCTCTTCCCGAAGACGGATCAGATCCTCCGTCTTCGGCCGCCGCATGGCGATGCGTCTGGAGAGCGCATTTCTCATGGAGCGGAGCAGGGCGAGATTGACCGGCGAGCCGGTGACCGTGTAGCCCGCCCGTCGCAAACCTTGCGTCTCCACCGTCGCGACGCGCCGCTTGGCGAGGTCGGGAAGCTCCAGGTCGTCGAGAAAGAGATCGAGAAACTCGTCGCGGGTCAGCACGAAGCGGAAATCGTCCTCGCCCTCCCCGTTGTCGCCACCGGCTGCGCTACCGCCTCCGCCGGGCGGCCTGTCGACGGTGTCGCCTTCCACGAAACGCTTGTTGCCGGGCAGGATGTGGTCGTGCACGCCGCCTTCGCCGGACCGTCGGAAGCCGGGTTCACGGACACCGTCGGCCGGGATCGAGACCTCTCCTCCCCTTTCGAGATCGGTGATGTCCCGATCACCCGCGGTCTGGCGTACGGCCCGCTGAATCTGCGCTTTCGCCCGGCGCAGAAAGCGTTGGCGATTGGCCAGACTCTTGCCCCCTGGGTTAAGGCGCCGGTCGATAATGTACATAGGAACGCCTGATCTGCCTCCGTCTTCTGTCAGCCCGCCTGCTTCACGCGCATGTACCACTCGACGAGACGCCGCACCTGGCGCTCGGTGTAGCCACGCTCCATCATCCGCCGCACGAACTCGCCGTGCTTCTTCTCCGAGTCGCTGTCCTTCTTGGAGCCGAAGCTGATCACAGGCAGGAGCTCTTCCACCTGCGAGAACATCCGGCGCTCAATCACGTCGCGGATCTTCTCATAGCTCGTCCAGGACGGGTTGCGGCCATGGTTGCCGGCCCGTGCGCGAAGCGAGAACTTGACCACCTCGTTGCGGAAATCCTTCGGGTTGGCGATGCCAGCCGGCTTCTCGATCTTGGTCAGCTCCTGGTTCAGAAGCTCCCGGTTGAGAAGCTGGCCGGTATCCGGATCCTTGAAGTCCTGATCCTCGATCCAGGCATCGGCATAGGCCACGTAGCGGTCGAAGAGGTTCTGGCCGTAATCGTGGTAGGATTCGAGATAGGCCTTCTGGATCTCGTGGCCGATGAAGTCCGCATAGCGGGGCGCAAGCTCCGCCTTGATAAACTCGAGATAGCGCCGCTCCACGTCCTGCGGCAGCTGCTCGCGCCTTAAGGACTGCTCCAGCACGTACATGAGATGGACCGGATCGGCCGCCACCTCGATGGTGTCGTGGTTGAATGTCGCAGACAGGACCTTGAAGGCGAAGCGGGTCGAGATTCCGTCCATGCCCTCGTCGACGCCGGCGGAATCCTTGTATTCCTGCAGACTGCGCGCACGGGGATCGACCTCGCGCAGGCTCTCGCCGTCATAGACGCGCATCTTGGAATAGAAGTTCGAATTCTCGTGCGCCCGCAGCCGCGAGAGAACCGAGAACCGGGCGAGCATTTCCAGCGTGGCCGGAGCGCAGGGCGCACCTGCCAATTCAGAGCTGCGGATCAGTTTCTCGTAGATCTTCTGCTCCTCCGTGACGCGCAGACAGTACGGCACCTTGATCACATAAATGCGATCGATGAAGGCCTCGTTGTTCTTGTTCGCCCGGAAGGTCTGCCATTCCGCCTCGTTGGAATGGGCCAGGATAATGCCGCTAAATGGAATGGAGCCGATATTCTCCGTCCCGACATAATTGCCCTCCTGCGTCGCGGTCAGCAGGGGATGCAGCATCTTGATCGGCGCCTTGAACATCTCGACGAATTCGAGAATGCCCTGATTGGCGCGGTTGAGGCCGCCGGAATAGCTGTAGGCGTCGGGATCGGCCTGGGACAGGGTCTCCAGCTTGCGGATATCGACCTTGCCGACGAGGGACGAGATATCCTGGTTGTTCTCGTCGCCCGGTTCCGTCTTGGCGACACCGATCTGACGGAGCCGTGACGGATTGATCTTGACCACCCGGAACTTCGAGATGTCGCCCCTGAACTCGTCGAGGCGCTTAATCGCCCATGGGCTCAGGAGGTTCGTCAGCCGGCGCCGGGGAATGCCGTAGCGCTCCTCGAGCATGTCTCCCATCTGCTCGGAATCGAACAATCCGAGCGGA
Organism: Microvirga ossetica; assembly: GCF_002741015.1. Lineage (NCBI taxonomy): Bacteria > Pseudomonadati > Pseudomonadota > Alphaproteobacteria > Hyphomicrobiales > Methylobacteriaceae > Microvirga > Microvirga ossetica. The sequence goes on along the minus strand of NZ_CP016616.1, from coordinate 3,253,851 downwards.
CTCTCGAAGACCGGGCTGATCTCGTCGCCCGCCTTCAGGACGTAGATGGGATTGACCTCCATCAGCAGCTTCAGCCGCTCGGCCAGGGAGGATTTGCCGCCGCCCACGGGCCCGAGCAGATACAGGATCTGCTTGCGCTCTTCCAAGCCCTGCGCGGCGTGGCGGAAGAAGCTCACGATCATCTCGATCGTCTCTTCCATGCCGTAGAATTCGGAAAAGGCCGGGTAGACCCGGATCGTCCGGTTCATGAAGATGCGGCCGAACCTTGCGTCCTTCGAGGTATCGACAAGCTGCGGCTCGCCTATCGCCGCCAGGATGCGCTCTGGAGCGCTCGCGTACATCATGGGATCGTTGCGGCACCCTTCCAGGTAATCCGCCAGGGACATCTCCGCCTCGCGGCGGGTTTCATAGGTCTTCAAGAAACTCGAGAACAGGTCGTCGGAATGAAGCATGGCGCCACCGAAATCCAATCCCTCTCAGAGACAACTATTGTAGCACCGCTAAGGTTGCCCAGACCATACGATGCCGCTATGCGGTCAAATGATGCGGCGTACTCCTTTCGTCACGGCGGAGAATCGTCAGTCGGGCTCGCATCGGGAGCCTCGCGACTGGAAAATTTGCCCGCCCTCGACACCTAGACTCGCGGATTGCGGGCAGGACAGCAAGTTAAAGTTTCCGGCAATCCCGGAAATCCACTGTGCCGCATTGCCGCCTGCACGAACTTGTGACGCATTTTTCATCAGCCTTCGCAAGGTTTCGCGACCGATCCGAGCGACTTGAACGCCTTCCATCACGGGCGCGTTACCAAGCATTGAAACGCGTGGGCCCTTAACCGATGCTGAATCGGATCGGCGATCCTGCAAACAAACCCTTCGCCATCGGTTGACGATGGGTCGACCGAGCCTATCGTTTGTTGCGTTCGGCTTACCTCTACAGACCCGCCGCGCCGCGGCGTGTGGTTCGGCTTACCTCTACAGACCCGCCGCGCCGCGGCGTGTGACTGCATCATCCGCCGGCCGACAATTCGGAGAATATTCCCGTGATCAAAGCTTTCGGCTACGCTGCCCAAGACGCGACCACTCCGCTTTCTCCTTTCAGCTTCGAGCGCCGGAATCCGGGCGAGCGCGACGTCCAGATCGAGATCCTCTACTGCGGTGTGTGCCATTCCGACCTGCACACGGTGCGCGGCGAATGGGGCGGGACGCTCTATCCCTCCCTGCCCGGCCACGAAATCGTCGGTCGCGTCACCCGCGTCGGCTCAGGCGTTCAAAGGTACAAAGCCGACGACCTCGTCGGGGTCGGCTGCATGGTGGATTCCTGCCGCACCTGCCGCAGCTGCCGGGAAGGTCTGGAGCAATACTGCGAGGTCGGCTTCACGGGCACCTATAACGGCCCGGAGCAGGGCACCGGCGCGAACACCTATGGCGGCTATTCCAACACCATCGTTGTGGATGAGAGCTTCGTCCTGAAGCTGCCGGACGGGCTCGATCCCGCAGCGGCGGCACCTCTCCTGTGCGCCGGCATCACCACTTACTCGCCCCTGCGCCGCTGGCGGGTGAAGGAGGGGCAGAAGGTCGGGGTCGTCGGGCTCGGTGGCCTGGGCCACATGGCGGTCAAGCTGGCAAGTGCCATGGGGGCGCATGTGGTGCTGTTCACCACCTCGCCGAACAAGCGGGAGGATGCGCTGGCGCTCGGCGCGCACGAAGTGGTGGTCTCGCGGGACCCGGACGCCATGAAGGCGCATGTGAACAGCTTCGACTTCATCCTCGACACCGTCGCCGCTCCGCACGATCTCGACGCCTATCTCGTGCTCCTGGCCCGCGACGGCGCCATGGTGCTTGTCGGCGCGCCCGCCGAGCCGCATCCGGCCACCACGGTGTTCAACCTGATTATGAAGCGGCGCCAGCTTGCCGGCTCCTTGATCGGAGGCATCCCGGAAACCCAGGAGATGCTCGATTTCTGCGCCCAGCACGGGATCGTTTCCGAGATCGAGATCATTCCGATCCAGAAGATCAACGAAGCCTATGAGCGCATGCTCAAGAGCGACGTGAAGTACCGCTTCGTCATCGACATGGCCTCGCTGAAGCAGGACGCCGCCGCCTGACGCGGGCTCTAACCTCCTGCACCGCTCCATGCCTCCCGCTTCCGGGCAGCATGGGGGTTCCGTTACGGCAGCTGTGAAGCGCCTTGGCACTCGAGGTGCTTACCTGCCAAACCAGGAAATCGGGAGCACACGCAGCCGCCAGGAACCGAGAGAAGCGCTTCCGGTTAACGGCCAAGGCAGCATTGGCAGCGCCGGACCGATCGGTCCGGCAGGATCGGTTCTTGCATGTTCTCCGACACCGGGCGGCTCCTGAAGGTGGCACTGGCAGGCTGGTGGAACGACCGTGCCATGAGTCTGGGTGCCTCCATCGCCTTCTTCGCGGTATTTTCGCTCGCGCCTATGCTGCTGGCGGCCATCGCCGTGGCAGGGCTGGCCTTCGGGCGCGAGGCGGCGCAGGGTGCCATCGTCGGCGAGCTCGGCGGCCTCATCGGCACCAATGAGGCAACCGCGCTCGAAACCATGATCGCCAGCGCCAGCAATGTCGGATCCGGGATCGTCGGCACCACGATCGGAATCGTGACCTTTCTCCTGCTCGTCACCGGCGCCGTGGTGGAGCTGCAGGACAACCTGAACATCATCTGGAAAGCGAAACCGCCGGCAAGCTACGGCGTGATGTCCTTCGTCCGCACGCGGCTCGTCAGCTTCGCGCTGGTGCTCGGGATCGGTTTTCTGCTGCTGGTCTCGCTCGTCATCGACACGGGGCTGACGGCTGTGGGGCATTATCTCGAGGCGAATTTTTCCGGCGCAACGATCATCCTGCGCTTCCTCAACAACCTCGTGTCCTTCGCCGTGGCCGCGGTTCTGTTCGCGATGATCTTCAAGATCCTGCCGGCCGTCGACATCACCTGGAACGACGTCTTTATGGGAGCCCTGGTGACAGCTCTCCTGTTCACATTCGGCAAGTTCCTGATCGGGTACTATCTCGGCAAGAGCAATGTCGCGTCGAGCTACGGCGCGGCCGCCTCCATCATCACCATCCTGCTCTGGATCTACTACTCATCCCTCATCCTGCTGTTCGGCGCGGAATTCACGAAAGCCTATGCGGAAAGCCGCGGCAGCCTGGGCCCCGGACACACAGCAGCCTCATGAACGGAAACGGGCCAGGATTTCCCGGCCCGTCCCATTCATCGCATCCCGTGAAGGATGCAACGCCTATTCGGCAGCCTGACCCATGGCGCCGTTCGCGGGAACGTCGCGCATGCCGCCAAGAACCTCCTCGGCCGAAGCCTTGTAGTTCTTCACGGAGCTCGTCCATGGGCCCCAGGCGGCCGGGACGAGCTTGTCGCCGTTCTTGCCGAGGTTCTTCAGCCGGCGCTGCTCCTCGTCGGTCAGCACCTGCTTCGGCAGCGGCGGCAGGCTGCGGACATCGTCGGGCTTGATGCCGAGCGACTTGCCGACGCGGGTGCCGTAATCGTCGTGCACCATCAGGAAATGCCACACCATGCGCTCCTGCACGTCGCGTTCGCACTGGCCGAGCAGCGTGCCCATGTTGTTGACGAGGTCGTCGCGCTCCCACTCCATCATGGTGCTGTAGCGGCCCCGGGGATGGAGGTAATCGTTGCGCCGCTCGATGACGCTGCGGGTGAGCCGCCCGCGGACCTCGGGCGGATTGTTCGGCTCCTCGCGGGGCGTTTCATGCAGCCCGTTATGGATCGACGGCTCGAAGTTCACATGCGGGTTCTGCCCCGGCGCCAGATCCCGCCGGTAGGACATCTGCCCGCCGTTCAGGTTGGTCGAGACCCTGGCGTTCTTGGCCTGATTCACCGGCAGCTGCAGATAATTCGTGCCGACGCGATAGCGCTGAGTGTCCGAATAGGAAAAGGTGCGGCCCACCAGCATCTTGTCGTCGGAGAAGTCGAGACCGTCCACCAGCACGCCGGTACCCATGGCGATCTGCTCGTTCTCGTTGAAATGATCCTCGACATTGCGGTTGAGCGTCATGACGCCGAGATGCCGCAGCGGAAAGTCCTTCTCCGGCCAGACCTTGGTGTCGTCCAGCGGATCCCAGTCGAGTTCGGGATGATCGTGGTCCTCCATGATCTGGACGTACAAGTCCCATTGGGGATATTCGCCGCGCTCGATCGCCTCGTAGAGATCCTTCGAGGCGGAGCCGAGATCCTGGCCCTGCACCTTGGCCGCCTCGTCCGCCGTCAGGCTGGCGACGCCGCAGCGCGGGTGGAAGTGATACTTGACCAAAACCGTGTCGCCCTTGGCATTGACCATCTTGTAGGTGTTGACGCCGAAGCCCTCCATATGACGGTAGCTCGCCGGAATGCCGCGCGGGCTGAACAAGTGGGTCAGCATGTGCATGGATTCGGGCGTCTGACTCATGAAGTCGAAGATGCGGTTCGCCTCTTGGCGGAAGGTGATCGGATCGGGCTTGAGCGAGTGGATGACATCCGGAAACTTGATGGCATCGCGAATGAAGAAAACTGCCAGGTTGTTGCCAACCAGATCCCAGTTGCCGTCCTCGGTGTAGAATTTTACCGCAAAGCCGCGCGGATCGCGCGCCACCTCCGAGGAATCGCGACCGCCGATCACGGTCGAGAAGCGAATGGCGAGAGGAGTCTTCTTGCCGGCCTGCTGGAACAGCTTGGCCCGGGTGTATGTGGAGGCCGGCTCGTCGCCGATCTTGCCGGTGACCTCGAGCTCGCCATAGCAGACGAAGCCGCGGGCATGGACCACGCGCTCCGGGATGCGCTCACGGTCGAAATGGGTGATCTTTTCCAGGAACTGGTAATTTTCCAGCGTGGCCGGACCGCGACTGCCCACTGTGCGCTGCGATTGGTTGTTGGCGACCGGATGCCCCTGCCTGTTCGTCAGAACACGGTCGGACGTTCCGGACGGTGCCTTGGGGGTCTTGCCCATCGGTTATCTCCCTTGAGTGATCGGCCATGGCCCGATGTTCGGAGCCCAACCTCCGGCGCGCGATCATGAATGCGCGTGCGCCCGCGGAGGTCGCGTTAGGGGAGATACCTGATGCAGAATCCTGGAAAGGGAATAGAGAGCGACGCCCGATGAGCGGATCGTCAGCGGAAGAGGCGATCCCCCTGCTCGTCGATGATCTGCTTGGCCTTGGTGACGGAGAAGGCTAACGCTTCGTCCTTGCTGGGATGGGTTTCGGCGCGCACGAAACGGTGCTCCTTCACTCCGGCCTCGAAGTCCTTCTCGATGATTCCAGCGGTCTGATAGCCGCCCCTGGCGGAATAGGGCTCTGGCCGGATACGGAAGCCCTTGTACTCCACAGCCTCGGCGGCGGGCTCGTTAGGCTCGCCCGCAGCGCTTCCGCCGGCAAACCGGTTCCACAGGTCTTTCAAGATCGAAGCCATCGCTGCCGCCACTGAACAAAAGGTGATTCGCGATGCGCAGCATAGCGGGGGCGCGGCAGGGGCGCGAATCGCCGGTCGACCATCACGATCCGATGATCGAGCCGCGGCGGAGGCCCGAACGCCTTGACGCCGCCCTCCCCTGCGGCCAACTCTGGAAACCGGTTCAGCTCGACGGATACAGGGGTCCATCGTCATGAAGCATCCTCTGTTCGGGTTATGCATTTCCGCGGCCCTCCTGACGGGCGGCGTCGCCTTCGCCCATCACGGCTGGGGGAGCTACGACGCGGCGAAACTCATCACCATCGCCAGCAATGTCGAGCGGGCCGACTGGGAAAATCCCCACGTGACGCTGGTCGTGCCCTACCAGGGCAAGAGCTGGGACGCGGTCCTCGCCCCTCCGTTCCGCATGAATGCGCGGGGCCTGAATCCCGAGATGATCAAGCCCGGCACATTGGTGCGCATCGAAGGCTATCCCTCGACACGCGTGGCGACGGAAATGCGGGCCGAGCGCATCATCGTCGGCGGAACGACCTACGAATTGCGTTAAGCGCGCGATGTATCTCGATCTGCTCGCAACCCTGGAGAACTCCTGGCTCGGCCATGTGGGACGCCATTCCGCTTGGCTCTACATGGCTACGAACCTGCTGCATGTCCTCGGAGCTGCCTTCGTCGTCGGCGGCATCGCCGTGTTCGACCTGAAGGTTCTGGCGGAACGCGGAAAGCATGCGTGGCAGGTGGGTCGCTATGCCATTCCGCTCGCAGCGACCGGGCTGGCCTTGCAGATCCCGACCGGGCTCCTCCTCCTGGCAGTGGAGGCGCGCGCCCTCGGCGTGAATTCGGCCTTTTATCTCAAGCTTGCCTTCATTGCCCTCGGGCTGACCAACGTCGCCCTGTTTCACGCCCGTTTCGGATCAGCGCTCAAGGCCGGAGCCCTGCCGCCGGAAGCCCGTGCCTATGCGCTCGTTTCGCTGATTGCCTGGATCGTCGCGCTCTTGGCGGGGCGAATGATCGCCTATCTGTAGCTTGGCATGGAGCGTAGCATCCATCCCTGCTGCTGCATCGAGAGAGGCGAGGTTTTTGATGCGCTTGCGGCTGACGCTTTGCGGATTGGTTCTCTGCTGCGGCGCAGCTTCGGCCCAACCGGGTCCTTCGACCGAGACGGTGGAGCAGGCCCTGTGCCGGCTGATCGAGGGAGCGGCAAAGGCACAACGGGTCCCCCATGACCTGCTCACGAAGCTGATCTGGCAGGAGAGTTCGTTCCGCCCGCATGTGGTCAGCCGAGCGGGCGCTCAGGGCATTGCGCAGTTCATGCCGGGCACCGCCAGGGAGCGCGGTCTCGCCGATCCTTTCGATCCGGAGCAGGCGATCCCAAAGGCCGCCGAATTCATCGCCCATCTCAACGAGCAATTCGGCAATCTCGGTCTTGCGGCCGCGGCCTATAACGGCGGCCCCGCCCGCGTCGCTTCGTGGCTAGCGGGCCGCGGAGACCTGCCCGCGGAGACCAGGAGCTACGTTCTGATTGTCACCGGCCGGACGGCCGAGGAATGGGCGGAAGACATCAAGGAGCCGAAGGCCGCCGACGATGACGCGGCGCCCACCGCCGAGCCGCAATCCTGCCGGCAGATCGTTGCCGCCCTGCGCATTCCGGGACGCGGCGACGAGACGATCGAGGCGCCCTTCGCCCCGTGGGGCGTGCAGCTGGCGGGCAATTTCTCGAAGGAACGAGCCCTGGCGACCTTCCGGCGCACCAGCCAGACCTACGCCTCGCTCCTGAAGGACATGAGGCCGATGATCATCGGCACACGGCTGCGCTATCGCGGCACGCGCACCTTTTATCGCGTCCGCGCCCCGGCCGAGACGCGGCAGGCGGCCGAGCAGCTATGCCGCAATATCCGCACGGCCGGCGGCAGCTGCATCGTGCTGCCGAGCTAAAAAAAGCCTGCACCGCGGGGCGGTGCAGGCTCGTAGAAATCCTTCAGGAAGCGGACGATCAGCGGCGCTGGGGCCGAAGCGAGCGCGCCAGTTCGCGGATCACGTTGTCCTCGATGTTGAGGTTCAGATCGTTGTCGTCGTTCGCATCATCGTCGCCAAGATCGGCATCCACCGGAGCGGCGGGCCGGGACAGGACGCCACGCTGGGCAGGCGCTGCTCGCTCGGCGGGGGGCTGAGGAGCAGGGGCGGCGGGCGGCTGATTGCGCTGCTGCCCTGCTCCGGCTTCGGTCCGGGAGGGAGCGTAGCCGCGAGGAGCCGCATAGCGGTTCTCGAGCGTATCAAGCAGGCTGTTGAGCGCCGCATTGGACATGGGCACGTCGGGAGCCTGCGGTGCCCCTTCAAGGGCGATGGACCGGTTCTGATAGACGACTTCCGTCGTCACATCCTGGCCGAACCACGAAAGGGGGCGGAAATCCCTCGCCTCTTCGTCGCTCTCGAACGGGACCGAGATCAGGTCCAGAGGCCCAGGCGTCACGAAGCGGAGGATCTGGATGTCGCGGGTGCCGACCGACAGGTGCGTCAGCAGGTAATCGAGCTTTCCCGGAGTCACATCGAGAAGCGCTTCGGCGTGCGCCCGCGGCACCTCGGTGCGCTCCTCGATCGGCCCGTTGGGGCCGGAATGGAGCAGCACGAGGCTGCCCTTGTCGCCCTCGACTACCACGAAGGAGCTGCGGTCCGCCTGGTTGGGGAAGTGGCCTTCCGTGACACGATTGCCTCCCCTCTCTTTGCGGACCAACCGCGCAAGCGAAGAAGCAATAAGATAACGCCTGGAAGTAACCATATTAAGTTTCTCTACTATTAACGGAGCGCCACATACCAGCTCGTAGAACTTGCAGCAGCCCTGCTCAATAGAACGGAGTTGCAGTTTATATGATCGAGGCAATGTGCCTCAATTCGACACGCAACAACGTTTGCAGTGCAAGTGTTTGAGCCTGTTAGCACAGTTCTTTGGAAGCCTATGATGGCGTTCCCATGGCAAAGTTCAATGGATTGGGCCAAAAGCCGCCAGAGTTTTGTCGATAAAGTTAACGGCCCTCCGAAGCATGTGGCCGCCGCTCGAAATCCGACGGCAAAAACCGATTCCGTATGGCAGGATCGTGTTTCCCGCATATGAGGCTATCACATAAGTTAACGACCCGACATTTCGGATGAGAAACGCCGGGTCGAACAGACCAGCCGGTTGAAGCGCGTAACGCGCTTCCCGAGTTATTCGCTTCCCTTGGTCTTCGGCACGTAGGGCCCGTTGCCGTCGAAGGTGTAGGCGGTCTTCACAATGGTGTAGAATTCCTGCGCGTAGCGGCCCTGCTCGCGCGGACCGTAGCTCGAGCCCTTCCGGCCGCCGAACGGCACGTGATAATCCACGCCTGCGGTGGGCAGGTTCACCATCACCATGCCGGCCTCCGCATTGCGCTTGAAATGCGAGGCGTATTTCAGGCTCGTGGTGCAGATGCCCGAGGACAGGCCGAATTGCGTGTCGTTGGCAAGCTCCAGCGCCTCGTCATAATCCTTGGCGCGGGTCACGGTCGCCACCGGCCCAAAAATCTCCTCGCGGGCCACGCGCATCTCGTTGCTCACCTCGGTGAACAGGGCCGGAGCCAGATAGAAGCCGGGCGCTTCGCGCTTCAGCAACTCGCCGCCGGCGACGAGCTTGGCGCCCTCCTCCTGACCGATCTGGATGTACTTCAGGTCCTGGTCGAGCTGGCTCTGGTCGACGACAGGCCCGATATGCGTGCCGGCCTTCAAGGCATCGTCGATGACCAGGCCTTGCATCCGCTCCTGCATCGCGGCCACGAACTTGTCGTGGATGCCCTCGGTCACGATCAGGCGCGAGGAGGCCGTGCAGCGCTGCCCGGTCGAGAAGAAGGCGCTGTTGACGGCGCATTCCACCGCCACCTTCAGGTCGGCGTCGTCGAGAACCACCATCGGGTTCTTGCCGCCCATCTCGAGCTGGACCTTCTTCATCGGATCGGAGGTGATGCAGGTCTGGGCGACCTTGCGCCCCGTCGGTACTGAGCCGGTGAAGGAGATGGCGGACACCTTCGGGCTCTTCAGCATCGCCTCGCCGACCACGGAACCACGGCCCATGACGAGGTTGAACACACCCGCCGGCACGCCTGCGCGGATGATGATCTCGGACAGCGCATGGGCCGAGCCCGGCACCAGATCGGCCGGCTTGAACACCACTGTGTTGCCGTAGGCGAGCGCCGGCGCGATCTTCCAGGCCGGAATGGCGATCGGGAAGTTCCACGGCGTGATCAGGCCGACGACGCCCACCGGCTCGCGGGTGATCTCCACGTCGATGAAGGGCCGTACGGAGGGCACCTTCTCGCCGGCCATGCGCAGGCATTCGCCGGAGAAGAACAGGAAGATCTGGCCGGCGCGGGTGACCTCGCCGATGCCCTCGGGCAGGGTCTTGCCTTCCTCGCGCGACAGCAGGCGGCCGAGCTCTTCCTTGCGGGCGAGGATCTCGTCTCCGACGGCTTTCAGGATGTCGTGGCGCTGCTGGATCGAGGAACGCGACCAGGCCGGGAAGGCATCGTAGGCGGCGGCAATCGCGCGCTCGGCCTCGGCAGCCGAAGCGCGGGCATACTCGCCGACAACGTCGTTGGTGTTGGACGGATTGACGTTCGCCGATGCTTCCGTCGCGGAGAGCCACTCACCCGCAATATAATTCTTCGTCATCGTTAACCTGCCTGTGTGGTGTTGATAAGGCCCCGTCGGGCCAGGTTGGACATGAGAGCGCTGATGCCGAAGGTCCAAGGCTCACATTCGGCGCTCGACTTCATGCGGTTCACCAGCGAACCGAGCTTGGGAGCAGCGATAGTGACGATGTCGCCGCGCTTATGCGTGAAGCCCATGCCGGCCTCGCCCCGGTCCTGCGTCGGCGCGAACATCGTTCCGAGGAACAGCGCGAATCCATCGGGATACTGATGGTGAGGACCGACGGTCTGTGCCACCAGATCCTCGGGATCGCGGCTGATCTTGGTGATCGACGAGGAGCCTTCGAGCTTGAACCCGTCCTCGCCTTCCACCGTCAGCGTCACATTGGTCTTGCGGACGTCGTCGAGAGAGAATGTTTCATCGAAGAACCGGACGAACGGGCCGACCGAGCAGGATGCATTGTTGTCCTTCGCCTTCGAAAGCAGGAGTGCTGAACGCCCCTCGAAATCGCGCAGGTTGACATCGTTGCCGAGCGTGGCGCCGACGATCTTTCCTTGAGCGGTGACGATCACCACGACTTCCGGCTCGGGATTGTTCCAGGTGGATTTGGGATGAAGGCCCGCATCCATGAACGCTCCGACGGAGGACAGGGTCGGAGCCTTGGTGAAGACCTCGGCATCGGGCCCGATTCCCACCTCGAGATACTGGCTCCACGCTCCCTGCGAGACGAGAACCTCCTTCAGGGCCATCGCTTCGGGCGATCCGGGCTTCAGCCGGCCCAGATCGTCGCCCACCAGCCGCAGAACCTCGGCACGGATGGCGGCGGCCGCGCTGGCGTCGCCCCGCGCGCGCTCCTCGATGACGCGCTCGAGCATGGATACCGCAAAGGTGACGCCGGCCGCCTTGACGACCTGAAGGTCGATGGGCGCCAGAAGCCAGGACTTCGACGAGTCGCGGCTGTCGGACGGCGTGTTCGCGGCAATCTCCTCCAGCGAGCCGATCCGCTCTCCTTGCGCCGTCTTCACGACGCGCGCCGGATCGGCCATCGCGGCAAGTCCGCTCACCGTCGAGCAGGCTGCGGAGATGTCGAACAGACCGTCCTCTCTGACCGCCACGACGGATGGCCCGATACCCGGGCGCCAGACGCGTCCGACGAGCGTGCCCCGATAACCGTCCTCCGGCAGAAGACGGGCACTATTCATTGAAGACAGGTGGTCCATCGGCTGACGCTCGCTTTCCATCAAGGCTTGTCTCGCCCTCATCCCCGAAACTGCGGACGCGTGGCGAACCGACCATTTGGAGTTCATCCGCGTCACTGCGTTCGATGTGCGCCCTTGATATAGCGACCCTAGCGCAAGCGGCTATAGGGAAAATGCTTCTCCAAGCCATCCGCCAGGGAAAGCGGGAACAAACCCGGTTCATCTCCCGTTCGCAGCTTAGTCAATGCCATCGCCGAGAGGAATTCCGGCCCATGTCCGATACACCGTCTCCGAATCCGACGCCGCAACCGGACGTTCCCAATCCGCCATCGCAGCCTGGCGTGCCGAACCCGGCGCCGCAGCCGGTTCATCCGGACCCCGGCCCGCCGGGAATTCCGAGCCCGGGAGAACCGGTCGGCGTTCCGCCGGACGTTCCAAGCGAAGCTCCCAATCCGTCTGAGCCGGTCGGCATCCCGCCCTCCGGACCGCAGGAGCTGCCGATCGGCCCGATGGGGAATTAACCCGGCTTCGAAAGTGTGCTTTGTGCATGGCTGGGTGACCAGGGAGCCCCGCCCGATGGATGACAGCAAACCTTCGAATTCAGCCCGTCTCGATTCCCCGTCCTACCGGCTGGCGGCGATGGACCAGGATTTCCTGCTAGGCGATTCCATGCGGGGTGTGCGGTTCCTGCTGGAATATGCCAAGGCCGAGGAGCATCTGCGGACCTGGGGCGTGCGCTCCACCATCGTCGTATTCGGCAGCGCCCGCGTTCGGGAGAACGGGTCGGGAAAGCACCGGTTCTGGTATGAGCAGGCCCGCAAATTCGGCGCCATCGCCTCGCAGCGCGGCGGCGCCATGACGGTGACGAGCGGCACGCGGGACAACGTGATCGCCACCGGCGGCGGTCCCGGCATCATGGAGGCCGCCAACAGGGGCGCCTTCGACGTGGGCGCGCCCTCCATCGGCTTCAACATCACCCTGCCGCACGAGCAGGAGCCCAATGCTTACTCGACCCCTGACCTGACCTTCCGCTTCCATTACTTCGCCATGCGCAAGATGCACCTGGCGATGCGGGCCAACGCGCTCGTCGTCTTCCCCGGCGGCTTTGGCACCCTGGACGAACTCTTCGAGATCCTGACGCTTCGCCAGACCGGCAAGGCGCCACCCCTGCCCATCGTCCTCTTCGACAAGGCCTATTGGCAGTCCGTGATCAAGTTCGAGGCGCTGCTGGAGCACGGCATGGTGAGCGAGAAGGATCGGGAGTTGGCCCACTTTGCCGACAGTGCCGAGGAGGTGTGGTCCGCCCTTATCGAAAACGGCCTCGTGGTGCAGACGCTGGAACGCGATTCCGAGCAGGATTTCTGATCACCCGAATTGATTTGACAAAACCGGAGGGTTGAATTCTCATCGATCGCATGGGGATCGCGATCTCCCCACGAGGCGACATGCCCAAGCATCGCATCCGCTCTAACCGTCACGGATGCACCATGTCGTCATTCAACACGATCTCCGCTGAAAAGCTTGCGCGCCTTATCGGCACGCCGAAATGTCCCGTGCTCGTCGATGTTCGCACCGACGAGGATTTTGCGAGTGACCCGAGACTGGTTCCCGGCTCCATCAGGCGCCCCTTCGCTCAGGTCGCGGATTGGGCTCATGAACTTACCGGCCGAGCCGCAATCGTGGTCTGCCAGAAAGGGCTCAAATTGAGTCATGGCGCGGCGGCTTGGCTGCGTCATGCGGGCATTCCCGCCGACTCGCTGGAAGGTGGCGCGCTGGCATGGGCGCAAGCCCAATTGCCGATGGTGCCTGCCGCCAGGATCCCACCGCTCGATCTACAAGGCCGCACGATCTGGGTCACGCGCTCGCGTCCCAAGATCGACCGCATCGCCTGCCCCTGGCTGATCCGCCGCTTCATCGATCCCGGCGCCGTCTTCCTTTTCGTTCCGACCTCTGAGGTTCAGGGTGTGGCGGAGCGGTTCTCGGCGACGCCGTTCGACATTGAAGGCGAAGATATCTTCTGGACGCATCGTGGCGAGTTCTGCACCTTCGATGTGATGGTGGACGAGTTCGGCCTTGCCACGGAGCCTTTGAAGCGGCTCGCCATCATCGTCAGAGGCGCCGATACGGCGCGGCTCGATCTGGCGCCGGAGGCACCTGGGCTGCTGGCGGCTTCTCTGGGGTTGTCACGCATGTATGCGGACGACCTCCCACAGCTCGAAGCCGGACTTTCGCTCTACGATGCCTTCTACCGCTGGTGCCGTGACGCGACGGATGAAACCCATAACTGGCCTTCGAAGAAGCCCGGAGCCTGACGTGAACGACACCTCGCAAACCTCGGTGGGGCCCTCTTCTCGGGTCCCGATGGATCATGGAGTGTCTCTCGGCGAAGCCTTCCGGGTCTGGTTGCGTGTCGCCGCCCTGAGCTTCGGTGGACCGGCAGGCCAGATCGCCGTGATGCACCGCATCCTCGTCGAGGAAAAGCGCTGGATTTCCGAAAGCCGTTTTCTCCATGCGCTCAATTACTGCATGCTGCTGCCAGGCCCGGAAGCGCAGCAGCTCGCCACCTATGTGGGCTGGCTCATGCATCGCACCCTCGGCGGCATCATGGCCGGCGGCCTGTTCATCCTGCCGGGCATCGTCGCCATCATGGGCCTCAGCTGGGTCTATGCTCTCTATGGCAAGGTCGGCTTCGTCTCGGCGCTTTTCTTCGGCCTGAAGGCCGCCGTGCTCGCCATCGTGCTCGAAGCGGTGGTGCGCATCGGCAGGCGAGCGCTTAAAAACCGCGTCCTGATCGGGCTTGCCGCAGCAGCCTTCGTGGCGATCTTCTTTCTCGACGCACCGTTCCCGCTCATCGTTCTCGCCGCTGGCCTGATCGGCTTCCTCGGAGGCCGGGCGGATCTGCCACAATTCCAGGTCGGCGGGCATGGCGGCGATGAAGCGGAAAACGGCGATCTGCTGGGCAAACATCTTCCGGACCACGTCCGCCCCGACACGGCCCGAAGCCTGCGGGTGGCCGCCTTCTGGCTGGCGCTGTGGCTCACGCCTTTGCTCGTTCTCGTTCTGACCTTCGGCCCGAGCAACGTCTTCAGCCAGATCGCCATCTTCTTCTCCAAGATGGCGATGGTCACCTTCGGCGGCGCCTATGCGGTTTTGGCCTATGTGGCGCAGCAGGCTGTCGAGACCTATGGCTGGCTGCAGCCCGGCGAGATGCTGGACGGGCTCGGCATGGCCGAGACGACGCCGGGTCCCTTGATCATGGTGCTGCAATTCGTGGGTTTCATGGCGGCCTTCCGGGATGCCGGCACGCTGTCCCCGCTGCTGGCGGGCACGCTCGGCGGCCTCCTTGCGACATGGGTGACCTTCGCACCGTGCTTCCTCTGGATCTTCCTGGGCGCTCCCTACATCGAAGTCTTACGCGGCAACCGATCCCTGAGCGGGGCCTTGACCGCTATCACCGCCGCCGTGGTCGGCGTGATCCTGAACTTGGCGATCTGGTTCGGAATCCACACGATCTTCAGAGATGTCCAACCTGTGGAATGGGGGCTCTTCAGCTTCGATGCGCCGGTATGGCGAAGCGTCGATCTTTGGGCGTTGCTGCTCTCGGGCGCAGCCATCGTCGCGATGTTCCGGTTCACAATCGGGATGCTGCCGACATTGGCCGCGACATCGGCAATAAGCATTGTTCTTTATTGGGCCGGCATGATCGCATGAAGGAATCGGGGTGAGACGATGCCTCACCTCACCCCAGTGTTTGCAGGCATCAGGTCGTGGACGAGATCTGCCCGCCATCGACGCGCAGGATGCCGCCGGTCATGAACGACGCCTTCTCGCTGGCGAGGAAGACGGCCGCGGCTGCGAATTCCTCGATCTCGCCATAGCGGCCCGCCGGAATGCCGGCGCGCGCTGCCGCCGCCACATCCTCCATGGAACGGCCGGTGCGCTCCGCATTGGCGGCATCGAGCTGCTTCAGGCGATCCGTGGCGATGCGGCCCGGCGCGATGGCGTTGACGGTCACGCCCGACGAGGCGACCTCGCTCGCCAGCGTCTTGCCCCAGCCGACGAGAGCCGGGCGGATGGCGTTCGAGATCGCTAGATTCGGGATCGGCTGGATCACACCGGAGGAGATCACCGAGATGATGCGGCCGAACTTGCGCTCGATCATGCCTGGCAGAAGCTGGTCCGCAATCCGCACCAGATTGACGAACATGGCATCGAAGGACTGGCGCCACTGATCGGACGACACGCCCTGCGCCTTGCCGGGCGGCGGGCCGCCGCTGTTGAGCACGAGGATATCGACGCCGCCAAGCGCTGCCACTACGTCCTTGACCAGGGCATCGACCTGATCGGCCTTGCCCGTATCGCAGACGAAGGGCAGGACGCCCTTGCCGATCTTCTCGGCTGCAACCTTCGAGCCGTCCATGGTGCGGCTGGCGATGGCGACGCGGGCGCCCTCCTCCGCCAATCCTTGAGCGATGCCGAAGCCCAGCCCCTTGCTCGCGCCGAGCACGAGCGCGCGCTTTCCGTCCAAACCTGTTTGCATTCCTGACAAACTCCCTTTGTCTTACGAGCGCTCGATGCGCTCCATCAGCCATTCGATATCGGCAATGGTTTCCGGGCTCAGCTTCGGCCCAGGCTTGCGCTGCGTGTCGGAGGCGATGATGCCGCGCCGCTTCAGAACATATTTGCGCACGGCGAGGCCGACTCCGGGCTGCGTCTCGTAGCGAACCAGCGGCAGGTGGCGATCGAACAGATCGTGCGCCTCCTTGCGTTTGCCCTGGTTGATGAGATTGACCACGCCCACCAGCATCTCGGGATAGGCATAGCCCGTCATGGCGCCATCGGCACCGCGCTCCATCTCGAAGGGCAGGAACATGCCGCCGTTGCCGCAGAGAATCGACACGCGGCGCACCTGGCCCGCATCGCTCGCGCGGCGCAGAGTCGTGATCTTGTCGAGACCGGGCCAGTCCTCGTGCTTGAGCATGACGCAGGAGGGGCTCTGCTCGATGATCCGCATGATCACTTTCGGTGTCATGACCACGTTGGTGGTGAGCGGGTAATCCTGGATCACCCACGGCACATCCGCGCCGATGGCCTCGACGGCGTCGGCGTAGTAGGAGACGATCTGGTCGTCGGTCTTGAGGGTCGAAGGCGGCGCGATCATCACGCCTGCTGCACCCGCATCCATGACCTTGGAGGACAGGCTCGACATGGCGGCAAAGCCCGCGGCCGAAACGCCGACGATGACGGGAACGCGCCCCGCCACCGTGGCGATGACCTGACGGGCGAAGGCCAGAGCCTCATCGGCGGCCAGCTTGGGCGCCTCGCCCATGATGCCGAGAATCGTCAAGCCAGTGGCGCCGGCCTTGAGATAGGCCTCGACCATACGGTCCGTGGAAGCCGCATCGACCCGCCCGTCGCTCTCGAAGGGCGTGGGGCAGATGACGTAGACGCCGGCGGCAGAACTCGTGAGCAAGGCTTCCTCCTGGACAAAGCGGGGCAAGAGAGATCAGGGCCTCTCCATACACCCGCTTTCGGTCCAGTGCACTACCCGGCCGAAGCGTATCCGGTATGAGCTTAGCGGTGGCCGGAACCGCTCTTGTTGGCGGTGGCCCAGGCGCGCCGCTCGGCCTCCTTCTCGGAGACGCCACGGCTCTCGTAACCCTCCTCGATATGCTCGGACTTGCGCTTCTGAGGCATGGCCCTCCATTTCGATCGATATCGGAGAGAGGTGCCCAAAGGCGCTTCCTCTCTCGGCATAAACCGAACCGGAGAAGCCGGGTTATGCAATTCTGTTGCGGGATTAGCCGCTGTTGCGCAGGCCCGCCGCGATGCCGTTGATGGACAGGTGAATGCCCTGCACGACCTGCTCGTCCGCATCGCCCGAACGGTGGCGCTTCAACAATTCGATCTGCAGATGGTTCAACGGGTCGAGATAGGGGAAACGGTTGCGGATCGAGCGGGCCAGCAGCGGGTTGTCGTCGAGCAGCGATTGCTGCTGCATGATGGCGAGCAGCTGCTGGATCGAATCCTCCCATTCCCGCCGCAGGCGCGGGAAGATGGCATCGCGCAGGCCCTCGTCCTCGACGAGCTTCGCATAGCGCGAGGCGATAGCGATGTTGCTCTTCGCCAGCACCATGTCCATGTTCGAGAGCAGCGCCTGGAAAAACGGCCATTCGCGGTACATTTCCTGCAGGAGCGCCAGACCTTTATCGGGCCGCTTCTCGAGCCATTCATTGACGGCGGATCCGAAACCGTACCAGCCCGGCAGCATGAGGCGGCACTGCGCCCAGCCAAACACCCAGGGAATGGCGCGCAGATCCTCGATGCGCCGCGAATTGGTGCGCGAGGCAGGCCGGCTGCCAATATTCAGGTTGGCGATCTCGCCGATCACCGTGGATTCCCAGAAATAGCGCTCGAAGCCTTCCGTCTCGTAGACGAGCGCGCGATAGGCCTTGAAGGCGCCGTCCGAAAGCTCCTCCATGGCGTTGAGATATTCCTCCCGCGGTGCGGACTGGCCGGAATGCAGCAACGTGGCTTCGAGAGTCGCGGAGGCGAGGATTTCGAGGTTGCGGCGCCCGAGATCCGGATTCGAATATTTGCCCGCGATCACCTCACCCTGTTCCGTGATGCGGATGGCGCCCTGCACCGCACCGCCCGGCTGGGCGAGGATCGCCTGATAGCTCGGCCCACCGCCGCGGCCCACGGAGCCGCCCCGGCCGTGGAAGAGGCGAAGCGCAACGCCATGCCGCTTGAACACCTCGATCAGCTCGATCTCCGCCTTGTAGAGCTCCCAACCCGAGGTGAGGAAGCCGCCGTCCTTGTTGCTGTCGGAATAGCCGAGCATCACCTCCTGCGCCTGGCCGCGGCTGCGCAACAGTCGCATGTAGTCGGGCAGTGCGAAGAGCGAATCCATCACGCCGCTGCAATGGCGCAGGTCGGCGATGGTCTCGAAGAGCGGGATGATGTTCACATCCATCTCGCCTTCGCGCGGACGCAGCAGGCCAGCCTCCTTGAGAAGCAGGGCGACCTCGAGAATGTCGGACGGGTCGCTCGCCTTCGAGATGACGTAGTTCGGCACGGCGGTGCGTCCGTACTGGCGGTGCGCCCCGGCCGCCTCGTGGACGATGGCAAGCTCGGATGAGGTTTCGGGGGAGTATTCGAGATAGGGCGATGTCAGGAGGCGCGGCGTCCGGAGCTCTTCCAGGAGCAGGGCGACGCGCTTGTCTTCCGGCAGCCCCTCGTAATCCGTGCCGGGGATGGCCTTCTCAAAGAGCTCGGCAATCACGCGCTGATGGACGTCGGAATTCTGGCGCATGTCGAGGCTCGCCAGATGAAAGCCGAACACATCGACCGCGCGACGCAGCTTGCGCAGGCGGCCTCGCGTAAGGGAGCCCGATCCGTTCGAGCGCAGGGAGCGGTGCAGGATCGAGAGATCACCTTCGAATTCCTCAAGGCTGTCATAGGCCGGCGCCTCGCCCACCGCATGGCGCGCCACGTCGCCATGCCCCAGCCGCGCGGCGGTTGCCGCAAGGCGTGCATAGATGCCCGTGATGGCCCGGCGATAGGGCTCGTCCTGGCGATGGAGCGATAGATCGGGAGAGGATTTGGCGAGTTCCTGGACCTCGTCGGAGACGTTCACATAGCGCCCGTCGAGCGACAGTTCGGCGCCAAGGCAATGGAGCTCGTCCAGATAGAAGCCGAGGGCGTGCTTGCTCTGCAGCAGCAGAGCCTGACGCAATGCATCCGCCGTCACGAAGGGATTGCCGTCGCGATCGCCGCCGATCCAGCTCCCCATGCGCAGGAAGGACGGGACTTCCACATTGCCCCAGGCGGGATCCATGGCCGCGAGCTGGTCCTCCAGGGAGGCGTAAACGTGCGGCAATTCCTTGAAGAAGGTATTGTCGTAATAGGACAGGCCGTTCGTGACCTCGTCGATCACTTTCAGTCTATTCCGGCGCAGAATGCTCGTCTGCCAGAGCGTGAGGATGGCGCGGCGCAGGGATTCCTGACACGAAGCCTCCTCCTCCGGTGTCAGGCGCTGACGGTCCCGCCGTGCCAGAACCTGTGAGATCTCCATCTCCCGATCAATGGTGCTCTTGCGGCGCACTTCCGTCGGATGCGCGGTCAGAACCGGGCAGACAAGGGCGGAGCCGAAGAAGGCCTGCAGCGCCGTATGGCTGATGCCCGCCTCCTGGATGAGCTTGAGCGCGCGCCCGAGCGTTCCCTCGCGCGGCACCGCAGCCTCCATGGCATGAACGCCCGCCATCGCATGGGCTCGTGAGCGGCGGACATGGTGCTGGTCCTCGGCCAGATTCGCCAGATGCGAGAAATAGCTGTAGGCCCGGATGATCTGGTTGGTGCGTCCGCGCGACAGGCTGTTCAGGATCGTCTCGAGCTCACGACGGGCAATTTCATCCTCGTCGCGATGGAAGCGGATCGAGGTCTGGCGGATGCGCTCGACGATCTCGAAGGTCGCCTCGCCCTCCTGCTCGCGAATCGTGTCGCCGAGGATGCGTCCCAGAAGCCGGATGTCGTCGCGAAGGGGAAAATCCTTCTCGGGTGTGACGTCGGGATTGATCAGGGACATCGGAGGCGCTCGCTTCAGCCGCATTATGCTGCACTGCGAAATAGAACCCTTTGTCACCAACGCGGCAAGCGTAATTTTATTTTAAATTCAGCCTAATTCGTGACCGACCAGCGCTCCGGCGCCTCCGTCTGGCCGATCAGCGCCAATCCATAGGCGATCGACTCGAACTGGTCCGCGGAGGTCAGACGGGTCTCGCCGAAGCGGTCCACGAACAGATTGCGGATGGCAGGGACGAAGGACGTGCCGCCCGTGAGGAAGACCCGCTCAATCTCGCCCGGTTTCACGCCAGCCTTGGACAGTGCCGCATCGACAGTGTCCGCGATCCGGCCGACATCCTCGGCGATCCAGCCCTCGAAATCGGCGCGGGCGATCCTCGCCTGAATGTCGACGCCCTCGCCCTGGAACCGGAAATCGGTCTCGTCCTGGCTCGACAGCGCCACCTTTGCCGAGGATACGGCGCGATAGAGGGCAAATCCCAAATCGTATTCGATGATGTCGATGAACTTTTCCAGCGGCCCGGGCTCGAGCGCGGTGCGGGCGAGCTCGCGCAATTCCTTCAGGTCGCCGCTGCCCTTCATCATGGCGAGTTGGTTCCAGCGCGCGAAATTGGCGTAATAATGATTCGGGATCGACAGGATCTTGTCCATGGAGCGGTAGAGCCCACCCTTGCCGAGGCGGGACGAGACGACCTTGTCGACGATCCTGTAATCGAAAGCGTCCCCGGCAATGCCGATGCCTGCGTGGCCCAAAGGCTCGGCTCGCAGCACGCCGCCAGCTTTCGAGAAGCGCATTACCGAAAAGTCACTGGTGCCGCCGCCGAAATCCGCCACGAGCACGGTGGAATCGTGATCCAGCTGCCGGGCATAGAAGAAAGCCGCTCCCACCGGCTCGTAGACATAATGGGCGTGCTCCGCCCCGAGCCGGCCGAAGGCGGCCCGGTAGCGCTGCATGGCAAGAGCATCGTCCGGATTGTAGCCGGCGAACTGGACCGGCCGCCCGACGACGACGTTGCGGGCGCCCCAATCCAGGCGCGCCCCGCCATGGCGCATGAGGGTGCGCAGGAAGGCGCTCAAAAGGTCTTCGAAGCCGTACCGCTCGCGGAAGATCCGGGTCTCCTTGAAGGTGGCGCTTGCCGCAAAGGTCTTGAAGGACTGGATGAACCGGTGGGCGTGGAGCCCTTCCAGGAACTGGTCGATGGCCCAGGGGCCGCCCTCGACGTGGGTGCGCAAGCCATTGCCGTGCCGCTCGTCCCAGAAGCACAGGGCGGTCACGTAGACCTTCAGGTCCTCGCCGCCATGGGCGAAGGTCAGCGCCTCCACGCGCCCGTTCGGGTCCGCGATGGCCACGACCGTGTTGCTGGTGCCGAAATCGATGCCGATGGACAGATCGTGGGACGGGGGCATGGCGACCTCGGAGGACGGGCGAAGGGCCGGACGGTCTATACGCCAAGGCTTCCCAAGCCAAGCGGAAATGTCGGAAGGGCCGCATTCCCTATCGGCACTGCGACCCCGGCGCTGCGGACGGGCCGTTGACCCGGGGGCGTCCGGCACCGTAGAAGCCGCGCCTTACGCTTTCTCGGAGACTTTCATGCTATCCATCGGTCAGCGCATTGCGAACGAACTGAGTGTGCAGGAATGGCAGGTCAAGGCGGCCGTCGATCTGCTCGACGGCGGTTCCACCGTTCCCTTCATCGCGCGCTACCGCAAGGAAGTCACCGGCACCCTGGACGATGCCCAGCTGCGCACCCTGGAGGAGCGCCTGCGCTACCTGCGCGAGCTGGAGGACCGGCGCAAGACGATCCTCGACAGCGTCCGCGAGCAGGGGAAGCTCACCGACGAGCTGGCGCTCCAGCTCAACACCGCCGATACCAAGGCGCGGCTCGAGGACCTCTACCTGCCCTACAAGCCCAAGCGTCGCACCAAGGCGCAGATTGCCAAAGAGGCGGGCCTGGATCCCCTGGCCGACCTGCTCCTCGCCGAGCCTGCCCGCGACCCGAAGGCGGCGGCGGCTGCCTTCGTGAGTACGGAGAAGGACATCGCCACGCCGGAGGCGGCACTGGAGGGCGCACGCTCCATTCTGGTCGAGCGCTTTGCCGAAAATGCGGAACTCTTGGGCTCTTTGCGCGAAACCTATTGGGAGCGCGGCAGCCTCACCTCCAAGGTGCGCGACGGCAAGACGACGGAGGGCGCAAAATTTTCCGACTATTTCGACTTTGCCGAGCCGCTGACGAAGCTTCCCTCGCACCGCATTCTCGCGCTCTTCCGCGGCGAGAAGGAAGAGATTCTCGACCTGCGCATGGAGGAGGACAAGGAGAGCGCCGAACCCGGCTACGTGAGCCGCTACGAAGGCCGCACGGCGCTTGCCTTCGGCATCGTCGATCAGGGCCGTCCGGGCGACAAGTGGCTTCTGGATACCGTGCGTTGGGCCTGGCGCACGAAGCTGCGCTTCTCGATCGAGCTCGATATGAAGATGAAGCTCTGGCAGCTCGCCGAGGACGAGGCCGTGAAGGTGTTCGCCGGCAACCTGCGCGACCTGCTGCTCGCCGCGCCGGCGGGTGCGCGCGCCACCCTCGGCCTCGATCCGGGCTACCGCACCGGCGTGAAGGTGGCGGTGGTGGATGCGACCGGAAAGGTTGTGGCAACCGATACCATCTACCCGCACGAGCCCAAGCGCCAATGGGATGAATCCCTTGCCACGCTCGCCCGACTCTGCCGCGTTCATCGCGTTGAGTTGATCGCCATCGGCAATGGCACGGCCTCGCGCGAGACCGACAAGCTCGCTGCAGAGCTGGTCTCGAAGCATCCGGACCTGACGCTCACCAAGATCATGGTCTCGGAAGCCGGCGCCTCGGTCTATTCCGCATCGGCCTTTGCCAGCCAGGAGCTGCCCGATCTCGACGTGTCCTTGCGCGGCGCCGTCTCCATCGCGCGCCGCCTGCAGGATCCGCTGGCGGAACTCGTGAAGATCGACCCGAAATCCATCGGCGTCGGGCAGTACCAGCATGATCTCGCGGAATACAAGCTCTCCCGCTCCCTCGACGCGGTGGTGGAAGATTGCGTGAACGCGGTCGGCGTCGATCTCAACACCGCTTCCGCCCCGCTGCTCGCCCGCGTGTCCGGCCTCGGCGACTGGGTCGCGCAGAACATCGTGACCCATCGCGATGCCAACGGCCCGTTCAAGACGCGCAAGGCGCTGACCAAGGTCTCGGGCCTCGGCCCAAAGACCTTCGAGCAGGCGGCGGGCTTCCTGCGCATCCCGAACGGCGACGATCCGCTCGATGCCTCCGGCGTTCACCCGGAAGCCTATCCGGTGGTGCGCCGCATTCTCGAGGCCACGAAGAGCGACATCAAGGTGGTGATCGGCAACGGCGGCGTCCTGAAGAAGCTCAACCCGCAAAACTTCACGGACGAAAAATTCGGCGTGCCGACGGTGAAGGACATCCTGAGTGAGCTGGAAAAGCCCGGCCGCGACCCGCGCCCCGAGTTCAAGACCGCCACCTTCATGGAGGGCGTGGAGAAGATCGGCGATTTGAAGCCTGGCATGATGCTGGAAGGCGTCGTCACCAACGTGGCAGCCTTCGGCGCCTTCGTCGATGTGGGCGTGCACCAGGACGGCCTCGTGCATATCTCCGCGCTCGCCGACACCTTCGTGAAGGATCCGCGCAATGTGGTGAAGCCGGGCGACATCGTGAAGGTGAAGGTGCTCGAGGTGGACATTCCGCGCAAGCGCATCTCGCTCACCATGCGCATGAGCGACCCGGCCGAGAAGCGGCCGGTGGGGCGCCAGGACGACAACCGGGCGGCGTTCCAGAAGCATCGCGCCCAGGCCGAGAGGAAGCCGGCCGCCCCGGCCTCTTCCGGCGGCGCGCTCGCCGATGCCCTGCGCCGGGCCGGCATGGACAAGGGCGGCCGGAAGTAGCCGCGATCGGGGCGCTTGTGGCCGCCCCCGAAGTGATTTAGAAGCAAAGCGTCTCACGGGGAGCCTCAAGCCGAGGCTGAGAGGTGGTCAGGCCACCGACCCGTCGAACCTGATCCGGGTCATGCCGGCGGAGGGAATGAGCATGCGACATCGCCACAAAAGCCATGCCCTGTGCAATCTGCGCCGCCCATCGGCCTGCCTCATGCATGGGAGCGCCCTTAAGATGTTACGCCGACTGCTTCTCACCCTCATGTCGCTCGGGCTCGCCACCGGCCTTGCCCAGGCGCAGACCAAGCCGACGCTCACCGTCTACACCTATAGCTCGTTTTCCGGAAAATACGGCCCCGGCAAAACCGTGAAGGAGCGCTTCGAGGCGACCTGCGGCTGCGAGCTCACTTGGGTCTCGGCCGAGGATGCGGGCAGTCTTCTCGGGCGGCTGCGGTTGGAGGGCGAGAACACCAAGGCCGATGCCATCGTCGGTCTCGACATGAACCTCGTCGCGGAAGCAAGAGCCCTCAACCTCTTTGCTCCGCATGGGGTGGATGAAAAGGATCTGACACTTCCTATCAGATGGAGTGACAACACCTTCATCCCCTTCGACTGGGGCTACTATGCCTTCGTCTACGACGCCAACAAGCTCGCCAACCCGCCCAAAAGCCTGAAGGAGCTGGTCGACAATCCCAATGGGCCGAAGGTGGTGCTGCAGGATCCCCGCACCAGCGCGCCGGGCCTCGGCCTGCTGCTCTGGATGCAGAAAGTCTATGGCGACAAAGCCGGCGAGGCCTGGGGCAAGCTCAAACCCCGCATCGTCACCTTCACCAAGGGCTGGTCTGAGGCTTACGGCCTCTTCCTCAAGGGCGAGGCCGACATGGTGATGTCCTACACCACCTCGCCGGCCTATCACGTCATCGCGGAGAAAAAGGACAACTACAAGGCTGCCGCCTTCACGGAGGGGCACTACCTCCACGTGGAGCTCGCCGGCATGACCCGCACGACGAAGCAGCCGGAGCTTGCCAGGCAGTTCATGGCCTTCATCCTCAGCGAGCCGTTCCAGTCGGCCATGCCCGAGGGCAACTGGATGATGCCGGCGAAGACGCCCGCTGCCGGCCTGCCGGCCGCCTTCAAGGATCTCGTTCAGCCGAGCCAGGCGCTTCTCTTCACGCCGGAAGAGGTGCAGCAGAACCGCCGTGCCTTCACCGATGCCTGGCTCAACGCCACGGCGCGCTGATCGCCCGGCATGGTTCTGAAGCTGCCCCATCCCGGAAGCCTAGTGGCCCTTGCCATCCTAGGGCTGGTTGCGGGCGGCTTCATCGCATTGGCCAGTTTCGATGGAGGGACGCCGAGGCTTCTCTCCATCGGCCCCTATCTCTGGCGCGTGCTCGCCTTCTCCATCACGCAGGCCGTTCTCTCGACCGTGCTGTCCCTTCTGCTCGGCATCGGCCTCGCGCTCGCGCTCGCCCGCCGCCGATTTCCCGGTCGCGACGTCGTTCTGGCCGTTCTTGGAACGACGATGGTGCTGCCGACCATCGTCGCCGTCTTTGCCGTCTTTGCGGTCTACGGGCGCAGCGGATGGCTCGCCGAGGCGCTGACACTCCTCGGATGGACGGAGGGTTTCAGCATCTTCGGCTATCCCGGCATCCTCATCGCCCACGTCTTCCTCAACGGCCCCTTCGTCGCGCGGATCACGCTCGACGGGTTGAACCAGGTGCCGGCCGAGCACTGGCGCCTCGCCACCGCCTTAGGCTTCACGCCCTTTCAGATCTTCCGCCATCTCGACTGGCCGGTCCTGCGCGGGGAACTTCCCGGCATCGCCGGCCTGATCTTCCTGATGTGCTTCAAGAGCTTCGCCATCGTTCTGGCGCTCGGCGGAGGACCGAGCAGATCCACGCTCGAAGTGGCGATCTTCGAGGCGCTCAAGATTGATCTCGATTTCGGCCGCGTCGCCTGGCTCGCCCTGATCCAGCTTGCGATCTGCCTGTCGATGGCGGGTCTCCTGCACTGGGCCTTTACCCGTCCGCCCGTCGGCCACACGATCCGCAACCTGATCCATCGGCCGGATGCGAAAAACAGAAGCCTGAAGGTCCTCGACATAATCGTGCTTGTCGTCAGCGCGCTCTTCATCGGGCCGCTTGCCTTCAGCGTGCTGACGGGCTTTCGCACCATGCTCGCGGTGATCGACGCCGATCTTCTCCGGGCATTCGTGACGAGCCTTGCCATTGCGACCGCAGCCGCCATCCTCGCCTGCGTCCTGGCCTTTGCGCTCGCCTCCGCCGCGCGGCGGCAGCGCCTCGTGCTGCGCTCGCCGCGCATCGCGACCTTTTACGACCTCCTGCCCGACGCGCTCCTCGCCGTGCCGCCCTTCGCGCTGACCGCAGGTCTCTTCCTGCTGATCCAGCGTTTCGGCGATCCGTCGAATGCGGGGCTCATCCTGCTGCCGCTCATCAATGGGCTCGCGGCCGTGCCGTTTGCCTATCGCTATGTGGCGCCGCATCTTCTCACGACGGAGGAGCGCTATGGCCGCGTCGCGGCGTCGCTCGGCCTCACCGGCTGGTCGAAGCTGACGATCATGGACTGGCCCGCCCTCAAGCGTCCGCTGGCGGCGGGCTTCGTCCTCGCCATGGCGTTGTCGTTCGGCGATTTCGGCATCATTGCGCTTTTCGGCGGCACGGAACTGGTGACCCTGCCCTATCTGCTCTACGAGCGTCTCGGCGCCTATCGGCTCGACGAAGCGTCAAGCATCGGCCTCGTCATCGTTCTGTTCGCCGTCCTTCTCGCTCACGCCTCAGGTCGTCTGTCCCATGCTGGTGATTGAGAATTGCCGCCTGACCTGGCCGGATTTCACGGCCGATTACTCGCTGACGGTCGAGACGGGGCACCTCTGCGCCGTCATCGGGCCGTCGGGCGGGGGCAAGACGACCCTGCTGCACATGATCGCCGGATTCGAGCGTCCCGAAAGCGGCACGCTGAGCTTCAACGGCCAAAGCCTCCTGCCGCTCGAGCCGGCCAAGCGCCCGGTCGCCATCGTGTTCCAGGATCACAACCTGTTTCCTCACCTGAGCGCAGCGCAGAACGTGGCGCTCGGGCTGCGCCCATCCCTGCGGCTGACGGAAGACGAGATATCGCTGGTCGCAGAAATGCTGGACTCGGTCGGGCTCAAGGGCTTCGACGACCGCAGGCCAGGCGAGATGTCGGGCGGCCAGCGTCAGCGCGTAGCGCTGGCACGCGCGCTCATCTCGGGCCGCCCGCTGATCCTGCTCGACGAGCCTTTCAGCAGCCTCGATCCGGCCTTGCGCCGCGACATGATCCTGCTCGTGGACGAGATGCGGCGCAAACGCGCCGTCACGATTCTCATGACGATCCATACGCCGGAAGATGCGGCCGACGTGGCCGATCAGATGGCCTTCGTGGCCGACGGTCGGGTCGTGGCGTCGGGACATCCCGGGACCATTCTGAACAGCGCGCTCGCGCCGAGGATCGCGGCAGCCGTTTCGGATTCGTGAACGGCCTGTATCGCTCAATACTTTACTCTGCCCTCATCCTGAGGAGGGACAAAACGTGGATGGCCGGAACGAGTCCGGCCATGACGTCGAGGGTGTCATCCCCGGCGGCCTTTCGGCCGGGAAGGGGATCCACTCTCACGCTCGGCGCTGTGGATTCCCTTCCCCTCCGATGGCTGCGCCATCTCCAGCCGGGAATGACATCGGTTCATCCCCGCTCCGCCAGAGCCGATACGCCCGCCGCATCGAACACATGCAACGCCCGAACCGGAACATGGGCGGTGTATGACCCGCCCGGAGCGGCTTCCGTTTCGCCCGGCGCGCGGACGATCACGTCGTCGCCGCTCGCGAGCTTCATGTAGACGTAGCTCGACTCGCCGAGCTGCTCCACCGCATCGATAGTGCCGCGCACCGGCGCGACTCCCTCGCCGCCTGCTTCCATGTGCTCAGGCCTGATCCCCACCGTCACCGCATCGCCAGGCTTCAGGCTGCCGGGCTTCACCGGCAAAGCCGCTTCGGTTCCGGCAAAACCAATGGTCGCGATGATGCCCTCCACGCGCAGAACCTGCCCCTTGATGAAGTTCATCCGCGGCGAGCCGATGAAGCCGGCGACGAAGAGGTTGCGCGGATGGCGATAGAGCTCCAATGGCGCGCCCACCTGCTCGATCCGGCCGTGGTTCATGACCACGATCTTGGAGGCGAGGGTCATCGCCTCGACCTGATCGTGCGTGACGTAGATCATCGTCGCACCGAGATCCCGGTGGAGCTTGGCGATTTCGAGGCGCGTGTTCACGCGCAAGGCCGCGTCGAGATTCGAGAGCGGCTCGTCGAACAGGAAGACGCTCGGGTTGCGCACGATGGCACGGCCGATGGCCACACGCTGGCGCTGGCCGCCGGACAATTCCCGCGGCTTTCGGTGGAGAAGCGGCGTCAGCTTCAGGATTTCCGCCGCCTGGCGCACGCGGCGATCCACCTCCGCCTTGTCGGTCTTGGCGAATTTCAGGCCGAAGGCCATGTTCTTGTAGACGTTCATATGCGGGTAGAGCGCATAGGACTGGAACACCATCGCGATCTTGCGATCCGCCGGCGGCAGCTCGTTCACGCGCCGGTCGCCGATCCTGATCTCGCCGCCGCTGACCGTCTCGAGACCGGCGATGATGCGAAGCAACGTCGACTTGCCGCAGCCCGACGGGCCGACGAAGACGACGAACTCGCCATCCTTCACCGCCAAGTCGATGTCGCGCAGGATCTCGGTCGCTCCAAAGGATTTGGCAACACCTTGCAGGGAAACTTCGGCCATCTTTCATTTCCTGGAACGGGACATCACTTCACGGCGCCGGCGGTGAGGCCGCGCACGAGATAGCGCGAGAAGAGGAGATAGAGGACGAGGACGGGCGCGATCGCCAAGGTGAGCGAGGCGAGCACCGCATTCCAGTCGGTCACGTATTGCCCGATGAACTGCTGCACGCCGAGCGTGATCGTCTGCTTGCCGTCGCCCGGCGCCAGGATCAGCGGGAACCAGAGATCGTTCCAGACCGGGACCATGGTGAAGACGGCGACCGTCGCGATGGCGGGGCTGATCAGGGGCAGGATGATGCTGAAGAAGATCCGGTATTCGCTCACCCCGTCGCAGCGGGCGGCGTCGCGCAGATCCTTAGGAATCTGCTGGATGAACTCGCCGAGGATGAGGATGGCAAGCGGCAGCCCCTGCGCCACATAGACGAGGATCAGCGCGGTCAGCGTGTTGACGAGGTTGAGCTCCACCATCATCCGCAGGATGCTGACGCTGCCCAATCGGATCGGCACCATGATGCCGACGGCGAGATAGAGGCCGATCAGGGTGTTGCCGGGAAACTTGTACTCCGTCAGCGCCCAGGCGGCCATGGCGCCGATCAGGACGATGAGCACCAGCGAGACCAATGTCACCGTGAGGCTGTTGAAGAAATAGAGCCCGAAATCCGCATTGGCGAAGACACGGTCGAAGCCGATGGTGGTGAAGGTCTGGCCGTTGGGGAGCCCAAGCGGGTCGGCGAAGATCGCCCGGCGCGTCTTGAAGGCATTGATGAGGATGAGAACGATCGGGCCGAGGGCCAGGATCGTGTAGAGGATCAGCGCGATATGGACGGCGATGCGGCTGGGCCGAACATTCATTGCCACGCCTCCCCTAGAAGCTATGCCGCTGCAGCCGCCGCTGCACGCCGAAGAGATAGATCAGGACGCCGATCAGGATGATGATCAGCATGGCGGTCGCCACCGCCGCCCCCATGGTCGGGCTGCCGACCTGGAGCTGGAAGCCGAAGAAGGTGCGGTAGAAGAACGTGCCGAGAATGTCGGTGGAAAAATTCGGTCCCGCCAGCGCGCCCTTGATCGCATAGATCAGGTCGAAGGCGTTGAAATTCGCCACGAAGGTAAGGATCGAGACCACGCCGAGCGTCGGCAGGATGAGCGGCAGTCGCACGAACCAGAACACGCTGAAGGGGCCTGCCCCGTCGACGGTCGCGGCATCGAGCAAGTCGTCGGGAATGTTGAGGAGCGCTGCGTAGATCAGCATCATCGGAATGCCGACGAATTGCCAGACCGAGATGAGCGAGACTGTCAGCAATGCTGTCGATTCCTGGCCGAGCCAGGGTCCGAACAAGCTGCCGAGACCCACAGCCTTCAAGAGGCTCGGCGCGATGCCCCAGAGCGGATTGAGAATGAGCTGCCAGATGAAGCCGATGATGACGACCGAGAGCATGGTCGGCAGGAAGATCAGCGTGCGGTAGACGCTGCTGCCCGTGAGCCGCGGCAGGCTGAGCAGCATGGCGAGCCCCAGACCGATGCCGTTCTGCACCACCATGTGGATGGCGAAGAAGATCAGGTTGTTGGTGAGCGCATTCCAGAACTGGCCCGACCAGTTCGGATCGTTCAGAAGTGTGTCGAAATTCTTCAAGCCGACGAAGCTGCGGGCTCCCGTTTCATCGCCGGCATAGAGGCTGAGGCGGATCGTGTCGATAAGCGGGTAGATCGAGAACAGGGTGTAGATCGCAAGCGCCGGCGCGAGAAACACCGCGATGTGGACGGGAAAGCGCGAACGGGCCGGAATCGCATCCGCCCGCTGCACGCTCGAGGCCGTGAGATCCGTCATGCTGCCCTGACAAGCGAAGAGAACAAGAGAAGCGGGCTGCTCCTGACGAGCGGCCCGCCTCGGTCATGAAAAGCTTACTTCTTGTGCGGCGCGTACCAGCTGGCGAGGCCGTCCTCCACCTTCTTGGCCGCCTCTTCCGGCTTCATGCTGCCGTTCATCACCTGGGCGCTCACGTTCCAGAGCTCGTTCTCGAGGCTCGGCGTGCCGCGGGCCAAGATCTGATAGGAGTTGCGGATCGAGCTTTCGCAGGTGCCGCGCCAGCCGACGAACTTGGCCGCTACCGGATCCTTGACCTCGACCTTCGCATTCAAGAGCGGGAAGAAGCCCGGCAGCTCGTTGGCGTAGATCTCGGCGAATTCGGGCGAAGCCACCCAGGACAGGAAGGTCTTGGCGGCTTCCGCATTCTTCGACTTGGCATTGATGCCGATCGCGATATCCGTGTGGTCGCTGATGTAGCACTTGTCGCCAGCCTTCGCGACGGGCGGCGCGAAGGCGTCGAACTCGAAATCCGCCTGCTTGCGGAAGATCGGCACGTCCCAGGAGCCGGCCGGATAGATCGCCGCGCGCCCGAGAGTGAAGAGGTTCTGCGTGTCGGGATATTTCTGGGCCTTGTAGCCGTCGCCCATATAGGGCGCCCAGGTCGCCAGCTCCTTGAACACGTCCACATAGGCCGGATCGGTGAACTTCTGCTTGCCGTCGATGAGCGCCTTGCGGCCCTCCTCGCCCTTCCAGTAGTTCACGCCGATATTCTGGAAGCCCATGGTGGCGGCCTCCCATTGATCGGCCGTGCCCATGGCAAGCGGCGTGTACTTGCCGTCCGCCTTGATCTTGTCGAGAACTGCGTGGAACTCGGCGAGAGTCTTCGGCGGCGTGAGCTTCAGCTCGTCGAAGATCTCCTTGTTGTAGACGAAGCCGTGGATCACGGAGGCCATCGGCATGCAGAAGGTGGTCTTGCCGTCGTCCGTGGACCAGGCGCTCTTCGCCACGTCGGAAAAGTTCTCGATCCCCTTCACGTCGTTGACGGAGGTCAGGTTGCCCTTCTTGAACATGTCGAGGGAGGTATCGAAGGGGCGGCAGGTGATGATGTCGCCGGCGGTGCCGCCGGCAAGACGCGCATTGAGCGCGGCGTTGTATTCGGTCGGCGGATCGGCCTTGAACTGAACCTTGATGTCGGGGTGCTTCTTGTTGAAGGCCGGGATGATCTTGGTGTTCCAGACATCCGCATCGTCATTGCGCCAGCTCTCGATAGTGAGAGTCTGGGCCGAGGCGGCATTGGCGAAAGCAAGCGCCGCTGCGGCCACCGAGGCGGTCGCGAGCAAATGTCCTGCGCGGCGCAGGGACGCTTTCGAACCGAGTTTCGTCATCGTCTTTTTCCTCCTAGCGGAGAGGCGTCTGGAAACGCCCCTTGAGAATGTGTCCCTCTCATTGTCCCGTGCCGCTTCTGCTGCATTCTCGCGCTCTTCGCAGCGGACGAACCGACTGTTCCACCGGAAAGCGTTCTGGACAAGTGACCTCATATTGGTATCGGCAAAACTCAAACACAACTCTTCTTTGACGGCTGCGCAGGAAGATTTGCAGCCTTCGTGTTTGCAATTTCTTGCGCTCTTGCCACCCTGCACGAGGGGCGCGCCCGGCGAGGCATCTGGGTATTCTTCTGCCGCCGCCTCTTCCCGAACTGGATATTAAGTGGCATGGTGCCTGTCCGTAAGAGCGCCCGCGAGATCCGTTCCCGATATGACCGACCTTCTGTTCCTTGGCATCGATGGCGGCGGCACCAAGTGCCGGGCCCGCCTGCGCAATGCCGAAGGTCGATTGCTGGGCGAGGGAACCGGCGGGCCGTCGAACATTCGCCTCGATCCCGATCTGGTCTGGAACTCGCTTCTCACAGCCTGCCGCGAAGCGCTCGCCCAAGCAGGACTGCATGAGAGCGATCTCAAGCGGATCCATGCCGGCATGGGAGCCGCCGGCGCCGGGCAGACCTCCGCGGTCGAGCGCCTCCTGTCGCGTGCCCACCCCTTCGCGTCCTTCGAGATCGAGACGGACGCCCATACCGCCTGGCTCGGCGCCTTCAACGGCGGCGACGGGGCGATCCTGATCGTCGGCACCGGCTCGTGCGGCTATGGCGGCACGAGCGGCGATTGCCATTATGTCGGCGGCTGGGGCTACGAGATTTCGGACGAGGGCAGCGGCGCCGCCATCGGGCGCGAGTTGCTGCGCCGCTGCATCTGGGCCCATGACGGACGCGAGCCGGCGACGCCGCTCTCGGATGAGGTCCTGGCCGAGTTCAACAACGATCTCGAAGTCCTGGTGGACTGGGTCGGCAAGGCGCGCCCCGCCGATTACGGACGCTACGCGCCGCTCGTCCTCGACCATGCCGGGAAGCGCGATCCTCTCGGCGTCGCGATCGTCTCGAACGCCGCCGCCGGATTGGGGGCGATCGCCACGCGCCTGCTCGATCTCGGCGCGCCCGCCATCTGCCTGTTCGGAGGACTGGCCGAGCCGCTTCGGCCCTGGCTTCCGCCGCCCGTTCAACGCACCATCACCGCTCCTCTCGCAGATGCGGTCGACGGCGCCATCCTTCTCGCCCGCGTCGCGCTTCAGGGGAGGCAGACATGACCGAGCCATCGGGCGAGGCGCTGGCCTTCCTTCCCCTGGATGACGGCAATCCCACGCCGCTTTATCTCCAGCTCCAGCAATCCATCGAGGATGCCGTCCGCAAGGGCGCGCTCAAGGCCGATGCCGCGCTTCCCGGCGAGCGCGATCTCGCCAAGCAGCTCGGCATTTCGCGCGTCACGGTGCGCAAGGCGATCACGGGCCTGGTGCAGAAGGGCGTCCTCGTGCAGCGCTGGGGATCGGGCACCTTCATCGCGCCGCAGATGCGGCTCGAGCAGCCCCTCTCCCGCCTGTCGAGCTTCACCGACGACATGTCGGCCCGCGGGCTGAAATCCTCGGCCGTGATGCTGAGCCAATCGACCGGCCCTGCCTCCACGGACGAGCTCATGGCGCTCGGTCTCTCGCCGGGCGATCTCGTGAGTCGCGTGAACCGCCTGCGCCTTGCCAACGGCATTCCGATGGCGATCGAGAATGCCGTCGTGCCGTCCCGGGTCCTGCCCGATCCGTCGCTCGTCAAGCAGTCGCTCTACGCCGTGCTGCACGACCAGGGCTTCATGCCGACGCGCGCCCTGCAAAGACTGCACGCGGTTCTGTTGAGCGAGGAACAGGCCTCCCTGCTCGGCGTTCCGCCCAAGAGCCCGGCGCTGTATATCGAGCGCCGCTCCTTCACGGCCGGGGGTGAAGTGGTCGAGTTCACCTCGTCCTATTACCGCGGCGATGCCTATGATTTCGTGGCCGAGCTGACCATCAGCCAGCCCGAACGGATGCAAAACGACGATGCCTGACAAAAATGACACTGCCTCCACCCTGACCGCCATGCTGCGCGAGGCTCGGGAAGCGCCTCAGGTCGTCGCGCGCCTCATCGAGAGCAACGCGCCCCTGTGCCGTGACCTCGGCAAGCGCCTGCGCGCGTCTCCGCCGCCCTTTGCCGTCACCTGCGCGCGCGGCAGCTCGGACAACGCGGCGACCTTCGTCAAATATCTGCTCGAGATCCATTCCGGCCTCGTCACCGCCTCCGTCGGTCCTTCCGTGACCTCCGTCTACGAGGCGCGCCCGCGCATGCGCGATGCGCTCTTCCTCGCCGTGTCGCAATCGGGCCGCAGCCCGGACATTCTCAACCTCGCCCAGGCCGGGCGTGACGACGGCGCGCTGACGGTGGCGCTCGTGAACGACACCTCCTCTCCCCTCGCCTCTACCTGCGAGGTCGTGCTGCCGCTGCATGCGGGACAGGAGAAGAGCGTCGCCGCCACGAAGTCCTTCATCGCGGCGCTCGCCGCCGGGTTCCAGCTCGTCGCCCATTGGTCGCAGGACCAGGAGCTGCTCGATGCGCTCGACACCCTGCCCGATGTGCTCGCCAGGGCCTCAGCAACCGATTGGTCGGCAGCGGTTCCCATCCTGACGGAAGCCGACAACCTCTTCGTCGTCGGCCGCGGCGTTGGCTTCGCGGTGGCGCAGGAGGCGGCGCTCAAGCTCAAGGAAACCTCGGGCATCCATGCGGAGGCGATGAGCGCCGCCGAACTGATGCACGGCCCCTGGACGCTGGCGGGCGACCACTTTCCGATCCTGGTGCTCAGCCAGCAGGACGAGACCTTGAGCGGCGTCAACGATCTCGTGACGAAGCTGAAGGAGCAGGGCGTTCCCGTCATCGTCGCCGGAGCGGCGGAAGGCCCGGCCAGCGTGATGCTGCCCTCGGTCGAGGACGTGCATCCCTATCTTGCGCCGATCGCCCTGATCCAGAGCTTCTATCCTCTCGTGAACGCCACTGCCTTGGGCCGCGGACGCAATCCGGACAATCCTCCGCGCCTGCGCAAGGTGACGGAGACCCTCTGATGACCATTGCCCTGACCGGCGCCCGGATCTTCGACGGGTCGCACATGCTCGACGGCCGCGCCGTCGTCATCGAGAACGGCCGCATTCGCGCCTTGCCCGAGGAGAAGGATCTCGGCGCAGGTATCGAACGCCGGGCGGCGCAGGGCCTCCTCGCTCCCGGCTTCATCGACGTGCAGGTCAATGGCGGCGGCGGCGTTCTCTACAACGACGTGCGCAGCGTCGAGGGCGTCAGGACCATCGCGCAGGCCCACCGCGCCTATGGCACCACCGGGCTGCTGCCGACCCTCATCACCGATACCCGTGAGACCGTGGCGGAAGCGGTCGAAGCCATGCGCGCGGCGCTCGATGCCGGCATTCCAGGCGTTCTCGGCATCCATCTCGAAGGCCCCTTCATCAGCCCCGAGCGCAAGGGCGTGCACAATCCCGCCTTCATGCGTCCGATGGAGGATGAGGACATCGCCATCATGACCTCCCTGAAGAAGGGCCGCACCCTGGTGACCCTGGCGCCGGAGCGCAACGGCATGGACGCCATCGCGCGCCTTTCGTCCGCCGGCGTGCTGGTATGCGCCGGTCACACCGCGAGCGACTACGAAACGGTGATGGAGGCGATCCGTCACGGGCTGCGCGGCTTCACGCATCTGTTCAACGCGATGCCGCCCATGGCCGGACGCGATCCGGGCCCCGTGGGCGCTGCGCTCGACAGCCGGGATACGTGGTGCGGCCTCATCGTCGATGGGCATCACGTGAGCGATGCGGCCCTGCGCGTCGCCATTGCCGCCAAAGGCACCGAGCGGATGATGCTGGTGACCGACGCCATGGCGGTGACGGGGACCGACCTCGCCAGCTTCGAGCTGCATGGCCGGACGATCTACCGCAAGGACGGTAGGCTCACCACGGCGGACGGAACGCTCGCCGGCTCCGATCTCGACATGGCAGGCGCCGTGCGCAACAGCGTGGAGCGCCTGGGCCTCGCCCTGCCGGACGTGCTGCGCATGGCATCGCTGATCCCGGCGCAGTTCCTGCGGCTCGATCACGAGTTAGGACGCATCGCGCCGGGCTATCGCGCCGACCTCGTGCTCCTCGACGACAGCCTGCAGGTCAGGCAGACTTGGATCGGCGGAAACAGCAACTGAGGGGGGAGCCTTCGATGGGCGCACAACGGGTTCTCGTGGTCGGGCTCGGCAATATGGGCCTGTCCCACGCCCTCGCCTATAGCCGTATCGACGGCTACGAAATCGCGGGGCTCTGCACGCGCAACATCGACACCATGCAGCTGCCGGCCGCGTTGCAGGATGCACCGCGCTTCACCGACTTCGACGAGGCGCTTGCCGCCACGAAGCCAGACTTGGTGTCCATCAACACTTGGTCCGACACGCATGCACCGTATGCGATCCGCGCCATGGAAGCGGGCGCGCATGTCTTCGTCGAAAAGCCGCTCGCCGATACGGTAGCGGATGCGCAGCGCGTGGTCGAAACGGCCATCCGCACCGGTCGCAAGCTCGTCATCGGCTATATCCTCCGCCACCATCCGTCCTGGATCAAGTTCATCGAGATCGCGAGGACGCTGGGCACGCCCCACGTCTTCCGCATGAACCTCAACCAGCAATCGAGCGGAGCGGCCTGGGAGGCGCACAAGCGCCTGCTGCAATCCCTCTCCCCCATCGTCGATTGCGGCGTGCATTACGTCGACGTGATGTGCCAGATCACCAAGGCCAATCCGGTGCAGGTCCACGGGGTCGGCACGCGACTGACCGAGGACATGCCGGCGGGCATGTACAATTACGGCCATCTCCACGTGAGTTTCGACGACGGTTCCGTCGGCTGGTACGAGGCCGGGTGGGGACCGATGATGAGCGAGACGGCCTATTTCGTGAAGGACGTGATCGGCCCGAAAGGCAGCGTCAGCATCGTCATGGCCGAGACCTCGGGCGACATCCGCTCGGACGACATCAACGCCCACACCAAGACCAACCAGATCCTGCTGCATCATGCGGCACTCAAGGACGATGGAACCTTCGCGCAGGCGGACGAGCGCATCGGCACCACGGACGAGCCAGACCACGATGCCCTTTGCGAACGGGAGCAACTGTTTCTCCTGCGCGCGATCCGGGACGATTTGGATCTCACGGACCATATGAACGACGCCGTGCGCTCGCTCCGCATCGTGCTGGCGGCCGACGAGGCAGTGCGGACGGGGCGCGTCGTTTCGCTATAGCAACGGCAATATATCCTGAACCCTCATCCTGAGGAGCAGCCATCAGGCTGCGTCTCGAAGGAGCTTCCAGAGAACACTGGATCCTCCTTCGAGACGGTCGCTGCGCGACCTCCTCAGGATGAGGTCGTTATGTTGTGGGCCTTTATAAAGCCAATCGTTCAGCCCTTCTCGTAAAAAACGAAGCTGCGGCTTTTTCCGGCGAACTCTCGCTCATACTCCCGTGTCATTCTCCAGCCATAGCGCTCATAAAAGCGGCGGGCTCCGTGGTTGTCACGAAAGCATTCGAGGCTTTTCGCGCCGCGCGCTTCCGCCTCTGCCAGGAGAAGCGAACCGCCGCCTCTGCCGCCGGCATCCGGGTCCATGAACAGCATGTCGATATGGCCGTCGGTCATGAGAAGGAAGCCGATGAGCTCTTCATGGGAGAGGACAACCAGCATGCGTTCCCAAGAAGATGCAAAGCGCTCGGCGAAGAAGGCGGCATCGCGACCGTCGATCACATCCCGTTCCAGAATACCGGCAAAGGCGGCCCGATAGGATCGCTCGGCAATCGTGGTTAGGGCCGGAATGTCGGCAGCCCTGGCAGGCCGCACAATCACGGCTGCCCCCGCAGGCGCGGGTCGAGGGTGTCGCGCAGGGCATCGCCCAAAAGATTGAAGCCGAAGGACAGGAAGAGGATGGCGAAGCCGGCGAAGATCGCGCTCCAGGGCGAGAGCAGGAGGAAGTTGCGGCCTTCCGACAACATGAGTCCCAAAGACGGCGTCGGCGGCTGCGTGCCGAGGCCGAGGAAGGAGAGCGAGGCTTCTACGAGGATCGCAGCGGAGAGCAAGAGGCTCGTCTGCACCAGGATGACCGAGGCGAGGTTCGGCAGGATGTGCAGGAAGATGATGCGGGGATCGGACGCGCCGATGGCCTTGGCGCCGGCCACGTATTCGCTCTCGCACAAAACCAGCGCCGGGCCGCGCAGGAGCCGCGCGAAGATCGGCGTATAGACCACCGCGATGGCGGCGGCTGCGCTGTAGGTATGCGGCCCGAGAACCGCGATGATGCCGATGGCGAGCAACATGACGGGGAAGGCGAAGAGCACATCCATGACACGCATGATGATGCGGTCGAGCCAGCCGCGGTAATAGGCGGCGACGAGACCGAGCGTTCCGCCGGCGAGAAGCGCGACACCGACCGCGAGCAGGCAGGCGATGAGCGAGGTGCGATAGCCGTAGAGGATGCGGGTCAGCACGTCGCGCCCGAGCTGATCGGTGCCGAACCAGTTCAGCGCGGACGGCGCGCGCAGGCGCCGGGCGACGCTCTGCGCCATGGGATCGTAGGGCGCGAACAAAGGCGCCCCGACGGCGAGGATGATCTGGATCGCCACCAGGATGACGGCGAAGGCGAGAAGCTTGTTCTTGGCCAGACGCGACACGGCTTTAGGCTCTCACGCGGGGGTCGACGACGATGTAGAGGAAATCGACGAGAAAGTTCACGAAAACGAAGCCTGCCGTCACCACGAGGATGGTGGCCTGGATCAGCGGATAATTGCGCTCGGCGATGGCGCCGAGGATCAGGCGCCCGAGGCCCGGGATGGCGAAGACCTGCTCGACGACGATGGCGCCGCCGAGAAGATAGCCGGTCATGATGCCGACGCTGGTGAGGAACGGAATCAGCGCATTGCGCAGGGCATGCTTGTAGACGACGCGCCGCTCCGACAGGCCCTTGGCGCGG
Organism: Microvirga ossetica; assembly: GCF_002741015.1. NCBI lineage: Bacteria > Pseudomonadati > Pseudomonadota > Alphaproteobacteria > Hyphomicrobiales > Methylobacteriaceae > Microvirga > Microvirga ossetica. The sequence continues at coordinate 3,215,063 of NZ_CP016616.1, read as the reverse complement.
GCGGTGCGGACGTAGTCCTGTCCCAGCGCATCGAGCATGGCCGAGCGCACGAGGCGCGAGAGATTGGCGAGGATCGGCAGCGCCAGCGCGATGGCCGGCAGCATCATACGCTGGAGATTGCCCAGCGGATCCTCCGAGAACGGTACATAGCCGAGCGACGCGAAGCCCGGCGCCCAACTCGAGAGCAGAAGGATCAGAACGATTCCGAGCCAGAAGGAAGGGATCGTCAGGCCGGCGATCGCCGTCACGCGCATGACAACATCCGCCGCGCCGCCGCGCGTCTGCGCCATCAGGCAGCCGACCGGCACCGCGAGAACCGCGCCGACGAGGAGCGCAAGGAAGGTGAGCTCCAGCGTCGGCCACAGGTGCAGGAGGATTTCGCCCGCGACGGGACGGCCGGTCCAAAGCGACGTGCCGAAATCGCCGCGTAGCGCATTTCCGGCCCAGAGCAGGTATTGCTCGACGATCGGACGGTCGAGACCGACACGGCGGTTGAGCTCCGCCATGCGCTCGGGCGTGATCTCGGTGTTCGCCCCGAGCATGATCGCCACCGCGTCGCCCGGAATCAGCCGGATCATCAGGAACACGATGACCGACACACCGAAGAGGACGATGACGAGATCGATGAGGCGTGCGAGCAGGACGCGGTTCATGCGGATGGGCTCTTAAAGCAGAGCCCCGACGCCGCATGAACGCGGCGCCGGGGCGAGGATGGCAGATCAGTACGACGCGTTGCGCAGAGTCAGCAGCGAGCGGTTCGGCATCACGTCATAGCCCTGCAGCTTGGCGTTCATGGCCGAGAACAGGGTGCCGTAGGTCAGATGCGCCACGGGGCCCGAGCAGGCGAGCTTCTGCTGCACCTTGTCGTAAGCAGCTTTGCGCGCAGCCTGATCCTGCGTCGTCCGTGCTTGGTCGAGCAGGCCGTCGATTTCCGTGTCGGAATACTTGAACACGTTGGTCGAACCGCCCGTGCGGAAGGTGCGGAAGAAGTAGTCGTCGGGATCGGGCTGGCCGGCATTGAGCGAGGCGAACAGATCGAAATTGCTGTTACGCCAATCCTGGATGAACTGGCCCTGCTCCTGGTTGATCAGCTCGACCTTGAAGCCGGCCTTGTTGAGCTGCTCCTGCACCACCTGGGCGATGTCCTTGATGTCCTGGCGCGGCAGAACCTTCATCGACACGGCCACCGGCGTGGCGACGCCCGCTTCCTTCAAGAGCGCCTGGGCTTTTGCCGGATCGGGCTTGTAGCAGGCAAACTGGTTCACGTTGAGTGCCCACGACTTCAGGGCCGGCGAGAGCGGGCCGCCGGGAACGCCTGCGCCGAAGAGCGCCGCATCGACGATCTCCTGGCGGTTGATGGCGTAGTTCACCGCCTCGCGCACCTTCGGGTTGTCGAAGGGCGGCTTCGAGGTGTTCATGCCGATCAGCGTGTAGGCGAGATCCATGGTCTCGGCGAGCTTCGCGTTCGGCTTGCCCTTGAGCTGCAGCGCGGTCGCCGCATCGATGTTGGGCAGGAGCGCGTATTGCCCATTGCTCAGGCCGACCTGACGGGTGGCGGATTCGGGCAAGATGTTGAACTTGAGGCCTGCGAGCTTCGGCATGCCCTTGTCCCAATAGGCCTCGTTTTTGGCCAGAAGAATGAAGCCGTTCGGCTGCCATTCTTGGAATTTGAACGGGCCCGTGCCGACCGGCGTCTTCTGCAGGGCGTCCTTGTTCGCCTCCATGGAACTCGGCACGATGGCGATGGTGGCGAGCGAGCTCAGGAGCGCAGCGGAGGGCTCCTTGAGCTTCATCTCGACGGTCGTGGCATCGACCGCGTTGGCGCTGTCGACGGCCGAGAGGCGGCTGGCGAGCGGCGAGGCGATGTCCTTGCTCAGCACGCGCTTAATCGTGGACACCACATCTTCGGCCTCCATAGCGGAGCCGTCGTGGAATTTGACGCCGGAGCGCAGCTTGAAGGTATAGGTCTTGCCATCCGCCGAAATGGACCAGGATTCGGCAAGGCCGGGAACGGTCTTCAGGTCCTTGTCGATGGCGGTGAGGCCCTCGTAGATGTTGCCGTTCACCACCATGAAGCTCGGGAAGGCGGTGGTGACATGCGGGTCGAGCCCGGTCGGGCCGTTATCCACCCCGATTTCGAGGACCTGAGCCGAGGCGGAGGCCATCATTGCCGCCATAAAACCTACACCGAGGGCGGTGCGCAGTACTGACCTGACCATTTCTTTTATCTCTCCCTTGGAAGCCGCAGGAGATTTATAGGCCATCGCCGTGGACCTGTCATGGTCCAATATCATACCACTCTGGACCGGATCGCGGCATATGCTATGGTCGGCGCCGAACCAGAGAGGACCGGAGAGAGCGATGTCGCAACGCCCCATCGTCAAAGCCATCGGCGCCATCAGCGGCACATCGATGGACGGCATCGACGTCTCGATCGTCGAGACCGACGGCGACACGGTCGTGAAGCCCGGATCGGGGCAGACCTTCGCCTATCCGGAGCCCTTGCGGAAGATCCTCCAGACCCTGATCGCCGAGCCGGCGCGGGCGCAGAGCGAGCCGCTGGAGGATCTCGAACGGGCGGTGACGGAGGCGCATATCGGCGCCATCCGCCGCTTCATGACGGAAGCCGGGATTGCGGCCAAGGACGTGAGTCTCGTCGGCTTCCACGGCCAGACGGTCTATCACCGGCCGGAGGTGCGCTTCACGCGCCAGCTCGGCCTCGGCGAAAAGGTGGCCGAGGCGCTCGGCATCGATACCGTCTATCGCTTCCGCCACGCGGACGTGGCCTCCGGCGGCGAAGGCGCGCCGTTCGTGCCGCTCTATCATCGTGCGCTGGCGAGCAAGCTTCCCCAGCCCGTGATGATCCTCAACCTCGGCGGCGTCGGCAACGTCACCTATATCGACGGCGACACGGTGATCGCCTTCGACACCGGCCCGGCAAGCGCCCTGCTCGACGATTTCGTCCTGCGCCGCCGGGGCCTGAGCTTCGATGAGAACGGGCAGCTCGCCGCCTCCGGCAAGGCCGATGCGAGGCTCGTCGCGGAGTTCATGACCAATCCGTTCTTCGACCGCCCCGCTCCGAAATCCCTCGACCGGCAGGATTTCCATGCCCGCGCCAAGGGCGCCGAGGCGCTCTCCGATGCGGATGGTGCAGCGACCCTCGCGGAGTTCACCATCCAGTCCGTCATCGCCGCCCTGCGCCACGTTCCGCGCGCGCCGCAGCGCTGGCTCGTCACCGGCGGCGGGCGGCGCAACGCGCATTTCATGAAACGCCTGCACGAGGAGCTGGGCGTCGCCGTCGATCCGGTCGAGGCGGTGGGCTGGAACGGCGATTTCCTGGAGGCGCAGGCCTTCGGCTATCTCGCCGTAAGATCCACGCTCGGACTGCCCTTGAGCCTGCCGACAACCACCGGCGTGCCGCATCCGATGCCCGGCGGCGAATTGCACCGCGCGGCTTAAGCCCATCATGTCCCTAGCAGCCTTGATCGACGGGGCCTTCGCGCCTGCCGCCGTGTCCATTCGGGACGGCAACATTCCCGGCGCGGTGCTCGGAAGCGTCACCGCCGACGGCGAGCGCGCCGTGCAATGGGCCGGTCATGCGCAGATCGAGCCGGAGCGCGAAACTGTTTCCCGTGAAACATGGTTCGATCTGGCGTCGCTCACCAAGGTCATCTTCACGACCACGGGCATTTTACGCCTGGTCGAGGCGGGAACGATTTCGCTCGACGATCCGCTCATAAAGGTCATCCCGGACCTGCGCCAATACGACATGAACGCCGCCGAGCGGCGCCTCACCTTCCGGCAATGCCTGGCGCATCAGACGCATCTGCCCGGCGTCGAGCCGCTCTACACCTACGGCCAGGATCCCGAGACCCTGCGCGCGTTCATCCTGCAGCGCGTCTGGCAGAGCGGGCCACCGGTCTATTCCGACATCAACTTCATGCTGCTCGGCATCGCCATCGAGCGCATCACCGGACAGCCGCTCATCGATCAGCCGTTGCCTGAACAATTCTCCTTCCGGCCTGACCCGACGCTCTGCGCCGCAACCGAGCGCTGCACTTGGCGCGGGCGCGTGATCCGGGGCGAGGTGCATGACGAGAACGCCTATGCGCTCGGCGGCGCCTCGGGCCATGCAGGGCTCTTCGGCACCATCGACGGCGTGCTCGACTTCGCCCATTCGCTCCTCGACGGCTCAGCGCTTGCGCCCGAATCCATCAAAGCCATCCGCACCCGCGAATCGGAGAAGCGGACGGTGGGATGGGAAGGCTTCTATCCCGGCTGGCACGGCGGCGATTCCTGCTCGCCCGACGCCATCGGCCATACGGGGTTCACAGGCACCGGGCTATGGCTCGATTTCGAGCGCGGGCTCGCCTGGTCTCTGCTCACCAACCGCGTGCATCCAAGCCGGCACAAGGACAGCGGGATCCTTTCCCTTCGCCGTGCAACGGGCGAGCAGGTGATCGCGTTGTTCGACCGACGCTAGCGACTTTAAGGATGCCGAGAAAAATTGCCCTGCACGAGGTTGTGCGGGCCATTGTTGTGGCCACCAACTGGTCCTATACTGGTCTGGAAGAAAGTTGGCACAATGGCGACAGAACATTTCAGTACCCGCTACCACGACCTCGACACCTGGCCGAGCCTCGACATCCTTTCCGCTTTCTATGAGGGCCAGCTCTCGGCGGTCGCCGCGGTCAGGCCTTCCCTCCCAGCCATCGCCGCCGCCGCGGAAGAGGCGGTCGGGCGCCTGCGCCGGGGCGGACGGCTCGTCTATGCGGGCGCCGGCACCTCCGGCCGCATCGGCGTCCAGGACGGCACGGAGCTGCCGCCGACCTTCAACTGGCCCGATGAGCGGGTGGTCTACCTGATCGCCGGCGGCACCGGCGCCATCATGCAGGCGGTGGAGAACGCCGAGGATTCGGTCGAGGACGGCATCGCCGGGATCCGCAACAACAACGTCGGCCCCAACGACGTGGTCATCGGCGTCGCCGCCAGTGGCCGGACGCCCTTCACCATCGCGGCCCTGAAGGAAGCGGCCTCCCGCGGGGCGCAGACCATCGGCATCTCCAACAATCCCGATGCACCCATCCTCGAAGCCTGCTCGCACCCGATACTCGCCGATACGGGCGAGGAGGTGATCGCCGGTTCGACCCGCATGAAGGCGGGCACGGCGCAGAAGATCATCCTCAACCTGCTCTCGACCCTCATCATGGTACGCCTCGACCGGGTCTATCGCGGCCTGATGGTCAACATGCGCGCGACGAACGCCAAGCTGCGCCGCCGCAGCGAGATCATGGTGTCCCAGATCACCGATTGCGACGACGCCACCGCCGTCGAGGCGATCCGGCAATCGGACGGCGACCTGAAGACCGCCGTGCTCATCGCCCTCGGCGCAAGCCCGGGGGAAGCCCGCGGCGCGCTCGAGCGCAACGGTGGCAATCTGCGCAAAGCCCTGGCAGACTTCTCCAAGTCATCCTAACAAGGAATTGTTGAGAGAGCCGGCCGGGCCGGCTGGCAGGAAGAAGGCGCGAGATTCATGGGGCTGGGGCTTGGCATCGACGCGGGCGGCACCGCCACGCGCTGGCGGCTGGCGGATGCGAACGGCGCCTGCGTCGCTCAAGGCACCGTCGCTCCCCTGACCGGCCATCTCTTCTCCGCCGCCGCCGAGGAGCGCGCCCGGCAGATCGTTCTCGACATGGCCCAGGCGGTGCTGAAGACCGGCCGACCGCTCGGCATCATCGCGGGCATCACCGGGCTCACCCGCGACACGCCAGCGGAAGCCACCATGCGCGCCCTGTTCGCGGAAACGTTTGAACTTCCCGCGGACAAGGTCTTCGTCGCCGAGGACATGTGGATCGCCTACCTGTCCTATTTCGCGCTCGGCGAAGGCATCCTCGTCTATAGCGGCACCGGCTCCATCGGCTATTACCTGTCCGAGGCCAAGGACGTGATCCGGATCGGCGGGCGCGGCAATTTGATCGACGACGGCGGCTCCGGCTTCTGGATCGCCCGCGAGGCCCTCAAATCGGTGCTCCGGACCGAGGAGGAGAGCCCGGGTAAAGGCTGGACCACGACACTCGGCACCTGTCTCGCAGCGGCCCTCGGCGGCACCGACTGGAACATCGTGCGCTCCTTCGTCTATGGCGGCGACCGCGGCAAGATCGGCTCGCTCGCCCGCGCCGTGGGCGAGGCGGCGAAGGCGGACGATGCCACCGCGCTTAGGATCCTGCGCGAAGCCGGGGTGGAGCTGGCCCGTCTCGCAAACGCGCTCATCAAGCGCCTCGGGCCACGGCCCGTGGCCCTGGTGGGCGGCTCCGCGCGGCTTCACCCTGTCCTGTCCGATGCCTTCCGGAAGGAACTGGTGGCCCCGGTCGAATTCATCGCCACCGATCTCGACGCGGCGCTCACAGCGGCACGGCTTGCGGCGACGCTCAACAGGATGTGATGAGCAGTCAGCCTGCATTCGCTGAACTGGCGGCCCTACTTGTTCCCTGAAATCGGTGAAGGCGGGTTCACCTCTCCTTGAGGGAGAGGTCGACGCGCGTCAGCGCGGCGGGTGAGGGGTTACGCGCTATCCGGATAGACCTGTGCCCCCTCACCCTCGCTGCGCTCGACCTCTCCCCACCGGGGAGAGGTGGGTCGCCGTGGTGTCTTCGACCAGCCCGGAAGACCTTGCCTAATCGGCCTCGCTCGTCCAAGACTTTGGCGGCGATTCCGGATCACAGACGAAATTTTGCGATGCATGCTCTCTTCGTGGGCCAGACCTATATCGACGTGACCTTCCTGGCGGACGAGCTTCCGACGGGAGACGAGAAGACCGTGGCGCGGGATTACGCGATCTCGTTCGGCGGCAATGCGGTGACCGCAGCCTTCGCCTGCGCCAAGCTCGGCATCGCGCCCGACCTGCTGACCTCGATCGCGGACGATTGGCTCGGCCGCATGTTCATCGACATGGCGGCGAAATACGGCATCTCGGTGCATCACCGGAAGGTCCACGAATCGTCCCTGTCCTTCATCATGCCGCGGGGCGGCAAGCGCGCCATCGTGCGCTGCCGCGACGACCATTACCTGCACCCGGTGCCGCCGCTGAACCTCCAGGGCTGCAAGGCGCTGCATCTCGACGGTCACCAGGCCGATGCGGCCATGCATTATGCCAGGATCTGCCGCGAATCCGGCATCCTCACCTCGCTGGACGGCGGCGGCCTGCGCTCCAACACCCATGAGCTTCTGGAATTCATCGACGTCGCCATCGTCGCCGAGCGCCTGTGCGAGCAGATGAACCTGACGACGTCCGAGATGCTCGCCTATCTCAAGGGCCGCGGCTGCAAGATCGGCGGCGTGACCCTCGGCGAGCGCGGCCTCGTCTGGTACGACGAGACCGGCCAGGAGAGCGTTCTTCCGGCCCTCAACGTGCCCGGCGAAAAGGTGGTGGACACCAACGGCGCCGGCGACATCTTCCACGGCGCCTATGTCTATTCCGCCATGGCCCGGCCCGACCTGCCCTGGCGCGAGCATTTCATCTTCGCCCGCGCGGCCTCAGCCCATGCGATCCAGCACCTCGGCAACGAGGCGAGCCTGCCGACCATCGAGAACATCGCGCAGGTGCAGGAGCGCTACACGGAGCGCAAGCTGGCGGCCTGATCCAGACCAAGATCCAGCCTACGCGAGACCCCGATGGCCTCCAGAAAGGTCTCGTCGTGGCTGACGACCAGCAGAGCGCCGTCATAGGCCCGTAAACCTGCCTCGACCGTCTCGATGGAATCGATGTCGAGATGGTTCGTCGGCTCGTCGAGGATCAGGAGAGCCGGCGGCTTCGGCCCGCCGAGCACGCAGGCAAGCCCCGCCCGCAGCAATTGCCCGCCGCTGAGAGTGGAGACGGGCTGCAAGGCCGCATCGGCCCGGAACATGAACCGGGCCAGTGCCGCGCGGCAGGCATTCTCATCCGCATCCGCGTTGATGCGACGGAAATTGTCGCGGATCGAAACAGAACGGTCGAGCAGGCTCACCCGCTGGTCGAACAGCGCGAAATCGCTCATGACCCGCGCGCTCCCGCTCCAGGGCTGCAGCCGCCCGGTGATGAGGGCGAGCAGGGTCGTCTTGCCCGAACCGTTCGGCCCGACGATGGCGACGCGCTCCGGGCCGGCGATAGACAAGGAAAAGTCGCGCAGGATCGGCCGTTCCGGCTCGTAGCCGGCGCTGATGTCATCGATCGTGAGAACCATCCTGCCGGCCGGGAGGTTCGTCGGCGGCAGCACCACGGAAAACGGCTGCAGGATCTCGATGCGCTCGCGTGCGGAGGCGGCCTCGTCGAAAGCCTGCGCGCGGCGACGCTCGGCGAGGCGGGCGTTCCTGCCGCCCGTCTCCTCGCTGCGGGCCTTCAGCCCGTTCATGAGAATGCGCGGCATGTCGCCTTTGGCGCGCTTTCGTTTGGCCACACCGTCTTTGCGTGCCTTCCTCTCGGCGGTCTCCTGCGCTCTCCGGTCGATCTCGGCAACGCGCTTCTCGGCATCCGCCAAGTCGCGCCGTGTCGCCGCGAGTTCCAAAGCTTTGCGTTCGCGGTACTCACTCCAGTTGCCGCCATAGCGCGTGGCGCCGAGCGAGGTCAGTTCGACGATGGCATCCATGGTGTCGAGCAATTCCCGGTCGTGGCTGACGACGATCGCACCGCCGCGCCAGCTCGCAAGCAGGTCGATCACCGCCTCGCGGCCCTCCCGGTCGAGATTGTTGGTCGGCTCGTCGAGCAGCAGGAAATCGGGCTCCGCGAAGACGAGCGCGGCGAGAGCCGCGCGCGTGCTCTGCCCGCCCGACAGCGTGGACAGCGGCGTGTCCGGCTGCGCATCGAGGCCCACCTCGGCGAGAGCAGAGGCCATGCGGGCCTCCAGCGTCCAATCGGCGTTGGCCAGCTCCCCGGCCGAGGCTTTGCCGGCCTCGGCGCGGCGCAGCACCACCAGCGCATCGACGACGCCGAACAGGGAGGAGATGGTCTCCTCCGGGCCGACCTGGACGATCTGGCGCAGGAATCCCAGCCGTCCGTTGAGGGCGACGCTGCCGGAATGGGGCTGCAGCTCGCCGGAGATCAGCTGGAGAAGCGTGGTCTTGCCGACGCCGTTGCGGCCGACGAGTCCGATCCGTTCCGGGCCGAAATTCAGGTCGAGATCGGAGAGAAGCGTTCGGCCCTCAGGCGTGGACCATGACAGATGAGACAATGTGATTGAGGCAGGCATGGATGTTCCCCGTGGCAAGGCAGATCGGCATTGCTGTCGGGTTGAAATCCATTGCGGCACACATCCTGTCGGAACCGACGCCTCTCGGGCGTCGGTGCCTGATATACAAAGGCTTGCGCTCCGCCGCAAGGTTGCGGCGGGCGCCCTTCACGAAGGCGGGTGTCAAGCCGCCTTCTTCTGGTAATCCTTCACGTCCGAGAACCGGATCGCCTTGTAGCGGTCGACCTCGTATTGAAGGTTGAACTGGTTCGGCGCCATGAAGACCGGCGCCTCGTCGAGATCACGCGCCATGGACGACAGATGGCTCTCGATGAACTTGTCGAGCTCTTTCTGATCGTCCGCCGTGATCCAGCGGCATATCGAGAAGCGCGTCGGCTCGTAATCGATGGGCAGGCCGTATTCGGCGGAAAGCCGCTCTTTGAGCACGTCGAGCTGCAGCGCGCCGACGACGCCGACGATGGCGCCGGAGCCGTCCTGCGGCACGAAGAGCTGCACCACGCCCTCCTCCGCCATCTGCTGCAGGGCCTCACGCAGCTTCTTCGCCTTCATGGCGTCCTGCAGCTTGATGCGGCGCAGGATTTCCGGCGCGAAGCTCGGCACGCCGCGGAAGACGATGTCCTCGCCCTCGGTGAGCGTATCGCCGATGCGCAGCGTGCCGTGATTGGGAATGCCGACCACGTCGCCGGCCCAGGCCTCGTCCGCGATGGCGCGGTCCTGGGCGAAGAAGAATTGCGGCGAGTTCAGGCTCATGGGCTTGCCCGTGCGCACGAGCTTCGCCTTCATGCCGCGCTGGAGCTTGCCCGAGCAGATGCGCATGAAGGCGATGCGGTCGCGGTGGTTCGGATCCATGTTGGCCTGGATCTTGAACACGAACCCCGACATCTTGGGCTCGCCCGCCTCGACGAGACGCTTGTCGGCCTCCTGGCCGCGCGGCGGCGGCGCATATTCGGCGAGCGCATCGATGAGATCGCGCACGCCGAAATTGCGCAATGCCGATCCAAAGAACACGGGCGTGAGATGGCCCTCGCGAAAGGCCTGCAGGTCGAAGGGCTTGCAGGCCTCCTGAGCCAGAGAGACCTCCTCCTGCCAGGCCTCGGCCTCTTCCGGCGGCAGCAGGCTTAAAAGCTTTTGATCGTCGGGGCCGGAGACCTGTGTCGGCTCCTCGTCCGTATCGATGCGGCGGACCATGTTGCGACGCAGGTCGAAGGTGCCGGCGAAGCTCCGGCCCTGGCTGATTGGCCAGGTCACGGGCGAGGTGTCGAGCGCCAGCGTCTTCTCGATCTCGTCGAGCAGGTCGAAGGGGTTGCGCGCCTCGCGGTCCATCTTGTTGATGAAGGTCACGATCGGGATGTCGCGCATGCGGCAGACTTCGAAGAGCTTGCGGGTGCGTGCCTCGATGCCCTTGGCCGCATCGATCACCATGATGGCGGAATCAACCGCGGTGAGCGTGCGGTAGGTGTCCTCCGAGAAATCCTCGTGGCCCGGTGTGTCGAGCAGGTTGAAGACGCAGCCGCCATATTCGAAGGTCATGACCGAGGTCACCACCGAGATGCCGCGCTCCTTCTCGATGCCCATCCAGTCGGAGCGGGTCGAGACGCGGTTCTTCTTGGCCTTCACCTCGCCGGCGAGCTGGATCGCGCCTCCGAACAGCAGCAGCTTCTCGGTGAGCGTGGTCTTACCCGCGTCAGGGTGGGAGATGATCGCAAAGGTGCGGCGGCGGCCCACGGGGGCCGGAAGGTCGGTCATGGCGGTCAAAAGATTTCTCTGGAAACGAGGTTAAGGGACAGAACGCCGCAGCAGCCGGCCCTTCCGTTGTGCTCTTCTCAACCCATATGGGGGTTTCCCGTCAACAGCGAAAGGAGGTGATCCAGTGTCTCATTGTCATACCCTACGGTCCCCGGTTGCCGTGACCTGGATCTTGGCCTCTGCCGAGATTGGTGCGTAACGCACGAAATGGCCGGCTCTAACGGGCCGTGGAACCGACAATGGAAAGGCCGCCCCTCAAGGGCGGCCTTTCTTTTTGACTCCAAGGGCTAGCTCATAAGACTCGACCTCATCCTGAGGAGCAGCGCAGCTGCGTCTCGAAGGAGGTTCCAGTGAAAGCTGGAGGCGCCCTCGTCCTTCGAGACGGTCACTCCGTGACCTCCTCAGGATGAGGGCTTAGGGCAAGCCAGCGAGATTGAGCCAACAAGTCAGAGAGCTTTCAAGCCCCCAGCAGCTTGCCCGTCCGGGTGGCCTCGGTGCCGGCGACCTTGGCCATGCGCATGCCTTTCGTGACGAAGCGCATTGCGATCCGGGCGAACATCACGCCATCCGATGGGGCCTTGGCAGGCGTCACTGCGCCGGTGAGCGGATCGATCACCTCGGCGATCGCCTCCCCCGCCTTCACCTTCGTTCCCGGCTCGGTCTTGAACACCAGGATACCGTAGGCCGGGGCCAGGACCGGCTCGGAGGCCGCCAGCGGCGTCGCCCGGCAGAGGGCTTCCGGCACGCTCGGGGCCTCCCCGGCGATGATTCCGCGCAGGGTCAGGTAATCGAGGATGGCCACGGCATCGGTCCCGGCGGTCGCGTGGTCCACGTCCCGCTCGCCGCGGAACTCCAGGGTCGTCGAGTGGCAGCCGAAGGGGATGGGGCGGTCGGAGAAGCGTGCGGCGATTTCCGCCCAGGGACGGCTGCAGGCCTCGTCGAACGGCTCGTCGCCGGATTCGTCGGCGAGCAGATAGGCATGGGCGCCGATGAGCGCCGAGAGCGGGGCGAACTCCTCCTCGGACTGTGTATGCGTGTAGAGGTGCACCACGGCCTCCGAGTCGCAATGCAGGTCGAGGACGAGATCGGCCTCCTGCCCTAGGCCCAGCAGGGTCTTCTTCAAGGCCTCCGCCGGATTGGCCGGCTCCCAGGCATCGAGCTCGGCGCGCAGGGCCTTCCGGATCAGGCGGACATTCGCCGCCCCGTCGCCCGTCAGCTTGCCCTCGACGCGCTCGGCCGCCTTCGGGACGAGATGGGGATAGCCGCGGTTGAAATTCACGCCGTCGGCGAGATTGAAGCGGCCGATGGGATCGCCCATCACGCGCTGGGCCAGGCCGATGGGATTGGCGGAGGGCACGAGCACGATCTCGCCCTTGATCCTGCCCTCGCCCTCGAGGGCTTTCAGGCGCTCGCGCAGGTGGTGCGCCACAATCATGCCGGGGACCTCGTCGGCATGAAGCGAGGCCTGGATGTAAACCTGCGGGCGGGCGCCCTCCGCGCCGAAGCGCTGGACGGTCAACGACAGGCTCGCCCCGGGGGCGAGGGGCGAAAGGGCGATCTGTTCTGTTCTCATGATCAATCGATGGGGTTCGGGAGGGAAAGCGCCGCGGGGCGGCGAGCCCCCGTCAGGTAGCCTGCCACCCTTGGGATTGGAAGACGAAACCCTGCGGATTCGAGACGATGGCCGCAAGTCCCTGCAGGGCCGGCTCCGGATTGACGATGGCGTAGACCGGCACCTTGCTCGCCCAGGCATCGTGCGGGGCCTTGCGGTCGAAGGCGTCCCGGAAGTCTCCGGCCTGGAGAATGTCGACCATGCGCGGCGCGATGCCGCCGGCGATGAAGACGCCGCCGGAGGATTCGAAGGTGAGCGCCAGATCTCCCGCGAAGCGCCCGAGGAAACGCGCGAAATGGGACAGGGTATCGTTTGCCAGCGCATCGCCTTCGCGGGCGGCAGCCAGCACGTCGTTGGGGATGGTGAACGGGCACTCGACGCAGCGATGGGCGGCAAGGGCCTTGGCGATGCGGAACAGGCCGGGACCGGACAGCACCACCTCGCCCGAAACGCGTCCGCCGACCCGCTCCAAGTGCGGCCAGATGGCGGTCTCCTCATCGTTCGTCGGGCCGAATTCCATGTGGCCAGCTTCCGTCGCGAGGATGGCCAGGCGATCCTCGACCGGCACGAGCGCGCCGGCGCCGAGGCCCGTTCCGGGACCGAGCACGACACACGGGCCGGGCTTCCGCGGCGGGAAGGTCCCGATAGGGGCAAGATCGCCTCGCGCCTCGTCGAGCACGGCCACGGACGCTGCAACGGGCGTGTAGTCGTTGACGAGGGTCACGCGCTCGAGAGTCAGCGCCTTGCCGATAGCCTCGGCATCGATCACCCAATGGGCGTTGGTGAGACGGATCGCAGGAGCGTCGACGCGGGTCGCGACCGCGATGATGGCCGAGCGGGGCGCGGGTCCTTCATAAGCTTCGAGCGCGATCCTGATCGCTCCCACGGGATCCGGCGTCTGCGCCGTCAGGGTGCGCGGCAGGAGCTGAACATTTTCCCCCGGCGCAGGCAGGACGGCGAAGCGGGCATTGGTGCCGCCGATATCGCCGAGCAGAACGGGAAATGCGAACATCGAAGCCTATCGTCCTTTCCGCTGCATCGGACCCAAAAGTGGATTCTACTTTTGGGATCAATCCGATGCTCCACTCCTTAAAGAGCGCATCGTTCGGGGCGGAAAACCGGGTCCACTTTTCCGCACGATGCGCTGACGCCGAACACTCATGATCAGAACGCCTCCTCCCAGCTGCGGCTCAGGCGCACGGCCGAGTTGATGAGACCGACCATCGAATAGGTCTGCGGGAAATTCCCCCACAGCTCCCCTGTCGTGTAATCCGCATCCTCGGAGAAGAGGCCGAAGGAATTGCGCAAGCTCAGGATGTGCTCGAACAATTCCCGTGCCTCGTCCTTGCGCCCGATGACATTCAGCGCATCCACGTACCAGAAGCCGCAGATCATGAAAGCGGTATGCATGAGCCCGAAATCGTCTTCCACATCATAACGCAGCAGAAGATCGCCGCGCCGTAGCTTCGCACCGACCGCATCGACGGTGGCGATGAAGCGGGGATCGTCCGGCTTCACGAAATCGAGCTCGGCGAGGAGAAGCAGCGTCGCATCGAGATCCGCGCCGCCGAAGGAGGAGACGAAGGTGCCCGTCTCCGGATTGTAGGCGTTCTCGTTGATGACCTGGTGCATGCGGCTCGCATTCTCGCGCCAGAAGGCGGCCCGGTCCTCGCGCCCCATGGCTTCGGCGATCTTGATCAACCGGTCGCAGGCCGCCCAGCACATCACGCTCGGAAAGGTGTGCACGGCCGCCTTGGTGCGCAGTTCCCACGGACCGGCATCGGGCTGGTCGAAGACCTCGATGGCCCGGTGCCCGAGCTTCTCGAGATGCGCGAACAGCGCCCGGTTGCCGGTGCGGATCAGGCGCTTGTCGAGGAAGGCGTGGACCGAGGCCAGCACGATGCTGCCATAGGCATCGTTCTGGATCTGCGTATAGGCGGCGTTGCCGACGCGCACGGGGCCCATGCCGCGATAGCCGGCAAGCGCCGTCGCCTCGCGCTCCTCCAGGTCCGGCGAGCGCGTGATGCTGAACAGCGGCGGCATGTCCTTCTGGTCGGGAATGGCCTCCATGTCGTCGACGATGTTGGTGATGTAGGTGAGGTATTCCTCCATCGTCTTGGTGGTGCCGAGGCGGTTGAGGGCCTGTATCACGAAATAGGCGTCACGCAGCCAGCAATAGCGGTAATCCCAGTTGCGCTTCGTGTGCGGCGCCTCCGGCACAGAGGTGGTCAGCGCCGCCACGATGGCGCCGGTCTCCTCGTAATTGCACAGCTTGAGCGTGATGGCGGCGCGGATCACCTCCACCTGCCAGTCGAAGGGGATCGAGAGCGAGCGCACCCAGTCGCGCCAGAAATCGATGGTGCTGTCGAGGAAGCTGCGGGCGGTCGTGTCGGTCTCGGATCGAAGCGGCTCGTCCTCGCCGAAGAAGAACGACATCGGCCGGTCGACCACGAAGGGCCGCTCCTCCTGCACGTAGGAGACGGAGGCATCGGTGGTCAGGCGCAGGGAATAGGCCGGGCCGACGAAGCGCAGATGGTTGCTGCCTCGAGTGAGGTTCGGCGATTGCCCGCCCCAGTCGTAATGGGGCCGTAAGCGCACGCGGATGCGCGGACGGCCCTTCACCGGCTGGACCCGGCGGACCAGCATCGGCGGACGGAAGGTGCGATCGTAATGCTTGAAGCGCGGCACGAAATCCGTGATCTCGAGGATGTTGCCGAACGAATCCGTCATGCGCGAGAGCAGAACCGCCGTGTTCTCGATATAGCTCTGCTCGCAGCTCACCATGCCGACCATGTCGATGGCGAAGACGCCCTTCTGCTCGGCATCGCTCCGGCCTTCGGGGCTGTCGAGCAGGGCGGAGAAGACCGGATCGCCGTCGAAACGTGGAAAGCAGCTCCAGACGATCTGCGCACGACGGTCCACCAGGGCCGAGATCGTGCAATTGCCGATGACGGCAAGGTCCAGCGAATTCATGTCAGCAATCATCCCCTTTGAAAGGAAGAGAACCCTCGAAGGCCCATGTGGACAGGCAATGTCGCAACTCCGCAGGCGTTCCCAGGCGCACCTTGGCAATGGTCTCGCCGGCGCCGATGCGCACCGAGAGGCCGCCGTGGGCGTTCACGATCTTGAAGCCGTTCTCGTCGGTCAGGTCGTCGCCGACGAAGATCGGGCACCGCCCTTTATACGGTGTTTCGTGGAGAAACCGTTCGATCACCTTGCCCTTCCCTGCCGCCGAGGGAAGGATTTCTGCCACAGCTTTTCCGTGTTGAACACGGTAATCGCTCCCTAAGGCCTCGACGGCGGCCTGCGCGGTCGCGAGGGCGAATTCTTTCTCATGCGGCGCCAGCCTCCAGTGGATGGCGACCGAGCAGCCCTTGTCCTCGATCAGGATACCCTCCTTGCCGGCGACGATCTCCCGCAAGCGGCCGACCATCGCGCGCAGGGCGGGATGGTCGACCGGGTCGCACATGGAGAGCTGTCCGGCGATGCGGTGCTCCAGCCCATGGAGACCGGCCATGTCGAACTCATGCGGCACGAAGCGCCCGTCGAGAAATTCGACCGGGCGACCGCTGATGATCGCGAGCGCACCGCCGAGCCTTTGCTCCAGTCGGGTCAGGATCTCCGGCAAGCCCGGGTCCACCACGACCGCATCGGGCCGTTCGACGATGTCGACCAGCGTCCCGTCGAAATCGAGGAAGAGAGCATAAGTCCCATCCGTCTCTGGCATCGAAACTTGTCCTGCAGGAATCTCACGCATTGGCCGGCGCGGGCCTCCGTCCCCTGGCGATCAGGCGCCGGATCCGCTGCTGCTTGCGCAGGCGCGAGGCGGCCAGAAGCATCTGCCCGGCCCAGCGATAGACGTTCCGCTCCTTGACCTGATCGCGCATCAGCCGCATCCGCTCCCGCTGCTCGTTCTGCTGCATGGTCAATGCGCGGTTGATGGCCTCGCCCATGGCATGGGCGTTGTAGGGATTGACGATCAGCGACTCCGACAATTCGCGGGATGCTCCCGCGAAAGCCGAGAGAATGAGCACGCCCTGCTCGTCGTCCCGCGCAGCCACGAATTCCTTGGCAACGAGATTCATGCCGTCGTGCAGACTCGACACGATGCAAAGATCCGCAGCGCGAAAAAGTTCAAACACCTCGTGGGGCTCGTGATGGCGGACGAGGAGCTTGATCGGCTCGTATCCGTCGCGGCCATGTCTCTCGTTGATGTCGCGCGCCAAGGCTTCCGCCTCTTCCTGGAGCTGGCGATAGTTGGACAATTTGCTCCTTGTCGGCGCGGCCACCTGAACGAAAGAAAAATTGCCGTGCCATTCCGGATGCTCCGTGAGGAGCGTGTCGATGGCCTGCATGCGGTCGATGATGCCCTTCGTGTAGTCGAACCGCTCGATGCCGACGCCGATGCGCATGTCCGGCGGCACCCCCAGCCGCTCCCGCACGATCCGCCGGCATTCCTCCACGGATTTCTGGCCTTCCATGGCCGTGGGCGGCCATTCGATGGAGATCGGATAGGGACGGATCAAGGTTTCCTCGCCGCCGAAGAACACCGAATCCTTCTCCCGGTCGATCCGGCTTTCCACGTAGGAATCGACCGAGTCCAGGAAGTTGTTGCAATGGGCTTGGGTGTGGAAGCCGAGGATCGAGGAGCCGAGGAGACCGTCGACGATCTCCTCCCGCCAGGGACAGATGCCGAAGGTCTCGGCATTCGGCCAGGGGATATGCCAGAAGGTGACGATGGTCGCCCGCGGCAGCCGGTTGCGGATCATGCGCGGCAGGAGCGAGAAATGATAATCCTGCACGAGAATGATCGGGTCCTCGCGCTTGGCTTCGGCCACGATCGCATCCGCGAATTTCTCGTTCACGGAGCGGTAGTACTGCCAGTCCGCCTCGCGGAAGATCGGCCGCACGAAGGCGATATGGCATAGAGGC
Organism: Microvirga ossetica; assembly: GCF_002741015.1. NCBI lineage: Bacteria > Pseudomonadati > Pseudomonadota > Alphaproteobacteria > Hyphomicrobiales > Methylobacteriaceae > Microvirga > Microvirga ossetica. The sequence goes on along the minus strand of NZ_CP016616.1, from coordinate 3,197,552 downwards.
CAGAGGCCCTCGTTGGCAGCGCCGTAATAATACCCGTCCTGCTCCTCTTCCGAGAGCCAGACGCGGCGCAGGGTGTAGGCGGGATGGTTCGGGGGCACCGGCACCCGGTCGTTGGCATCGACCGTCTCCCGGTCTGCGCTGCCGCTGCCATGGGCGACCCAGGTGCCGCCGCAGGCGCGCACCACCGGCTCCAGGGCCGAGACGAGGCCGCTCGCCGGAATCTGCAGGGTGATCTCGCCGCTGTCGGTGCGGTTGTGGATATAGGGCTCGCGATTCGAGACCACGATGACCTCCGAGCCCGACAGCTCGTTGGACAGGGCCGCTCTCAGGGTCTCCGGCGACCAGTCCGTATGGGCCGCATCGATGGTGCGCCGCGAGGCCTCGAGCTCCTGGAGCACGTCCCGGATTTCCTGGCCGAGCGGGATGATGTTCTCTTCCGCAGGCGGGTTGGCATTGCCGGTGCGGGCGCTCTCGAGGGCCTGCCGGATGGAGGCGAGCCAGCGGCGCATGATGATCGCCGCGATCATGGCCGCGAGCGCCGCGGCGCCGAAGGCGACCCCGGCGAGGGCCAGGAACAGATAGTTCCGGGCCTCCCCGCCGCGCTGGTCGGCATAGCTCAGGTCGTGCAGGACCACGAGGTGCCCCGGCCGGCCTCCGGCATTGAGAGGGAAGGAGCTGACGAGGACGTTGTGATCCTGGTTGCGGACGATGGAGAAGCTCTCCGCGTCGGACCGGGACGCCTCCGCGCAGGAGAAGGAGGGCGGCATGTTGCTGGTGGGGAAGCGCAGCTCCTGCCCCTCGCAATAGCCGATGGCGAGCACCCGCTCGTCGGTGGCGATGCGCTCGAACAGGATGCCGGCCTGCTGGGCATCGTTGCGGGCGAGGAGGCCGCTGACCTGGTCCCTCACGGAATTGAAGACGAGGCGGGATCGCAGCTCGACGTCGCGACGTGTCCATTGTTCCACGAAGGATGTCGCAAAGGGCAGCACGGCCAGGATGACGATGGCCGCCACGAGCATTGCGATGCCGCCGAAGCGGAAGATGATCCTCAAAACGCTAAGTTCCTCAAGATGTTCGGTAGTTTCATCGGCCCCGTCTGGCATGGCGCCATGCAGCGAGATGCTCGCTCGGGTGTCGATGGAGGACCGCAGGAGAGTGCGGCCTCCGCCCCTGTTATGGGTTCGCGCGCCCAACTTTCCAGGCTTGACCGCAGTCTTGAGGTGGCTTCCGCAGCCCTTCAAACGAAAAACCGCGGCCGAGGCGTTCTGCCCCGACCGCGGTTTCCGAAGGATCGCGTGGAAAGGATCAGTGCTCGCGGAACGCGCGGGCGATCTGCTCCTGCATGGGCTTGAAGAAATATTCGAACGGGGTGCGCTGGTTCACCTCGACGAACACCTCCGCCTGCATGCCGGCGATCAGATGGATGTTCTCGAGCTTCTTGATCTCGTCCTGCGGCAGCGCAACGCGGATCGTGTAGAAGGTCGTGCCGGTCTGCTGATCCCGCGACACGTCCGCCGAGATCCGGCTCACGCTGCCATGCAGATCGGGCACCATGCGCGCGTTGGCGGCATGGACCTTCACCGTCGATTTCTGCCCGAGCTTCACCTGATCGATCTCGTGCGGGAGCACCTTGGCCTCGAGCTCGAGCTTGTCGTTAATCGGGACGATGTTCATCACCGGCTCTGCGGGCGAGATCACGCCGCCGATGGTGTGGACGTTGAGCTGGTGGACATAGCCGTCGCTGGGAGCACGGATGTCGATGCGCTTCAGCTGGTCCTCGGCCGCCACGCGGCGCTCGGTATATTCCGCGATCTTGCCCTGGATCTCGCGCAGCTCCTGCATCGCCTCGGCGCGCATCTGCTCGTCGATCTGGATGATCTGGAACTGGGTCTCGGCGATGCGGCTTTCCGCCTGGGCGACAGCCGCGATGAGCTGGCCGCGCTGGCCTTCGATGCTGGCGGCATCGCGCTCGAGGGCGTTCAGGCGCGTGATCGGAACCAGGTTCTTCTCGTAGAGGTCGCGGACCGCCTTCAGCTCGCCGACGATCAGCTCCGCCTCGCGGGCTTTCGCCGTCTGCTGCGCCCTCAATCCCACGATCTCGTCCTGGGACTGCGCGATGCGCTTTTTGAGCTGGTCCTTCTGCGCCTCACGGGAGGCGCCGCGTGCGATGAACAGCGTACGCTCCGACGACACGATCTTCTGAACGGCCGGCTCGTTCAGACGAGCGGCGAACTCCGCCGGCATTTCGATTGTGGCCGTCCCGTCGCGCTCGGCCTCGAGGCGTGCCTGGCGGCCGAGATACTCGTCGAGCTGCTTCGTCACGACCTGCATGTTGGCGCGGGTCACCGTCTCGTCCAGGCGGACCAGGAGATCGCCCTGGGACACCCGGTCGCCCTCCTGGACCCTCAGCTCGCCGACGATGCCGCCGGTCGAATGCTGGATCTTCTTGACGCTGGTATCGACCACGAACTGGCCGCCGGCGACGACGGCGCCGGACAGGGTCGAGGTCGCCGCCCACAGGCCGATGGTTCCGCCGAAGAGAGCGATCATGGCCACGCCGCCGATGGTCGACTGGCGCAGGATCCTCTGGTGGACGGAGGGTTTCTTCTGGGGAGCTTGAATGACCAACATTTAACCAACCTCTCGCAGGTTAGCGGCCGGAGCGGCCGGCGCCTGCTGCGGGCGCCCGGGTGCCGGTGCCGCCGCATTGCGTTTCATGACGGATTGCAGGACCTCGTCGCGCGGTCCGACGGCCTTGATCCGGCCCTCTTCCATGATGGCGACCTGGTCGACCTGGCCGAGCGCGGCCGGGCGGTGGGTGATGACGACGACGATGCCGCCGCGCTTCCTCACCGCGAGGATGGCCTGGTTCAGGGCTTCGTCGCCGGCGCCGTCGAGGCTGGCATTGGGCTCGTCGAGCACGACCAGGAACGGGTTGCCGTAAAGGGCGCGGGCCAGCGCGACGCGCTGGCGCTGGCCGCCCGAGAGCGAGGCGCCGCCTTCACCGATGCGGGTGTCGTAGCCGTCCGACAGATTGAGGACGAGCTCATGGGCGCCGGCGGTCTGCGCTGCGGCGATGACATCCTCCGGCTTGGCGTCCGGCTGGAAGCGCGAGATGTTCTCGGCAATGGTGCCTTCGAACAGCTCCACGTCCTGGGGCAGGTAGCCGATATTGCGGCCGAGCGGATCCGGCTCCCACTGGTCGAGGGCAGCCCCATCGAGGCGGATCTCGCCGCGCAGGGTCGGCCACACGCCGACGAGGGCGCGGGCGAGGGTCGACTTGCCCGAGGCGCTGGGGCCGATGAGGCCGAGGCCCTGGCCCGCCTGGAGCTGGAGCGTGGCGGCCTGGACGATGGGCAGCGAAGCGCCGGGGGCGCCGATATAGACGTCCTCGACCGACAGGGCGGCCTTGGGGGCCGGCAGCGGCATGCGCTGGCCCTGGGCCGGCACGATGGTCATGATATGCGCGAGGCGGCGATAGGCCTGGCGGGAGGCGGTGAAGCCCTTCCAGTGCGCGACCGCGATCTCGATGGGAGCGAGCGCACGGGACATCAGGATCGAGCCGGCGATCATCAGGCCGCCCGACATCTGCCCCTGGATCACGTAATAGGCGCCCAGGCCCAGGATGGCCGACTGGAGCACCATGCGGAAGACCTTGGCGAAGGCGCTGATGCCGGCCGAGGACTCGCTGGCGACGAGGCCGTCATTGACGTGACGGACATGCACCTCGTCGTAGCGCTTGGCCAGGAAGCCCAGCATGCCGTTGGCACGGATCGCCTCCGCATTGCGGCGGCTGGTCTCGGCCATGGCATGGCGCTCGGCGCCGCTCTTGGTCACCTCGAAGGAGGGACCCTTGCTCTTGGCGTCGGTGTAGAGGGTCAGGATGATGATGACCACGCCGCCGACCACCGACATGACGCCGATGCCGGGATGGATCATGAAGCAGCCGATGAGGAAGATCGGCATGAAGGGCATGTCGAACAGGGCCGTCGGGCCCAGGCTCGAGAGGAAGCCGCGGATCGTGTCGAGGTCCCGGATCGGCTGCATGCTCTCGGCCTGCCGGGCGCCCTTGAGCGGCATCGTGGCCACGAGGTCGAAGACGCGGTGGGACAGGAGCTCGTCGAAGCGGGCGCCGATGCGCGCCAGCATCCGTCCACGCAGCATGTCGAGGCCGCCGGAGAGGGCAAAGGCCGCAAGCGTGATCAGCGAAAGGCCGATCAGGGTGGCGATGCTCCGGCTGGACAGCACGCGGTCATAGACCTGGAGCATGTAGATGGAGCCCGTGAGCGCCAGAACGTTGACGACCGCGGAGAATACGGCGACGCCAGCAAATGAGGGAAAGCACGTCTTCAGAGCGTCTTGGACCTCTGTGCTCTCTTCCCGGTTTCTCGATGCCTGCTTCATATCTTCTTTCCGTAGGCTCGCCAGTCGCCCGGCGCCATCATGGTTTCAGAACCACTGTGAAAGGTTATACCTTAGCACAATAGTTGCCATCTGGCGATGGCAGCGATGTCGGGCTTAATGGCCCCACAAGAGTATCTCGTTATAGTTAGACCTGGGAGGCCAGGTTTCTCAGCACTCTTATGGGTATTGAGGTGCCCCTAAGGTGGTCGCTTCCGTTACGCCACCTTTTGTAACTCTATTCCATGTAACTATGTCAACAAAAAGGTTTTGCAAAAACACGGCGCTTCGACATTTCCCCTCTATTCGGAGAGCATGTAACGTAAGCACCTCACGCAAATGTAACGATTTGGTAAAGGTTTAAGGTTAATCCTCTCTGACCTGAAAATGAGGTCGGAATATGGACATCGGCTTAGGTTCCCGGGAACGCAGCGAAACGGCAAAACACGCGGGCGAATCGTCCGCCGGCCCCATCCGGATCGACCCCAATGCCAGCGCGGCCCTTGAAGAGGCCATTAAAAGCGCAAAGCTTGGCCTGAAGCCGCTGCCCTCTCCCGAGGTAGGGACGAGCGAGCGTGTTGCAACCGGCGATCGGACACTTTCGACGAAGTTCCTGAGCCAGGCTGCCGTGGGGCTGCTGTTGATCGGCGCCGGCTGGTCCGCCTCCTATCTGGGGACGCTTGCGAACCGGGACGTCATTCGACAGCTCGAAACGGAGACGGTCCGCAGCCAGGAGATTCTGGCGCGGCTGAGCGCCGATCTCGGCGCGCTCAGGGAAACGGTCGTGGCCTTCAGGGAAGTCGAGCACACCTCCTCCACCGCCTCCGTGTCCGAGCAGACGGAGCTCACCGACAAGGTCGAGCGCCTGACGATCAGCCTGCAGGAGCCGGGCAAGAAGCTTACCGCCCTCGAAGGACGGCTCGAGCGGATGGAAACCCAGATCCTGACGACACTCGCGGGGCTCAACACCAATCTCGCCGGGCTGAACGCCAAGCCTGCCGCTTCCGCTGCTCCCACCGCGCCTCCTGCCCCGGTCGAGGCCGCGGCTCGCGAGGAGGCTCCTGCACCCAAACCGATCAAGAGCGAACCCGTCGACGGTTGGGTGCTGCGCGAGGTCTATAACGGCGCGGCCCTGGTCGAGAACCGCAATCGCCGCCTCTACGAGGTCATGCCCGGCGGCATGCTTCCCGGCGTCGGCCGCATCGAAGGCATCGAGCGCCGCGGCGCCCGCTGGGTGGTCGTCACCGACAAGGGCTTCATCGGCACGTATCGGTAACCGTCATCGCGGAATGATCGCCCGCAGGCCATAGACGGCGCCTGCGAAGACCGCGAGGCTCGCGACATATATGAACACGAACCAAAGGAGCCGTTTCGAGCGACGCTCCGACGGGCGACGATGCGTTTCAGCCTGCATCAGTGATATCCGTAGCCGCCGCCTGAGATCTCGTCCGCCACCTTGCCGCGGAAGACGTAGTAGCAATAGGCCGTGTAGACGAAGGTCATCGGCAGCACGATGGCGAAACCCACCAGGGCGAAGAGCTGCGAATTGACGGTGTTCGCCGTGTCCCAGATCGTCAGGCTCGGCGGCACGATATAGGGGAAGAGGCTCACACCCAGGCCCAGATAGCCGAGCAGGAACAGAGCGATCGCCAGGAAGAACGGCCGCAAATGCCGCCCCTCCTCCAGATCGCGGAAGAGCCTGTAGACCACATAGGCCGTGATCAGCGGGATCGGCGCGAGGAAGGCGATATTGGGCCATGTGAACCAGCGCGTCTCGATCTGGCGGCCAAGGAAAGGCACCCACACGGACACGACGGCCATGGCAAGGACGGTGGCGAGGAGAAAGCGCACCGCCATCCGGCGCGCCCAGATTTCCAGCTCCCCGGTCGTCTTCATCACGCACCACGTGGCGCCGAGCAACCCGTAGCCGCAGATCAGGCTGAGGCCGGTAACCACGCTGAAGGGCGTGAGGAAATCGAAGGTGTCGCCGGTGAACTGACGCCCGTCGGTGGAAAAGCCCTGCACGAAGGTGCCGAGCACCATGCCCTGGAAGAAGGTCGCGAGCAGGGAGCCGAAGAAGAAGGCGTTGTCCCATAAAAATTTCGAGCGCTCCGCCTTGAAGCGGAACTCGAAGGCGACGCCGCGGAAGATGAGGGCGACGAGCATGAGGATGATCGGCACGTAGAGCGCGGGCATGAGCACCGCATAGGCGATGTGAAAGACGGCGAAGAGACCGCCGCCGCCGAGGATGAGCCAGGTCTCGTTGCCGTCCCAGATGGGAGCGACCGAGAACATCATCCGGTCGCGCCAGTTCTCGCTGCCCGCCGCCTTGAAGAGAATGCCGACGCCGAGATCGAACCCGTCGGCGATCACGTACATGGCCACAGCCACCGCGAGCAGCCCCGCCCAGATCAGCGGCAGCCAGAAGGCGAGGCCCTCGTATTCCATTCCGAAGCCGAACATGTTTTTCGCCTCCTAGAGCCGTTTCCACTGATGTGGAACCACCGCTCTTCTTCTTTGCTTTGCCGCATTCTCGACGGCGCGCCGGATCCACTTCGCCAAAAAATGCTTTAGCGCACCGGCAGCGCCCGGTGACCGGGCCCGCCTTCAAGTCTCTCGTCCGGCAGCGAGAGCGGACGCTTCGGCTTCCTGTGCAGGTCGTCGCCACGCATGTCCTCGATCGGATCGGGCCCGCGCCGCAGGAGCTTGGCGAGGTAATAGGAGCCGAAGCCGAACACGAAGGCATAGACGACGACGAAGGTCAGTAGCGATGCGGTCACAGCACCCGCGGATACGGGCGAGACCGCGTCGGCCGTGCGCAAGTGTCCGTACACCACATAGGGCTGACGGCCGATCTCGGCGGTGAACCAGCCGAAGAGCACGGCGCCGAAGCCCGAGGGCGTCATGATCATCGCCGCGGTGAGGAATGCCCTGCTGGTGAACAGCGTGCCCTTCACGCGCAGGTACAGGCTCCACAGGCCGATGCCCAGCATCGCGAAGCCGATGCCGACCATGACGCGGAAGGAGAAGAAGACGGGCCAGACCGGCGGACGCTCGTCCGGCGGCACGTCCTTGAGGCCCGGCACGACACCGTCGAAGGCATGCGTGAGAACCCAGCTGCCGATCTTCGGGATCGCGATCTCGTAACGGTTCGTCTCCGCCACCTCGTCGGGAAGCGCGAAGAGGCGCAGGGGCATGTTGTCCATGCGGTCCCAGTTGCCCTCGATGGCGGCGAGCTTGGTCGGCTGGTACTTCAGCACGCCGAGGCCATGCAGATCGCCGATGAGGATCTGCACCGGCACGAAGATGGTGGCGAACCACAGGGCCATGGATAGGGAGCGGCGCGAGCCTGCGAGCTTTGCTGCCGGCGCATCGTGCGGATGGCGCAGCAGCATCCAGGCCGACATGCCGGCGACCGCGAACGCGGTCGTCAGGTAGCAGCCCATCACCATATGCGCGTAGCGTAGAGGAAAGGACGGGTTGAAGACGACCTTGAACCAATCGACCGGCACCGCCTTGCCGTTCTCGATGGCGAAGCCGTCGGGCGTCTGCATCCAGGAATTGGCCGAGAGGATCCAGAAAGCGGAGATCAACGTGCCCAGCGCCACCATGCAGGTGGCGAAGAAATGCAGGCGGTCGCCCACCTTCTCCCAGCCGAAGAGCATGATGCCGAGAAAGGCCGCCTCGAGGAAGAAGGCGGTGATGACCTCATAGGCGATGACGGGCCCAAGCACGTTGCCCGTGAACTCGGAGAACCGCGACCAGTTGGTGCCGAACTGGTAGCTCATGACGATGCCCGACACGACGCCGAGGCCGAAGGACACCGCGAACACCTTCACCCAGAAGCGGAAGAGATTGCGATAAAGCGGATTGCCGGTGCGCAGCCAGTTGAATTCCAAAGCGGCGAGCCAGCTGGCAAGGCCGATGGTGAAAGCTGGAAAGATGATGTGGAAAGCAATCGTGAACGCGAATTGGATGCGCGAGAGCATCAGGGCATCGAATTCCATCTCCGCTTCCCCTCATCGACATACCCTCCTGCTTTTAGGGCGGCAGCGGGGTACGGACCAGGGGGCTCGACGTCTCGGCAGGGTTACGCGGGAGGAATACAGTCCGTGACGGCCATGACACGCAATGGCATCATTTGCGGCAGGCGAAGGGCGGGAAGGTGCTCGCCGTGCCTGCATTCATGGCCGCCACCACCATCATGTTGGCCAGATCGAGCTCCTCCGCGGAGCGCGGACAGACATTGGCCTGCGCCGTGCATCCGGAGGCCAGAAACGCTTCATGACGGTCGAGAAATTCCTGGCCCAGACCCTTCGTGCCGCGCCGCGCGAGCGCCTCCGACCACGCCGTCTTGTAGCGCGCACATTTCACCTCGGGCCAAGTCTGGGATTGTTGATCCTGGGCAGAAGCGTACGAAACGCAGGTGACAACAAACAAAGCCGCAATGGAAATCGATTTCAGCAAACGGCTCATTTGACCTCTGTTCCGGTTCGTACCAGGCGCGGTGGACCACGGGAGAAGCAGTGGGTCAAGCCACCACAAAAGATGCCTAAGACCAAGCTGTCATCCCGGGGCCGCGCAGCGGAGCCCGGGATCCATAGCCATTGACGTTGCAGAAAGAGGCGGGACGCTGCTCGCTCGTCCTTGAACCGTCGCAGTTATGGATCCCCGCCTTCGCGGGGATGAGAGCGTCGAGATTCACGCGGCACATTTTGCGCCTAGTCCCGGATCGGCTTCGCCGTCCGGGATGACCGTGAATTTCGGGTATCAAGCCCGCAGCTCGGCCTCGGCCTGTTTCCTGCCTCTCGATGCACGGCGCTTCTTTGCCGGCTTCTTCTCCGCCTGCTTCTCGACCTCGCGCGAGAGGCGCTCCTGCAGAAGGCTTAGGACGGCCGCCTCCTCGGGCTTGAGGGAGGACAGATCCTCCCGCAGCTGCGTCTCGATCCGCTGCTTGACGTCCAGGAGCAGGCCGCCGTCGAGGTAGCAGGCGAAGACCTCCGGATGCACGTAGCATTTGCGGCAGATGCTCGGCGTGTTGCCGAGGCGCGAGGCGACCTTCTCGATGGCCTCGCGGATATTCTTCTTGGCCTTGGCCTGGTTGTCGAATTCCTCGAATTCCGACAGGGCGAGCGCCGCCAGCACGGTGCCGGCCCAGGTGCGGAAATCCTTGGCCGTGATCTCGCGCCCGGTGATCTCCTTCAGATAGGCGTTCACGTCCGCCGAGGTGATCGAAAGCTGCTCGCCGTCATCGCCGATATACTGGAACAGGTCCTGGCCCGGCAGGTCCTGGCAGGCCTTGACGATTCGGGCGATGCGCCGGTCCTTCACCTGCAATTTCCAGGTCTTGCCGCTCTTGCCCTTGAACTGGAAGCGCAGCTCGCCGCCCTCCACCTTCACATGCGGATCGCGCAGGGTGGTGAGGCCGTAGCTCTTGTTCTGCTTCACGTAATCGGAATTGCCGACGCGGATCAGGGTGTTCTCGAGCAGATGCACCACCGTCGCCAGCACCTTCTCGCGCGGCAGCCCGCGCAGGCTCATATGCTCGTCGATGGTCTTGCGGATCGCCGGCAGGCCTCGCGCGAACTCGAGCATGTGCTCGTATTTCGTGCTCTCGCGAACCTCGCGGAAGGCCGGATGGTAGCGATACTGCTTGCGGCCCTTGGCGTCGCGGCCGGTCGCCTGGATGTGGCCGTTGGCCCTCGCGCAGATCCACACATCCGTGTAGGCAGGCGGGATGGCGAGTGACCTGATGCGCGCCAGCGTCGCCTTGTCGGTGACTTTCGCGCCGTCCGGCTTGGTATAGGTGAAGCCCTTGCCGGATTTCCGGCGGCGGATGCCGGGTGCCTCGTCGGAGACGTAAGTGAGGCCGGCCGTCTCGGCGGCATCGCGCGGATCGACGACATTATCGGTGGTGGCGTTCGGTTCCAGGAGCATGGGAAGCCTTGGATGAAAAACAGAACGTCAACCGTGGCGCGCCATCCCAGGTTCCCTGTGCGGGCGCGCCTCGCGTCTCCTGCGCCGTTCGTTGCGGATCTTGAACACGAGAATGGTGCCGCTCAGGCCCAGGCTGAGGAGATTGAAGATCACGACCGGCCAGCTGCCGATCAGATAACCGTAGAGCGCCCAGAGCACGAAAGCGGTGACGGTCACCATGTACATGTGCTTGGAGATCGCCCGCGTGTCGCGCTCCCGCCAGGCCTTCACCACTTGAGGCACGAAGCTCGACGTGGAGAGGATGCCGGCAATCGTCGCCAGGACCGTCGGCAGCCAATCCTCCATAGGCGATCTCTCCCATATCTTAAGACGACGGCAACGGGTGCGAAGCACGGGGAGTTCCCTTCCGCCCCATGCCGAGGTTACAAGTGCGCAACCGTTTCACCCGGATCATCCCTTGTCTTCCTTTCCCCTGCCTGACGTCAAAGGCCGCAAGCTCGTCTTCATCGTTACCGAAGACTGGTTCTTCGCCTCCCACTTCCTGCCCATGGCCAGGGCTGCCCGCGAGCTCGGGCTCGAGGTGACGGTCGTCACGCGGGTGCGTGCGCACCGGGAGGCGATCGAGGCCACCGGTGCCAAGGTCATCCCTTTCGAGGCCGACCGGCGCAGCCTGAACCCGGTCACGACCGGCCTGAAGACCGGAGATCTCGCCGCGATTCTCCGACGGGAGAAGGCCGATCTGGTCCATTGCATCGCGCTGCGCAGCATCCTCGTCGGCGGCTTCGCGGCAGGCATGGTCGGGGTTCGCAGGCGGGTCTATGCCTTGACCGGCCTCGGTTTTCTCGGCGCCCGCACAGACCGGATCGCCCGTCTCGCCCAAAGGGCCGTGCGCCTCCTCGTGCGCGGCCTGGAGACCCGCCAGACCCGCTACGTTTTCGAGAACCCGGACGATCCGAAGCTGCTCGGCCTCGATCCCGCGGGCGAGAACGTCGTCATCCTGGGCGGAGCCGGGATCGATCCCGAAGCCCTCAGGCCCGCTCCCCTGCCCCCGCAGCCACCGCTCAAGGTCGCCATCGTCGCCCGCATGCTCTGGTCGAAGGGAATCGACGTGGCCGTCGAGGCGGTCCGCAGCGCGCGGGCGCAGGGGGCTGCGGTCGAGCTGTCCCTTTACGGTGTTCCCGATCCCGCCAACCCGAAATCCATCCCGGACGAGCCCCTGAAGGCCTGGGCCGCGGAGCCCGGCATCGCATGGCACGGCAGGACGGAGGATGTTGCCGCCGTCTGGCGGGATCATCACGTGGCCTGCCTGCCCTCCCGCGGCGGCGAGGGCCTGCCGCGGACGCTGCTGGAAGCCGCCGCCTGCGGCCGGGCCATCGTCACCACGGACGTTCCCGGCTGCCGCACCCTGGTGCGGGACGGCACCGAAGGCCGCCTCGTTCCCGCCGGCGATGCGGCAGGCCTAGCCGAGGCGCTCTCCGACCTGTCCCGCCAACCGGATCTCGTCGCCCGCATGGGTGCGGCGGCCCGCGCCCGTGTGCTCGACGGCTTCACCGAACGGGACGTGATGGAGACCGTCAAGCGGCTCTACAGCGCCATGCTGGCCGCATGATCGTGGACCCTGTCGCCTTCATCCGCGCCGAGACCCGGCTTCGCCCGGTGCCCCACGCGCCGGAGATCGCGCTCCATGTGGCCGACGAGGCGACGGAGCTGTGGCAGAAGACCGAGGAGGAACTCGGCGAGATCGGCCTGCCGCCGCCCTTCTGGGCTTTTGCCTGGGCGGGAGGACAGGCGCTTGCCCGCTACATCCTGGACCATCCCGAGACGGTGCGAGGGAGGCGCGTGCTTGATTTCGCCTCCGGCTCGGGCCTCGTCGCCATCGCCGCCATGAAGGCCGGGGCGGCCGAGGTGACCGCCTGCGACATCGATTCCTTCGCCATCGCGGCCATCGGCATCAATGCCGCCGCCAACGACGTGTCCGTCACTGCGCTCCAGGCGGACATCGTCGGCGAGGATCGCGGCTGGGACACGGTGCTCGCAGGCGACATCTGCTACGAGCAGGACCTCGCCGCCCGGGTCGTCGCGTGGCTGTTTTGCTTGAGCGAACGCGGCGCCACCGTGCTGATCGGCGATCCTGGGCGCAGCTATCTTCCGAAGGACCGCCTCGACAGCCTTGCCGTCTATCAGGTGCCCGTCAGCCGGACCCTCGAGGATTCCGATATCAAGAAGTCCGGCGTCTGGCGCTTTCGCAACCCTTAGGCGGATCCGGCATCGCTGCACCTTCTGCACAGATTTCAGGCACGTCCCATGCATTTTTCCTCTTCAAATATGTAGCGTTATAACATACATTAATGAAGTGGTTCGCGTTCCGGATGCCGGGGTGCGGACGTGGGGGGCGCAATTTTCAGCCGTTCGAACCAGGAGCGATCCCATGGCTCATACACTGTCTCTTCAGCACACAGGACCCCATGTCGGCGTTCCGATTCAGGCGCCCCGCTTTTCTGAACGGACGGAGCGGGCCATGGCCCAATCGGAGGCCTTCTGCCGCGCCAGGGGAGCGCGGCTGACCCCGATCCGCCGCCGTGTGCTGGAGCTGCTCCATGGCTTCGACAAGCCGCTCGGCGCCTACGACCTGGTGGAGCTGCTCGGGTCGCAGGGCCACCGCATGGCGCCGATCACGGTCTATCGCGCCCTGGATTTCCTGATCGAGCAGGGTCTGGCGCATCGGCTCGCGAGCCGGAACGCCTATATCGTCAGCTCGACCGTCTCTAGCGGCCGCACAACCACAGCCTTCCTGATCTGCGAGGCCTCCGGCGATGTGAACGAGATCGCATCGCCCGACGTGGCCGACACGGTGACCAGGGTGCTGCGCGAGCAGGGCTACCAGCCTCGCAGCCGGATCCTGGAGATCACCGGGCGCTGCGGCCATTGCCGGGACGTCCACTGACCCGTCGGGCTGACCCGGACATCGCCCCTTTACGGGTCCGATGCTCTAGGCCGCGCTTGACGAAGAAGGGTTTTGGCATCAGCTAAACGGCGGCAGCCTCGAGCTGCCGCCGTGGATTTCAGCATGCCCCTCACCTCGCCTTCCGAGACCGCTGTCGCCTCCGAGAGCCTCGCCGGCCCCGCTCCGCGCCATCGCACCATTGGCGTGCGCGTCGGGTCCGTCATGGTCGGCGGCGGCGCGCCGATCGTGGTCCAGTCGATGACCAACACGGACACGGCTGACGTGGATGCGACCGTGGCCCAGGTGGCGGCGCTCGCCCGGGCTGGCTCGGAGATCGTGCGCATCACCGTCGACCGCGACGAGGCTGCCGCCGCCGTGCCGCGGATCCGCGAACGCCTCGACCGGCTCGGCGTGGACGTCCCCCTCGTCGGCGACTTCCATTATATCGGCCACCAGCTTCTCGCCGATCACCCGGCCTGCGCCGAGGCTCTGGCCAAGTACCGCATCAATCCCGGCAATGTGGGTTTCAAGGAGAAGAAGGACCGGCAGTTCGGGGCCATCGTCGAGCAGGCGATCCGGCACGGCAAGGCCGTGCGCATCGGCGCCAATTGGGGTTCCCTCGATCAGGAGCTGCTCACCCACCTGATGAACGAGAATGCCGCCTCGTTAAGCCCGCGCGACATGCGCTGGGTCACCCGCGAGGCGATGATCCGGTCGGCGCTGCTCTCCGCCGCCCGCGCCGAAGAGATCGGTTTGGGCAAGGATCGGATCATCCTCTCGGCGAAGGTCTCGGCCGTGCAGGACCTGATCGCCGTCTATCAGGACCTCGCCCGCCGCTCCGACTACGCCATCCATCTCGGCCTCACCGAGGCCGGCATGGGCACCAAGGGCATCGTGGCCTCCTCCGCCGCCATGGGCATCCTGCTCCAGGAGGGCATCGGCGACACGATCCGCTATTCCCTGACGCCCGAACCCGGCGGCGATCGGACAGTCGAGGTCAAGACGGCCCAGGAGCTGCTCCAGACCATGGGCTTTCGCACCTTCGTGCCCCTCGTCGCTGCCTGCCCGGGCTGCGGACGCACCACCTCCTCGGTTTTCCAGGAGCTGGCCCGCGACATCCAGACCTGGATCTCCACTTCCATGCCCGAGTGGCGCCGCACCTATTCCGGCGTCGAGAACCTGAACGTGGCGGTGATGGGCTGCATCGTGAACGGTCCCGGCGAGTCGAAGCACGCCAATATCGGCATCTCGCTTCCCGGCACGGGCGAGCAGCCCGCCGCTCCGGTCTTCATCGACGGCAGGAAGGCCATGACCCTGCGCGGCCCGACCCTCGCCCAGGACTTCCAGAAGATCGTTCTCGACTACATCGAGAAGAATTACGGCCAGGCCGGACGCGATGCCGCCGAATGAGGCAGCAAGCTTAGCCATGGAACCTCAAGCGAAATTCCGTTTTAAGCTGAAGCGCGATGTGTTAGAGAGCGCGCCGCACCGGAAATGCCGGCGGCTGCGCTCTTTGGAGAAGGGGTCCGCCCTTCGTCGTTTGCAGAGTGAGTCAACAAGGGCCGTCCGCGGACACATCCGCAAAAGAAAAGCAGACATGGCAGAGCAGCACGCCATCGCCCCAGGGCATGCGGATTCCGCAGCCCCTGAGGCCACCCTACCGGGCAGCCATCACAAGGCGAGCTTCTGGACCCTGACCCTCGGGGCCATCGGCGTCGTCTATGGCGACATCGGCACCAGCCCGCTCTATGCCATGCGCGAAACCGTGGCTGCCGCCACCGGCGGCCACCACGGCACGCCCGTTCCGCTCACCCGCGAACTGGTGATCAGCATCCTCTCGCTCCTGCTCTGGGCGCTGATCCTCACGGTTTCCGTCAAATACGTTCTCCTGCTGCTGCGGGCCGACAACAAGGGCGAGGGTGGCTCGCTGACCCTGGTCGCACTGGCACAGCGTGCGCTCGGACGAAGAAGCCTGCCGATTCTCATGATGGGCATGGCGGGTGCCGCCCTGTTCTATGGCGATGCCGCCATCACGCCGGCCATCTCCGTGCTCTCGGCTCTCGAAGGCCTGAAGCTCGTCGCCCCCTCCTTCGAGGCCTATGTCCTGCCCGGCGCCCTGGCGATCCTGATCGCTCTCTTCGCCGCGCAGAGTCACGGCACGGGCAAGGTCGCAGCGTTCTTCGGTCCGCTGACGCTCCTGTGGTTCATCACCATGGCGGGCCTTGGACTTCTCCATATCGCCGACGATTGGGAGGTCCTGCTCGCATTCAACCCCTATTACGGCGTGTCCTTCCTGATCACGCACCCGGGCACCGCCTTCGCGATCCTCGGCAGCGTCTGTCTGGCCGTAACCGGCGCCGAGGCGCTCTATGCCGATCTCGGCCATTTCGGCCGCAACCCGATCCGCGTGGCCTGGGGCACCGTCGTGTTTCCGGCGCTGGCCCTGAACTATCTCGGGCAGGGCGCGCTCGTCCTGTCGAACCCGGATTCGATCAACAACCCCTTCTTCCTGCTGGCACCGCCCTGGCTGCTTCTGCCCCTCGTGATCCTCGCCACGCTCGCGACCATCGTCGCAAGCCAGGCCGTGATCACCGGCGCCTATTCCCTGACCAGGCAGGCGATCCAGCTCGGCCTGCTGCCGCGCCTGGAAGTGCGTTTCACCTCTGAAAGCCATCAGGGGCAGATCTACCTGCCGCGCGTGAACTGGCTTCTGCTCGCCGCCGTGGTCGGCCTCGTCCTGCTCTTCGGCTCCTCCAGCAGCCTCGCCAGCGCCTACGGCATCGCGGTCTTCGGCACCATGGTCGTCACGACCCTGCTCGCCTGCCTGGTGATGAGCCGGAGCTGGGGCTGGGGGCCGCTCAAGACCGGGCTCATCATGGTGCCCCTGCTGCTCATCGACCTCACCTTCCTGTCCTCGAACCTGGTCAAGCTCCTGGACGGCGGCTATGTCCCGCTGGTCATCGCGGGCGTGTTCTTCGTGCTCATGTACACCTGGGTAAAGGGCACCCGGATCCTGTTCGAGAAGACCCGCAAGATCGACGTGCCCTTCCTCGAGCTGGTGCAGATGCTGGAAAAGAGCCCGCCGCACCGGGTCAAGGGCACCGCCGTCTTCCTGACGAGCGACCCGGATACGGCGCCGGCCGCTCTCCTGCACAACCTCAAGCACAACAAGGTTCTGCACGAGAAGAACGTGATCCTCACCGTGAACAGCGAGGACGTTCCGCGCGTGGACGACGACGACCGCGTCTCCATCGAGCATGTGGGCGATTCGTTCTGGCGCATCCGCCTGAGCTACGGCTACATGGAAACGCCCAACATCCCG
This sequence comes from Microvirga ossetica, assembly GCF_002741015.1. Taxonomy (NCBI): domain Bacteria; kingdom Pseudomonadati; phylum Pseudomonadota; class Alphaproteobacteria; order Hyphomicrobiales; family Methylobacteriaceae; genus Microvirga; species Microvirga ossetica. The sequence goes on along the minus strand of NZ_CP016616.1, from coordinate 3,180,948 downwards.
CGCGGCCTCGCGATCCTGCGCCGGCAGGGATTCAAGTTCGACATCATGGCGACGTCGTTCTTCCTCTCGCGCCGGTCGATCCGTCCCGCCAGCCAGTCGGGCATGCCGCTGTGGCAGGACAAGCTGTTCATCGGCCTCGCGAAATCGGCGAGCGACGCCACGGACTTCTTCCAGATCCCGACCGGACGCGTGGTGGAAGTCGGCACGCAGGTCACCGTGTAAGCCTGTTGCTCTTGGCCTGACTCGATGTCAGTTTTGGACATCCATGACCGACATCACCCTCCTTCGCCCCAGCCTGGATCGGCTGCCCGAATATGAAGACGCCCTCGAACGGGGATGGTCGCCCAATACGGATCAGGACGTGAGCCGCGAGCAGCTACTGCAGCTGCGGCGCAATCCGGCCCGTTTCCTGCACGACCTCTACAACAGCCCGCTGGTCCGGCTGCCGGACGGACGGGAGGTGCCGCGCCTGCCGGCCCATGATTTCTGGATCAGCGACGGCGATTTCTGCGGCCGCATCGGCTTTCGCTTCCAACGCGGAACGGAAGACATGCCCAGCACCATCTACGGCCATATCGGCTATACGATCGTGCCCTGGAAGCAGAGGCGCGGCTACGCCACCCAGGCCCTGCGCATGATTCTGCCCGTCTGCCGCTCGGAAGGTTTTTCGCGGGTGCTGATCACCTGCGACGACGACAACGAGGGCTCGCGAAAAGTGATCCTGGCCAATGGCGGCGAGCCTGCGGGAACGCTTCCGCACCTGTCCCGGCCCGGCCATGTGAAATGCCTGTTCTGGGTACCGACCGCATGACCATCGGACTCGGAGGAAATTTCCCCTCCGGGCCCGATGCCTTTCTCCAGCCGGCGCGACGCCGTCGTTATCGGCCGTTGATCCTGCGGTCGTCGCCGGGCTCGAAGCGCGCGTCGCGATTCAGGCGGCCACCATTGTCGTCGTTGAGATCCGGGGCGTCATCCGCTCCGCGCCCGCGTGCTCTGCGCAGCGCAGGCAGATCGTCGGCGCCCCGGGTTCGGGTCTGGTGCTGGTCCTGAGTGCGGGTCCGCGTGCGGTCCTCGGCCCTGTTCTGGTGACGGCCGTCGTCATCCCGGGCGCGGCTCACGTTGTCGTCGCCGCCGCGTCCTCTGCCACGGCCGCTGTCGTCGCTTCGCGTATCGTCGCCCCCACGGCCACGGCCTCCACGATCGTCGCCACCACCACCGCTGCGACCGCCGTTGTCATCGCCCCCGCGGCCTCCCCGGCCACCGCTGTCGTCGCTGGAACGGCCGCCACCGTGATCATCGCCGCCACGTCCGCCGCGGCCGCCGCTGTCGTCTCCGCCGCGCCCTCCCCCATCGCCGCCGCCCCTGGCCATGGCCGGTGAGATGATGGCGCTCGCAACGACCGCCGGGATCGCCGCCGCCGTCAGCGACGCCAGGACAGTTCCCAGAACCAGGATGCTCGGACCCTTCTTGATCGGCTTTACCATCGTCTTCCTCCACTCATCCGTCGCGCCGGGATCGGCGCCGATGGAGGAGAATTTGCACGAAGCCGGCCACGTGAACCTGACAGGCCATGTCAGCGAAATATCAGTTTGGGCATGCTATGCTGGCGAGCTTTGGAACGCTTCATGATCCGACGTCACTTCATTGTCCTGCTGACCGCCGGCCTCGCCTTGACGGCGGTGGAGAGCTCATGGCCGGATCTCGCGATCGCCAAGGACGGCGACAGCGGTGGGAACAGCGGCAGCGGTGGTGGCGGTGACAGCGATGGCGGCCGCGGAGGAGGCGACAACAGCGGCAAGGGTAGCGACAACAGTGGCCGAGGCGGCGGCGATGACGGCGGAGGCCGCGGCCGCGGAGGAGACGACGACGGCGGCCGCGGCAGAGGCCGGGGACGTGACGACGACGCGGCAGCGAAGACCGGCTGGGGCAGCACCTCCTCCGAAAGTGCCCGCGAGGCCGTCTCCCAGGGCTGGGCCCTGGCCTTGAGCACCGTTCTTCCCACTGTCTCGAAAGCAGTCCCGGGCAAGGTGCTGGAGGTGGACCTGCGCCAATCCTGGACCGGCGAATGGCGCTATGAATTTCTGATTCTCACCCGGGATCGCCGCTACCAGGAGGTGGTCGTCGATGCCCGTCGCAACCAGATCCTCCAGATCAGGAGACGTTGATGAGGGTCCTTCTCGTGGAGGATGAGGCGGCCATCGCCAGGGATGTCGCGAGCGCCCTGGCCGAGACGGGCTATGTGGTGGACATCACCCGGGACGGCGAGGAGGGCTGGTTCCGCGCCTCGACCGAGGATTACGACGCCATCGTGCTCGATCTCGGTCTGCCGAAGCTCGACGGCCTGTCCGTGGTGCGGCGCCTGCGGGAGGAGGACAGCACGGTGCCGATCCTCGTTCTGACCGCCCGCGGCGCGTGGCTGCAGCGGGTCGAGGGCATCGATGCGGGAGCCGACGACTACCTGACGAAGCCCTTCGAGATGGAGGAGCTTCTCGCCCGCCTCGCCGCCCTGCTGCGTCGCGTCGGCCGCCATGTCACGCCGCTGATCGAGATAGGGACCATTCGCATCGATACGCGCCGGCTGCGGGTGATGATCAACGGCCGCGCAATCGAGCTCTCGCCGCTCGAGTTCCGACTGCTGCGCTATCTCGCCCATAATCGCGATCGCGTGGTCGCGCAGAGCGAGCTCGTCGAGCATGTCTATGGAAACGACGAGCCCGAGAGCAACACCATCGAGGCTCTGGTCGCCCGCCTGCGGCGCAAGATCGGATCGGACGCCATCGGAACCCGGCGCGGCCACGGCTACATCATGGAGACGCCTTCGCCATGAACTGCAACTCCATCCGGGTGCGGCTGCTGACGGTTGCCGTCATGTCCATCATCGCGACGATCGCCGTCGCCGGCGCCTCCCTGGTCGTGTTCTTCGAGCGTCAGGTGCTGCGTTACGTGGAGCAGGACCTCAACATCCATTGGACCGAGCTTGCGACCGCCTTCGGCACGGAGGGCGAGGCCGGCCTCGGTCAGAAACTGACCGATCCCCGCTATCACCAGCCCTATGGCGGCGCCTATTGGCAGGTCTCCGAGAACGGGCGACCGATCGTGCGGTCGCGCTCCCTCTGGGATCAGGACCTGCCACCGGGCGGCGCTCGGCCGGGAGCGGAGCGCGAGAAGGCCTTCGAGGTCGAGGGACCCGATGGCTCGGAACTCTACGTGATCGAACGGGAGGTCACGGTCGATGGCGATCAAGGGCCCCGGACAGTCAGCCTCGCGGTCGCGCTCGACCACGCGCAGGTGGTGGAACTGCGCCAGGCTTTCGGTTGGGACGTGACCCGCGTGCTCATTCCGATCGCCGCCGTCCTTGTTCTTTTCGCCTGGATTCAGCTCTCGCTGGGCCTGCGTCCGCTGCAGGACGTCGGCCGTGATCTGAATGCGGTACAGACCGGCCAGATCCGGCGCATGACCAGGCGCTTTCCGGACGAGGTCGCGCCGCTGGTCGAGAACATCAACAAGCTGCTCGACCGCCAGGAAAACCTCGTGCGCAAGGCGCGCGACCGGGCCGGCGCATTGGCGCACGGCTTGAAGACACCTTTGACGATTCTCGGCGCCGAGGTGCGGCACCTGGAGCAATCCGGCCAGCATCAGGCAGCCGAGCGCATGCAGGAGCAGCTTGGCCTCATCCGCACCCATGTGGAGCGCGAGGTCGCGCGGGCGCGCACCAGCGGCGCATCGGTGGCCTGCGGCGCCTATACCCAGGTGGACGAGACCGTCGCCCGCCTCCTGCGCCTCATGCAGCACATGCCCAGGGGCGAGGCGCTCGTGTGGGAGACCAGGATCCCGGACGACCTCGCCGTCGACATGGACCCGCACGATTTCGGCGAGGTCATGGGCAATCTCCTCGACAATGCCAGGAAATGGGCCAAAGCCCAGGTCACGATCCGTGCCGAACGCGCGAGCGAGAAGGCCCGGATCGTCGTCGAGGATGACGGGCCGGGCTTTTCTGACACCGGCGGCGTGCGCCCCGAACGCGGCTTGCAGGGACAGGCCGACCCGACCTCGAGCGGGCTCGGCCTCGGTATCGTCGAGGACATCCTGGCCGAATACGGAACGGGTGCGGAGATCGACGGCAACGGGCATTGCCGGATCTCATTCGAGATCCCGCTCTGCCGCGAGCTTCCCCTGCCAGTCGACAAGCCGGGAAGAAAACGCGAGAGGCAGGCTCCGGTCTCCTCATAGTCGGGTCCAGTCCGGGCTGATACGCACTCTCGAAGCAATGGTTTGCCGGCGGCCTGAAAACCGGTCGGATGCGCCTCACGCGTTGCAGTGGCGAGCAAAACTCCTAAAATTATCTGCCTAAGATTTGTACTAAGATTTGTAGCGGTGCTTTCCGGTCCACCCCTGAGGACACCGAACCAGGCCTGCCCTGCATCGACTGCAAGAGAGCTTGCCCCGTGACCCTGAACGAATCCGTCAATCTGACCAATTGCGACCGGGAGCCGATCCATATTCCGGGCAGCATCCAGGAGCATGGATGCCTGCTCGCCTGCGATACGCAAGCATCGGTGATCCTGCGGCATTCGGCCAATGCTCCTGACCTCCTTCGGCTGCGAGGCGAGATTAACGGGCGCACGCTAGACGAGGTCCTGGGCCAGGAAGCGGCCCATACCCTCCGCAATGCGCTGGCGACCGCAAGCAGCGAAAGTCGAGCTGCCCTCGTCTTCGATCTCGACATCGGAGACCTTGCCTTCGATGTGGCCATTCACCGCTTTCGTTCGACGGTCATCATCGAATTCGAGCCCGCGGCGTCGCAGTTCACCAAGCCCCTCGACCTGACGCGCGCCCTGATCGGACGGCTCAACAAGGCTGTCGATGCCGACCACCTCATTCGCGACACCGCCCGCCTCGTGCGCGGCCTCCTCGGCTATGACCGCGTCATGGTCTACCGGTTCGAACACGACAGTTCGGGGAAGGTCGTCAGCGAGGCCAAGCGCAGCGATCTCGAGAGTTTTCTCGGCCAGTACTTTCCCGCCAGCGACATCCCGCAGCAGGCGCGGGTCCTGTATCTGCGCAACATCATCCGCATCATCGCCGATTCGGACGGCAAGCGGATTCCGATCGAACCGGTGCTCGATGCTTCGGGCGAACCGCTTGACCTGTCTTTCGCTCATCTGCGCAGCGTCTCGCCGATCCACTGCGAGTACCTGCGCAACATGGGCGTCGCAGCTTCCATGTCGATCTCGGTCATCGTCGGCGGCGAACTCTGGGGCCTGATCGCCTGCCATCACTACTCTCCCCGCATCCTGCCCATGGGGCTGCGCGTGGCGGCCGAGATGTTCGGTGAATTCTTCTCCCTCCACCTCAACGCATTGCTCCAGCGCGGCAAGCTCGAGACCGCGACCCAGGCCCGCCGCGCCCTCGACCTGATCCTGAAGCGGGCCTCTCATCGGGCCGATGTGGGAGAGACCCTTCGGGCGAGCCTCGCCGATCTTCGACAATTGGTGCCGTGCGACGGCGTGGGGCTTTGGATCGACGGCAGCTGGACGCCCCAGGGCAGCGCGCCTTCCGCAGAGGTCGTCGCGTCCATCGCGCGGTTCGTGGGCAATGTCGCCGATGGCCGGATCTGGGCAACGCACGCCCTGTCCCATCGTCTGGCCTCGGCCGAGGAATACCGCGCCAATGCCTCCGGCATTCTCGCCGTGCCGCTCTCGCAGATCCCGCGCGACTACCTGTTCTTCTTTCGCAAGGAACAGGTCCAGACGCTCGAATGGGCCGGCAATCCGGAAAAGTCCTATGATGTCGGCCCGTTGGGCGACCGGCTCACCCCCCGCAAGAGCTTCGCGATCTGGAAGCAGATCGTCCATGCGCAATCCCTGCCCTGGTCAGAAGCCGATCGGGAGATCGCCGAGGCTGCCAGGATCGCCCTGACCGAGGTGGTGCTCCGCCACGGCGAGCTGCTGGCCGACGAGCGGACCAAGGCCGAGATCCGCCAGCGCATGCTGAACGAGGAGCTCAACCACCGGGTCAAGAACATTCTCGCGATCATCAAGTCCCTGGTCGGGCACCCGGTGCAGGAAGGGCGCAACATTCAGGACTATGTCGCCTCGCTCCAGGGCCGTATCCAGGCTCTGGCCGTCGCTCACGACCAGGTGGCGAGGGGTGAAGGCGGCGGTTCCCTTGCCGATCTGCTCGATGCGGAGCTGACGCCCTACCGGGATCCTGCCACGACGATCGTGCTCGAAGGCCCGAAGGTGTGGCTCGATGCGCGCGCCTATTCGGTCATGGCACTCGTGCTGCACGAATTGTGCACCAACGCCGCGAAATACGGCTCCCTTTCCAAGGCGGGCGGCAAGCTGTCGATCGCGTGGTCGCTCATGTCCGAAGGCGGCTGCCGGATCGAATGGCACGAGTCGGGCGGCCCGATCGTCTCACCGCCGAAGCGCGAGGGCTTCGGCACGCTTCTGATCGACCGCAGCATTCCCTACGATCTCGGCGGTGAAAGCCGGGTCGATTACCTGCCGACGGGAGTCGAAGGATCCTTCTTCATTCCGCAGAAGCACATTCTGTTCGTCACCGCGCCTGGCACCGATCCGAGAGCGCAACCGACGCCGGCCGAGGTGAGATCGGCCATCGACCTTTCCGGCACGAGCCTGCTGCTCGTCGAGGATCAGCTGCTGATCGCCCTTGATGTCGAGTTCATGCTCGACGAACGGGGCCTCGCCGACATCACCACCAGCGGATCGGTCGACGACGCCCTCGGCAAGCTGTCGGCTTTTTCCCCGGACGTCGCCGTGCTGGATGTGAATCTCGGCGAGGAAACCTCCATCCCGGTTGCGGAGGAACTCGCCAGGCGCAACATCCCCTTCGTCTTCGCGACCGGCTACGGGGAAAGAGGCATGGTCCCCTCCGCGTTCTCCGAGGTGCCGATCCTGCGCAAGCCATATGATGCCGAGAGTCTAGCCGAGGCGATCGCGTCGATGATGGGCCGCAGATCCTAGAGCATCGGACCCAAAAGTGGACCCACTTTTGGGGTCAATTCCGATGCTCCTTCTCTTGGCTGGCGCATCGTTGATTGCGGACCCAGCGGGCCGCGCAAGCGAAGACCAGATCCACTTTTCCGCACGATGCGCTAGCGCTGACACGATTCAGACCTGCCGCTCGACCACGAAGCGCACCGCCTCGCGTAAGATCTGCGCCTGAGCTCCGAAAGCGTCGAGGGCCGCTTCCGCTGTTTCGACGAGCTGCCGGCATTCGCGGCGCGCGCCCTCCATCCCGAGCAGGTCGACGAGGGTGGCCTTGCCCTTCTCCCGGTCCTTGCCCGTGCGCTTGCCGAGCGCCTCAGGCGAAGCCTCCCGGTCGAGGATGTCGTCCGCCACCTGGAACGCCGCTCCAAGCGCGCGCCCGTACTCGACGAGCCTCCGGCGGGCGGGCGCATCGGCTTGGCCCAGTATCGCTCCCGCCTCCACCGAGAAGGTGAGGATCGCACCGGTCTTCATCATCTGAAGCCGGCGTATATCGGCCTCCTCCAGCTCCGCCGGGCCGTAGCGTCCCTCCGCCGACAGGTCGAGAAGCTGGCCTCCCACCATGCCGCCCAAGCCCGAGGCCCGGGCAAGGCCGAGCACGAGATCGGAGCGGATCGCCGCATCCTCCGCCGTCGCCGGGTCGGCGAGCACCTCGAAGGCCAAGGTCTGGAGGGCGTCGCCCACCAGGATGGCAGTGGCCTCGTCATAGGCTTTGTGGACGGTGGGACGGCCTCGGCGCAGGTCGTCATCGTCCATGGAGGGCAGGTCGTCATGCACGAGGGAATAGCAGTGCAGCAGCTCGACGGCGCAGCCGGCCCGCAACGGCCCCTGCCCTTCGACGCCGAAGAGCCGGGCCGCCTCGATGGTCAGGAATGGCCTCAGGCGCTTGCCGCCGCTTAAGGTCGCATGCCGCATGGCGGCCATGAGACGGGGCGGGCGGGCAATCTCGCCCGGAGCGGCTTTGTCTGATAGCAAGGCTTGGAGACTTGCTTCGACAATCCCCGCGGCGTCGGACAGCCGCGTCGTGAAAGTGCTGGTGGATGGCGTCATGATGAGCCTGAATTCGGATGGGGCCGCCGCTCCGCCCGAGGGAAGCGTCGGCGACAGGTCGCGGTCGAGATGGACATGGCGATCGGGACGGCCGCGCGCGCCGCTGACGGCTGCCCGCCTTCTCCGCCGCTTCGTCCAGATCGGCCTCGGTCTCATCCTCTTATGGGTCGGCGCCGTCTTTTGGCTAGGGCTTTTGTACTGGGCCGTGCCGCCGGTCTCGACCCTCATGCTCGGCCGCTGGCTCACCCTCCAGCCCGTCGCGCGCGACTTCGTCCGCCTCGACGAGATCTCCCCCAACCTGCCCCTGGCCGTCCTGACAGCCGAGGACAACCGCTTCTGCGAGCACCACGGCGTCGATTGGGGAGCCCTCTGGATGGTGATGGAATCCGCCGACGGGGACGGGCCCGCGCGGGGGGCCTCGACCATCCCCATGCAGGTGGCGAAGAACCTCTTCCTCTGGCCGAGCCGGTCCTATCTCCGCAAGGGCCTGGAGATCCCGGTGGCGCTCTATCTCGACCTGATCTGGTCCAAGCGCCAGACGATGGAGGTCTATCTCAACATCGCCGAATGGGGCGAAGGCGTCTTCGGAGCCGAGGCGGCATCGCAGAAATACTTCCGCAAGCCCGCCAAGAACCTCACCCGCCAGGAGGCGGCGCTTCTGGCACGGGCCCTGCCCAACCCCCTCGTTCGCAATCCGGCCCGCCCACGGCCCGGCCATCGGGCGCTGGCGGGACAGCTCATGGCCCGCATGGAGAGAGCGGCGCCTTTCAGCGACTGCCTGAAGCCGTGACACCCCTTCCCTGCGGCCAGGAAAAACCCTCGGAAAAAGCCTCGGATTGCTTCAGGGGGCTAGATATTTGCCCGAAGACCTTGTATGAGGCGCAACCTCATCAAGTTTGAGATGTGAGCGTTCCCCGGTTGAGCGGGCGCTCCGCTATTTTAACCGGAGACGAGTTATGGCCGTTCCAAAGAGAAAAACGTCGCCTTCGCGGCGCGGCATGCGTCGCTCCGCCGATGCCCTGAAGGCCCCGACCTACGTCGAGGACAAGGATTCCGGCGAGCTGCGCCGTCCTCACCACGTTGACCTGAAGACCGGCATGTACCGTGGCCGTCAGGTTCTCAAGGTGAAGACCGAAGCCTAATCGATCGCTCCATGCGACGATTCGAACCGGCGCTCCAGGCGCCGGTTTTTTTATGCCCGCAATCCCCAGAAGCGGCCCCCAAGAGCCCTGATTTTCCATCGCTTTTTACGCTTCATTAAGCCTGAGAGGCGATCCTGCATCCTTGGTTTTCCGGGGTTTGGGTCAGGCTTGCACGAGGCGCCCTCGGCCACCCCGCTCGGTATGCGTTCCAAGGGTGAGTGTGATGGCGACGAAGGGGCAGGGACGGACGGGATTTTTCAAGGGCGCATCCCGGCCGCCACGCAAGCGCCAGGCCCCTCGCCCCCAAGGCTCTCCCCTCGCCGCCGTCATCTATGCCTGGGACATGGTCTCGGACGCGCTGACCTGGGGTCCGGGTGCGGCCGAGGCGCTCGGCCTGCCCAGCCGGGACCTGCCGAAGACCGGCAAGGCTTTTGCGCAGATGATCGAGCCCGGCTGCGGCCTCTCCCGCCAGGAGGCCATTTCCGCAGCGGAAGCTCCCGGCCGCACCTATGACACCCGCTACGCACTTCGTCTCGAGCCGGACCGGGTGGTCATGGTCGAGGATGCCGGCCGGTGGCAGCCGGGCGTCCAGGGAGGCCCCGCCTTCGCTCGCGGCCAGCTTCGCGTCGACCCGGCCTCGGGAGCAAGGGAGCTGCTCCCGACTGTTCTCAGGGCCCGGTCGGAGCTTCTGTGCAAGATCCAGACCGGCATCAACGAGGCCCTGCGGGTGTCGCAGACCTGCACCCTGATCGTCGGCAGCGTCGACGGGGACGAGGCGGATCTGACGACCGACATCGCCCGCAATCTCCGCCCGATGATGCGCCGCCATGACCTGTTCGCCGCGCTGGGACCGAACCGTTTCGCCCTGGCGCTCACCTGCTGCCCCGCTTCCGACGCGCCGAGCGCCATGAAGCGCCTTGTTTCGCTCCTGAAGGATCGACAGGCCGCGTCCTCCCTTCGCCTCGGAGCCGCCTGCGCGCCCGACCATACCTTCAAGGCCACGAAGCTTCTGCGCTTCGCCGAGCAGGCATTGGCCTCGGCCGTGGAATGGGACGAACCCCGCAGCTTCTACGATGCGCGCCCCGCCAAGCCGTCGCCGGCGGCGGAGCAGGCGCCGTTCGACTGGATCGCCGCCCTCAACGACCGCAGCCTGACGCTCGCCTGTCGGCCGATGGTGGAGGCGCAGACGCGGGCGCCGTTCCTGATGCAGGCCTGTGCCTCGCTGCTGAGCGCCGCGGAGGGCACGATCCCGCTCGGACCGGTACCGAGCGTGAAGGATGCCAATCTCGCCCTTCTCGTCGATGGGCGGATGCTCGAGCTAACCGCAGACCATCTCCAGAACCATCCGCACAAGCATCTTTCCCTGCCAATTTCGCAGAAGACCCTGCAGGATCCGGAATGGCTGCCCATGCTAGCGGCCCATCTCGGCGCCCGTCCGGGCATCGAATCGCGGCTCATGATCGAGGTTCCCGAGGCGGCGCTTGCCGAATGCCGGCGCAATCTCGGCCGGCTTCATGCCATGAAGGCCCTCGGCATCGGGCTGGCGCTCACCGGGTTTGGGGCGGGCTATGTCTCGCCGGCCCAGCTGCGCATGCTCCCGATCGACCTTCTGACGATCGACGGCGCCTTCATCCAGCCGCTCAAGCGCTCCACCGACGACCGTCTCTTCGTCCGCACCCTCATCGACCGGGCCCAGCATCTCGGCATCGCCATCGCGGCGGAATGGGTGGATGACGAGGCGACGGCCCGGCTGCTCGCCTCCTGGGGCGTGGATTATCTCCAGGGAGCGCTGTTCGGCGAGCCGGAGGCGGTTCTGCAGCCGTCGGCGCTCCGGCAGATGCTGAAGCGCGCCCGCGGCTGACGGTATCGGTCTACTTGCTCGCCAGCTTGTCGAGCTTGGCCTGCATGTCGGCCATCTGCCGCTTCAGGGTGTCGAGATCGTTGACGTCCTCACCCTTGTCTCCCTTCGCGAGCTTTCCCTCGCCATTGGCCGATGCGGCCTGCGGAAAGGGGGAGAACATGCGCATGGCCTCGGTGAAGAAGCCCATGTTCTTGCGCACCTGCTCCTCCATGGCCTGGAAGGCGCCGGGACCGAAGGCCTGGGCCATCTGCTCCCGAAGCTTCTGCTGCTCCTGGGACAGGTTGTTCATGGAGAATTCGAGATAGCTCGGCACCAGGGCCTGCATGCTGTCGCCGTAGAATCGGATGAGCTGGCGAAGCACCGTGACGGGCAGAAGGTTCGGCCCCTCCTTGTTCTCCTGCTCGAAGATGATCTGGGCGAGCACCGAGCGGGTGATCTCCTCGCCGGACTTCGCGTCGTAGACCACGAAATCCTCACCCTTGCGCACCATGCCCGCCAGATCTTCCAGCGTCACGTAGGTCGATGTGCCCGTGTGATAGAGGCGGCGGTTGGCATATTTCTTGATGACCGTCGGTTGTTTGTCCGTCGCCATGTTGCGCCGATACGCTCCTGGGAAATCCACCGGGCCCGGCATTCCCCATCCCGATCGTCGGAATGCCAGGCTTTAATGATTATAAGCCTTATGCCGGTCGATCAAAGCGCCAAAAGTCTAAGGTGCCCCGAACCCGGCCGCTCGATGCGATCCTTGACATCCCACCCTCTGGGGATTTGATCGGGCGAGCCCTACATTCATTTCGCAACCAGAGAATCAGAACAGGAGAGAGGCATGGCCCGAGATAGCATCGTCATCGTCGGAGCGACGCGCACGGCCGTCGGCTCGTTCAACGGGGCCTTCGCCAACACCCCGGCCCACGAGCTCGGCGCCATCGCCGTCAAGGCGGCCCTCGAGCGGGCGAAGGTCGACGGCGCGGAAGTGGACGAGGTCATCCTCGGCCAGATCCTGACCGCAGGCCAGGGCCAGAACCCGGCCCGCCAAGCCGCCATCGCCGCGGGCGTGCCGCAGGAAAAGACCGCCTGGGCGCTCAACCAGCTCTGCGGCTCGGGCCTGCGTACGGTGGCCATCGGCCTGCAGCAGATCGCCAATGGCGATGCGAACATCATCGTCGCCGGCGGCCAGGAATCCATGTCGCTCGCCCCCCACGCCGCCCATATGCGCTCCGGCACCAAGATGGGCGACTTCAAGCTCGTCGACACCATGCTGAAGGACGGCCTGATGGACGCCTTCAACGGCTATCACATGGGCACCACCGCCGAGAACGTGGCCCAGCGCTGGCAGCTCACCCGCGAGGAGCAGGACCAGTTCGCGACCGCCTCCCAGAACAAGGCCGAGGCGGCCCAGAAGGAAGGCCGCTTCAAGGACGAGATCACGCCCGTCACGATTTCCAGCCGCAAGGGCGACATCGTGGTGGACCAGGACGAGTATATCCGCGCCGGCACCACCGTCGAATCCCTGGCGAAGCTCAGGCCCGCCTTCTCGAAGGACGGCACGGTCACGGCCGGCAATGCGTCCGGCATCAACGACGGCGCGGCAGCCCTCGTGCTGATGACCGAGGCCGAGGCCCAGAAGCGCGGCCTGACCCCGCTCGCCCGCATCGCCTCCTGGGCGACGGCCGGCGTCGATCCGGCGATCATGGGCACGGGCCCGATCCCGTCCTCCCGCAAGGCGCTGGAGAAGGCCGGCTGGAAGGTCTCCGACCTCGATCTCGTCGAAGCCAACGAGGCCTTCGCGGCCCAGGCGCTCGCGGTCAACAAGGACATGGGCTGGGATCCGTCGATCGTGAACGTGAACGGCGGCGCCATCGCCATCGGCCACCCGATCGGCGCCTCGGGCGCCCGCGTGCTCGTGACCCTGCTGCACGAGATGGGCCGGCGCAACGCCAAGAAGGGCCTCGCTACCCTGTGCATCGGCGGCGGCATGGGCGTCGCCATGTGCCTGGAGCGCTAAGACAGCACCAGCAGCCCGGATCAACCGGGCTGCTTTCGACACGGGATCCGGAGTGATCCTATCAGGATGGAATCTCACAAGGAGCAAGACATGGCGCGCGTTGCATTGGTCACCGGCGGCACTCGTGGCATCGGTGCCGCAATCTCAAAAGGTTTGAAGGACGCAGGCTACAAAGTTGCGGCCAATTACGGCGGCAATGACGAAGCCGCCAACCAGTTCAAAGCTGAGACCGGCATCCCGGTCTTCAAGTTCGACGTCTCCGATTCCGCTGCCTGCGAGACGGGCATCCGCGCGGTCGAAGCCGAGCTCGGCCCCGTCGACATTCTCGTCAACAATGCGGGCATCACCCGTGACGGCATGTTCCACAAGATGAATTTCGATCAGTGGTCCGCCGTCATCCGCACCAACCTCGATTCGATGTTCACCTGCACGCGCCCGGTGATCGAGGGCATGCGCGAACGCGGCTTCGGGCGCATCATCATCATCTCCTCCATCAACGGCCAGAAGGGCCAGATGGGACAGGCCAACTATTCCGCTGCGAAAGCGGGCGTGATCGGCTTTGCCAAGGCGCTGGCGCAGGAAAACGCCAACAAGGGCGTCACCGTCAACGTGATCGCGCCAGGCTATATCGCCACCGAGATGGTGAAGGCGGTTCCCGAAGAGGTCCTCAAGGCGAAGATCCTGCCGCTCATTCCCGTAGGCCGCCTCGGCGAGGCGGAGGAGATCGCCCGCAGCGTGCTCTTCCTGGCCGCCGACGAGGCCGGCTTCGTTACGGGCTCTACCCTGTCCGTCAACGGCGGCCAGTATATGGCCTGACCGAAATGGCGATCCCGGAACGATCGTCTCCGGGATCGCCGCCTCACCCGCCCGACAGCTCGAACGCATGAGCCTCACGCATGAATCGCATCGACATGATCGGCCGCACCGTCGTGATCACGGGCGGCGCCCGCGGCATCGGCTATGCGATCGGCGAACGGCTCGTGCAATCGGGCGCCAAGGTCGCCGTCTGGGACCTTCGTCTTGAGGAGGCGCAGGCGAGCGCTGCAGCGCTCTCGAAGGACAGTATCGGGCTCAGCGTCGACGTGGCCGACAGCCTTTCCGTCGAGCATGCAGCCCAGCAGACCCAGGCCGCCTTCGAGCGCATCGACGGGCTTGTGAACGGCGCGGGCATTACCGGTCCGGTCAAGCCCCTGGCCGAATATTCCGTCGAGGAGTGGCGCAGCGTCGTCGAGGTCAACCTGACCGGGACCTTCAATTGCTGCCGCGCCGTCGTGCCGATCATGCAGGAGAACGATTACGGCCGCATCGTCAACATTTCGTCGGTTGCCGGCAAGGAGGGCAATCCGAACCTCGCCGCCTACAGCGCCGCGAAGGCCGGCATCATCGGCCTCACCAAGTCGCTCGGCAAGGAACTGGCGAAGACGGGCATTGCCGTGAACTGCATCACGCCCACCACCGCCAAGACGAAGATCCTCGATTCGCTCACGCCGGAATTCATCGAGTACATGCGCGTGCGCATTCCGCGGGACCGCTTCGCGGAGCTGCACGAGATCGCCGCCATGGTGGCCTGGATGCTCTCGGAGGAGAATTCCTTCACCACCGCCGCCACCTTCGATCTCAGCGGCGGACGGACGACCTATTAGAATCCCGGCAAGCCCGCTTCGCTTTCGCGCGCGACCCGTGCTAGGTGGCGGCCATGACGACTCGCACCGCCACGTCCATCGGCCTCATCGCCATCCTGCTCTGGTCCATGCTCGCGCTGTTCACGGCGGCGACCGGCAGGATCCCGCCGTTTCAGCTCAACGCCATGACCTTCCTCGTCGGCGGGCTCGTCGGCGTGGTGAGCTGGATCGTGCGGCCGCAGGGCCTCAAGGCCCTGCGGCAGAAGCCCGTGGTCTGGGCGCTCGGGATCGGCGGGCTCTTCGGCTATCACGCCCTCTACTTCGCCGCCCTGCGCTTGGCGCCGCCGGCGGAATCGGGGCTGATCAACTATCTCTGGCCGCTCCTGATCGTGCTGTTCTCCTCGCTTCTGCCGGGCGAGCATCTGCGGCGCGCGCATATCGCGGGAGCGCTTCTCGGCTTTGCCGGCGTGATCGTCCTGATCGCCGGGCGCGGTGCCTTCGATGCGCGGGCGGAGTACATGCCGGGCTATCTCTGCGCCTTCGTCGCGGCCTTCGTATGGGCCGGCTATTCCGTGCTCTCCCGCCGTTTCGGCCAGGTGCCGACCGACGCGGTGGCCGGCTTCTGCCTCGCGACCGCGCTCTTGAGCCTCGTCTGCCATCTCGCTTTCGAGACCACGGTGTGGCCGGAATCGACTGTGCAATGGCTTGCCGTTCTTGGGCTCGGGCTCGGGCCGGTCGGAGCGGCCTTCTATGTCTGGGACATCGGCATGAAGCGGGGCGACATCCGCTTCCTCGGCGTCGCTTCCTATGCGACGCCGGTGCTCTCGACCCTGCTCCTGGTGGTCGCGGGCTATGCAGAGCCGACCCTGACGCTGGCGCTCGCCTGCGGGCTCATCGTGGCCGGCGCGCTGGTGGCGACGCTGATGGCTAGGAAGACCGTCCCGGCATGACGCGGTGGGTGTAGCGGTAGGCGATACTGAAACCGAAGGCCTCATAGAGCGAGCGGGCGATCTCGTTCTCCTCGCGCACCTGCAGATAGGCGGTATGCGCCCCCTGCCCCCTGCCCCAGGCCATGAGGCTCGACACTACGCGGCGGCCTAGGCCGATGCCGCGCAGATCCGGCGATACCACGATGTCGTAGAGGCCGATATAGCCGCGTTCGACGACGCCGAGGCCCCAGGCGACGGGACGGTCGTCCAGGCTCAGCGTCGCGAAGGCCGTCTTCTGGCGGATGCGGGCGACGATGCGCATCAGCGTCTCGTCGTCGGCCTTGTCGCCACCATAGGATTTCGCCGCCTCGCGCACCCAGCGCTTGGACACCTGCGGCTCCAGGTTCACCTCGGGATCGCTCTCGGCATTGTCCGCTCCGATCGGAGCGGTGAGCACATGCGTCGGCTCGATATCCTTGAAGCCGCGCTGCTTGAGCAGCTCTTCCACATCGGGTGCCTCCACGCCGTTGAGGCGGAAGGTCGGCCGCACGTTCGCCTCGACGAAGCGGGCGACCATGTAGTCGATCAGCTCGTCGTCGAGGCCGATATCGGGCCGGAACGGCGTCGCGGAATTGGCACGCTTGGAATAGCCGTTCGCGAGGCGAAGAACCCAGCCGTCATAGAGCTGATAATCGAACGAGGGCCAGGCATTCAGAAGGCGGCTCTCAAGTCCGATGATGAGGCTGTGGTCTTTCATAAGGCTGTCCGCTCCGGCAGGATCGTTTTGCGTATCAGAACCTGTTCTTCCATTCGCGCAAGGCCTGAAAGACCTCCACCGGCTTCGCGTTTTCTTTTTGAACCGCTTTCGCGAGCGCAGGCTCGCCCGCACGCAGGAAGGGATTGGTCGCCTTCTCGTGCCCGATGGTCGACGGCACGAGGAAGCGGCCTTCGGCTTTGGCCTTTTCCGCCTCCGCCACCCGCGCCTTCAAGGCCTCGTTGTCCGGATCGGCGGCGAGCGCAAAGCGTGCATTCGACAGCGTGTAATCGTGCCCGCAATAGACGCGTGCTTCGTCGGGCAGCGCCGCGAGGCGCTGGAGCGAGGCCCAGAATTCGGCGTAAGTTCCTTCGAACATCCGCCCGCAGCCGAGGGTGAAGAGGGTGTCGCCGGCAAACAGCGCGCGGTCAGCCGCAAACCAATAGGAAACATGATCCACGCAATGGCCCGGCGTTTCCCACACATGCGCCTGCAGGCCGCCCACCACCGCCGTGTCGCCTTCGCGCACATAGGCATCCGCCGACGGCACCGCCTCGCGCGCCTTGACCGGCGCGACCACGCGGCAGCCGGTGCGGCGCTTCAGGGGCTCGACGGCCTGTATATGATCCGAATGCCGATGCGTGACGAGAATGTCGGTGAGCTGCCAGCCCGTCTCCGCGAGGGCCGCCAGGATCGGCCCCTCCTCCGGCGCATCGATCGCCGCGCAAGCTCCCGTATTGGGATCGTGGATCAGAACACCGATATTGTCCTGAAGGCAGAGAAAGGCGTGGATCTGGGCGGACATCGTGGAACCCTGGCTTGATGTGCTTTGAGCTATCATGGGACAGTCGTCTCCCGAAACCAGACCCCGATCCGCGCTTTGCGCCTGCCGGGCCGGGTCGAGAGGCATCCCGCTTGAGGCCATGAGCATCGACATCACCGATCTGCGCGGCTTCTACGCCAGTCCCCTCGGGGCGGTGACGCGCCGTTTCGTCGGGCGGGCCATCGACCGGTTCTGGGGCCCGCTCACCGGCCTGCGCGTGCTCGGCCTCGGCTATGCGCCGCCCTATCTCTCCGCCGTGAAGGATGGGAGCGAGCGGACGCTCGCCTTCATGCCGGCAAACCAGGGCGTGGTGAACTGGCCCCGGACCGGCGCCTCGGCCTCGGCTCTCGTCGATCCGCTGATGATGCCGCTCCCCGATGCCTCCATCGACCGGGTCCTGGTGGTCCATGCCCTCGAGACGGTGGAGAGCCCGAGCGAGCTCCTGCACGAGATCTGGCGCATTCTCACCCCGGGCGGGCGGATCATCCTGGTCGCGCCCAACCGGCGCGGCCTGTGGGCACGCATGGACACCACGCCCTTCGGCTACGGGCAGCCCTACAGCCGCTCGCAGCTCAAAAGCCTCATGCGCCAGACCTGGTTCTCGCCCGAGGGCTGGGCGGAGACCCTCTACGTGCCGCCCTTGCGCAACCGCCTCCTGCTCCAGAGCGCCCAGGCCTGGGAGCAGATCGGCGCCGGCTTCTCCCTGCCCTTTGCTGGCCTCCACATCGTCGAGGCGACGAAGCAGCTCTACCGGCCCGGTGCCGTGCGGGCGGTGCGCCGCTCCCGGCGTTTCTCCCCCGTTTTCGTCCCGGCTCCCGCGGCCCCTGCCTCGCGGATGAGCGATCTTCCATGATTCTGCCGCCTTTTGCGGGAGTAAGGCGGGCTCAACTTGACTTGGACACGCCGAAACGCCAGTGTCCGCCCCGCTCCGGCAGGGCCACCGAACCGTGCCGGCTTTCATTTTGCATAAGAGCATCGTGCGGAAAAGTGGATCCGGTTTTCTGCCCGAACGATGCTCTCATAGAGGGGAAAGCATCGGGTTAGTCCCAAAAGTGCAAATCCACTTTTGGGCCCGATGCTGCAGAGTCGTATGCGCAGTTATCTCGATTTCGAAAAGCCCGTCGCCGAGCTTGAAGCCAAGGTCGAGGAGCTTCGGGCGCTCGGTGAGAACCGGGACGCCGTCTCCATCACCGACGACATCTCGCGCCTGGAGGTGAAGGCCGCCGACGCCCTCAAGGAGCTCTATGCCAAGCTCACGCCCTGGCAGAAGACCCTCGTCGCGCGCCATCCCCAGCGGCCGCACTTCGTCGATTACTGCTCCGGCCTCATCACCGAATTCACGCCGCTCGCCGGCGACCGCAAGTTCTCCGAGGACGAGGCCATCGTCGGCGGCTTGGGGCGCTTCCGCGGCCAGCCCGTCTGCGTCATGGGCCAGGAAAAGGGCCATAACACCGAGAGCCGCATCCGGCACAATTTCGGCATGGCCCGCCCCGAGGGCTATCGCAAGGCCGTGCGCCTGATGGAGATGGCCGACCGCTTCGGGCTGCCGGTGATCTCCTTCGTCGACACCGCCGGCGCCTATCCGGGCATCGAGGCGGAAGAGCGTGGCCAGGCCGAGGCCATCGCCCGCTCGACCGAGGCGCAGCTGGGCCTCGGCGTTCCCAATGTCTCCGTCGTGATCGGCGAAGGCGGCTCGGGCGGCGCCATCGCGATCGCCACCGCCAACAAGGTGCTGATGCTGGAACACGCGATCTACAGCGTGATCTCGCCGGAAGGCGCGGCCTCGATCCTCTGGCGCGACGCGGCCCGGGCCCAGGATGCCGCCACCAACATGAAGATCACGGCGCAGGACCTGCTGCGGCTCGGCATCATCGACGGCATCGTCACGGAGCCCGTGGGCGGCGCCCACCGAGAGCCACAGGTTGCCATCGAGGCCACCGGCAATGCGATCGAGGAAGCCCTGCACGATCTGGGCAACATGGGACCGGCCGAGATCCGCGATCATCGCGCCGACAAGTTCCTCAATATCGGGCGCAAGCTCTGAAGTCTCGGGCCTGCAGAACCGGCGGACTTCCCTAGCGGGAGAGCGTTTTTCTATCTCAAAAGAGGTGCGGCCCTCTCCAAGGAGCCGTTCAGAAGGCCCGCGAGGCGGATTTTTTACCTCCCATTAACGATAACTCCATCACAGCCACGCTTGCAGTAACAGGCAGTTAAGGCTAACGATTTAGGGGTAAAGGGGAACTGTTCGGCACAAAGTCGGGCAGATCAAAAATTGCGGGGTCCCCCATGATGAAGCGTTTCGCATTGGCCGCGAGCCTGGTGCTCGCGCTCGCAGCCTGCCAGGATGACAATCTCTCCCGTGGCTCCACACGCCACCTGGCACCGATTCCGCCAGCCACCATGGCGCTGATGTCGACCAAGGGAATGTCCAAGGATGATCCCATCCTGGTCCGGGCCTACAAGAAGGAATCGGAGCTGGAAGTCTGGAAGCGCGGCTCCAACGGGAAGTATGCGCTCCTCAAGACCTACCCCATCTGCCGCTGGTCGGGCCAGCTCGGCCCCAAGACCCGCGAAGGCGACCGACAGGTGCCTGAGGGCTTCTATTCGGTCACCCCGGCCCAGATGAACCCGAGTTCAGCCTATTACCTGTCGTTCGATACCGGCTATCCGAACACCTACGATCGATCCTTCGGCCGTAACGGCGGCGACATCATGGTCCACGGCGCGTGCTCGTCGCGCGGCTGCTTCGCCATGACCGATCAGAACATCGCCGAGATCTACTCCATCGCGCGCGAGGCGCTGAGCGCCGGCCAGCGCGGCTTCCAGTTCCAGTCCTATCCGTTCCGGATGACGGCCGAGAACCTGGCCAAGCATCGCCTCGACCCGAATATCGGCTTCTGGAAGAACCTGAAGGAAGGCTCCGACACCTTTGACGTCACGAAGGACGAGCTGCGCGTGGCGGTTGCCAACCGGCGCTACTTCTTCAATGCGGACGAGAGCGTCGTCACCGCCGTGGCGCAGAAGCAGCGCCACGACGAGCAGGAGGTGGCCGATCTGATCTCCAAGGGCGAGAAGCCGATCAAGCTCGTCTACCATGACGGCGATACCCACGAATCCTTCCGCGAGGCGCTGGCCAATGTCGCGGGCGTGTCCGACACCAAGCTCGGCTTCGTGAGCCGCACCGAGGGCATTTCCTCGGGGCCGCAGGTGATTGCGCTCAACGACAACGGCCAGGAGAAGCAGGAAGCCCCGTCGACTGCGCTCGCCTTCGCCTCCATGCGGGAAGTCCCGGTTTCGCAGCCTGAGCCGCGTCAGCCCGAGACCCGGATGGCCGTGGCGCAGAAGACCGCTCCGGTGGCCGCCGCAGCGTCTTCGACCGCCGAGACCCCCTTCTACAAGAAGATGTTCGGCAGCGTGACCGAGCTGTTCAGTTCGTCAAGCGCCGAGCCCGTGGCAGAGACGGTCCAGATGGCCCCGCTCGCCCCCGCCAGGATGGCTCCCGCCGCAAAGTCCGTGCCGCAGAAACGAGCGGATGCGGTCACGAGCGTCAAGGTGGCAACGGCCCACTGAGCATTCCGACCCATCTCGAAAGCGAAAAGCCCGCCTCACCGGCGGGCTTTTTCTTTGACAGGTGGGATCCTGCGCCCCTCGGCTCGAATGCCCTCGTCAGTGAAAAGCTGACCCAGTTTTCCGCGTCCGTCACTGCGCCATTTAAGGGGGACCATCGGTCCAGGGCTTTCTGTCCGCTACCCGAGGAGGCACCATGCAACGCCTTTCGCCCCATCTGTCCTGTGGCGCCATCCTGCTGGCCTGCGCCACAGCCGGCGGCGCGGGCGCCGCACCGGCAATCTTCGACCTTTATGCCGGCTCGTTCTCCGGGTCGGGGACCATCCTGGAGGGACCGGATGCCACCTCCCACCAGGTCGGCTGCCGCTTCGAGATCCTGCAGCAGGGCGCTACGGGCCTGTCGCTTCAGGGCACGTGCCGGGCTTACCTGATCCTCACAAGGACCGTCAGCGCCCGTTTGTCCTGGGATCCCGGTTCAGGCCAGGTGACCGGCACCTATACGGGTTCGCGGGTCGGGACGGCGAAGCTCACCGGCCGGCAGAGAGGGACGGATTTCGACCTGGCGATCGAGTGGCCGAGGCCCCTCTATGGTGACACGACGGCCCGGATGCGCGTTGCCAGCCTCGATCAGAAGCGTTTTCAGATCGTCGTCACAGACCGCATCGGGGCGAATGGGCCTGTCCGGGCCACCACCGACCTCACCCTTACTCGGCAATGAAAGACAGCAAAAAGCCCGGCGTACGGCCGGGCTTTTATTCCGCTCGTCGCTGGCGCGAACCGGATCACCCGAACAGGGCGTCGATGGCGTCCTGAGAGGTGCGCGTCGGATCGTCGTCGAGCGCCGGTCCGTTCAGGAGAGCCTCATCCCCTTCGCGCTCGGGCGTCCTGAAGGCTTCCACGTCGTTGAAGCTCTCCAAACCGCCCCAGATCTGAGCCATCTGGGTCACGCGCTCCTCGATGAACTTCATCGCGTTCACGACCTTGCTGATGCGCTGGCCGGTAATGTCCTGGAAATTGCATGCCTCGAAGATCGTGATCACCCGGTCGGAAATCCGCTGGGCCATCTCGGCATCGTCGCCCGACAGTCGCGAAGCGAGCTTGCCGGTGATGTCGTCGATCTCCTCGGCTGCCGCGAGGATGCTGTTGGTGGCAGCCTCCGTGCCGCAGACCACGGCACCGAGTTCGTCGGTGACGCTGGTGACCTGGCCGCCCGGCGTGCGGGAATGCAGGGTTGCGATCTCGCGTTTCGTGCGCTGGATCGACTCCGTGATGGCGTCGAGTTCTTCCTTGAGACGAAGGGCCTCGCGCAGATCGGTCCGGATCTGGTCGAGAAGAGCTTTCGACGCCCCGCTATTCGGCTCGAGGGACGCATGGATCGCCGCCATGCCGCGCATGACCTCGGCATGGCGCCGGGCCGCAATGCTCTCGCGCGACTGAGCGAGGAGATCGAGGCTTAAAGGATCGAAAGACACAGGAGGTGGGAGACGCATCGCGACTACTCACCCAGCACGGCGGCGATCTTCGAGCGCAGGGTCTCCGCGTTGAACGGCTTGACGATGTAGTTGTTGACGCCGGCCTGCTTGGCGGCGACCACGTTCTCGGTCTTGGCCTCCGCGGTGATCATGATGAAGGGCAGCGCGTTCAGCTCCGCATCGGCGCGCACCTTCTGCAGCAGTTCGAAGCCGGTCATCGGCGCCATGTTCCAGTCGGAAATGACGAGCCCGTACTGCTTCTCCTTCAGCTTGCCGAGAGCCTCGGTACCGTCCTTGGCCTCGTCAACATCGGTGAAGCCGATCTGCTTGAGGAGGTTGCGGATGATGCGCAGCATGGTCTGGTAATCGTCAACGATGAGAACGGGAAGCGACGTATTCAATGCCATAATATTTCAGCCTGTGAAGTGTGCGAGAGAGGCCCGAAAATGCCGGACCTCTCCTTTCGAGAAAGGTTGTGAGCGCACTCTAGAGGGCGACGCTTGCCCGATGCTTGCTTCGCGCGAACGCCGCACAAACAAAAGCCCGGCGCGGTGGCCGGGCTTTTGCTGGAGAATATTCCTGCGAGGGCTTGATCAGTGCCGCAGCCCCGGCGCCTCCTGGCCGGTGCGAGCGACGTATTCCGTATAGCCGCCGCCATATTGGTGGATGCCGTCCGGCGTCAGTTCGAGAACGCGGTTCGACAGGGCGGCCAGGAAATGGCGGTCGTGCGAGACGAAGAGCATGGTGCCCTCGTATTTCGCCAGCGCTTCGATGAGCATCTCCTTCGTCGCCATGTCGAGATGGTTCGTCGGCTCGTCGAGCACCAGCAGGTTCGGCGGGTCGAAGAGCATCTTCGCCATCACGAGGCGCGCCTTCTCGCCGCCCGAGAGCACGCGGCACTTCTTCTCCGCATCGTCGCCCGAGAAGCCGAAGCAGCCGGCGAGCGTGCGTAGCGCCCCCTGCCCGGCCTGGGGGAACGAATCCTCGAGGAACTGGAACACCGTGCGATCGCCCTCCAGCACCTCCATGGCATGCTGGGCGAAATAGCCCATCTTCACGCTCGCCCCGACGGTGACCGATCCGTCATCGGGCTCGGCAGCACCTGCGACCAGCTTCAGGAGCGTCGACTTGCCGGCGCCGTTGACGCCCATGATGCACCAGCGCTCCTTTCGGCGCACCGCGAAGTCGAACCCTTCATAGATGCTGCGGCTGCCATAGCGCTTGTGAACGTTCTTCAGGCTGATCACATCGTCGCCGGAGCGCGGCGCGGGCAGGAAATCGAAGGCCACGGATTGGCGCCGCTTGGGCGGCTCGACGCGGTCGATCTTCTCCAGCTTCTTGACCCGGCTCTGCACCTGCGCGGCGTGCGAGGCGCGAGCCTTGAAGCGTTCGATGAACTTGATCTCCTTGGCGAGCATCGCCTGCTGGCGCTCGAACTGCGCCTGCTGCTGCTTCTCGTTCAGCGCGCGCTGCTGCTCGTAGAATTCGTAATCGCCGGAATAGGTGGTGAGCGAACCGCCGTCGATTTCCATGATCTTGTTGACGATGCGGTTCATGAAGGCGCGGTCGTGCGAGGTCATGAGCAGCGCGCCGTCGTAGCCCTTCAGAAACTCCTCCAGCCAGATCAGGCTTTCGAGATCGAGATGGTTGCTCGGCTCGTCGAGGAGCATCACGTCGGGGCGCATGAGGAGGATGCGGGCAAGCGCCACGCGCATCTTCCAGCCGCCAGACAGGGCGCCGACGTCGCCGTCCATCATCTCCTGGCTGAAGCCGAGGCCCGCCAGCACCTCGCGCGCCCGGCCATCGAGGGAATAGCCGTCGAGCTCTTCGTAGCGCGCCTGCACCTCGCCGTAGCGCTCGATGATCGCCTCCAGCTCGTTGGCCTTGTCCGGATCGACCATGGCGGCTTCGAGCTCCCGCAATTCGGCCGCCACCTCGCTCACGGGCCCTGCCCCGTCCATCACCTCGGCCACGGCGCTGCGGCCGGCCATCTCGCCGACATCCTGGCTGAAATAGCCGATCGTCACGCCGCGATCGACGGAGACCTGGCCCTCATCCGGCAGCTCCTCCCGGTTGATCATGCGGAAAAGCGTGGTCTTGCCTGCGCCGTTAGGCCCCACCAGGCCGATCTTTTCCTGCTTCTGGAGGGTGCCGGAGGCCTCGATGAAGAGGATCCGGTGGCTGTTCTGCTTGCTGACGTTCTCGATGCGAATCATGGAAGTTTTCAAGGCCTGGAGGAATTATTGCGCGGCCTTATGGCATGGGACGCGCCCGGCGACGAGTGTTGCCGGCAGGACAAAATGCCCGGGGCTCGCTACGGGCCGTGCCGGTGGGGACTTCGTCGATTTTTGCACGTCTCATCTCACTTCTATGCAGTACCGATTCCTTAGCCAGATGTTGTAATGCAGGCAGGCGGCGGCAATTCGAGTGAGGTCAGGATAAACAGAGATGGGCTCAAGGGGCTGGACGGCCTTCCGTCATCGCGATTTCCGGCTGTTCTGCGCCGCACGCTTTGCCATGGCGCTCGCAACGCAGATCCAAACGGTTGCGGTCGCCTGGCTCGTCTATGACACCAGCGGAAGCGCCTTGAACCTCGGCCTTATCGGGCTGGCCTCGTTTCTGCCGAGCATCGCTCTCGTGCTCCTGACAGGCCTCGTGGCGGATCGGTACAGCCGGCGATGGATCCTGATCATCGTCTTCTCGGCCATGATGCTGACCTCGCTCGGTCTTCTCGCGCAGGTCCATGCGGGCGTTCCGAAGCTCTGGCCGATCTACGTCCTTGTGGCCGCTTTCGGGGCAGCCCGCGCCTTCGGAAATCCCGCGGCACAGGCAACGGTCCCGGCGCTGGTGCCCGAGGGGGATCTTGCGAACGCCATCGCCTGGAATTCCTCGGTCATGCAGGTCGCGACCATCAGCGGGCCGGCGGTCGGGGGCATCCTCTATGCCGTTCATCCGACGGCACCCTTCATCGGATCGGCCATCTGCTTCGGTCTGTCGGCTCTGCTCATTTCGGCGCTGCGGCTGCGTCCTGCGGCCGCCAAGCGGGAGCCCGTAACCTGGTCGCGCCTCGTCGCAGGCCTCGTCTTTTTGCGGACGAGGCCGCTCCTGCTCGGGGCGATCTCACTCGATCTGTTTGCGGTCCTCCTCGGCGGAGCGACTGCCCTCATGCCGATCTTCGCACGCGACGTGTTTCATGTCGGGCCATGGGGCCTCGGTCTGCTGCGGTCGATGCCGGCCGTCGGCGCCCTGACCATGGCGATCGTCCTGGCGCATTCGTCCCTGCTCTCCCACCGCGCCGGCTTGCGCATGTTGCAGGCCGTCGCGATCTTCGGTCTCGCCACGATCGGATTTGGATTGTCGACGAATTTCGGGCTGACATTGGTCCTGCTCGCGATCCTGGGCGCCGCGGATATGGTGAGCGTGG
The DNA here is from genome assembly GCF_002741015.1 of Microvirga ossetica. Taxonomy (NCBI): domain Bacteria; kingdom Pseudomonadati; phylum Pseudomonadota; class Alphaproteobacteria; order Hyphomicrobiales; family Methylobacteriaceae; genus Microvirga; species Microvirga ossetica. The sequence goes on along the minus strand of NZ_CP016616.1, from coordinate 3,155,286 downwards.
TGGTGCGCCAGACGCTGGTTCAGGCGGAGACGCCCGACGATCTGCGCGGACGTGTGGCCGCGGTGAACACGGTGTTCATCGGAGCCTCCAACGAACTTGGCGAATTCGAATCGGGAACCCTCGCATGGCTGGTCGGTCCCCCCGCCGCCGTCGTGATCGGCGGCGTCGGCACATTCATGCTCGCCATATGCTGGCGCTTCTGGTTCCCGGACCTCGCCCGGCGGGATTCCTTGATCCGCAGTGAGGCGACTACGATGGCGAAGGCAACGCCCTGAGGGCCTTGGGCACGACAGCTCGACAGAATACGCCGCTCTAACCCTCATTTTCCATGGTTATGCCAGAAGGAAGAGGCCATCCTGCGCCTTCGGGGGGAGAGAGGATGGTCATCATGAGAAGGACCGTCATTGCCGCACTGGGGATGCTGATCGCCGGCGGGGTCGGCGTTCTCGCCCAGCCGGGCGATCCGATCGTCCAGCGCCAGGATCTGATGAAGAACAATCAGGAGCAGATGAGAACCTTGACCGGCATGTCCCGCGGGCAGGTTCCGTTCAACGCCGCGACCGCCCAGGCCGCTTTCCAGCGGCTCGAGCAGAACGCCCGGCAAATCCCCGCGCTGTTCCCCGCCGGCTCGACCCAGGGCAAGACGGCCGCTCTTCCCGCCATCTGGGAGCGCAAGGCCGATTTCGACGCGCGGGCGATGAAGCTCGAACAGGATGCGAAGGCGGTGCAGGCCGGGATCACGGATCAGGCGAGCCTTCAGGCTGCGATCCAGCGGGTCGGCCAGGGCTGCGGCGGCTGCCACGACGCGTATCGGCGGAAAGACAGCTGAGACCATCAAGGGCGCGAGGGGGTGACAGGCCTATCGGGGAGGGAATCGCAATGCGGTATCCCAAGGCTTCCTGGCTGCTTTGCCTGACAGGGGTGGCGCTGCTGCCGTTCGTCTCCGCCTGGTATCGTGCGCCCGTCGACGTGGACCTTGCCCTCGTCATCGCGGTCGACGTCTCGACCTCTATGGACCCGGACGAGCAGGACCTCCAGCGGCAGGGCTACGTGGAAGCCTTCCGCTCGCCGATGGTCTATGGCGCCATTCGGGAAGGCATGACCGGCCGCATCGCCGTCACTTATATGGAATGGGCGGGTGCACATCCACGCTTCCAGAATGTGGTCGTGCCCTGGACCGTCCTGGAGAGCCCGAAGGACATCATTTCCTTCGCCGACCGCCTCGCCCAGGCGCCGATCTACCGCAAGTCCGGCACGTCCATCTCAGAGGCTCTCGATTTCAGCATGGACCTGCTCGCCTCCAACGGCTTTCTCGCCTCGCGGCGCGTGATCGACATTTCCGGAGACGGCGCGAACAACCAGGGTTCCCTGGTCACGGAAGCCCGCGACAGGGCCGTCGCGCGCGGGGTCACCATCAACGGCCTTCCGATCATGCTCCGGGATCCCGACCGGCGCGAGAATGCGACGCTCGATGCCTATTACCGCGACTGCGTGATCGGAGGCTCCAACGCCTTCGTGATCCCGGTGCGGGAGCGCAAGCAGTTCCTCACCGAGACCCGCATCAAGATCGTTCGCGAGATCGCGGGCAGGATCGTGTCGGGCTTGCCGACGCAAACCGCGGGCATACGACCGGGAACGGATTGCGACACCAGCGAGAGCCTCTGGGACGACCCCGGATCCGACCCTCATATCCCAAGACGCAGCGCGGGTCAGGAATTGTAGGAGCACAGCCCAACTCTCTGGTTCATCGCGTCACCACAGCAAAAAGCCCGGTACAGGACCGGGCTTTTCCTTCAACGGTTCGGTCTGCCGCCCGTCAGGCCACGAACTGGCCGTGGCAATGCTTGAACTTCTTGCCGGAGCCGCAGGGGCACGGCTCGTTGCGGCTCACGCGGCCCCAGGTGGACGGATCGTTCGGGTCGCGGTGCGAGGCCTGATCCGTTGCAACGGCCGTGAAGCCGAGCGCCTGGCCGGCCCCGAAAGCATTGCCCTGGGCCAGATCGAACTCGTTCTCGCCGGTGGCGGGATCGAGGTGCTGAGCGAACATGGGCGGCAGCTGCTGCGGCTCGGGCTGCTGGAACACCACCTGGATGCACATGAGCTGGCCGGTCACCTGCTCGCGCAGATGGCCGATCATCGTGTTGAAGAGCTCGAAGGCCTCGGACTTGTACTCGTTCAGCGGATCGCGCTGGGCGAGCCCGCGCCAGCCGATGACCTGACGCAAGTGGTCGAGGGTCACGATGTGCTCGCGCCAGAGGTGATCCAGGCTCTGCAGCAGAACCTGCTTCTCGACGTAGTTCATGACCTCGGCCGAGTTCGCCTCGACGCGCTGGGCATAAGCTTCGTCGGCCGCCTTGGTGATGCGCTCGCGGATCTCGTCGTCGGCAATGCCCTCCTCCTTCGCCCATTCCTCGATCGGAAGGTCGAGGTTGAGGAAGTTGACGACGTTCTCCTTCAGGCCGCCGACGTCCCATTGCTCGGCATAGGCGTTCTCGGGGATGGCGCGGGAGACGACGTCGTCGATCACGCCGTGACGCATGTCGTCGATGGTGTCGCGCACGCTCTCTTCCGCCATGAACTCCTTGCGCTGCTCGAACACGACCTTGCGCTGGTCGTTCATGACGTTGTCGTATTTCAGGATGTTCTTGCGTATGTCGAAGTTGCGTGCCTCGACCTTCGCCTGCGCCCGCTCGATGGCCTTGTTGATCCACGGATGGATGATGGCCTCGCCTTCCTTCAGGCCGAGCTTCTGCAGCATGCCGTCCATGCGGTCGGAGCCGAAGATGCGCATCAGGTCGTCCTGGAGCGACAGGTAGAACTTGGAGCGGCCCGGATCGCCCTGGCGGCCCGAACGGCCGCGCAGCTGGTTGTCGATGCGGCGTGATTCATGGCGCTCGGTGCCGAGCACGTAAAGGCCGCCGGCGGCGAGCGCCTTCTCCTTGAAGGAAGCGACCTCGTCCAGGATCACCTTCTCCTTGGCCGCGCGCTCCTCGCCCTCCAGGCCGGCGAGCTCGCGCTCGATGCGCATCTTGGCGTTACCGCCGAGCTGGATGTCGGTGCCGCGACCGGCCATGTTGGTGGCGATGGTGATCGCGCCCGGCACGCCGGCCTGGGCGACGATGAAAGCCTCCTGCTCGTGGAAGCGGGCATTCAGCACGGCGAAGTGCTTGGTGCCGCGCCCGGCCCGGGCATCGCGGTAGAGGGGCTCGAGGGCCAGCGGATTCTCGAAGTCGATCAGGGTATAACCGTCCTTGATCAGCATCTCGGCCAGATGCTCGGACTTCTCGATGGAGGTGGTGCCGACCAGGATCGGCTGCCCCTTGGCGGAGGAGGCCTCGATGTCCCGGATGACCGCCTGGTAGCGCTCGTCCATGGTCCGGTAGACCTCGTCGTCTTCGTCGACGCGGGCAACGGGACGGTTGGTCGGGACCTCGACCACGTCGAGGTTGTAGATATCCAGGAACTCGTCGGCTTCCGTCGCCGCCGTGCCGGTCATGCCGCTGAGCTTGCCATAGAGGCGGAAGTAGTTCTGGAAGGTGATCGAGGCGAGCGTCTGGTTCTCGGGCTGGACCTGGACGTGCTCCTTGGCCTCGAGCGCCTGGTGCAGGCCTTCCGAGTAGCGGCGGCCCTGCATCATGCGGCCGGTGAACTCGTCGATGATCACCACCTCGCCGTTGCGGACGATGTAGTCCTTGTCGCGCTGGAACAGGGTGTGGGCCCTGAGCGCCTGGTTCATGTGGTGGACGAGGGTGGCGTTCTGGGCGTCATAGAGGTCGCCCTCCTTCAGGAGGCCCTCGGCGCGCAGGAGCTGCTCGATCTTCTCGGTGCCGTCCTCGGTCAGGGCCACGGAGCGCTGCTTCTCGTCGAGCTCGTAGTCGCTCTTGTCGAGGCGCGGGATGACCTTGTCGATGGCGTTGTAGAGGTCGGAGCGGTCGTCGAGGGGACCGGAGATGATGAGCGGCGTGCGGGCCTCGTCGACCAGGATCGAGTCCACCTCGTCCACGATGGCGAAGTTGTGGCCCCTTTGGACCATCTGCGCCATCTCGTACTTCATGTTGTCGCGGAGATAGTCGAAGCCGTATTCGTTGTTGGTGCCGTAGGTAATGTCGGCGGTATAGGCTGCGGCACGCTCGACATCGTCGAGCCCATGGACGATGACGCCGACCGACAGGCCCAGGAAGCGGTAGACCTGGCCCATCCACTCGCTGTCGCGACGGGCGAGGTAGTCGTTGACCGTCACCACGTGGACGCCCTTGCCGGCGAGCGCGTTGAGGTAGACCGGGAGAGTCGCCACCAGGGTCTTGCCCTCACCCGTGCGCATCTCGGCGATGGAGCCCTCGTGAAGGACCATGCCGCCGATGAGCTGCACGTCGAAATGGCGCTGACCCAAGGTGCGCTTGGCCGCCTCGCGGACGGTGGCGAAGGCCGGCACCAGGATATCGTCCAGGGTCTTGCCGGCTGCGAGCTGGGCCTTGAAGTCCTCCGTGCGGGCGCGGAGCTGCTCGTCGGACAGGGCCTCCAGCTCGGCCTCCATCGCGTTGATGGCCGCTACCTTCGGCCGATAGGACTTCAGCCGGCGATCATTGACCGAGCCGAAGATTTTCTTCGCGAGAGAACCGAACATCGGGAGCCTTCGAAAATTCCATGGAGACAAGGGGGCGTTTGCGCCGCCTTATAGACCTAATTATGCCAGAGTGCATCTTAAAGCCTGTGCCCGAGTGGCGCAGGCTTAAGCGTCGCCCGAGGGTCCGTTCAAGACCCCGCGAGCGGCGATGCTGTGACATAAATATGCCATCACTTGCAAACGTAAACACATTCGGCCATCTGATCGTCGCTGTCCGTGGGCGATCACGCTCACCAGAGGAAATCCCAATGTCTCGCTCACTTAACGTTCGGAAGAGCCTTCTCAGCCTCGGCGTCGCCCTGCCGCTCATGGCCGGGGCCGCCCTCGCACAGACCTCTCCTGCCCAGACCCCTCCCGCCCCTGCGACCTCGCCTGCGGCCGTTCCCGCTGTCGACTCCTCCAAGGTGATCGCCCGGGTCAACGGCGCCGACATCACGGAGGGCGATCTCGCGATCGCGGCCGAGGACCCGGCCCTGCAGATGCCGAACGTGCCCGAGGAGCAGAAGCGCGACCTGCTGACTGGCTACATGATCGACCTGAAGCTCGGCGCCAAGGCGGCCGAGGCGGCGAAGGTGGGCAGCGGCACCGAGTTCGCCCGCAAGCTCGCCTATAACCGGGACAAGACCCTGCTCGACGAATATCTCGACCAGGAGGCCAAGAAGGCCGTGACCCCGGAGGCCGCCCGCAAGCTCTACGAAGAGACGGTCAAGAGCGTGCCGGCCGAGCAGGAGGTTCGCGCCCGCCACATCCTGGTCGAGAACGAAGAAGACGCCAAGAAGGCCGCCGCCCGCGTGAAGGGCGGCGAGGACTTCACCAAGGTGGCCGGCGAACTCTCCAAGGACCCGGGCTCCAAGACCGACGGCGGCGATCTCGGCTTCTTCACCAAGGACCGCATGGTGGAGCCCTTTGCGGAGGCCGCTTTCAAGCTCGAGCCCGGCCAGATCTCGGACCCCGTGAAGAGCCAGTTCGGCTGGCATGTGATCAAGGTCGAGGAGAAGCGCAACAAGCCGGCTCCGTCCTTCGAGGAGACCAAGGATCAGGTCGAAACCTACCTCGCCCGCAAGGCGCAGCAGGACCTGATCATGGGCCTGCGCAAAAGCGCCAAGGTCGAGCGCCTGGACGACAAGGGCAACCTCGTCGAGCAGAAGCAGCAGTAAGGTTTTCAGAAGTCACGACGTTCAAGGGCGGCCTCAAGGCCGCCCTTCTTGTTTACCCACATTTCCCCTGTCATCCCCGCGAAGGCGTGGATCCATAATCACGACGCTTCGAGGACGAGCGACCGGCGTCCCGCCTCTTTCTGCAACGTGAGTGTTAATGGATTTCCACGCCTGCAGCGCGGCCCCGGAACGACGGCGGGGAGGCCATCCCTTATTTCCCGCCCGATCCGGCTCGGATCGATGGCACCGAACGGTCGTTCCGGCGTTTTGGATTCCGTCGCTATGAAGCTTTGACTTGACAAGAAGCCTTAAAAAACCACAGGTCGCGGCTCGCAACGTCGTATCCCAACAGTCTTTTTTCGAGTCACCCATGTCCAAGTCCGTGTCTCCGCTCGCGCCCAAATCGTTTCCGGCCCTTCCCGCCATCGATGGGGTCAGAATCGCGACGGCGGAGGCCGGCATCCGGTACAAGAACCGGACCGACGTTCTCTACGTGACCCTGCCCAAGGACACGGCGGTGGCCGGCGTTTTCACGCGCTCGAAATGCCCCTCGGCCCCGGTCGACTGGTGCCGCAAGAATCTCGCCAAGGGCACGGCCCGCGCGCTGGTGGTGAATTCCGGCAACGCCAATGCCTTCACGGGAAAGAAGGGCTCGGAGGCCGTCAAGCTCACCGCCGACATCGCCGCCGAAGCGGCCGGCTGCCGCGCCTCGCAGGTCTTCATCGCCTCCACCGGCGTGATCGGCGAACCGCTCGATGCAACGAAGTTCGGAAACGTTCTTCATGCCTGCGAGAAGAAGGCAAAGCCCACAGCCTGGCTCGATGCCGCCAAGGCGATCATGACCACCGACACCTTCCCGAAAGTGGCGACGCGCACGGCGACCATCGGCGGCGTCGAGGTGACGATCAACGGCATCGCCAAGGGTGCAGGCATGATCGCGCCTGACATGGCGACGATGCTCTCCTTCGTCTTCACTGATGCTCCCATCGCGGCCCCGGTGCTGCAGACATTGCTGAAGAAAGGCACCGACAAGAGCTTCAACTGCGTGACGGTGGACAGCGATACCTCCACCTCCGACACGCTGCTCTTCTTCGCCACCGGCGCCGCTGCCGCCAAGGGCGCACCCGCGATCTCGCTGCCGAGCGACCGCCGCCTGAAAGAATTCCGCAGCGCGCTCGAAAGTCTGCTGTGCGATCTCGCCCAGCAGGTCGCCCGCGACGGCGAGGGCGCGCGCAAGTTCGTCACCGTGAAGGTGACCGGCGCCACGGGCGCAACCTCTGCCAAGCGCATCGCCATGGCCATCGCCAACTCGCCGCTGGTGAAGACGGCGGTTGCCGGCGAAGACGCCAATTGGGGCCGCGTGGTGATGGCCGTCGGCAAGGCGGGCGAGCCTGCCGAGCGCGACAAGCTCGCGATCTGGTTCGGCGACATCCGCGTCGCCGTCAAAGGCGCCCGCGATCCGGAATACGACGAGGCCAGGACCACGGCCTACATGAAGGGCGACGAGATCACGATCCGGGTCGATCTCGGCCTCGGCCGGGGCGAGGCCAAGGCGTGGACCTGCGATCTCACCAAGGCCTATGTGGAGATCAATGGCGACTACCGGAGCTGACCGGGATGCCGGTCAAGGAATGACCTTGACCTTCATTTTCGTCGTGACGCGCATCGGTCCGCCGTATTGGTCGATGCCGATGATGGCGTAGGAAAATTCGTCCGGTCCCTGATAGCCCGGCTTCGCCACGTAATAGGGCATGATCCCCTGCACTCCGGCCATTCCGGTCTTCGGCTTCTGGACGATGGCCGCTTCCCTGATCGCTCCCTGAATGCCGTTCAGGCCGAAGCCGCATCCCTTGCCGGCCTTGACGGTCATCTCGCCGTCGATATTCGCGATATGCGAGTTGAACGTCATCGGCGCCACGGCGCAGTCCTGGGCTTGCGCATCGGCTCCGAAGGCCGTGCAGGCAAGGCCGAGAACGGCGAGGAAGACATGCTTTCTCATGATATTCTCCACGTTGAAGATGAAATGAAATTTCGTTACTGATCATCATCTATCGCGGAGGTCGCTCCTTGCAAGAATACCATCGGAGCGGCCGGAAGCGGCTTGTGCGTAATCACACGTGAAGCCGGCGGAAGAGGCGCGAAATTCAGTTCGCTCTGGATCGGAAGCGCGCTAAGAGACTGAAAAAATCGCCCCTTCAACGCCACGTCCTCAGGCGGACCTCATCAGTGCCTCCTCTCAAGCTCACCCTTGTCGTTGCCGTCGCCCTGATCGACACGGACAACCGCATCCTTCTGGCCCAGCGGCCCGAAGGAAAGCAGCTCGCAGGGCTGTGGGAATTTCCCGGCGGCAAGGTCGAGCCGGGCGAGCGACCGGAGGAGACGCTGATCCGCGAGCTGCGTGAAGAGCTCGGGATCGCGGTGAAGGAGCCTTGCCTCGCGCCTCTGACCTTCGCGAGCCACCCTTACGAGAGCTTCCACCTGCTCATGCCGCTCTATGTCTGCCGTCGCTGGGACGGCTTCGTGCAGCCGCTCGAAGGCCAGGCCCTGAAATGGGTCAAGCCGCGGGAGCTGCGCAGCTATCCCATGCCGCCGGCCGACGAGCCGCTGATCCCCTTCCTCGTCGATCTCCTCGGGCCCTGAAAAACTCCCATGTCGTCCCAGCAAGCAACGGAAGCGGCCCCAGTGACGCCCGTTCCCACAGCCGCCTTCGTCGCCTCGAACCTGCTGGTCTGCTCGATGCTCTGGGGAAGCTCGCTTCTGCTGATCAAGCTGAGCGGCAACCAAAACCCGTTCGTCCTTGCGGCCATGCGCGGGCTGATCGGCGGCACGACCCTTGCCGTATGGTTCGCCATCCAGGGCAAGAGCGTCCTGCCTAAGCGGCATGAATGGGGGATCTGGGCCACCCTCGGCACTCTCAACGGCTGGCTGCCGAACGTGCTCCTGGCCTATGCCCTGACACGGCTTCCCACCGCCCCCGCCGGGATGATCCAGGCCTCCTCGCCGCTGATCGTGGCCGTGCTGTCGCATCTCCTGTTCGCCGACGAAAGGCTGTCGCCCCAGCGCTTCCTGGGTGTGGTGATCGGCTTCATCGGCATGGCCATCCTGATCGGCCCGGCAGCCCTCCCCGACAGCGGCATCGATCCCGTGGGCGCTCTGATCATGGTAGCGGTCGCCTTCAGCTACGCGACGGCGAATGTCTATGTCCGCACCGTCAGGCATGCGGATCCAGGCCGGATGGCGCTCGGCCAGCAGGTCTGCTCCGGCTTGGGCGCGATGGTGCTCGCGCTGACCCTGGCCGGGCCGTCGGCCTTTGCTCTCGTGGTGCCGAACCTAGTGCCGCTCATCGCGCTTGGCGCCCTCGCCACTGCCCTGCCGATGCTGCTCTTCATGCACCTGATCAGCCGCACCGGCCCGACCCGCGCCTCGACGGTGGGTTACCTGACCCCGGTCTGGACCACCATCATGGCGGTGCTGTTTCTCAACGAGAGCATCGGCCTGCGCGAACTCACCGGCGGTGCCGTGGTGATGGTGGGCGTCGCGCTCGTCTCGTTGAGCGGCCGGCTCAGGTCAATGCGCTGAGCGCCTTCCGGGTCTCGGACGGAAGCTCCACCGGCCGCTGGGTGATGCGATCCACATAGACATGGACGAAATGCCCCTGTGCCGCCGCCAGCAACGCTCCCTGCCTGAAGATCCCGATCCGGTAGCGCACGGAGGAGCGCCCGAGATGGGCGACCGCAATGCCGGCCTCCAGCGCATCGGGAAAGGCGACGCTCTCGAAATAGCTGCAGCCCGATTCCACCACGAGGCCGATGACAGGGCTCTCGGCGATGGCGAGCAGGCCGCTCTCGACGAGCCAGCCATTCACGGCGCTATCGAAATACGAGTAGTAATGCACGTTGTTCACGTGGCCGTAGGCGTCGTTGTCCATCCAGCGGGTGGCGATGGGACGAAACAGGCGGAAGGCGGAGCGGTCGGAACGCTCGGGACGATCGGACATGGCGTTCGTCACCAGGCCGCTTCGTAGATCGCGCGTGCATCCTCGAGCGTGAGCGGGCGCGGGTTGTTCACCAGAAGCCGCGTCTGCTTCATCGCATCTTCCGCCATCATCGCCACCGCGCCTTTCGGAATGCCGACATCGCGCAGACGCGGCTGCAGCCCGACCTTCGTACAGAGCGCCGCCAGCGCCTCGACGAAGGCCGAGGCCGTGGCGCGGCCTTCGAGCTCCGGGAAAGCAAAAGGCGCAAGCTCCGCGTAGGATCCTTCGCAGGCACTCGCGTTGAAGCGCAGCACATGCGGCAACACGAGTGCGTTGGAGAGCCCGTGCGGAATGCCGAAATGCCCGCCGATCGGATAGGCCAGTGCATGCACGGCCGCCACGGGAGAATTGGCGAAGGCCTGCCCTGCGAGCAGCGAGCCGAGCAGCATCGCGGACCGCGCCTCCGGATCCTTGCCGTGATGTACGGCACGCTCGATGTTGCGACCCAGAAGCCGCAAGGCTTCCTTCGCCAGGGCCTGCGAGACGGGGTTGTTGTTGGCGCTCGTCGAGGTATAGGCCTCGATGGCGTGGACCATCGCATCGATGCCGGTCGCAGCGGTTACATGTGGCGGAAGACCGAGCGTGAGATCGGGATCGAGCAGCGCGATGTCCGGAATGATGAGAGGCGAGACGACGCCCTTCTTCTCGTGCGCGCCCGTGGTCACGATGGAGATCGGCGTGACCTCCGATCCGGTGCCGGCGGTGGTGGGAATGGCGAGCAGCGGCAGGCGCGGTCCCTTCGCGATGCCGACGCCGTAGATCTCGGGTAAATTCTCGCCGCTCGAGGCGAGCAGCGCCACAAGCTTCGCCACATCGATGGACGAGCCGCCGCCAAAGCCGATCACAGCCCGCGCCTCGAAATCCCGCGCCCGGGCAGCCGCCGAGAGCACGACGTCCTCGGGCGGATCGGCGACGACGCCGTCGAACACATCGACGGCAATTCCTGCCTCTTCGAGCGCCTGCAAAGCGGGCGCGACCAGTCCGGCCTTCACGAGACCCGCATCGGTGACCAAAGCCACCCGCGGGCCGAGCCGCTGCGCCGCGATCTCGCCGAGGCGCGCGATGCTGCCGGAGCCGACGATGAGGGAAGGAACGGTGTTGAAGGTGAACGGCGACATGGAATTTCCCGAGATGGGGTGCCTTTGCGCCGGAGATTGCCCCGCGCATCGCGGACCGGCAACCGGCATCCCTTGCGCCCTTAGGAGAAGGGCCTAATCGTTGAACTCTTCGATGGCATCGATCTTCTCCGGATAGAAGGCCACATGCTCCTTGATGGCCTCGACCGCGGGAAACGGAGTCTCATAGCTCCAGGCCGCGTTCTCCCGCACCAGCCCGCCGCCGTTCACCGTGAAATAGGAGGCGTCGCCCTTGTAGGGGCAGTGGGTGTGGTGACCGGTGGAGTCGAGAAGATCCATCCGCACATCCTCGCGCGGGATGTACTGCACGGCCGGCAGAGTCGCCTCCTGCAGAGTGAGCGCCTGCGTGGTCTCCGCGACGATGAAGCCGCCGAGCATGACCCGGATGCGGTGCGGATTCCTGGTGACGGTGATCGGATGATCCGGGCCGGGCTCTTTCATGGAGCGGTGCTTTCCAGAGAGGTCTCTGAAAAATGAGTATAGGGCAACTCGGTTGCGGCCCAAAGCGGCGACAGAATTACTCCTGATTGCGCTCAGGGTCGCCCTCCTTCACCCCCAGGGCGTCTGCGAGCCGCGCCTTGGCGGAGCCGGGGCGCAGGGGCTTCTGCTGGCTCTCGTGCGGGGTCCAGCCGGACAGCCAGACGATCTCGAAGGTCGCCGGAATGCGGCCGTCGGCTTCGCCGAAGCGCGCCGCATAGATCTCGGCCGCCCGTAGCAGGGTCGCGCGCCGCAGCGAGGCTTTCCGCCGGTCGTTGAGGGCATTGGTCAGCCCCATCCGGCGCAGATCCTGCATGAGGGCGAAGGCATGGGCGTAGCGCACCCGGACGACGTCCGAATCAGTCACCGGCAGGGCGAAGCCCGCCCGCTGCAGCAACCCTCCGATATCGCGCAGATCGGCGAAGGGCGCGACACGCGGGCTCGCGCCGCCCTCGATCTCCGCCTCGGCTTGAGTGAGCGACTGGCGCAGCTCGGTGAGGGTCGAGCCGCCCAGAAGCGCCCCGATGAACAGGCCGTCGGCTTTCAGCGCCCGTCGGATCTGGACGAGCGCGCCGGGCAGATCGTTCACTCCGTGCAGGGCGAGAAGCGACACCACCAGATCGAAGCGCTCACCGGAGAACGGCAGCTGCTCCTCGTCGCCGAGAATGCTGCCCGGTTCCGGTACCGGCGAGAGACGGATCACGGTCTCCGCACGCCCGCTCCGAAGCAGAGCCTCGGCTGCCGCCGGCGTCGGCGTGCCCACGTCGAGGGCAAGGGAAAAGGTCCGCAGCACCGCGGAGAGCCGCTCCTCCAGGTCCTCGACCGTGCGGGCGAGGAGAAAATCGGCATAGCCTTGCTTGAGCGCCCGCGACAGGCGGCGGCGGACGAGGGAACGGTCGAAGACGAGAGGCGTGCTCATGAGGCGCTCGATATGGCGCGTGTCGGGCGAAGGTCCAAGGGATTTTTCTGTTCTACGCGCTGTCATCCCCGGCGCACGAAGTGCGGGAAGGGATCTCCTGAAACATGCCGCCGCTACGCCCCGGCCGGGAATGACATAGGGCTCCTCCTTCCGCTAAGCTTGACCCATGAGCGAGCCCCTCGGTGCCCTGCAGACTCGATGGCGCTCCCGCCTCCGTCGCGGCGAGCGGGAGGCCTGGCAGGCGGCGCTCGGCCTTCTCTATCCCCCGACCTGCATCGCCTGCCAGGCCGCAACGGGCGAGCCCCATGCTCTGTGTGCCGAGTGCTGGTCTCAGATCCGCTTCATCGAGCGGCCCTTCTGCGAGCGGCTCGGAACGCCCTTTGCCGTCGATCTCGGCCAGCCTCTGCTCTCGCCGGCCGCCATTGCCGATCCGCCGGTGTTCCAGCGCGCTCGGGCCGTGGCGGAATATGACGGAACAGCGAGCCTGCTCGTGCACCGGCTGAAATACAACGACCGGCTTGAGCTTGCCCGCGCCTTGGGCGGCATGATGACCCGGGCCGGCGCGGAGCTGCTGCAGGGTTCCGACGTGATCGTGCCGGTGCCCCTGCATCGCTGGCGGCTCTGGTGGCGGCGCTTCAACCAGGCGATGGCGCTGGCCGGGGCGGTCGCCACGGAGAGCGGCGTGCCCTGCGACCCTTTCCTGCTCGCCCGCGTCAAGCGCACCCGCCGCCAGGTCGGGCTGACCAAGGCGCAGCGGCAGGAGAACCTTCAGGGCGCCTTCCGCGTGCCGGTCGAGGCCAAGGCGCGGCTGAAGGGCAGGCACGTGCTCCTGGTAGACGACGTGCTCACCACCGGCTCCACGGCCAATGCGGCCGCGCGGGCGCTTTTGCGCGGCGGAGCGGCCAAGGTGGATATTCTCGCCTTCGCGCGAGTTGTGAAGGAGTTGTGATCGGAGCCCAAAGCTTCCTATATCCACTCCAACACAGGAGAACTCTCTGCCATGCCGCCCATCACGATCTACACCAAGGGCTGGTGCCCCTATTGCTCGGCCGCCAAGAAGCTTCTCGACGACAAGGGCGCCGCCTTCACCGAGATCGACATCGAGAAAAAGCCGGAAGCCCGGGCCGAGATGATCCAGAAGGCCAAGGGCCGCTCCACCGTGCCGCAGATCTTCATCGGGGAAAAACATGTCGGCGGCTGCGACGACCTGTATGCTCTTGATGACAGGGGCCAGCTCGAGCCTTTATTGCAGGCCTGACGGAGACCAGATTCCATGAACCCGACCCGCTTCACCGCCGCCTGCATCCAGATGCGTTCCGGGCGCGACGTGCTCAAGAACCGCGACGCGGCCGTGGCCCTCGTGCGCGAGGCCGCGGACAAGGGCGCGCATTTCGCCCAGACGCCGGAGATGACCTCGCTCGTCTGCCGGGACCGGGCGGAGCTGTTCGACAAGGTCGGGCCGGAGGCTCAGGATCCGGTACTCGCGGCCTTGCGCGAGGTGGCGCGGGAACGGGGCATCGTGGTGCAGATCGGCTCGATTGCCGTGAAGGAGGGCGACAAGGTCGCCAACCGCGCCTTTCTCATCGGCACGGACGGAGAGGTGATCGCATCTTATGACAAGATCCACCTCTACGACGTGGACCTGCCGAACGGCGAGAGCTGGCGCGAATCGGCCACCTATACCGGCGGCTCCTGGGCTGTCGCGGCCGAGATCCCCTGGGGCTATCTCGGCATGACCATCTGCTACGACGTGCGCTTCGCCGCCCTCTACAAGGCGCTCGCCGAGAACGGCGCGTCGTTCCTCTCGGCGCCCGCCGCCTTCACCAAGCAGACCGGCGAGGCTCATTGGCACGTGCTGCACCGGGCACGGGCCATCGAGACCGGCTCCTTCATGATCTCCGCCGCTCAAGGAGGCCTGCACGAGGACGGGCGCGAGACCTACGGCCATTCCGTCATCATCGATCCCTGGGGCCGGGTGCTGGCGGATGGCGGCACGGAGCCGGGCGTGTTCCTGGCCGAGATCGACACCGCCCTCGTCGCCGAGGTGCGCGGGCGCATCCCGACCCTCAAGAATGCGCGTCCGTTCAAGGTCGAGGTCGTTCCCGCCATCGCGACGGATCGGGCGGCCACCGCCTGATCCCTTCCCTTTCCGCGCCCGAATCCTTACGTCTTCAGGGACATGATCAAGTACGCCTTGGCCTGCGAGCAGGCCCATGAGTTCGAGAGCTGGTTTCCCTCAAGCGAGGCGTTCGAGGCGCAGCGCAAGCGCGGCTTCGTGACCTGTCCGTTCTGCGATTCGGCCAAGGTCGAGAAGCAGATCATGGCTCCCTCGGTCGCGCGTACGGACAAGGCGCTGACAGCACCGGCGCCGGAGGCCCAGCCCGTCGCGATTCTCTCCGAGAAGGAGCGCGAGCTGCGCGCCGCGCTGCGGGCCCTGCGCGAGCACGTGATGAAGAACGCCGAGGACGTCGGCAAAGGCTTCGTCGAGGAAGCGCGCAAGATGCACCACGGCGAAACGGAAGAACGCTCGATCTACGGCGAAGCGGATCTCGCCGAGGCGCGGGCGCTGCTGGACGAAGGCATCGACGTGCTGCCTCTCCCCGTCGTGCCGGACGATCGAAACTAGGGGCATGGCTCCCTAGTTTCGGCATAACCTACTTCTTCGGCGTAATCAGCTCGATGCCGAGCTGCGTCTCGCCCTTGAAGGCCCAGATGCTCTTGTAGCCGCCCTTGTTCTCGTCATCCTCAATGAGGAGGGCCGTGCCGCTCGAGCCCTTGCTGGCGAAGCTCGCCGCCAGAATACGCTCGTCGCCGATGGCAAAACCATCGTATCTGTCGCCGGCTATGCTCCACGTGAGCTTGAACGTATCCTTGCTCGTCTGGACGATGGTCAGCGTTCCCGTGTAGTCGCTATCCGGCTCGCCATTGTTGCCTTTGACCGTGTAGACGCCCGGGCCGCCGGCCATGGCCGGAAGGCTTACGCCCATGGCAAGACCCATCAGAGCCATTCCGAATAGTTTCGATTTCATCGATGTCTCCTCCCGCCGAGCGGGCTTTTTGAAGAAAGTCAGCGTCAGCGCCGGTAGGTGAATGTTGAAACCGAGCAGACATTGATGGCGCGTTGCACGTGGGAGGTGCCGTTAGTGAACACGGCCTTAAAATCGAACTTGCAGGCGCCGGTGCCGTCGTCGATATCGATCTCGAAAGTGTCGCCGGCATCCAGGGTGTCGGATCCCAGAATGTCCTCCTCCCAATCGTCCGCGCCGGTATTGGATGCGTAGAATTCCGACATCGTCAGTCCGGTATCGTTGACGACATCGACCTTCCGGTTGGCGGCGGAAGCGGCGGTGAAAGCGGACACGGCAAGGAAACCGGCCGCGGCGAGCGTCGCGACAATCTTCATGGATAGCCCCAGGCTTTTGATGGATTCAAGGTGAGTCGATGCGTTGCATCGGGGCTGCAGCGAGCCTAGCTGTTGGGGACTTTTATTGTCTCGTTGGACCTGACGCACGGCCTCGATAGCATTTCTTCCGTTACGGAAATCCTACCGGCTGCCCCATTCTCGACAAAAATCTTAAAGCAAACGCATCGCATTCAAACCCCGCCTCGGACCGGCGGCATGAACGGAACGCCTCCCGCCTCCTGCGGCTTATGCTTGCGCTGAACCCGGGCGGAGCCAGGCATCCTTTGACGGTCTTCTTCACCAGCGACACGCATTTCGGCGATCCAAGGGTGCTGCGGATCGACAAGCGCCCGTTCAAGACGCTTGCCGAACACGATGCAGCCCTCATCGCCAACTGGAACGAGGTCGTCTCGGCCGACGACGAGGTCTGGCATCTCGGCGATTTCGCCCTGCATGTGCGGCCGGAACGGATCGACGAACTGCTGCAGGCGCTCAATGGCCGCAAGCACCTGATCACCGGCAACAACGACGGCCCGGAGACCCTCTCAGCAAAGAGCTGGGAGAGCGTGCAGGCCTATGCGGAGATCCACCTCGACAGCCATGCCCTGGTGATGTGCCACTACGCCTTCCGCACCTGGAAGAACATGGGCCGGGGCTGGATCGACCTGCACGGACATTCGCATGCCAAGCTGAAGCCGCAGACGCGCCAGTTCGACGTGGGCGTGGATGCCTTCGACTATCGCCCCGTGACCCTCCAGACGATTCTGGCCTCCCGGACGCGACGCCGGAAGGCCAGTGCTGAAATGGTATCTGACTGAGAGAAGCTGTCAGATCCCGGATTTCACAGATGCCAATACCGGCGAGGCCTCGGCGCGATCGAGCCTGCGGCTCCACAGCGCTAGGAGCAGGCCGGAGGAGGGCAGCAGGGCCGCGACCCATGTGACCGCGCCCAGGCCCGATCCGTGATCGATCACGAAGCCGCCGAGCCAGGCGCCGAGCGCGTTGCCGAGGTTGAACGCGGCGATGTTGAGGCTCGACGCCAGGCTCTGGCCGGCACCGTCGGCCTTTTCCAGCACCCACATCTGCAGCGGCGGCACGGTGGCGAAGGCAGCGGCGCCGAGCAGGCCGACGAAGGCGATTGCGGCGATCTTGTTGTGGATGCCCAGCGTCATCGCGGCAAGGACGACGGCAAGCAGGCCGAGGGTCCCGAGCAAGGTCGCCATCAGGCTGCGGTCGGCGAGCTTTCCTCCGACGAGATTACCCAGAACCAATCCGCCGCCGAAGACCAGCAGGATCGGCGAGACGGCGGCCTCCGAGAAGCCGGTGATCCCGGTCAGGATCGGCGCGATGTAGGTGAAGACCGCGAAGACACCGGCATAGCCGAGCACCGTGGTGAGAAGCCCGAGCAGCACCGGGCGGCGCGCCAGCACCTTGAGCTCATCGGCGATGCTGCCGCCCTCTGTGTTTTCCTGATTATCCTTCGGAACGAAGAGCGCGATCACGGCGAGCGCCGCAACGCCGACGACGGTCACCGCCCAGAAGGTTGCGCGCCAGCCATAGGCCTGGCCGAGCCAGGTGCCGAACGGGACGCCGAGGATGTTGGCGACGGTCAGGCCCGTGAACATGATGGCGATGGCGGAGGCCTTCTTGTCCGCCGGCACGAGGTTCGTCGCCACGACCGAGCCGACGCCGAAGAAGGTGCCGTGCGCAAAGGCCGTCAGCACGCGGGCGGCCATGAGCGTCGCGTAGTCGGGAGCGATCGCGCAGGCGAGGTTGCCGAGGGTGAACACGATCATGAGCGCGAGCAGCACGGTCTTGCGCGACCAGCGGCCCGTGAGCGTCGTGAGAAGCGGTGCCCCGACCACGACGCCGAGCGCATAGCCGGAAATGAGCAGGCCCGCCGCCGAGATCGAGACGCCGAGATCGGCGCTCACCTGCAGCAGCAGGCCCATGATGACGAATTCCGTGACGCCGATGCCGAAGGCACCGGCCGTCAGGGCGTAGAGAGCGAGAGGCATGGGAGCGTCCTTGAGCGAAGTGTTGCCGCAAGATGGACGCTGGAGGGCTTATGAACTAGCCTGCCGGCGGGCACATCATTTATGAATTGAACTCACAATGGCGCGAATCGACATCAATCGGTCCGGCGAGATGGAGGTCTTCGTCCGGGTCGTCGATCTCGGCGGCTTCTCGGCCGCCGCCCGCGCCCTGCGCATGACGCCCTCCGCCGTGAGCAAGCTGATCGCGCGGCTGGAGGCGCGTCTTGGAGCCCGCCTCGTCAACCGCTCGACGCGCAAGCTCCAGCTCACGCCGGAGGGCTCGGCCTTCCACGACCGCGCCGTGCGCGTTCTCGCCGATCTCGACGAGGCAGAACGCAGCGCCGCGGCGGGCGCCACGCCGCGAGGCCGCCTGAGGGTGAACACGAACGTGCCGTTCGGCACGCATTATCTCATCCCCCTCCTCCCAGGCTTCCTGGAGCGTCATCCGGAAGTGACCGTGGAGGTGACGTTGACGGATACGGTCGTCGATCTGCTCGAGGACCGCGCCGATGTCGCCATCCGCGTCGGACCGCTGAAGTCTTCGCAGCTCGTCGCCCGCAAGCTCGGCGAGAGCCGGATGATGCTGGTGGCATCACCTGCCTATCTGTCGGCGCACGGCACGCCGCAGACGCCGGGAGATCTGGCCCGCCACAACCTTCTCGGCTTCAGCTTCGCCCGCCAGAGCAACGGCTGGCCGTTCCGGGATGCGGATGGATCAGCGAGCGCCGTCGTGCCGACCGGCAACGCGCTGGTCAGCGACGGCGAGTCGATGCGGCTTCTCGTTCTCACCGGCCTGGGCATCAGCCGTCTGTCGCTGTTCCATATCGGCCCCGACATCGAAGCCGGGCGCCTCGTGCCCGTGCTGGAGGCCTACAATCCCGGCGACACGGAAAGCATCCATGCCGTCTATGTCGGCGGCGGCCATCTTCCCGCACGGGTGCGAGCCTTCCTGGATTATCTCGTCGAAACGGTGCAGCTCATTTAAGCCGTCAAGCAAAGGTTCTTCTGATAATAGAGTGCCGAGGAGTTGGCGGTGAGGGTGTGAGTGCGACGCTGATTGAGTTCAGCACTGCGGCGACTGCAGCCTCACCTCTCCCCGGTGGGGAGAGGTCGAGCGAAGCGAGGGTGAGGGGGCACAGGTTCGTCCGGATAAGGCGTAACCCCTCACCCGCCGCGCTGACGCGCGTCGACCTCTCCCTCAAGGAGAGGTGAACCAGCGCTACACCTTTATAGGCTATCGCTCACACCCCCACCCTTGATCCCTCCCCACAAGGGGGAGGGAAAACATGCGCTACATTCTTGTCGTGACCAACCCTGGAGGAGACATCGATGGATCGGCCGAAAAGCGATCTGAGGCCCACGCATCGCATCACGCTGATGCGCCGGTTCTTCGACAGCGAGGCCGCCGGCGGCATCATCCTCATGGGCGTGACGGTGATCGCGCTCGCCGTCGCCAACTCGCCCCTGGCCGGCGCCTATTTCGGCATGCTGAAGACCTATGTGCTGGGCCTCAGCATCCTGCACTGGATCAACGACGCGCTCATGGCTCTGTTCTTCCTGCTGGTGGGGCTCGAGATCAAGCGCGAGATGCTGGACGGCCAGCTCTCCACATGGCCGCGCCGGATCCTGCCCGGCATCGCGGCCATCGGCGGCATGGTCGTCCCCGCACTCATCTATCTCGCCATCACCTGGAATCAGCCTGATCTGCGCAACGGCTGGGCGATCCCGACCGCGACCGACATCGCCTTCGCGCTCGGCGTGCTCGCGATCCTCGGCTCAAAGGTGCCGGCCTCCCTCAAGATCTTCCTGACGGCGCTCGCCATCCTCGACGATCTCGGCGCGATCATCGTCATCGCACTCTTCTATACGAGCGAGCTCTCGCTCCCGATGCTCGGCGGGGCGGCTCTGTGCGTGATCGCGCTCGTCGCGTTCAATCGCTTCGGCGTCGTGAGGCTTCTGCCCTATCTCGCCGTCGGTGCGGTGCTGTGGGTCTTCGTGCTGAAATCCGGCATCCACGCCACCCTCGCCGGCGTCGCACTGGCGCTGACGATCCCGCTGCAGGCCGCGCCCAAGAAGACCCGAGCGGAGGATTCCCCGCTGCATCGCCTCGAGCATGCCCTCCAGCCCTGGGTGGCCTATGCGATCATCCCGATCTTCGGCTTCGCCAATGCGGGCGTGCCCCTCGCGGGATTGTCGCTCGACTCGCTCTTGAGCCCGCTGCCGCTGGGCATCGCCATGGGCCTCTTCATCGGCAAGCAGGTCGGCGTCTTCGCCTTCTCGGAAATCGCCGTCAGGCTCGATCTCGCCGACATGCCGGCGGGCGCCTCGCGGCTGCAATGCTACGGCGTCGCGCTGCTCTGCGGCATCGGCTTCACCATGAGCCTGTTCATCGGGGCCCTCGCCTTCCCGGACCGGCCGGAGCTGGGGGACGCCACCAAGATCGGCGTGCTCCTGGGCTCGGCGCTGTCCGCCCTTGCCGGCTATCTCCTGCTCAGCGTCGCACCGCGGGAGAGGCCTCACACCCGCGCGGCGAGCAGCATGTAATTGACCCCGGTGTCTTGGGAGAGGGACCAGGAATCCCGCAAGGGGTTGTAGGCGACGCCGGTCAGGTCGGCGACACTCAGCCCCGCCGCCCGGATGGCGTCGCTGAGTTCGTCGGGTGTGATGAACTTGTCCCATTCATGGGTGCCCTTGGGCAGCCAGCCGAGAATGTACTCGGCGCCCACGATGGCGGAGGCGAAGGAGCGCAGGGTCCGGTTGATCGTCGCCATGGCGAGGCAGCCCTCGGGCTTCACGCCTTGAGCGCAGGCATTCACGAAGGCCTGCCGGTCGGCCACATGCTCAACCACCTCCATGGCGAGCACCATGTCGAAGGTTTCTCCGCGGTCGACCACCGCCTCCACGGTCTCGTTGCGATAATCGACGCTCAACCCCGCCCGCTCGGCATGGAGCCTCGCCACCGAGATGTTGGTGGGGGCAGGATCGAGCCCCGTCACCGTGGCGCCGAGCCGCGCCAGCGGCTCCGAGAGCACGCCGCCGCCGCAGCCCACATCCAGGATCGTCAGCCCGTCGAGCGACCGGGCCGAGCGCGGGTCACGCCCGAAGCGGCGGCAAGCCTCGTCGCGAATATAGGCAAGGCGGACCGGATTGAACTTGTGCAGGACCTTCATCGGCCCCTTCGGATCCCACCAGGTCTCGGCGATCCGTTCGAAACGGGCGACCTCGGCCGGGTCGATGGTGGTCATAAGATCCTCCGCAAGACTTCCCTCCCCCTTGCGGGGAGGGATGGGGGTGGGGGCGGCCCGACTGGGTGAGCGACGGCGGAGATGCACGATCCTCCCTCTCCCGTTTGGGAGAGGGCCGGGGTGAGGGCAGGCCGATGCCGGATCATGCGCTGCGATCTACGTGCTGCAGCGGAAGTGGCA
Organism: Microvirga ossetica; assembly: GCF_002741015.1. Taxonomy (NCBI): domain Bacteria; kingdom Pseudomonadati; phylum Pseudomonadota; class Alphaproteobacteria; order Hyphomicrobiales; family Methylobacteriaceae; genus Microvirga; species Microvirga ossetica. The sequence continues at coordinate 3,134,073 of NZ_CP016616.1, read as the reverse complement.
GCGCTTCGCTGGTCGAACGCCGCACCCTCACCCCTGCCCCTCTCCCACCCGGGAGAGGGGATGTCTTGTAGCCGCCATGATACTCTCTGGATGAAGCACATCATTCTGACTTTACGATCCCTACCCCTCATCCCTGCCCGCCACAGGTGGGATGTTCCCGACTTGTGCAAGATGAAGCCCATCCCGAGCAAGCCCGGAAGAGCGGGGAGGGAAGCAAAACTGCGCGTTGACAGGGCGCGGCCCTACCGTCATGTATACGCGCCTTTTCGCGGCGCGAAGGGGCTATTTTCTCAAATCCTCACCACGGCCCCACTTCGCCCATGCCCCGTCTTGTCATGAAGTTCGGCGGAACATCCGTCGCCACCGTAGAGCGCATCCGCAACGTGGCGCGGCATGTCAAACGCGAGGTCGAGGCCGGGTACGACGTGGCCGTCGTGGTCTCCGCCATGTCGGGCAAGACCAACGAGCTCGTCGGCTGGGTGAAGGAAGCCTCGAACCTCTACGATTCGAAGGAATACGACGTGGTCGTCGCCTCCGGCGAGCAGGTGACCTCGGGCCTCCTCGCCCTGACGCTGCAGGAAATGGGGCTCAAGGCCCGGTCCTGGCAGGGCTGGCAGATCCCGATCATGACCTCGGAGGCCCACGGCTCGGCCCGGATCGCGGCCATCGACGGCACCGGGATCGCCAAGGGCTTCACCGACCATAAGGAAGTGGCCGTCGTCTCCGGCTTCCAGGGCGTGCACCAGCCCTCGGGCCGCATCACGACTCTCGGCCGCGGCGGCTCGGACACCAGCGCCGTGGCGCTCGCCGCCGCCGTCCAGGCCGAACGCTGCGACATCTACACGGATGTGGACGGCGTCTACACCACCGATCCGCGCATCGTGCCCAAGGCCCGGCGCCTGGACAAGGTTTCCTACGAGGAAATGCTGGAAATGGCCTCGCTGGGGGCCAAGGTGCTCCAGGTGCGCTCGGTCGAGCTCGCCATGATGCACCGGGTCCCGACCTATGTGCGCTCCAGCTTCGACGATCCCGCCGACCCCAAGCTCGGCACCCTCATCTGCGACGAGGAAGACATCATGGAACAGCAGGTTGTCACGGGCATCGCCTATTCGCGCGACGAAGCTCAGATCACGCTGCGGGACATTGCGGACAAGCCGGGCATCGCCGCTTCGATCTTCGTGCCCCTGGCCGACGCCAACATCAACGTGGACATGATCATCCAGGTCGTGTCCGACAACGCCGCCACCACGGACCTGACCTTCACGGTGCCGACCGCCGATTACGAGCGGGCCTGCGCGATTCTCAACGCCCACCGGGACGAGATCGCCTTCAAGGAGCTCCAGGGCGCGACCGACGTGGTCAAGGTCTCCGCCATCGGAGTCGGCATGCGCAGCCATGCGGGCGTTGCGGCGCGGGCCTTCAAAGCCTTGGCGGAAAAGGGCATCAACATCCGCGCGATCACCACCTCCGAGATCAAGTTCTCGGTGCTGATCGAATCCGCCTACACGGAACTTGCGGTTCGCACGCTCCACTCGCTATACGGCCTTGATCAAGCCTGATTGACGAGGGAACTGTCGGGCTGCGACACTTGTAGTAGGTAGCCGCCGGTTCGCCCTGCCGGCCCTGATAGGACGGGAACTGATAGCTCATGCCAAGTGCTCCCGGCGGTCCGCGCCTTCTGCTGCGCCGCCTCCGCGAGATCATGGCGGAGCCGGTCGGGGCGCAGGACCGTCTCGACAGGATCGTGACCCAGATCGCCGCGAACATGGTGGCGGAGGTCTGCTCCGTCTATGTGCTGCGCGGCGACGGCGTGCTCGAGCTTTTCGCCACCGAGGGCCTGAACCGGGAAGCCGTCCACCTCACCGTCATGCGCTCCGGCGAGGGCCTCGTCGGCCTGATCGCCGCGACGGCCGAGCCCCTGGCGCTCTCCGACGCCCAGAGCCACCCGTCCTTCTCCTATAAGCCCGAGACGGGCGAGGAGATCTACCACGCCTTCCTCGGCGTGCCGCTGCTGCGCGCCGGCAATACGCTCGGCGTCCTGGTCGTCCAGAACCGCACCTACCGGGTCTATACCGAGGAAGAGGTCGAGGCCCTTCAGACCACCGCCATGGTGGTGGCGGAGATGCTCGCCACCGGCGAATTGCAGGCGCTGGCGCCGATCGAGACCGGCATTGCGCTTCGCCGCCCGGTCTACCAAAGGGGCGTTGCGCTGGCCGACGGCGTAGGCCTCGGCCATGTGGTGCTTCATGAGCCCCGGGTGGTGGTCAAGAACCTCATCGCCGAGACTATCGAGCCGGAACTCCTGCGCCTCGATTCGGCCATCGCCGAGGTGCGCCTGTCCATCGACGAGCTGATCGAGCGTGGCGACGTGGCCCATCACGGCGAGCACCGGGAGGTGCTGGAAACCTTCCGCATGTTCGCCCACGACCAGGGCTGGCTCCGGCGCATGCGCGAGGCGGTGACCTCGGGCCTGACGGCGGAGGCCGCCGTGGAGCGGGTGCAGTCCGACACCCGCGCCCGCATGCTGCGCCAGACCGACCCCTACCTGCGCGAGCGCCTTCACGATCTCGACGATCTCGCCAACCGCCTGCTGCACCGGCTCGTGGGCCGCGATCTGGTGGTCGAGCGCGAGCAGCTGCCGGAAAACGCCATCATCGTCGCCCGCTCCATGGGCCCGGCGGCGCTGCTCGATTACGACCGCTCGCGCCTGCGCGGCCTCGTGCTCGAGGAGGGCGGGCCGACGAGCCACATCGCCATCGTCGCCCGGGCGCTCGGCATTCCCGCCGTCGGCGAGGTGTCGAACGCCACCTCCCTGACCGAACAGGGCGATGCCATCATCGTCGACGGCGCCGCGGGCGAAGTTCAGATCCGGCCCAGTCCGGACGTGGAGGCGGCCTATGCCGAGAAGGCGCGGCTGCGCGCCCGCCGGCAGGAGCAATATCTCAAGCTGCGGGACGTGCCGTCTGTCAGCAAGGACGGCGTCGAGGTGACCCTGCAGCTCAATGCCGGGCTCCTGGTCGACTTGCCGCATCTGGCTGAGACGGGAGCTGCGGGCGTCGGCCTGTTCCGCACCGAGCTGCAGTTCATGATCGCCGAGCGCATGCCCTCGGCCTCCGAGCAGCAGGCACTCTACAGCACCGTCTTCGCCGAGGCCGGCGACCGGCCCGTCACCTTCCGCACCCTCGATATCGGCGGCGACAAGATCCTGCCCTACATGCAGTCCGTCGAGGAGGAGAACCCGGCGCTGGGCTGGCGTGCCATCCGCATCGGCCTCGACCGGCCCGGCCTGCTGCGCGCCCAGGTCCGCGCCCTGCTCAAGGCGGCGGCCGGGCGGCCCCTGAAGATCATGTTCCCGATGGTGGCGACCTGCGACGAGTTCGACCGCGCCAAGCAGATCGTGGAACGCGAGAAGAACCATCTCGCCACCCACAACCATCCCCTGCCCTCCGACCTGAAGCTCGGGGTCATGCTGGAGGTGCCTTCGCTCCTGTTCCAGCTCCGGGAGATCTGCGCGAGCGCCGATTTCATCTCGCTCGGCACCAACGACCTGATGCAGTTCCTCTTCGCCAGCGACCGCGAGAACCGCAGGGTCTCCGACCGCTTCGACCCCTTGAGCGCGCCCATGCTGCGGGCCCTGCAGATGGTGGCCGAGCACGCCAATGCCTCCGGCTGCCTCGCCACGGTCTGCGGCGAGATCGGCGGACGGCCCCTCGAGGCCATGGCCCTGATCGGCCTCGGCTTCCGCTCGCTCTCCATGTCTCCGGCGGCCATCGGCCCCGTGAAGGCGATGCTGCTCGAGACCAACGTCGCCGAGATCGGCGCGATGATCCGCGAGGTGCTGAAGAATCCCGGGGGCGGCGAAACGCTGCGTCCGAAGCTCGCCCATTTTGCGGAAACCCATGGTATTCCGGTCTGATGTCGATTGCGCCTCCCTCTGATCGCCTGAACGCCATTCTCGCCCGCCATGACATCATCACGGCGACGCTCAATGCCGGCCCCGATCCCGAAACCTTCGTGTCCCTCTCCCGCGAGCTCTCCGAGCTCGACGGGGTGGTGGACGCCATCCGCGCCTATCGCGCGATGGAGGAGAACCTGGCCGGCCTTCACGGTCTGATCGAGGATCCCTCGACCGATGCGGAGATGCGCTCGCTCGCCGAGGACGAGCTGCCGCAGGCGCGGGAGGATCTGGAAAAGGCCGCCCAGGACCTGCGCCTCATGCTCCTGCCCAAGGACGAGGCGGACGAGAAGAGCGCCATCCTCGAAATCCGTGCCGGCACCGGCGGCGACGAGGCCGCCCTCTTCGCCGGCGACCTGCTGCGCATGTACAGCCGCTACGCGGATCTGAAAGGCTGGAAGGTCGAGATCGTCTCCGAGAGCGAGGGCACGGCCGGCGGCTACAAGGAAGTGGTGGCCGAGATCAAGGGACGCGGCGTGTTCGCGCGGCTGAAGTTCGAGAGCGGCGTCCACCGGGTCCAGCGCGTGCCGGACACGGAAACGCAAGGACGCATCCACACCTCCGCCGCCACCGTCGCCGTGCTGCCGGAAGCCGAGGACGTAGACATCGTAATCAACGATGCCGATCTGAAGATCGACACCATGCGGGCGCAAGGCGCCGGCGGTCAGCACGTGAACAAGACCGAATCGGCGATCCGCATCACCCATATCCCGTCCGGCATGGTGGTGTTCGTCCAAGACGAGCGCTCCCAGCACAAGAACCGGGCGCGGGCCATGGCCCTCCTGCGCGCCCGCCTCTACGATGCCGAGCGTACCGCCAAGGACGCCGCCCGCGCCGCCGACCGCAAATCCCAGGTCGGCTCCGGCGACCGCTCCGAGCGCATCCGGACCTACAACTTCCCGCAAGGCCGCGTGACCGACCACCGGATCAACCTGACCCTCTACAAGCTCGAGGAAGTGATTGCGGGCAATGCCCTGGACGAGCTGATCGACGCCCTCGTGACCGAGCATCAGGCGGCCCAGCTCGCGTCCCAGGACCAGGCGGCATGAGCGGGTTCCAGAGTTCGAGGATTTGAAGACCCGCGCCCAGGCTCTCGCGGAGCTGCGCCGCACCCTTAACGAGGCAGGGTTCGAAACGGCGGCCCTGGACGCCCGGTTGTTGCTTCTGACGGCGCTCGGCATCCCGGCAACAACCCTCGTCACGCATCCGGATACGCCCCTAAGCGCCGAGGAGAGCGAGACCCTCGCCTCCTTCACCCGTCGGCGCCTGAATCATGAGCCGGTGGCCCGAATCGCCGGAATCCGGGAGTTCTGGGGACTGCCTTTTCGCCTCTCGCCCGAGACCCTGGTGCCCCGGCCCGATACGGAGACCGTCGTCGAGACGGCCCTCGATCTCCTCTCCGACCGGCAGGCGCCCCTGCGAATCGTCGATTTCGGCACCGGATCGGGCTGCATCCTGGTCGCGCTCCTGCACGAACTCCCGCGGGCAACCGGCCTCGGGATCGACCTGTCCCCCGGGGCCCTCGCGACGGCGCGAACCAATGCGGACGAGAACGGGGTCGGCGAGCGCTGCCATTTCGCCCTTTCCCGCTGGGCCGATGCGGTCTCAGGCCCCTTCGACCTGATCGTCTCGAACCCGCCCTACATCGCCTCGGGCGTGATCCCAACCCTCGACGAGGAGGTGCGCGAGCACGACCCCCGTCTCGCCCTCGATGGCGGGCCGGACGGGCTCGAACCCTACCGCATCCTGTTAAGCGAGGCCGGGCGGCTCCTCGCCCCCGGGGGCGTGCTCGCGGTCGAGATCGGTTACGACCAGGCGGAGGAATTAAGAAGCTTGGCCGGATCCCACGGCCTTGAAATCCTGCGCATCGCCCACGATCTATCTGGCAACCCCCGCTGTGTCGCCATGAGGCGATCGTGATGAGCAGGGTGCGGCTTTCTTGTCCCAGGGTGGGATAAAACCCGAATTAGCCCTTGTTGGACCGAGCGGAACCCGCTAGATTCGGATCTAGAGATCGTCCTCGGTCTAAACAAATCGGCAGCCCCTCGGGGGCATGCCGGAAGACCAAACGATATCAATCGCGCAGGCAGGGGCTCTTGAAACGGAACAGCCTGGCGCGATTACCTGAACCCGACACTGAAGGATGGCCAAGTCTCTTGAGGGCTGTGGTCGAACGACAGACGGTTTGCCACGCGAACGGTGGGCGTTGAGCCCGTTCGGTGAACATTGGCTTGCATATCGCGTGGGCTTTTAAGAACCAGCGAGGCTCGTAGAGCGAAAATGAGACCAGGACAAAACAGGCGTATGCGCGGTCGTAACAACAACAACCGCAACAACAACAAGGGGCCCAACCCCCTGACCAAGAGCTATGAGTCGAACGGTCCGGACGTGAAGATCCGCGGCACGGCTCAGCATGTCGCCGAGAAATACAGCCAGCTTGCCCGCGACGCGCTCTCGAGCGGCGACCCGGTGTCGGCCGAGAACTATTTCCAGCACGCCGAGCATTATTACCGCATCATCGCCGCCGCTCAGGAGCAGCTGCGCGAGCAGTACGGCTACCAGCAGCGGCCCTTCGACGAAGACGGCAACGAGGAAGAGGGCTTCGGCCAGGGCGACCGGCCCGGCTTCGAGCGTCAGGGCGGCCAAGATTTCGGCAATGGCGAGGAGGCCGATTACGGCTCCCAGCCGCAGCCTTACGAGAATCGCGGCGAGCGCCCGGCCCGCTTCGACCGCCAGGACCGGAACGACCGTCCCGAGCGGCAGGATCGCCCAGATCGGAATGACCGCCAGGATCGCGGCGAGCGGCGCGAGCGCTTCCAGCGCGACCGCAATCCGCGCCAGGACGGCCCGCGCCAGGATAGCCAGCGCCAGGACTTCCAGCGTGACGACCAGCCTTTCGAGGCCCGGTCCGAGAACGGCGAGCGCAACGAGCGCCCGGCCCGCTTCGAGCGCCAGGACCGCAACGAACGCCAGGATCGGCAAGATCGGAATGACCGCCCCGAGCGCACCGAGCGTTTCGAGCGGGGGGATCGCCCGGAGCGCCGTGAGCGCTTCCCGCGTGACCGCCGTCGCGACGAAGCCGAGGCGCCCGAGCAGGGCACCCTGCCGGCCTTCCTGACGAATCCGGTCCGCACGGTGGCTCCGGCGCCCGTCGAGGAGACCCAGGCTCCGGTGGTGCAGGATGCGGCCAATGACCAGGAGGCGCCCCGTCCGCGCCGCCGCCGCCGCACCCGTCAGGAAATGATCGACGCGGCCAATGCGGAGAATGGCGGTTTCGCCTCCGATGCGGTCGAGACTCCCGCCGCCGAATAAGGCCGGCTGGCATACGACATCGAAAGGGAGAGCCTGGCTCTCCCTTTTTTGTTGCCTTCGGCGTCATCCATACAGAATTGATTCATAATAACGTTTAACATAAGTTAACGGCCAAGCTTAACCCATGAATGGGGTCCGCCATGGCCAAGTCTCAGCTGCGCCTGCTTGCCGCTTTCCTCGAACCGGCTCGGAAGAAAAAGCCGTTCCTCGACCCGGGCGCCCTGGACGACGAGCGCTCCTCCGACCTCTCGACCGCCCTGGCCGCGGCGCCGAACGCCCTCGCCGTCCCCGGCACGCCCAGGGCCGACAGGCTCTTCGGCACCTCGGGCAGCGACGTGCTCTCGGGGCTCGGCGGCAACGACCTGCTCGACGGCCGCAAAGGCCGCGACCGCATGACGGGTGGCGCCGGCAACGACACCTACATCGTCGACAACACCGGCGACCGGGTCACCGAGAAAGCCAAGGGCGGCACCGATCACGTCAAATCCTCCGTCGACTGGACCTTGGGATCGCAGGTCGAGAACCTGACGCTCACCGGCCGCAAGGCCGTGAACGGCTTCGGCAACAGCCTTGCCAACACCATCACCGGCAATACCGGCAACAACCTCCTCGACGGCAAGGGCGGCGCCGACAGGCTCGCCGGAGGCAAAGGCAATGACATCTATCGCGTCGACCATGCGGGCGACCGGATCACCGAGAAGGCGAACGAAGGCATCGACACGGTGCGGGCCTATGTCAGCTGGATGCTGGGAGCGCATCTTGAGAACCTCATGCTGTTCGACAGCGCCGTGTCCGGAACGGGCAACGATCTCGCCAACCGGATCATGGGCACCGCCCTCGCCAACCGGCTCGACGGGGCGGCCGGCGACGATACCCTCCTCGGAGGCGGCGACGACACGCTCTTGGGCGGCGCCGGCGCCGATTCGCTCCAAGGCAGCGACGGCGATGACCGGATCGACGGCGGCGCCGGCGCAGACTCCATGACGGGGGGCTCGGGCAACGACCGGCTCGATGGCGAGGCCGGCGCGGACACCATGGCGGGGGGCTCGGGCGACGACATGTACTTCGTCGACGACGCCGGTGACGTCGTGGTCGAGGTGGCCAACGGCGACATCGATACGGTGTGGAGTTCCATCGATTACACGCTCGGCGCCGATGTCGAGCGGCTGGTGCTGACGGGCGGCGCGCGCTCCGGCACGGGCAACGATCTCGCCAACCGGATTGCCGGCAATGCCGGCGACAACACGCTCGACGGCGGCGCGGGCGCCGATACGCTGGAAGGTGGCGCGGGCAACGATGTCTATCTCGTCGGCGATGCCGGGGATGTGATCGTCGAAGCGGAGGGCGGCGGGATCGACATGATCCGCACGGCAGCGATCGACTACACGCTCGGCGGCGGCGTCGAAATTCTCGTGCTGATCGGACCGGCACGATCGGGCACCGGCAATGCCCTCGACAACACGATCATCGGCAATGCACTGGCGAACACGCTCAAGGGCGAGGCCGGGAGCGACACGCTCGACGGCGGCGCCGGAGCGGATGTGCTGCAGGGCGGCGAAGGCAACGACCTCTATCTCGTCGACGATGCGAGCGACGAGATCCTGGAGGCAACCGGCGACGGCTACGACAGCGTCCAGGCCTCGGTCGACTACGTGCTTGGGGACAACGCGGAACGGCTCATCCTCATTGGTGCCGCCATCGCCGGCACCGGCAATGCCATCGACAACGTCATCGTCGGCAACGTGCTCGCAAACAGCCTCTCGGGCGGCGAGGGCAACGACACCCTCGACGGCGGCGACGGCACCGATACCCTCACCGGCGGCGACGGCACCGACTCCGTCATCGGTGGCGACGGCAACGACTCGCTCGATGGCAGTGCCGGCAACGACAGCCTCGCAGGCGGCAACGGCGACGACACCCTCATCGGCGGAGTGGGTGCCGATAGCCTCGACGGCGGCGCAGGCGACGACACGTACGAGGTCGACGACGCGGGCGACACGGTTGCCGAAACCGGAGGCGGGACCGACACGGTTCGCGCCGCGCTCAACTACACGCTCGGCACCGGCATCGAGAATCTCGTGCTCCTCGGCACGGCGCTCTCCGGCACCGGCAATGCCCTCGACAACACCCTCATTGGTGGCATCGGCGACGACAGGCTCGACGGCAGCGAGGGCCATGACTTCCTCGACGGCGGCAGCGACAATGACACCCTCATCGGCGGCATCGGCAACGACACCCTCCTGGGCAGCTTCAGCAATGACAGCCTCGAGGGCAGCGACGGTGACGACAGCCTCGACGGCGGTGACGACAGCGACGCCCTCGGCGGCGGCCTCGGCAACGACATCCTCGTGGGCGGCTTTGGCGACGACACCCTCCGCGGCGATTCCGGCAACGACACCCTCATCGGCGGCCTCGGCAACGACGTCCTTTATGGCGGCGACGACAACGACAACGCCGACGGGGGCGGTGGCAACGACAGCCTCAACGGCGATTCCGGCAACGACATTCTCGATGGCGGCATCGGCAACGACACCGTCTTCGGCGGCAACGGCGACGACAGCCTCAACGGCGGCGATGGGGACGACTGGCTCGGCAGCGGCGGCGAATTGATCGGCAGCGACAGCGGCAATAACATCCTCGATGGCGGCGAAGGCAACGACGTCCTCAGCGGCGGCCTCGACGGCGACACCCTCATCGGCGGCGGCGGCGATAGACTTATCGGCTACGGCGGCAACGACAGCCTCAACGGCGGCGAAGGCGGCGATACCATCTATGGCGGCACGGGCAACGACACCCTCACAGGCGGGTTCGGCCGGGATATCTTCACCTACACGTCCTCAGACCTCAGCCCCGGTTCGTCCGATACCCTCAGCGACTTCGACTTCAGCCGGGCCGGCGGTGTCGACAGTCAGAGCGCGGACTTGCTCGATTTTTCCTTCATCGATCCGGTCACCAACCAGGCGGGCGATCAGACATTCTCGCTGTTATTTGGCACGACTGCCCCTGGGGCGATGGCCGCCGGCACTCTCTATTACGATTCGACGAACGGCGTCCTTTACGCATACGTCGGACTTCAAGGCGTGAACGTGGCGCCCAGCCTCACCATCAGAGTCGGAACGGGCATTACCTGGGTCCGTATCACGGCAGACTTCAACCTCGCCCTCTGATGTTTAGTCCCGGCATTTGGTGGAGCGGGTCGAGCCTGAAGCGTTGAGGCTCGCTTGTCCAGATCTTGCAGATGTACTCGTAGGGCGTGAGGCCGCGCAGGGTCTTGAGCCTTCGGGCGAAGTTGTAGGCGGCGAGGAAGTCGCCCAGGTGCCCCTGCAGCTGGTCGTGGGTGTCGTAGTAGTAGCGCCTGACGGTCGCGTCCTTGAGGGTCCGGTTCATGCGCTCAACCTGTCCGTTCGTCCAGGGATGGCGTGGTTTGGTCAGGCGGTGCTCGATGTCGTTCTGCGCACAGGCGAGCTCGAACGAATGGGCCCGGAAGATCTCGCCGTGGGCCATCGCCTCTTTGATCAGAGGGGCAGCCGAACTGGTGTTGCCGGGTGTGGTGAAGTGAGTGCCGTTGTCGGTGAGAACCGTGTGGATCTTGTAAGGCACGGCCGCGATCAGCGCCCGCAGGAAGTCACCCGCCACGCGCCTTGTGGCTTTCTCATGCAGTTGGGCAAAGGCGAATTTAGACGTGCGATCAATGGCCACGAACAGATAAAGCCGGCCCTCTTCCGTATGCACCTCGGCGATGTCGATGTGGAAGTAACCGATCGGGTAGCTCTTGAACTTCTTCTTGGCGGGCTTGTCGCCGGTCACCTCTGGCAAGCGGCTGATACCATGCCGCTGCAGACAGCGATGCAGGGATGAGCGCGTCAGGTGCGGGATGGTGGGCTGAAGGGCGTAAAGGCAATCGTCCAGCGGCAGCAGGGTGTGCTTGCGGAAGGCGACGACGATCGCCTCTTCCGAAACCGAGAGCACCGTGGAATGCGGTGCTCTCGGCCCCGTCGGGCGATCTGCGGTGGTATCCCGCTTCTTCCATTTGGCGACCGTCTTCGGGTTGATGCCATGGCGCTCGGCCAGGGCCCTCAGGCTCGCTTGACTATTTTGTATTGCTCGACGGACTGGATCGAGCGTTGTGGCGCTCCCATGGAGAACCTGGCCCATAGATGGAGTATTCGGCCTGCCATCCCATGGCTTGGGCTAGAAAGGCGCGCGCCGCGGGACGATGATGAAACCTGGTCTGTTGGATCAAGCACAAGCATCAGGAAAGGAAGCCTAGCATGAAGCACTATGCTGGACTGGACGTCTCGGTGAAAGAGACGTCGGTGTGCATTGTGGATGAAACGGGTAGGATCTGTCGCGAGACAAAGGTGCCGAGCCACCCAGACGATCTCGCGCAAGTCCTCCACGATCCTGCTTGGCGGCTCGAGCGGATCGGCCTTGAGGCTGGCCCTTTGTCGCAATGGCTGTTCAGTGGGCTTGCAGAAGCCGGTCTGCCTATCGTCTGCATCGAGACCCGCCATACGAAGGCATTCCTCAAGGCACAGGTGAACAAGAGTGACCGCAACGACGCACGTGGCATTGCGCAGATGATGCGGGTGAATCTGTTCCGACCGGTTCATGTAAAAACCCTGACCAGCCAAAAGCGGCGCGCCCTCCTGACCGCCCGCAAGTTGCTGCAGGAGAAGGCGATTGCATTTGAGAATGATATTCGCGGCCTGCTGCGCAACTTCGGCCTCAAAGTCGGCATCGTTGGCGCAGCCAAATTCGACATCCGCATTCGCGAACTCCTTGACTGTCTGCCTGACCTGGCAGAGATCATAGAGCCGCTGCTGGCCAGCCGGCGAAAGCTTCGAGAGGAGTTCGAGCGTCTTCATCGAAAGCTGCTATCGATTGTCCGCGACGACGGTGTTTGTCGACGCCTGATGACCATTCCAGGGGTCGGTCCCGTTGTCGCTTTAGCCTATGCCAGTACTATCGACGTTCCGGCTCGCTTCCGGAACTCCAAAGCCGTGGGTGCCTCCCTGGGGTTAACGCCGGTGCTTCATCAGTCGGGTGAGAGCAACCGGATCGGCCGCGTCTCCCTCTGCGGGGATGGCATGATGCGAACGCTGTTGTACGAAGCCGCTCAAGTCATGCTGACGAATGTTCACGTGAAGTGGTCGTGGTTGAAAGCATGGGCGATGAATATCGCCAAACGGCGTGGTGGGCGAAAAGCCATTGTTGCGCTGGCCCGGCGTCTGGGCGTGATCATGCACCGCATCTGGAGCGATGGCACCGTATTCCGCTGGACGAGGGAAAGCATACCCGCAGCTGTCTAAGATGCCATACCGGAACGGGCAATGAGATAACTCGAATTCCGCCAGAAGGCGGAAGAAAGACGTCCTTCGCAGGACGATGGATCAGGCGAGCTCGTGGATGCGCTTGTATCGGCCGCGCTGCCGCGGCCAGAACGCCCCATAGATTGAGCCACCTCATCCTACGAATCCCATGGTGGGAGGGCAAATGTGCCGATCCCGGAGAGAAGCAAGGCCCTGCGAGAGACGACTGCCTGGAGGTGGGATGGCCGATGCCTTAAAAGCGCTTGACTTGGAGGGGCCGAATAGAGAAGCGCATCCCTCCATTCCGGCGATAAGAATGCACCATCAAACCCTGGGATCAAACAGCTAGAGCATCGGGTAATTCCGAAAAGTGCAAATCCACTTTTCGGTCCGATGCTCTAGAGAGCCAGCGTCGCCTGCTCGCGCTCGAAGCTGTCGCCCGTCTCGATCACGCCGCCGTCGAGCACCTCGGCATAGATGCCGCAATCGAAATGGCCGTAAGATCGCATCAGGCTCTTCGGGATCTCCAGGTCGCGGATGCCGGTATCCGGGTCCACGTTCGTCGCCGCGCAGCGCTCGATGCGCTTGGTCACCTTCAGGCGCAGGCCGGAAGGTGCGGTCAGTATCTGCCCGACGAGATCGAACTCGGCCCACGGCGCGAGACCCTCGACATGGATGTTGCCGCGAAAGCGTAAGGGATCGACTGGCGCACCGATCATGGTCTCCAACTCGCGCACGCTCGCCAAGTTGATGAGCGAGACGAAGCCGCGCCGCGAATCGGTGAAGCGGAATCCGTCGGGCGCCGCGAGCACCTTCGGCGGACCGCGCAATTCCTTCGGCATGAAGCGGCGGAAATAGGCCTCGATGGCAAGCCGCCCTTCCCGCGTCGAGAGATCGCCGCGCGCCACCTCGCGTCCGCCCTGCTCGATGAAGAGGGTCGTGATCGAATCGAGATAGCGGGTTTTGAGCCGCGCCAGGCTCTCGTTGCGCATCAGCATCAGGAACTTGATCTTGGGCTGATGCTGCGGGTTCTCCGGATCGAACCCGGCCGGGCCGTTCTCGATGGCGAACAACCGGTCGCCCGGAAAGTAATCGCCCTTCGTGAGGGCAACGGAGGACAGCCCCTCGGGGGACAGGCCCTTGACCGGATAGCGCTGCAGGGAGGCGATGCGGATGCTCATGGCTTAAGCGATAAAGGGCGAGAGAGAGCGGGGCAAGGCAGAACGCCCGACACCTCACAATGTCATTCCCGGCCGGAGCGTGAGCGGAGGGGAAGGGAATCCATAGTGCGCTGGGCATGTGGGTGGATCCCCTTCCCGGCCCTCCGGGCCGCCGGGGATGACACATGATGCCGGCCCTAACGCCAGTCGTTTCCCGCGGCAGGCACCTGATCGCGGCCAGACTTTCGGCCCGGCTCGGCCGGGGAATTCTGTGGTCGCGCCTTTTCGGCCCCGGCGCTCTCCTGGGCCTTCGCGCTGTCGACGATGAGGCGGGCGCCGCGCTGATAGGTCAGGTAGTTCCACAGCCAGCTGAAGGCGACCACGGCCCTGTTGCGCAGGCCGATCAGGAAGTAAACATGCGCGATGCCCCAGAACATCCAGCCGATGAAGCCCGTCAGATGAACATTGCCGAGCTTCACCACCGCAGCCTTGCGCCCGATCGTGGCCAGATCGCCCTGATGACGATAGCGGAACGGTCCGGGCGCCGGCCGGTTTGAGGCTCTCGCTGCGATCACCTCGGCCACATAGCGCCCCATCTGCTTGGCGGCAGGCGCGATGCCCGGAACGGCTTTTCCTTCCCCGTCCACCGCTGCAGCGGTGTCGCCGATCACGAAAATCTCCGGGTGGCCGGGGACGGTGAGATCCGGATCCACCTTCACCCGTCCCGCCCTGTCGCGCTCGACCTCGAGCCATTCACCGGCCGGCGAGGCGACCACGCCTGCAGCCCACACGATGGTGCCGGTTTCGATCCGCGATCCTTCGAGGTCGACCCCGCGCTCGTCGCAATTCGTCACCCGGGCCGAGGTCAGGACCTCCACGCCCATCCTCTCAAGTGCCTTTTGGGCATAGGCCGCGAGGTCTTCCGGAAAGGTCGGCAGAATGCGCGGTCCGGCCTCGACGAGGACCACGCGGGCGGCATGCGGGTCGATGTGCCGGAACTCGGCGGGAAGCGCATGGTGCGCCACCTCGGCGATGGCCCCGGCCATCTCGACGCCGGTCGGGCCGCCGCCCACCACCACGAAGGTGAGAAGCCGCCGCTGCTCATCTGCGCCATCGGTCGTTTCCGCACGCTCGAAGGCCAGCAGGACCTTGCGGCGGATCCGGGTCGCGTCCTCGATCTGCTTCAGTCCCGGCGCCGCGGAGGCCCATTCCGGATGGCCGAAATAGGAATGCGTGGCCCCTGTCCCGAGAACGAGGATGTCGTAGGGAAGAGTCACGTCCCCGGCATGGACGAGTCGTGCCTGCGGATCGATGCCCGTCACGTCGGCCATGAGAACGGTGGCGTTCGTCTGGCGTCTGAGAATGCTGCGGATCGGCCAGGCGATGTCGGCCGGAGACAGGGCAGCGGTCGCGACCTGATAGAGCAGAGGCTGGAAGTAATGGAAGTTGTGCCGGTCGACCACCGTCACGTCGACGGGAGCTCTTGCCAGGAACTGGGCGGCTGTCAGGCCGCCGAAGCCCGCCCCGATAATGACAATCTTCGGCGCAGCCGCTGCCATTGCGCCCTCGCTTCATCGCTGGAGAAGAAAGCTCCCCATCATAGGAAAAGCCCCACCGAAGCGGCAGGGCTTTTCTTTATGCGCCTGATCACAAAACTTACGAGGCATCTCCCGAGCGGGCCACTTTGGAGCGCTTCAGCTGGGGCGTGAAGCCGCCTTCGCGGCCGCTGCGGTCGAGCTCGACCTGATGCGGATCCTGATGCATGCCGTCATGGGCAGTCTGGTGCTCAGGGATGTTCGTCTGAGGACCAGCCTCCTGCTTCATGCGCAGGGCCTTCTCGGCATTGGCCTTCAGCTCCTCGCGCGCCTTTTCGGCTTTCTCAGCCTGTTCGGCCTTGCGCTTCTTGGGGCTGAGACGGGAGATCATCTTCGACAGGTCCATGGTGCATCACTCCTTTGCGCGCGACAGGATGTCTTCGTCATTATCCGGCCGCTTGGTTTCCGATTCGTCGGGATAGACGGGAACGCGCCCGCTCGGCGGAATGGATCCCGTGCCGGTGGAATCCCCGTCATCCTCCTCGAGAGGTTCCGCCTTCCGGGCGGCGGCGAGGTCGCGGGCTTCCTTCCGGGCCAGATCGCTGGTTTCGCCGAATGTTTCCGGGGTGACGGAAGGTCCCTCCTCAATCGGGCTTTCCGGCACCGCAAGGCCAAGCTCCGCATTGCGGGCAAGGTCGGCGCGGGCTTTCTCTGCCTCCGAACGCGGGTCGCGTATCATGAAAACCTCCTGAAATTCTCGCAGGGTCAATGCGAGCATGGGAAGCCGGTTCCCCCTCTTGTTGTGGCGAATGGGATACACCAAGTAAGCTCAAGCGGATGCTCCCTGAGGAGGTCCGACATCGCAGGATCTGCCTGTGCCTCGAGGAGGGCAGGCGGCTCCGAGGAGGGATGAGAATGAATTTCGAAAAGTATACCGAGCGTGCCCGGGGCTTCGTACAGGCGGCGCAGAACCTTGCCGTGCGCGAAGGCCACCCGCAGCTCGCTCCGGGCCATGTGCTGAAAGTCCTGCTCGACGATCCGGAGGGCCTGTGCGCCGGCCTGATCGACCGGGCCGGCGGCCGCTCCCGCGACGCGCATGCCGCCGTCGAGCAATGGCTCGCCAAGCAGCCGAAAGTGTCCGGCTCGGCCTCGCAGCCGCAGGCGACGCGCGAGCTGATGCGCTTCTTCGACACTGCCGAGAAGGCTGCCGAGAAGGCGGGCGATTCCTTCGTCACCGTCGAGCGCATGCTGCTGGCACTCGCCGTCGAGAAGGACACGGAAGCCGGCAAGATCCTGGCCCAGGCGGGCGTGACGGCCCAGGGGCTCAACACCGCGATCAATGCCCTGCGCAAGGGCCGCACCGCCGACAACGCGACGGCGGAGAACGCCTATGATGCGCTGAAGAAATATGCGCGCGACCTCACCGAGGCCGCCCGCGACGGCAAGCTCGACCCGGTGATCGGCCGCGACGAGGAAATCCGCCGCACGATCCAGGTTCTCTCGCGCCGCACCAAGAACAACCCGGTGCTGATCGGCGAGCCCGGCGTCGGCAAGACCGCCATCGTCGAAGGCCTCGCGCTGCGCATCGTCAACGGCGACGTGCCGGAGAGCCTGAAGGACAAGCAGCTGCTCGCCCTCGACATGGGCGCGCTGATCGCCGGTGCGAAGTATCGCGGCGAGTTCGAGGAGCGCCTGAAAAGCGTGCTCAGCGAAGTGACCTCGGCCGAGGGCGGTATCATCCTGTTCATCGACGAGATGCACACCCTCGTCGGCGCCGGCAAGGCCGATGGCGCCATGGATGCCTCGAACCTGCTCAAGCCCGCGCTCGCCCGCGGCGAGCTGCACTGCGTCGGTGCGACCACACTCGACGAGTACCGCAAGCACGTGGAGAAGGATGCGGCCTTGGCCCGTCGCTTCCAGCCGGTCTTCGTGAGCGAGCCCACGGTGGAGGACACCGTGTCGATCCTGCGCGGCCTGAAGGAGAAGTACGAGCAGCATCACGGCGTGCGCATCACCGACTCTGCGCTGGTTGCCGCGGCGACGCTCTCGAACCGCTACATCACCGACCGCTTCCTGCCGGACAAGGCGATCGACCTCGTCGACGAGGCGTCGTCGCGCCTGCGCATGCAGGTCGATTCGAAGCCCGAGGAGCTCGACAACATCGACCGCGAGATCGTTCGTCTCAAGATCGAGCAGGAGGCCCTGAAGAAGGAGACCGATACGGCGTCCAAGGACCGCCTCGAGCGCCTCTCGAAGGAGCTTGCGGATCTTGAGGAGCGTTCGGCTTCCATCACCGCGCGCTGGAAGGCCGAGAAGGACAAGCTCGGCACCGCGGCCGATCTCAAGAAGAAGCTCGAGGAAGTCCGCAATCAGCTCGCCGCCGCGCAGCGCAATGGCGATTGGGCCAAGGCCGGCGAACTTTCCTACGGCGTCATTCCGGGGCTCGAGAAGCAGCTGACCGATGTCGAAGCGAAAGCCGATGGCGGCGGCTTGATGGAAGAGGCGGTGACGCCCGACCACGTGGCCGGCGTCGTCTCGCGCTGGACCGGCGTGCCGGTCGATAAAATGCTCGAGGGCGAGCGCGAGAAGCTGCTGCACATGGAGCAGGATCTGGCGAAGCGCGTCGTCGGCCAGGCCGAGGCCGTCACGGCGGTCTCGACTGCGGTGCGCCGCTCCCGCGCCGGCCTGCAGGATCCGAACCGGCCCATGGGCTCGTTCATGTTCCTCGGTCCCACCGGCGTCGGCAAGACCGAGCTGACGAAGGCTTTGGCTGCGTTCCTTTTCGACGACGAGACGGCGCTCGTGCGCATCGACATGTCGGAATACATGGAGAAGCATTCGGTCGCCCGGCTCATCGGCGCGCCTCCCGGCTATGTGGGCTACGAGGAGGGCGGCGCGCTCACCGAAGCGGTGCGCCGCAGGCCGTATCAGGTGGTCTTGTTCGACGAGATCGAGAAGGCGCATCCGGACGTGTTCAACGTCCTCCTGCAGGTGCTCGACGACGGACGCCTCACGGACGGGCAAGGGCGCACCGTGGATTTCCGCAACACGCTCATCATCATGACCTCGAATCTCGGCTCCGAATATCTCGTGAACCAGCCCGAGGGCCAGGACACGGATGCGGTGCGGGAGGAAGTCATGGGCGTGGTGCGCTCGCACTTCAGGCCTGAGTTCCTCAACCGCGTGGACGAGATCATCCTGTTCCACCGGCTGAAGCGGTCCGAGATGGGCGCCATCGTCGATATCCAGATGCGCCGCCTGCAGAAGCTGCTCGAGGATCGCAAGATCGTGCTGCAGCTCGACGAGGAAGCGCGCAACTGGCTCGCGGACAAGGGCTACGACCCGGCCTACGGCGCACGTCCCCTGAAGCGCGTGATCCAGAAGCATGTGCAGGATCCGCTGGCGGAGCTCATCCTCTCCGGCGAGATCAGGGACGGCGAGACCGTGCCGGTGCATGCCGGCCCCATGGGCCTGATGATCGGCGACGTCACCGTCGGCAGCGAGCGCGCGCCGAACGGGGTACGGCTGAACTGAGGCATGACGAGTCGAAACGAGAATAGCCGGGTGAAAACCCGGCCATTTTTGTGACAGCACCACAATGTCATTCCCAGCCGAGCGGAGGGGAAGGGAATCCATAGCGCTCAGCCTGTGGGCAGATCCCCTTCCCTCGCCTTCGGCTCGCCGGGGATGACACCCGCTGCGTCGTTACCAGCCTTGTGCCGGCCATGACGTTGCAGTTGTTCAAGGTTCACGACAAACCTTCAGCACCACGCATCCCCTTCCCGGCTTCACGAGCCACCGGGGATGACGCTGACAGCTTGTACGGATTACTCGGCAGCGGCGCGGTAGTCGCTCTCGTCGTTGGCGGCCTGGATCTCTTCGTCCTGCGGCTCCCTGCGGATCGGAGCTGTGCCCTCGCGCAGGACCACGTCCTTGTCGACGCGTTCAGCCTTGTCCTCGCGCAGCTCGCGCTTGGAACGGCGAAGCTGCTTGGCCGACTTCTGCAGGGCGGATCTAAAGGCGGTGTAGAGGTCCTTGTCCTTGGCCTCGCCGCTCATCGTCTTGAGCGCACCCATCTGGATATTGACCGTGCACCGGTATGTGATGCCCTCCCGCGTGACGTGCACGGAAGCCGAACTCAGTCGCCCGAAATATTTTCCGGCGACGCGGCGGATGTTGGTTTTAGCAAATTCGGGAAAATTTTCGCCTAGATCGACTGTTGAGCTTTGCACCAGAATGTTTTCGGCGCCTTCGAAACTCATTCGCTCCTCCTTGGGTGAAGGTTCGATGGCTAACGGCGGTCGTGAGGGAAAGTTGCGACCCGTCGGAAACAAAAAGACCGTCGACAGCGTTATTTCTATTCATGGCCTGCGATTCCGCGACACCTGCTCCCCCACATCGACGACGGCCACATCCAGGGTCCGGGACCGGTTGTCCCGCAGGATGGTGAGGGTCACCGTGTCACCGACGCGGACCTTTTCCAGCTTGTCGGTCAGATCGGACAGACGGCGCACCGGCTCGTCCTCGACAGCCACGATGATGTCGCCGATGACGCCTGCCCGCTGATCCACGCCGCGCAGGCCCGCGCGCTCGGCCGGCGAGCCCGGCACCACGCCTGCCACGATCACCCCGCTCACGCCAAGCTGGGCCGCGAGGGTCTCGTCGCCCGCGAGAATGCCGATGCCCGGCGTCGGCACGCGGCCGTTGCCGATCAGCTCCGGCACGACCCGGTTGACCACGTCGACCGGAATGGCGAAGCCGATGCCCGCATTGGTGCCCGAGGGCGAGAAGATCGCCGTGTTGACGCCGATCAGGCGCCCGGCGGAATCGAGCAGCGGGCCGCCGGAATTGCCTGGGTTGATCGCCGCATCGGTCTGGATCACGTCGGCCACCTCGCGCCCGCCGCTCGTGGGCAGGCGGCGCTTGAGCGCGCTGATGATGCCGGTGGTGAGCGACTGGTCGAGGCCGAAGGGGTTGCCGATGGCATGGGCCGTCTGGCCCACCTTGAGATCAGCCGAGCTTCCGACGGGCACCGGCGCGGGCAGACCGCCCTGACGCTGCACACGCAGCACCGCGAGGTCGTAGTTAGGCGCCTGGCCCACGACCTCGGCCGGTAGCACCTCGCCGGAGGCGAGGCGCACCACGAAGGAGGAGCCGTTCGCAACCACGTGATCGTTGGTCACCACATGGCCCGCATTATCCCAGAGAAAGCCCGTGCCGGATCCCGCCGGCTCGCCGCCCGCGGGACCACGGCCCTGCAGTGCCACGACCTGCACGACGGACGGGGCCACCGTCTCGAACACCTTGATCGTCGTGCGCTCGAGATCCGCGAGGTCGCCTCGCGCCGCTACCGGCCGCGGCTCCCGCGCCGAGAAGAGATAGGTGTTCACGTAAGGCTGAAGCACGAGGATCGCGAGCAGTACTGCCACCACCAGCAAGACGATTCGTGTCGCCCGATCCTGCATTGTGCCTCCCGCATCAAGTTAACCCATTCACAACGGACACGGTTGACCGAAGTTCACCTCAAATCCGCAACCCCTGCCGGAGGAACCCTGCGATCACACCAAGCTGTTCCTGTCGACGATGCTAACGAGCGTGGCTGGTCGAGCTTCCCTCCGTGAACACCCTGAAATAACATCCGCCGGGCGCCCGCCTCTCACGACCCGATCGACAATGTCACCCGACGTGTTCGCCATCATTCTTGTCGCTGCCTTTCTGCACGCAAGCTGGAACGCCTTTGCCAAGGCCAGCAAGGGCGATCCCCTGGTTCAGGCCAACCTGATTGCCATCGGATCGGCCATCTCTGCGGTTCCGGCTCTGCTTGTCTCAGGTCTGCCCGATGCGGCCAGCTCCATCCATGTCCTGGCATCGGCGCTGATTCACGTGGCCTATTTCGTCCTGATCGGCCTCGCCTACCGCTACGCGGATTATTCCGCCATCTACCCTCTGGTGAGAGGCAGCGCGCCTCTGTTCACCACGCTTCTTGCAATGCTCCTCTTAGGCGAAACACTCGCACCCTCGACGTGGGCAGGAATCGGCGTGTTGTGCGGCGGGATTCTCGGACTGGGCATCGATGCCGTCCGTCGTGGCGGGCTGAATGGCAGAAGCCTGATGATTGCTGGCCTGACCGCCGCGATTGTGGTCAGTTACACGCTCGTCGACGGTTTGGGAGCCCGCCTGTCGGGAAATTCTGCCGGATACATGCTTTCGATGATGACCATCACGGGTGCGATCATGGCGCTGGTGATGATCTGCTGCCAGAAAGCGGCTTTGCTCAGCACGCCGGCATCCTTGTGGGGCAAGAGCATTGCCGCAGGAGCCATCGCCAACATCTCCTATGGAACCGCCCTCTGGGCCATGACAAAGGCTCCTATCGGACTGGTCGGGGCCATCCGCGAGACCTCGGTCCTGTTTGCGGCGCTGATTGCCATGGTGGTCCTGAAGGAACGGTTCGGTATCGCCCGGTGGGTGGCAGCTTTCATGATCGTGGTTGGCCTGGGCCTCGCGAAATCCGGCTAGGGCCGGCATCTGGTGCTTCCGAACCAAACCCTCCTGCAAGCGTTCGCTCTCACGATCCCGTTTGCAGGAGAATCCTTCATGTCGCGCCGTCTCGTGATCGCCGGCCTCATAGCCGCCATCGCCATTCCCGCCATCGCCCAGCAGCAGAATCCCGCCATTCCCCAGCCTGCCACGCCGCAGCCGGCCGAAACGCAGGTCAATCCGGCACTCGGGCAGAATGCGCAAGAGCGCCAGCAGCGCGTTCAGCAGGGCGGCGCACCGCAGGACACGCAGACGCCCGCGCGTCAGGGTCAGGCCAACAATGCGCCGGCCGCCATGGGCCAGCAGCAATCCCAGGCCGACCGGCAGTATGTTCAGCAGATGCTGGCGCTCGGCACCGTCTCGCTGCAGCAATCGAACTTCGCGCACGGCAAGGCGCAGCATCCGCGCGTGAAGCAGTTCGCGGAATTCGAGATCGGCGAACAAAATCTGCTCGCCGACATCATGCATTCCTTCGCCGACCCGAATGCGACGGCCTCCACGACTCAAGGAGCGCGGCAATCCGCGGCGACCGCGCCGGAACTGCCGCAAAAGGATGCGCAGACCATGGAACGTCTCTCCAAGGCGCAGCCGGGTGCAGCTTTCGACAAGGACTACGTTGCACTGCAGATCCAGGGTCATCAGGAGCTGCTGAAGCTGCAGGAAAGCTATCTGCCGCAGAGCGCGGGCAATCGCGAGATGACCAACGTGGCCAAGCTCGCGCAGGGGCAGATCAAGGAGCATCTGGTGCTGCTGCAGGACCTTCAGAAAGAGCTCGGCAAATAGGAGGTTGCGGCCCCGCTTCTTCACGGATGCGGGTCCGGAACACCCATCCTCGACAGGACGTTGCCCACTGGAATTGCGGACTGCATGAGGTCTGCCCAATCGCGAAGAGGAACAGCCCATGGCGCGAGACAAGCGCGGACAGCCCACCGAGCCTGATGTGGACGAGGTGATGAACGAACTGGCGCAGCAGGAGACCAGCGAGGATTTCATCGCCGGCCCGACCCAGCGCAACGATGTCGGCAACGCCAAGCGTGCCGCAGCCAAAGCCACCGGCGCCATGGGCGCCTCGAAGAAGCTCGACCCCGACCTCGATATCGACCATGTGGACGACAATCGCGTGACGAGCGGCTCGAAGGCGGGCCTGCGCTCGTTCAAGGACGTTCCGCCGGAGAAGGGCGCGAGCGATGCAGGCTTCGAACTCTCCAACGAGGAGATCGCCGAGAGCGTGAACACCACTGCCACCAAGAGCCCGGCCCCGCGCGGAGCCCAGACCGAAGGCTCGACCGGCCCCGCCGGCATGAGCGGCGGCGCCACTTCCCGCGCCCGCGTGCCGGCGCCGGGCAATGTGGTGGACGTGCCCAAGGGAACCCTGGTGCGTGGCAAGCCTTCCACCGGAGACCAGAAGCCGCCGAAACGCTCCGCCCGCGCCGAAGGCAGCTCGAAAGAACGGTAACCCTCAATCCGATCCATTCGTCATCCCGGACGCCGCAGGCGATCCGGGATCGTTCAACAGGTGAATCGCAACCACTCCTCTCCCTTCTCGGGGGAGGATTTCAGCGACTCATTCTGCCGGCGATCCCGAGTTCCGCTCTGCGTCTCGGGGATGACACCGATGACGACGCCGCATAACTGCCCCAACGGAAGATGGAGTGACATCAGCCCTCCTCCCGCTTTATGGATTGTTCAGCCGAACCGGCAGTGACGACATAAATCGGTCGAGGAAATGCTCATGGATAGAAGAAAAGTTCTCAAAGGCGCAGGCTTGGCAGCGGTTGCAGGCACTGTGGCCTCCCCCGCCATCGCGCAGGCTCAGCCGGATATCCGCTGGCGCATGGCCTCGGCCTATCCGAAGAGCCTCGACACCCTCTTCGGCGCGGGCGAGATGATCTCCAAGCGCGTGGCGCAAGCGACCGACAACAAGTTCCAGATCCAGCCTTTTGCAGCGGGCGAGATCGTCGGTGCTCTCCAGACCCTCGACGCCACGCAGAACGGCACCGTCGAGTGCTCCTATACCCTGTCGAGTTTCTTCATCGGCAAGGATCCGACCTTCATGTTCGACACCTCCGTGCCGTGGGGCATGAACGTGCGCCAGCACAATGCATGGATGTATTACGGCGGCGGTCTCGAGCTGATGCGCGAGTTCATGAAGGACTACAACGTGTTCCCGATCCCAGCCGGGCAGACGGGCGCGCAGATGGGCGGCTGGTTCCGCAAGGAGATCAAATCCATCGCAGACCTGCAGGGCCTCAAGATGCGCATCGCCGGCATGGGCGGCCAGATCATGGCCAAGCTCGGCGTGGTGCCTCAGGTGCTCGCTGCGGGCGACATTTATCCGGCGCTCGAGCGCGGCACCCTCGACGCGGTGGAGTTCTCGGGCCCCCATGACGACGAGAAGCTCGGCTTCGTGAAGGTCGCTCAGTACTATTATTATCCGGGCTTCTGGGAAGGCGGCGCACAGCCCTCGCTCTACGTGAACATGAGCAAGTGGAACGAGCTTCCGGCCAACTACAAGGCCATTCTCGAAGCGGCCTGCGCCGAAGCCAACGCCATGTGCGTCGCAAAATACGATGCCCAGAATGCGGATGCGATCCGCCGGCTCGCGGGCCAGGGCGTGCAGTTGCGTCCCTTCCCGCGCGACGTGATGGAGCAGAGCTACAAGGAAGCCTACAAGCTCTATGGCGAGATCGCGGCCTCCAACGCCAAGTTCAAGAAGGTGTATGAGTCCTGGAACGCTTTCCGCGAGAAGGAGCTGACCTGGTTCCGCATCGCCGAGCTGCCCTTCGACTATTTCGTCAATCAGCAGCAAGGCCAGCCCCGCTAAAGCATCCCAAGAGCTCAAGACGGCGCCGAAAGGCGCCGTTTTCGTTTGCGCGCGAAAAGGATCGAAGCTTGACCTGACACGTTGTCCTCTCGACCCAATCCTCACGACGGAGACATCATGATGGACCAGGACCGCAAACAGGACGCCTCGAAGGACAAGAACGAGCGCAAGGACGACAAGCAGTCGGAGAAGAAGAAGCACCAGGACGAGCTGCTCGACGAGGGCGTGGAAGAGACGTTCCCGGCAAGCGACCCCGTCTCGGTGAAGATCTCGAAATAATGCGATCTCAGAGGCTGGCTCATAAAACACCACCTCATCCTGAGGAGGTCGCGCAGCGACCGTCTCGAAGGAGGATCCAGTGCTCTCTGGAACCTCCTTCGAGACGCAGCTTTGCTGCTCCTCAGGATGAGGACAGAGATTGATGAGCCGGCCCCCCGGGGATACGCTCCAGGACTTGTTGCGTTTCAGTTCCGGCTCGCCACCGCGACGCCCAGCGCCGCGAGCGCCATGCCGGCGAGCTGGATCGGGCTCAAGGTCTCGCCGAACAGGGCGAAGGCCATCAGCGCTGCGACCGGCGGCACGAGATAGAGCAGCGTCGCCACGCCCACCACCGCTCCCTGCCGGATCAGGAAGAGCAGTAGGCCGATCGCGCCGATCGACAGGCCGAACACCGCCCAGGCAAGCGCGCCCAGGAGCGGCAGGGTCAGCTCCATATGCCCTTCCTCGATCAGGAGCATGAGGGGCAGGGTCACGGCGGCGGCGCCGATATACTGGATTGCCGCATTGACCCGCAGATCGAGTTTGCTGCCCGTGCGCTTCTGCCAGATGGTGCCGAGGGTGATGGAGAACATCCCGAGCACGCAGATGCCGAGCGCAAGCGGCGGAACGCCGCCGCCGAGCTTCGGCGCCACCACGAACGCGGCGCCTAGGAAACCGATGCCGATGCCGATCCAGCGTCCGCGCGAAACCCGCTCGCCCAGGAGCGGCCCGGCGAGAAGCCCGGTGGCCAGCGGCTGAAGGCCGGCCACCAGGGCCGAGATCCCGGCGGGCAGCCCGTGCTTCACCGACCAGAACACGCCACCGAGATAGAGCCCGTGCAGGAGAACGCCGGCGATCAGGCTGTTGCGCCAATCGTGCCAGTTGCGTGGCCAGGACACCCGCGAGACCGCCACGATGACCGCGAGGACAAGGGTCGCCAGCACATAGCGGACGAACAGGAAGGTCAACGGCTCGGCATAGGGCGCCACGAACCGCGCCACGATGAACCCGGTCGCCCAGATGAGCACGAAGAGCGGCGGAGCGAGACGGGCGAAGATTGTGGGGTTCATGGCGGGAATGGAATCGAGACCTGAAATTCTAGGTGCCTTGTAGGCTCCCGGCTCGATCCTTGTCGATGCGCGAAGCCTCATCCAAACGTCGACCTCAATGGCGCTGCCGTATCACCTCTCCTTGAGGGAGAGGTCGCGCCGGAGGCGCGGGTGAGGGGTTACGCCTTATCCGGATGAACCTGCGCCCCCTCACCCTCGCTCCGCTCGACCTCTCCCCACCGGGGAGAGGTGAAGGAAGCGTTCCTTCCTTGCCCTCGGCCTTCGTCGCACCATCTCCAGCAGCCTGGAGACCCTTCGTTTGAACCGCCTGCGCCTCTCGCTCGAACTCCTCGCCATCGCCTCCACCCGCTTCGTGCTGCACGACGCCTGGGCGATTGCGAGCCATATCGCCCTTTCGGTCCTGACCTCGCTGTTTCCGTTCCTGATCCTGGTGACGGCGCTGGCCAGCCTGTTCGGCACCGGATCGCTTGCGGACGAGGTGGCGGATATCGTCCTCGAGGCCTGGCCGCAGGAGGTCGCGGGGCCGATCGCCAGCGAGGTGCACCGGATCCTTACCGGCCGGCGCAGCGATGTGCTGACCCTCGGCCTGGTGCTCGCGCTCTATTTCGCGTCGAGCGGCGTGGAGAGCCTCAGGGTCGGGCTCAACCGCGCCTATGGCGTGCGCGAGACCCGCGCCTGGTGGCTGACGCGGCTCGAATCCATCGCCTTCGTGATCGCCGGCGCCTTCATGCTGATCGCGCTGGCTTTTCTCGTCGTGCTCGGCCCCTTCATCTGGCGCGGCGTGCTCTCCTGGGTGCCGGCTTTAAAACCCTTTGACGGCCTGATCGCCTTCCTGCGGATCGGCGTGGCGACCATCGTGATCGTTGCAGGGCTTCTGCTGTCCCATAAGCTCGTTCCCGCGGGACGACGGAGCTTCCGCGCGGTGCTGCCAGGGGTGGGCGTGACGCTGGCGCTGTGGCTTCTCGGCGGCTTCGCCTTCAGCTGGTATCTCGAATTCTATCCCGGCGCCTATGCCTCGACCTATGGCGGGCTTGCGACCGCCATGGTGGCCCTGATCTTTCTCTACACGCTCGGCGCGATCTTCCTCTTCGGCGGCGAGCTCAACGGCACGATCCTCCTCGCCAAGCGCCGTCGGCTCGGTAAGGAGCCGACGCCGGAGAATCTGGGCGACGTGATCACGCTGCCTTAGGCCCCGCCGGAAAAGGAGAGCGCGCCTCCAGCATCGGAACCGATCCCAAAAGCGGGTCCACTTTCTGGTTCGATGCTTAGGCCCATATGAACCCGAGCTTGTATACCCACAGAACCAACACCAAGGCTACGACGACCGCGAGCCAGTTCAAGGACCGGTCAAGCAACAGGTTGAAGGTCGCCTCGGTGGAGATACCGAGCTTCTTGTTTGGGGGCATATCGACTGGCATCGCTGGTTCTCCAAAGCCCGCAAAGCTTCGAGACGCGCCATGCGCCCAAAAGGGCAGCGGCCGACTAGGGAACCGCTGGTGGATGCACCATACGACGGCAAGGCACCATTTGTAAGAGCGTATCGGCGCTTTAGCAGAGATCGCGTGTTGTCCGGGTCGGCAGCGGCGGGAATGAGCCCACCAGTTCAGCGTTATGCCAAAGCTCCACGCGGCATGACTGAGCCAGGCAACGGGCCCATTCGGTGGCAAGTTCGCGGTCTTCACTGTTCAGGTGGTAGATCACGAAGGCTCCGGTGCAGCGATTGATAATCAGCGCTTCATAGCCTTCGACCGAGCGCGATTGCATATTCATGGAAAGCCTCGAAAGTGAGAGAGTTTCGAGGAGCAGGATTGCGCCTGAAAGAGCAGCCTTCCGCAAGCCGCCGATTCCCGAGATCTAAAACCGCAATGCGGCTTTTTAGGAGATCGCTCGGGCAGATCGGCTAGATGTTGATCGAGCCGCCCGATCTTGCGCGGGCGTCGCCGATTTGGCGGACGAGCTTGTCAGCGGCCTCCCCACTCACATGAATTCGGACAAGGGTCCATTCCCTTTCCGACTTCCACATGCGGAAGGAGAGCTTAAAGCCGTCGCCGTCCCTTTGCGCATCGGCATGAGTCGCATCGGGCAGGTTGTAGGGTCCGAGTCCGTCGAAGGTGAGCTGTCCCACGTTTCTCTCCGATCGCATGCGTCTGCATCCCAACGGCCCGGAGCCTGACAGGTTCAGATACCCGATTGACGGTGATGCGCCAGAATCGGCGCGGTGCGCATCCCGCTTCAGAGATTCGGTGCAATTCTCCATTCGAGCTTCGCGGAGGCGGCCGGCCGGGTGTTCGGGGCAAGGCCGTAGCCGAGCCTGACAGTGAGTTCGGACCGGGAGCGGTCCGCAGGAGAGATCAGCAGGGCCCGGCCGATGATCTCAAAGCGACGCAGCGCGCCATCATGCAGGTTTGGCACTCATCTTTCCTTCATCGTTGCACGAACGAAAACGGCCGGGCGTGAGCCCGGCCGTTTCGCATTCCGCTTGAGCGAGCGATCAGCTCACGATGCGGTACTTCACGAAGCCTTCCGGCGCATCGCCCATCTTCTCGACCTTGATGCCCGCCGGCTGGTAGTTGGCGGCGTTCGGACCGGTGGTGAAGGTCATGGTGACGCCGGCGGGAGCCGCGAGCGACCAGGAGCCGTCGGCCTTCGGCGCCACTTCCTTCTTCTCGATGATGTAGCGCATGATCGCGTCGCGGGTCAGATCCGGCGCCTCGAACACGATGGTGGTGCCATCCGCGCCGGGGAAGTTGCCGCCGCCGCCCGCGCGGTAGTTGTTGGTCACGACGATGAACTGCTGATCGTCCGTCACCGGCTTGCCGTTATAGGTCAGTTCCTTGATGCGGTGCGCATCGGCGTTCACGACCTTGCCGTTGTCGTCGTAGCGCGAGGCTTGCGTCGGATCGATCTTGTACTGCACGCCGGCGATGACGTCGAAATTGTAGGCCGGGAATTTTTGATTGATCAGCTCCTGCTCGCCACCCTTCGCGACGTCGATCTGGTTGTAGACGCCGGCCGAGCGCTCGAGCCATTCGCGCACCTGGGCGCCGGTGATCTTCACCACGCGGATCGTGTTCGGATAGATGTAGATGTCCGCCATGTCCTTGATCGCGAGCGGACCGGGCTTGATCTCGGTGAAGTAGTTCGCACCGCCGCGTCCGCCGGCCTTGAAGGGCGCTGCCGCAGACAGAATCGGCAGGTCCTTGAAGGCGGAGGCTTTGAGCTGGTCGGCCACGTACCAGGCCTGCGCCTCGGCGACGAGCTTCACGGAGGCGTCGTCCGCCACGAGCGAGTAATAGGAGTGGATCGGAACGGCGGTCGTGCCGACGGGCTCGCGCACGTATTTCAGCGTCGCGTCGTGGCCGGCCTGCGCCGCCGCCATCACGACGGCGTCGGAATCGACCTTCGGCACGATCTTGCGATCGACGCGGTCGTAGATCGGGCGCGCCTCGGTGCGGAAATTCGCGACCTTCCAGGCATTGCCATCCTTCGTCAGCTCGAGATCGATGAGGCCGAGATGGCTGCCCCAGAAGCCGGCCATGACCGCGGGCTTGCCATGCAGGGTGCCGGCCTTCACGTCGACGCCAGGGATGTTGTTGAACTCCTTGCCGCCCGGGAAGGTGAGATGCTGGTGGCCGGTGAGGATCACGTCGATGCCGTCGACCTTCGCGAGATGCAGTGCCGCGTTCTCCTCGCCGCCTTTCCGCTCGCCGCCGGCGATGCCGGAATGGCAGAGCGCCACGACGATATCAGCGCCGGCCTTCTTGAGATCAGGCACATGCTTGTTCGCCGCATCGACGATGTCGATGGTGGTGGCCTTGCCGTCGAGATGCGACTTGTCCCACTGCACGATCTGCGGCGGCACGAAGCCGATCACGCCGATCTTGATCTTCTGCTTCGCACCGGATTCGTCGGTGAATTCGCGGTCGAGCACGAGCCACGGCTTCTGCAAGGTCTCGCCGTTGGCCTTGATCACGTTGGCGCAGACGAGCGGGAATTTCGCCGTGCCGATGGCGTTCTGCAGGAAGTCGAGGCCGTAATTGAATTCGTGATTGCCGAGCGTGCCGCAATCGTAGTTGAGCTCGTTCATGGCGGCGACCATGGGGTGCACGTCGCCGGGCTTCATGCCCTTGCGATAGGCAACGAAATCGCCGAGCGGCGAGCCCTGGATCAGGTCGCCGTTATCGAAGAGCAGGCTGTTCTTGGCCTCGGCCCGGGCGCCCTTCACCAGCGTCGCGGTGCGCGCGAGGCCCACCGTATCGTCCGCCGCGTCGCGATAATAGTCATAGGGGAAGATGTTCACATGGAGGTCGGTGGTCTCCAGGATGCGGAGCTTGACGACCGGACCGGCGGCCCAGGCGAAGCGGGGCATTCCGGCAATGGCGGCGGCGGCCACGCCCGTCTGAAGGGCGCGGCGGCGAGTGATGGAGTGTGTCATGGTCTTCCCTCGGCTTGTCTTTTTGCGAAACAGCGTTCGCCTGTAGCGGAGAGAAGCACAGGTTTTATGACAAGATCAATATAGCTGGCTAAGGGGCACCCGTAATCCACTGGCCTTGCCGTGCCACCCTGTCATCCCCGGCGGTCCGTAGGACCGGGAAGGGGATCCACGATCAAGCGCAGCGCTATGGATTCCCTTCCCCTTCGCTATGCTCCGGCCGGGAATGACACGGGAGCGC
Source organism: Microvirga ossetica (assembly GCF_002741015.1). Classification (NCBI taxonomy): domain Bacteria; kingdom Pseudomonadati; phylum Pseudomonadota; class Alphaproteobacteria; order Hyphomicrobiales; family Methylobacteriaceae; genus Microvirga; species Microvirga ossetica. Next base: position 3,103,434 of record NZ_CP016616.1, on the reverse strand, counting down.
TACCCCCTCAACGCCTCATCAAGATCCCGATAAAGATCCTCCACGTCCTCGATGCCGGTGGAGAGGCGCAGCAGGTCGGGCGGGCACGGGGTGCCGGGCCCCTCGATCGAGGCGCGGTGCTCGATCAGGCTCTCGACGCCGCCGAGCGAGGTCGCGCGCTTCCACAGGCCGACCCGCGCCGCGGTGCGGATCGCGGCGGCCTCCCCTTCCGAGACCTGGATCGAGAGCATGTAGCCGAAGCCGTTCTCCATCTGCCGGGCGGCGATGTCGTGGCCGGGATGCTGCGGCAGGCCGGGATAGAGCACGCGGGCAACCTTGGGATGATTGGAGAAGCGCTGCGCCAGATCGAGGGCGCTTTTCGCCTGGGCGGCCGTGCGGACATGGAGCGTGCGCATGCCGCGCATCAGGAGATAGGCCTCGAAGGGGCCGAGGATCGCGCCCTGCATCTTGCGGATACCCGCGACCCGCGTCCAGAACGCGTCCGCCTTCGCGCCGGCGAGCACGCCGGCCACCACGTCGGAATGGCCATTGAGCACCTTGGTAGCCGCATGCATGACGATGTCGGCGCCGAGGTTAAGCGGTCGCGTGTGGATCGGCGAGGCGGTGGTGGAATCGACCGCGAGCCGCGCCCCGGCCTTGTGTGCGATCTCGGCGGCACCGGCGATGTCGGTGATCGTCCAAAGCGGGTTCGAGGGCGTCTCGACCCAGACGAGCTTGGTCTCGCCGGGCTTCACCGCCTCGCGCAGGGCCTCGAGATTGTCCGTCTCCACGAAATCGACCTTGAGACCCCAGCGCACGGCCTCCGTCATCAGCCAGCTGCGCAGGGCCCAGTACATGACCTTGGAGGCGACGATATGGTCGCCCGGATCGAGGGCCTGGAACACGGCGGTCGCCGCAGCCATGCCGGACGAGAACAGCAGGGCACCGGCCTCGGCCTCCTCGAGCATCGCCAGCACTTCCTCCGCCTCGCGGATGGTGGCGTTGTCCGGCCGGCCATAGACGAAGCCGGAGGAATAGGCGTTGTCCTCGTCGCGGATATAGGTGGTCGCCACATGGATCGGCGGCACGACCGCCTTGGTGATCGGGTCCACATGGCCCATGGCCTGAGCGGTCAGGCTGCGCTTCGACCATGGGGAACGCGATGACGACATAGGGGAACCTCCGCAAGCGTGACAGGTTGCATCACAGGAAACGACGCGCCGTCTTTAAAGGGAATTCGCGCATGCATACAGACCAAACTGTGCCGGGCAGCCATGCAATGCCGCCGCTGCCGCGCTTTCTGGTGACCGTGCTGCCGGTGGTGGCGGTGGCCGTGTCGGCAAGCCTGATCACGCAGCCGAACATCCCGACCTGGTATGCGAGCCTCGCGAAGCCCGGTTTCACGCCACCGAACTGGGCCTTCCCCGTCGCCTGGACGCTGCTCTACGTCATGATGGCCTATGCGCTGTGGCGCATCCTCGCCCTGCCGGAGAACCGGCCCGGCCGCGCGGCGGCGATCGTCGCCTTCTTCGTGCAGCTCATCTTGAACGGGATGTGGTCCTTCGCCTTCTTCGGCGGCAAGAGCCCGCTCGCAGGCCTTATTGTCATCGTCGCCCTGATCGTCGCGATCCTGGCCACGATCCGCGCCTTCTGGCGGCTCGACCGCACGGCCGGCCTCCTGCTCCTGCCCTATCTCGCCTGGGCTTCCTATGCGACCCTGCTCAACGGGACGATCTGGCAGCTCAACGGCTGATCGGACCGGCTTTCCTTACTCCGGCTTGTCGAACAGGTCCGGGCTGTTGTCGAGGTGATCGACGACGCCGACGAAGGGAAGCTGGCGATAGGAATGGGCCACGTCCATGCCGTAGCCGACGACGAACACATCGGGGCAGGTGAAGCCGACATAATCCGGGTGGATCGACACGGCGCGCTTGCCGGGCTTCTCGAGCAGCAGGGCGGTCTTCACGCTCTTGGCCCCGCGCGCCATCAGGAGGTCCTTGGCGAAGGTGACCGTTCGGCCGGATTCGAGGATATCGTCCACGAGCAGCACGTCGCGTCCCCGCACGTCGCTTTCCACATCGCGCAGGATCGCGACATTGCCCGAGGAGACGGTGCCGTCGAGATAGCTCGACAGGTGCACGAACTCGACCTGCGGCGCCAGGCCAGCGCGGTGCAGGGCGCGGATCAGATCGGCGGCGAACATGAAGCTGCCCTTGAGCACGGCCACGACGAGCAGGTTCTCGGGCTTGTCGGCCGCGATCTCCTGGGCCAGCGCCTCGTTGCGCTTGGCAATGGTGCCTTCATCGAAGAGAACCCGGATGCGGGGGGCAGAGGTCATCGCGATCGTCCAGAAAAACCGAAAATGTTTGCGCTCGCCTCTTCACGACCATGCTTGGCCAAGGATGTCAAACGGACTTGCGGACTTTTGAGGATGATGAGCGCTCATCCCCTCTCCCGGGCGGGAGAGGGGCAGGGGTGAGGGCGTGCGGTCTCAAACTATGGCTCCGACTTCGGTGCCTGGGAGATGTAAGCCTCGGCATCTTATCCGGCACCGGCCTGCCCTCACCCCGGCCCTCTCCCACACGGGAGAGGGAGAGACGTCCTGCGGCAATGTCCCGCGAGAGGTTCGCTTCCCGTGGCCGCCTGCCGAGTTTATGGCTTGCTAACCATGACGGGGCGATAAGGAAGCGAATCGCGGATTTCTCCCGCCACAGGACCGGCAACCCCCAAGGATGGCTAGAGCACGCGTGAGGGCGCTTTACGACGAGGACTACGACGAGAGCGCGGCCCCGGCCGTGCATTTCGAGAATGTGGGCGTGCGCTACGGCATGGGTCCCGAGGTCCTGCGCGACCTGACCTTCTCGATCGAGCCCAATTCCTTCCAGTTCCTCACCGGCCCCTCCGGCGCCGGCAAGACGACCCTGCTTCGCCTCATCCTGCTCTCGGTGAAGCCGACCCGCGGCCTGATCTCGCTTTTCGGCGAGGACGTGTCGCGCATCTCCAAGGATGACCTCACCGGCGTCCGCCGCCGCATGGGCGTGGTGTTCCAGGATTTCCGCCTCCTCGACCACCTGACCACCTACGAGAACGTCGCCCTGCCCCTGCGCGTGCAGGGCAAGGAGGAGGCGAGCTATCGGGCCGAGGTGGTCGAGCTCTTGCGCTGGGTGGGCTTGGGCGACCGCATGCACATGCTGCCGCCGGTGCTCTCCGGCGGCGAGAAGCAGCGCGCGGCGATTGCCCGCGCGCTGATCGTGCGCCCCGACCTGCTGCTCGCGGACGAGCCCACGGGCAACGTGGACCCGTCGCTGGCCCGCCGCCTCCTGCGCCTGTTCATCGAACTCAACCGGCTCGGAACCTCGGTCGTCATCGCAACCCACGATTTCAGCCTCATGGATCAGCTCGACGTGCGCCGCCTCGTGCTCGGCGACGGCCGTCTGCATATCGACGGGTGAGTGGATGAGCGCTCCGCAACCCCGCCTGAGAAAGCCGGCCGCGCCCGCCGCGGCGCAGAAGCGCTCCCTGCCCGCTTCCCTGAGCCGGAACGCCCCCCTCGTGCCGGTGGATTCCGCCGGCGGACAGGCGCTCGCCGCCGTCATCGCCATCCTGACCTTCCTCGCTGCGCTCTGCGCCGGCGGCGCAGAGCTGGTCTCCGCGAGCTCCGCCCAATGGCGCTCGGAGATCGCCCGGGAGGTGACGATCCAGATCCGCCCCAATGCCCAGCGCGCGATCGACCAGGACGTGGACCGTGCCGTGGCGCTCGCCCGGCAGGTGCCGGGGGTGGAGCAGGCCCAGGCCTTTTCCAAGGAGGAATCGGAGCGCCTGCTCGAGCCGTGGCTCGGGACCGGCCTCGACTTCAAGGACCTGCCGGTGCCGCGCCTGATCGTGATCAAGATCCGGGAAGGCGCGAAGCCCGATTTCGCCCCCCTCCGGCAATCCCTGCAGCACGAGGTTCCCGGCGCGACCCTCGACGATCACGCCCTGTGGGTGTCCCGGCTCTCGACCATGGCCAACACCATCATCGGCATCGGGGTGGTCCTCGTGGTCCTGGTGCTCGTGGCCGCGGGGCTTGCCGTCATCTTCGCCACCCGCGGCGCCATGGCGGGAAACCGCGAGGTGGTGGAGGTGCTGCATTTCGTCGGCGCCAACGACGACTTCATCGCCAAGGAGTTCCAGCGCCGCTTCTTCCGGCTCGGCCTGCGCGGCAGCGTCATCGGGGCCGGCGCTGCCCTGCTCCTCATCCTGATCCTCGGCTTCGTGTCCCGTTCCTGGCGCGCGAGTCCCACGGGCGACCAGATCGAGGCGCTCTTCGGGGCGTTTATCATCAGCTGGAGCGGCTATGCGGTGGTTCTCGTCATCGCGCTGCTGGTGGCGCTCATCACGGGCATCGTCTCGCGCTTGACTGTGAGACGCTTTCTTAACGAAAATGGTTGATGGTGACGGTTAACCGGACCCCGCGCACGATCCGATGCTAGAGAGGGCTGCCTCTTCCTTGCCGCAATCTCCATTACATTCGTCGAGGATGACCTCGCGAACGCAGAGTTGGGTAGCGCCGGGCGCCATGGACACCACGGAAGCCGTCGGCTGGGGCTGGACGACTCCCGCATCCCCCAAGCCGCCTGTGCGGCGGTCCCTCCTGAGACGCGGTCTCGCCTTTTGCTTCTGGAGCGCCACTGCGTTCCTGGTCGTCGGCCTTCTCGGCTTTCTCGGCTTCGTCTACAGCCTCGACCGGTTCGAGCAGCCGCCCGAAACCCGGGCCGACGGCATCGTCGCCATGACGGGCGGCGCGCAGCGGATCGGCGACGCCATCGATCTGCTCGCCAAGGGCTACGCCAAGAGGCTCCTGATCTCGGGGGTAAACGAGAACACCAGCCGGGACCAGATCGCCCGCCTCAACCCCGGACAGCGGCGGCTGTTCGATTGCTGCGTGGATCTGGACTACCGGGCCCGCAACACCATCGGCAACGCCATCGAGACCCGGCGCTGGGCGGAGCGGAACGGGTTCGACGCCCTCATCGTCGTGACCTCGAACTACCACATGCCCCGCACCCTGGTGGAGCTCGACCACGCCCTGCCGAACCTTCAGAAGATCCCCTATCCGGTCGCGGCGACCATCGATCCGCACGAGTGGTGGCACAACCCTTCCGTCACCCGGGTGATCTTCACCGAATACCTCAAGTTCCTTGCGGTCTGGCTCAGGACCCGCTTCGAGGGCGACCCGGAAAGGTCCTCCGTGGCGCAGATCATCAGCGGCGGCTCTCCCATCAAGGGACAGCTCATCGCCGAACCGCTCTGGCGCTAGAGCCCCAAGAAAAAACCCTCTATGGTTCCGCGCTCGCGGAGCCTCACGCTCCGCTTTTCGTTTTCAAGAAGCCATGCTGATCGTCCGCTCCCTGCTGTTCAACGTCGCCTTCTACGCCAACCTGATCCTGTGGCTGATCATCCTGATCCCGGGATTCCTGGTGCCGCGCCGGGTTTTCATCGAGCTCGTCAAGGTCTGGGGTCGGACCTCCCTTTGGCTGCTGCGCGTCATCGCCGGAACCAAGGTCGAGATCACAGGCCTCGAGAAGATCCCGCCGGGCGGGGCCCTGGTCGCAGCCAAGCACCAGTCGTTTCTCGAAACCTTCACCCTGGTGACGCTCTTCGACGACCCGACCTACATCCTCAAGCGCGAGCTGATGTGGATCCCCTTCTTCGGCTGGTATCTGGCGAAGGCGCGCTGCGTGCCCGTCGACCGCAAGGCGGGATCGCTCGCGCTGGTGCAGATGACGGCGCGGGCAAAGAACGAAGCCCAGCACGGGCGCCAGATCATCATCTTTCCCGAAGGCACGCGCCGGGTGCCGGGCGCGCCGCCGGCCTACAAGTACGGCGTGGCGCATCTCTACCAGAATCTCGGCTTCCCCTGCATTCCGGTCGGCATGAATTCGGGCCTGTACTGGCCGCGCCGCCAGTTCATCCGCCGTCCCGGAACGATCCGCATCGAGGTGCTCGAGCCCATCGCGCCGGGCCTTCCGCGCGAAGAGTTCTTCAAGCTGCTGCAGGAGCGGATCGAGGAATCCTCCAACCGGCTGCTGGACCAGGGCCGGAAGGAGCTCGGCCTCGGCCCCGCCTCCGCCTCGGAGGCGTCGCTGTCGAAGGCGTGAGGGTGATCTCACGTCATGGCCGGGCTCGTCCCGGCCATCTCGACAAGGAAAGGCTCGGCGAGCAACCAATCGGGATCACCGGCACAAGGCCGGTGATGACGAGAGCGCCCGATCACCGCGATGTGCCAAAAATCACGCAAACCCAAGCGCAGCCAAGCTTTCAGCGACTTGACGACTCAGCCGCCGATTCTTACATATAAGAACATATGGCGAACAAACGAACCATATCCTGGAACGCGGCTATGCGGGATCTCCGCAACGACCGAATGCGGAGGACGGGTGTGCGCGAGGAAAGGCTACGGGCGACCGCAGGGCTTCGGTCCTCTTCCACCCTCAGTTCCTGGCGCGGCCATTCGGGACGCCGCTACATCGTCGGCGTGCATCCGCTCAACGAGGCGGAGCTCTTGGAAGTGACCGACGCGGTGATCCTCGCCGTGAAGCGCGACCGGACCGGCACCGGCATCGTGGTCGACGCCGCCATGGCGGCCGCGGATCCCAGCGAGGGGACCCGGATGCGCTGGCTCGGCAAGGTCCGGGAGCGCGGAGCCACCGAGCTGCACATCCACCGCCTTGCCGCGACGGAGGCCGAACGCCGCGCCATCTTCGAGGATCTGCGCGAGAACGAGACTCAGGTCTCCTGAGCGAGCGAATCGACGATCCGGTGCAGCACCGGATCGACCACGTGCATGCCGATGAGATGGTCGTAGGTCGAGCGCACGTAATCCGGGTTGCGGCCCGAGATGCCCTGCCCCTGCCGCACCAGCCTTAACACCTCCTCATCGGACAGCCGCCCGGCATATTGCCCATGATTGCGGTCGACCACATAGGCGAGCGCGCGGACCCGACGCGCATCCGCGAGCCGCACAGACAGGCGCCGCTCCAGATAGACCGACGTGACCTGCTCACGGTCCCGCAGATACTGGATCGTGGCCTGCTCGTTCTCGGGCGCGACGCGGAACGCGACCCCGTGACAGCGCCCGCCCCGGTCGAGCCCGAGGACGAGCCCCGGATGCTCCGGCGTGCCGCGATGCACGTGGGAGAAGACGCAGAGCGAGCGGTGATAGCCGTAGAGATGGGCATGGGCGCGCTCCACGAAATCGAAGCCCGGCCGCCACATGAGCGAGCCATAGCCGAAAACCCACAGATCCTCTGAGACGTCCTTCATGTCGCGATGCCCGAACCCTGTTTGCTCGGGGCCTATATCATCGCTCCCGAAAGCCGGCACCACTTTTGGGGCGAAATCGCCGCTTAGTCTCGGGAGAAGCATCATCGCTCTCGCAAAAGTGGGTCCACTTTTGCGCCCGAGGCGCTAGAGCATCGGACCCAAAAGTGGACCCACTTTTGGGATCCAATCCGATGCTCCGCTCTATGAAGAGCGCATCGTTGGATGCGGAAAACCGGGTCCACTTTTCCGCACGATGCGCTAGAGGTACGGCACCACAACAGGAGTTCGCATGGATCAGGCCGCCCCGGTGGGACATGTTCGCCGCAGCCGTTTCTGGCTCTACACCCCCTTCGTTCTGCTGCTTCTGCTGGCCATCGCCTGGAGCATCGCCTGGTTCGTGATCCGCAACCGCACGGCGGAAGCGCTCGACGGCTGGATCGCGGCGGAGGCGCGCGGCGGACGGCAATGGACCTGCGGCGACCGCACCATCGCCGGCTACCCGTTCCGCATCGAGATCGTCTGCAACAGCCTCGACCTGAAGCGCGGCGCCATCACCGCCTCCTTCGGGCGCACCGAGGCGGTTGCCCAGGTCTATCAGCCGCGCCGCATCATCACGGAGGTCGCGGGGCCCTTGCGCGTCAGCGACGGCAGGGTCACGGTCGACGGCAGCTGGGACCTGCTGCAGGCCAGCATCAACGCCTCCCCCACGGGAGGATTGCAGCGCCTGTCGCTTGCCGCCAACGGGCCCAAGGTGAGCATCACCGGGCTCGGCACCGGCGAGATCGCCGGATCCGGCAAGCACCTGGAGCTTCACGTGCGGCCCAACCCCTCGCGCACGGCCGAGCAGGCCCGGGACGTGGCGGCCTCGGTGACGGAAGCCCGCATTCCCATCCTCGACGCACTGATCGGCGGCGCGGAGCCGACCAATCTCAATGCGGATATCACCGTCACGCAGGCCGACGGCTTCAAGGGCGGCACCATCGTCGAGGAGCTGGAGCTCTGGCGCAATGCGGGCGGCAAGATCGACATCCTGATGCTCGCGGCGGACAAAGGCCCGCGCCGGATCGAGACCAAGGGCGAGCTGCGCCTCGACGAGCAGCATCGGCCGGCAGGCCAGCTCACCCTGTCTGCCGCCGGCCTCGACGGGCTTCTCGGCAACCTCACCGGCGGCCGAGTCGGCGGCAATCTTTTAGGGATGCTATTGGGACAGGGCCCGCGCTCGGCGCAAAGTCAGCCCAACGCCAAGCCGCAGCTCGCCACCCTGCCGCCCCTGCGGCTCGAGAACGGCCTGCTCGCTATGGGACCTTTCGTGATCCCCAACGTGAGGCTGCAGCCGCTTTATTGAGGGCAATCGTGCATTTCCCTCCCCCTTGCGGGGAGGGATTAAGGGTGGGGTCGCAAAGCCATAACTCGGAGGGGATGCAGTGAGCCTGAAGGCTGCTGCAGCATCCCACTCGTGGATCGTTCACCCAGCCGCACCACCCCCACCCCTGCCCTCCCCGCAAGGGGGAGGGAGGAGGCGCAGCCTTAAGTCTTGTCCTCGCGCCGGCGGCCGAAATCGGGCTCCGGGGTTTCCTGGCCCGACGAGATGATGCCGCGGCGGATGGCGCGGGTGCGGGTGAAGAGGTCGAAGAGCTTGTCGCCCTCGCCCCATCGGATGGCGCGGGCCAGCAGCGCGATGTCCTCGTTGAGGCGACCCAGCATCTCCAGCACGGCCTCGCGGTTGTGCAGGAAGACGTCGCGCCACATGGTCGGATCGGAGGCCGCGATGCGGGTGAAATCGCGAAAGCCGCCGGCGGAGAACTTGATCACCTCGCCCTGCGTGACGGTTTCCAGATCCGCCGCCGTGCCGACGATGTTGTAGGCGATCAGGTGCGGCACGTGGCTGGTGATGGCGAGCACGAGGTCGTGGTGCTGTGCGCTCATGACCTCCACGTTGGAGCCCATCGCCTCCCAGAAGGCGCGCACGCGTTCGGTGGCCGCCTCGTCGGTGCCATCGGGCGGTGTGAGGATGCACCAGCGATTGTGGAAGAGCGTCGCAAAGCCCGCGTCGGGTCCCGAATGCTCGGTGCCCGCCACCGGATGCGCCGGCACGAACGACACTCCTTTCGGCAGATGCGGCTGCACCTGCGCGACCACGGAGGCCTTCACCGAGCCCACATCGGACACGATGCAGCCGGGCTTGAGCCCCGGGCGCATGGCCTCGGCGACTTTTCCGCAGACGCCGACCGGCACGCAGAGGATGACGAGATCCGCATCCGTCACGCCCGCAGCCGCGTCGGTCGTCGCCTCGTCGGCGATCCCGAGCTCGCGCACCCGCGCGACCACCGACTCGCTGGCATCGATGGCGACGATCGTGCGCGCGAGATTGAGATGCCGCGCGGCGCGGGCGATCGACGAGCCGATCAGGCCGAGGCCGACGAGGGCGATGCGCTCGAAGAGCGGCGTTTCATGCGGAGGACCGAGACGCTCAGGCATGCTGGCCGCCTACAAAATCGCGCAGAGCTGCCACCACGAGGCCGTTCGCCTCCTCGTCGCCCACGGTCAGGCGCAGGGCGTCGGGGAGGCCGTAAGCATCGATCCGGCGCAGGATCAGCCCGCGGCCGGATAGAAACGCGTCCGCGTCCTTCGCCGTCCTGCCCGCGTCTTTCGGGAAATGGATGAGCAGGAAATTGCCGACGCTCGGCGTGACCTTGAGGCCCAAGGCCTCGATCTCGCGGGTGAGCCAGGCGAGCCATTTCTCGTTGTGCTCGACGGCCTTCGCGATATGGGCCTCGTCCTGGATCGCGGCGATGCCGGCGGCCATGGCCGGGCCGCTGACGTTGAACGGGCCGCGGATGCGGTTGACCGCGTCGGCGATGTGGGGCGGCGCCACCATCCAGCCGAGGCGCAGGTTGGCGAGGCCGTAGATCTTCGAGAAGGTGCGGGTCATCACCACGTTCTCGGAGGTGGCAACGAGCTCGAGCCCGGACTCGTAATCGTTGCGGCGGACGTATTCCGCATAGGCCGCATCGAGCACCAGCACCACATGCGGCGGCAGGTTCGCGTGCAGGCGCTTCACCTCGTCGAAGGGGATGTAGGTGCCCGTCGGGTTGTTAGGATTGGCGAGGAAGACGATCTTGGTCTTCTCGGTCACCTTCGCGAGGATCGCGTCCACATCGGTGCGCAGGTCCTTTTCCGGCGCCACGACGGGGATGCCGCCGGCCGCCAGGATCGCGATGCGATACACGAGGAATCCGTGCTCGGTGAAGATGCCCTCGTCGCCCGGACCCACATAGGCATGGGTGATCAGCGCCAGGAGTTCATCGGAGCCCGCGCCGCAGATGAGCCGGTTCGGATCGAGCCCATAGCGTGCCGCGATCGCCTCGCGAAGCCGGGTGGCGCTGCCGTCCGGATAGAGCTCGAGATGGTCGAAGGTCCGGATCGCCTCGGCCGCCTTCGGCGAGGGGCCGAGCGGGGTCTCGTTCGAGGAGAGCTTATGGATCTTCGCAACCCCTGCGGCCTTGCTCTTGCCGGGCACATAGGCCTCGATCTGCATCACGCCGGGACGGGGCTGGGGACGGGTGGACATCGACACTTCCTAGCAATCGTTACTGGGGACACGCTCTAGCGCAGGTCGGATTTCATTTCACGCGGAAACGTTCGGCATGGCTGCCGATCTCGGCGAGCTGGGCGAGGCTCGCGCCCGCCTTGGTCAGCGCGGCCTTGAGCGCGGCGGGCTCGACGCTGCCCGGCACGGCGATGAGCTCGGAGAGCCCGTGGGTGTCGGCGGCGCTCGCCACCACCTCGCCGCCGAGGTGGGTCAGGGCCTCGTTGGCGCCCTTGTGCCAGCGCTCGAACTGGGCGGCATAGAGCACCACGTCGCGCACGGCCGCATCGGTCAGGGGCTTCGAGATGACGAAGACCGGAGTGCCGGCCGGATGGCCGGGACGCTCGATGAAGGGCAGGCGCGCGATGATCTTCGGGCGACGCTTGTCGGCGAGCGTGCGCCACCAGGCGCCGCTGGTCGCGCCCTGGTCGAGGCGGAAGATGCCGAGATCGCCGCGGGAGGAAGCCACCGCCTCGATCACCGCCGCTGCGCTCGGGTGGGTGACGTAGGGCACCGTGAAGCCGAAATGGAAGCGGGCCGAGTCGCGCATGGGCGCATCGCCGCCGGAAATGTCGGCATGGACGGAGTAGCTGGACTGGACATAGGTGAAGGTGCCGATGATCACCCGCCAGATGCCCTCCACCGTATCGAGCGGCAGGAGGCCCCCGTGACGCTCGGCGAGCGCCCTCATCATCGAGGCCTCGCGTCCGGGACGGAAGGCGGAGCTCAGGCCCGCCTTGGAGGCCTTCTTGGAGGCGATCAGCCGGTCGATGATGGTGCCGCGCTCCATGAGCAGCCGGTGCATCGCCTCGTCGATGCGGTCGATCTCCTGGCGCAGATCGGCAAGGTCGGGCGCGGGCTTCTCGGCGGACATGGGCTTGGATCCTTGGGGTCGGGCGCCTTTCTTTGGCGTTTTTGGCCCGGCTTGTCATCCCCGATCGCGCGCCGCGGATCGCCTGGCAGGCATACCTATGGAGGAATGGCCTCGCACCTTAAGGCGCGAAGGGCTTTTGGGCTGATCCTGGCTTGTCTCGATAGGTCGAGGGAAGCGCGGGACTTGGATGTGCTTCGCCGCTCCAGCGGAGCGCGCGAAGGGAGTTCGGGACGGGAGATCCGCCCGGACGGGAAGCACCCGCCTCCCGCGCACGGCTTTTCGATCCTGAGCCTCGCACTCCAGCCCATCAGGGACGAACCCTCAGAGGGCGCTACGGCGCGGCTTGTCGCGCAGCCCCGGGTGCGCCGGTGCCGGCAAGGCTTGGGAGGAGCGGAGACAGGAGCCTGCCCGAACAGGTCGGTCTTTCTGCCTCCTCCACTCAGGACCCTGACCGCCAGAGGGTGCGACTCCCCCGACCTGTCAGAACCGTATCCGGTCTCCACAACCGACGCCTCGGGCGCGTCCCTCGTGAAACCGGACGGGAATACGCATAGCCAAGGTTAGGACGATTGTCAAGAACAAAAAGCGAACAATTGAAGCCAAGTCATGTCATTCCCGGCCGGAGCGTCAGCGGAGGGGAAGGGAATCCATGATGCTATGCACCCGGGTAGATCCCCTTCCCTCGCCTTCGGCTCGCCGGCGATGACAGTCCTGGTGCGTTGTCGGGGCGTGATGCTCGTTGACGCCGCTGCCGCTCCGCAGTACCCGTTGTTCGAAAGAACGAACATTTCCGCTTAATATGTCATTTGTGCCCCTGTCCTCCGAACCGCGAAGCCAGGTCGACGACCCGTCGAGCCTGCTCATGCGCTTTGGCGCGGACGAGCCCCTGATGATGGATGCGGGCATCGCACTCGCCCCCTGGCAGATCGCCTATCAGACCTACGGCACGCTCAACGCCGACAAGTCCAACGCCGTCCTGATCTGCCACGCGCTCACCGGCGACCAGCACGTGGCGAACGACAATCCCGTGACCGGCAAGCCCGGCTGGTGGCTGACCATGGTCGGGCCCGGCCGGCCCGTGGACACGGACCGCTTCTTCGTGATCTGCGCCAACGTGATCGGCGGCTGCATGGGCACCACGGGGCCCGCCTCGCTCAACCCGGCGACCGGCAAGCCCTATGCCCTCGATTTTCCCGTGGTGACGATCCGCGACATGGTGCGCGCGCAGGCCGCCCTGATCGACCGGCTCGGCATCGACAAGCTGTTTAGCGTCATCGGTGGCTCCATGGGCGGCATGCAGGTGCTGCAATGGGCGGTGAGCTATCCGGACCGGGTCTTCTCCGCGTTGCCCATCGCCGCGGCGACCCGCCATTCGGCGCAGAACATCGCCTTCCACGAGGTCGGCCGCCAGGCGGTGATGGCCGATCCGGAGTGGCGCGGCGGACGCTACCTGACCGAGGGCACGCGCCCCTCCAAGGGCCTCGCCGTCGCCCGCATGGGCGCGCATATCACCTATCTCTCCGAGATGGCGCTGCACCGGAAGTTCGGACGCAATTTCCAGGACCGGGTCGCCCCCACCTTCTCCTTCGACGCCGATTTCCAGATCGAGAGCTACCTGCGCTACCAGGGCATCTCCTTCGTCGAGCGCTTCGATGCCAATTCCTATCTCTACGTCACCCGGGCGATGGATTATTTCGATCTCGCGGCGGAGCATGGCGGCTCGCTCGCCAAGGCGTTCAAGGCAACGCCGACGCGCTTCTGCGTGATCTCGTTCACCTCCGACTGGCTCTTCCCCACGTCGGACTCGCGCGCCATCGTGCACGCGCTCAACGCGGCGGCGGCTTCCGTCGCCTTCGTCGAGGTCGAGAGCGACAAGGGGCACGACGCTTTCCTGCTCGAGGAGCCCGAGATGTTCGCCGCCGCCCGCGGCTTCATCGACGCGGCCGCGCGGGTCAGGGGAATCGCATGACGCTTCCCACGATAGCCCTGCCCCTGACCGATATGGAAAGCGGCCACAGGCTCGATTTCCTCCTCCTTGCCGACATGGTGGAGCCGGGCTCGCGCGTGCTCGACGTCGGTTGCGGCGACGGCTCGCTCCTCGCCCTCCTGCGCGACCGCAAGCGCGTCGACGGGCGCGGCATCGAGATCTCGCGCGAGGGCGTCAATGCCTGCCTCGCCAAGGGGCTCCCCGTGATCCAGGGCGATGCCGACACGGATCTCGCCGATTACCCGGACGATGCCTTCGATTACGTGATCCTGTCGCAGACGATCCAGGCCACGCGCCAGCCGAGGGTGGTGCTGGAGCATCTCCTGCGCATCGGCCGCCGGGCCATCGTGTCTTTCCCGAATTTCGGCCATTGGCGCGTGCGCTTCGAGCTCGGCGTGCGCGGCCGCATGCCGATGACCGAAAACCTGCCCTATTCCTGGTACGACACGCCCAACATCCATTTCTGCACCATCCGCGACTTCGTCGAACTGTGCCGCGAGGTCGGGGCGCAGATGGAAAAGGCCGTGGCGCTCAACGCCGGCGGCCAGCCCATGCGGGTCAGCCTGCCCTGGTGGGTGTGGAACCTGCTCGGCGACCAGGGCGTGTTTTTGTTGAAGCGGCGGTGAATGAAGTGCTGCTTCCCTCCCCCTTGCGGGGAGGGATCGAGGGTGGGGGTCGCAAAGTCGGAGCGATTTGCGTCGCAGACTACGCGACGCTGATACAGCCTCATTCGGCGACTGCTCACCTAGTCGGACTACCCCCACCCCTACCCCTCCCCGCAAGGGGGAGGGAATATCAGAGCCCTATCCCCCCTCCGCCAGCGGGTGCAGGTCCCGCACCATGCTCTTCAGGCGCTCGTCGAGCACATGGGTATAGATCTGCGTCGTCGAGATGTCGGAATGGCCCAGAAGCTCCTGCACCACGCGCAGGTCGGCGCCGTTCTGGAGCAGGTGGCTGGCGAAGGCGTGGCGGAGCACGTGGGGGCTGACCTTGTCGGCGCGCAAGCCCGCGGCGCCCGCAATCGCCTTCAGATCGCGGGCGAAGGCTTGCCGGGTGAGGTGGCCGCTCTCGCTGTCGGCCGGGAACAGCCAGGGGCCGGCCGCCTTCTTCTGCTCCTCCATGAGCGCGAGATAGGCCCGCGCCGCGTCCTGCGCCGCCTCGGTGAGCGGGACCAGCCGCTCCTTGGCGCCCTTGCCGCGCACCACCAGAAAGCGGTCGCGGGTCCTGGCGGCGCTGCGCGGCAGCGCGACGAGTTCCGAGACGCGCAGGCCGGTGGCGTAGAGGAGTTCCAGCAGGCAGGCCATGCGGGCCGCGCGAAGCTTATCCGGCGGCGAGGCCTCGGGATGCTGGATGCCCTCATAGGCGACCTGCAGCAGGCGGTCGACCTCGGCGACGGAGAGAACTTTTGGGAGCGCCCTGCCCCGCTTCGGAGCGGACACCGCGGCCGTCGGGTCGGCAGGGGCATAGCCCTCCACGTAGAGGAACTTGTGGAACTGGCGCACGGCCGAGAGCCGGCGGGCGGCGGACGACGCCTTCAGGCCCCGCTCCTCCAGGCTCGCCATGAAGCCCCGCACGGTGGCGGAGGCAGCCTTGTCGGGCGCCGTGCCGGCCTCGGCGAGATAGGCCAAATAATCGTCGAGATCGCGCCGATAAGCGTCGAGCGTATTCTTGGAGGCGCCGCGCTCGGCGGCGAGCATGTCGAGGAAAAGGCTGGCGTGGCGCGCGCCGCTCATGAAGACGATGAGGGGCGGCTGGTGGAGACCGGGACCGTGATCTCGCGCGGATCGGGCTTGACGAAGGTCGCCAGGGCGAACATCGCGGCAAAGCCAAGGCCTGCGAGAATGGCGACGACGAGGAGAAACCGGAACAGGGTGGGCACGGGAGCCTCTTGGATCGTTGAAGCATCGGACCCAAAAGTGGAAGCCACTTTTGGGATCCATCCGATGCTCGTTTTCTTTGCCGGCGCATCGTTGAGCGCGGAACCGGCGGTCCGCGTCAGCGAAAACCGGAACCACTTTTCCGCACGATGCGCTAGAACCATGCCGAAGCTTCTAAGGCAAGTCCTTCTCTGCTGTTAAGTTTGACAGGGACAGAGCGATAACGCCCTTGTGACAGGGCGCCGCGCCCATGCTAGGACAGGCACATGAACACTATCAGCCGCTTCAATTCACTCGATGAAGTCGGCGGGCAAGACCAGGCAGGCCAGCGCGGCCAACCCTTAAGCCGCCGGCTTGGTGCGCGATCGCTCGTGCTCGTCGGTCTCATGGGTGCCGGAAAGAGCACCGTGGGCCGCAGGCTCGCGCAGACGCTCCAATTGCCGTTCCGCGACGCTGATCACGAGATCGAGGCCGCAGCCGGCATGACGATCCCCGAAATCTTCGCCATCCACGGCGAGGACCATTTTCGCGACGGTGAGCGCCGGGTGATCGCGCGCCTGCTGCAGGAAGGGCCGATCGTGCTCGCCACCGGCGGCGGCGCCTTCATGAACGACGAGACCCGCCTGCGCATCGCCGAGCACGGCATCTCGCTCTGGCTCAAGGCCGATCTCGACGTGCTCATGCGCCGGGTGCGCAAGCGGACCACCCGCCCGCTGCTGCAGAATCCCGATCCGGAAGGCACCATGCGCCGCCTCATGGAAGTCCGTTATCCGATCTATGCCACCGCCGACATCACCGTCGATTCCCACGAGGCCCCGCACGACCGGGTCGTGGCCGACATCGTCAAGGCCCTGGGCGAATGGCTGGGCAAGGACAACGAGGGAAACGCCGCACCATGACGAGCGCCGCCGCCCGGAGGGATACCCCATCTCCCATCACGGTCCCCGTCCCCTTGGACGACAGGGCCTATGACATCCTGGTCGGACGCGGCCTGATCGAAACAGCCGGATCGCGCATCGCGGCGCTTGGCGCCCGCGCCGCCGCCGTCGTGACCGACGAGCATGTGGGCCCGCTCTATGCCGATGCCCTGGCCCGATCCCTCGAGGCGCAGGGTCTGCGCGTTTCCGTCGTCACCCTGCCTCCGGGCGAGGCGACCAAGTCCTATGCCAGCCTGGAGCGGGTCTGCGACGCGGTGCTGGCGGCAAAGATCGAGCGCGGCGACCTCGTGGTGGCGCTCGGCGGCGGCGTGGTCGGGGATCTCGCGGGCTTTGCCGCAGCGGTGGTTCGCCGGGGCGTGCGCTTCGTGCAGGTGCCGACCACCCTGCTCTCCCAGGTCGATTCCTCGGTCGGCGGCAAGACCGGCATCAATTCCCGCCACGGCAAGAACCTCGTCGGGGCCTTCCATCAGCCGAGCCTGGTGCTGGCCGACACAGCGCTCCTCAATACGCTGCCCGTGCGCGAGATGCGCGCCGGCTATGCGGAGGTGGCGAAGTACGGCCTCATCGACGACGCACGCTTCTTCGCCTGGTGCGAAGCCAATTGGCAGGGCATCTTCGCCGGCGGGCCGGAGCGGGACGAGGCCGTGGCGCAGAGCTGCCGCGCCAAGGCCGATGTGGTGGTGCGCGACGAGCACGAGACCGGCGACCGGGCACTGCTCAATCTCGGCCACACCTTCGGCCACGCGCTCGAAAAGATCACGGCCTACGATTCCGCCCGCCTCGTCCATGGCGAGGGCGTCGCCATCGGCCTCAACCTCGCCTTCCGCTTCTCCGCCTTCCTCGGGCTCGCCCCGGCGGCGGATGCCGAGCGCGTCGAGAGGCATCTGAAGGCCGCCGGGCTCCCCACGCGCCTGGGCGATGTTCCGGGCGGCTGCGGCACCGTCGATCACTTGCTCGACGCGATGGCGCAGGACAAGAAGGTGAAGGGCGGCGCGCTGACCTTCATCCTCGCCCGCGGCATCGGGCAGAGCTTCATCGCGCCCGGCATCGACCCGGACAGGGTCCGCGCCTTCCTGGCAAACGAAATCGACGCATCGCAGCCATGATCGACGATTCCTCCGGCGATCTCTGGCTTGCGGCCCTGGTCGTCGTCTTCTGCCTCCTGCTCTCCGCCTTCTTCTCGGCGGGCGAGACGGCGTTCACCGGCGCCTCGCGCTCGCGCATGCTGGTTCTGGAAAAGGGCGGCGACAAGCGCGCCAAGCAGGTGAACCGCCTGCTCGAAATGCGCGAGCGCTTCATCGGCACGGTGCTGATCGGCAACAACATCGTCAATATCGGCGTCTCCGCCTTCGCCACGAGCGTGCTCGTCGCGATCTTCGGGCAAGAGGGCGCGATCTACGCCACGGTGATCATGTCGGTCCTAGTGATCGTCTTCGCCGAGGTGCTGCCGAAGACCGTCGCCATTTCCTCCCCTGAGACCGCATCGCTCTTTCTCTCGCGGCCCATGTCGTGGGCCGTGTCGCTCTTGGGTCCGCTTGCCATCGCCATCGAGCGCATCGTGAAGCTCATGCTGCTGCCCTTCGGCATCCGCATCGGCGAGAACACGCCGATCCTCTCGGCCTCCGAAGAAATTCGCGGACAGGTTGCCCTGCTGCACAAGGAGGGCGGCGTCGCGAAGGTGGAGCGTGACATGCTCGGCGGGCTCCTCGATCTCGAGGACCTCACGGTCTCGGAGGTGATGGTCCACCGCACCAAGATGCGCACGATCAACGCGGATCTCTCGTCGGAAGAGATCGTGCGCGAGGTTCTCTCCTCGCCCTATACGCGCCTGCCGCTCTGGCGCGAAAGCCAGGAGAACATCGTCGGCGTTCTTCACGCCAAGGACCTGCTGCGCGCGCTCGATGCGGTTGGCGGCGATGCTGGAAAGCTCAAGGTCGAGGCGATCGCGCTCGAAACCTGGTTCGTGCCCGACACCACGTCGCTCAAGGACCAGCTGAAGGCGTTCCTCGCCAAGAAGACGCACTTCGCCCTCGTCGTCGACGAATACGGCGAGGTGATGGGGCTCGTCACCCTCGAGGACATCCTCGAGGAGATCGTCGGCGACATCAAGGACGAGCACGACCTCTCGGTCCAGGGCGTGCGGCCGCAGCCCAACGGCTCGGTGAACGTGGACGGTTCCGTGCCGATCCGCGACCTCAACCGCGCCATGGACTGGAACCTGCCGGACGACGAGGCCACCACCATCGCGGGCCTCGTGATCCACAAGGCGCAGACCATTCCCGACACGGGCCAGATCTTCACCTTCGACGGCTACCGCTTCCAGGTGCTGCGCAAATCACGCAACCGCATCATGGCGCTCAGGATCACGCCGCTCACGCAGGTGCGCGCCAGGGCGGAGTGAGATTCGTGTCTTCAACGATGCACCATTCGACTCTTCCCTGAGCCCTCATCCTGAGGAGGCCGTCAGGCCGTCTCGAAGGACGAGGGCGCCTCCAGTGCGCGCTGGATCCTCCTTCGAGACGCAGCTTCGCTGCTCCTCAGGATGAGGTGGTGTTTTGTGAGCCAGCCTCTGAAGGCGGAGACTTGTCGACTAGAGATTCAGAAAGCCCACCAGCGCCGCGTTGACCCTATCCGGCTCCTCGTGCTGAACCCAATGGGTGGCGTCGTCGATCCAGACCACATTGCCCGACCGGCATAGCGCGAGGCTCGCCTCCGCGAGGCCCTTCTCCAGGAAGCGGTCGCGGGCGCCCCAGATCACGAGCGTCGGAGGAGAGATTCCGGGATCGTTCATGTCGGGCTTGAACGGCAGGGCGCGATACCAGTTCAGCATCGCCGTGAGCGCTCCGGGCTGAGACCAGGCCTGCTCGTAACCGGCGATATCCTGCTCCGAGAACGTGCCGGGGCGGCTCGTGCGCAGGAGCGCATCCTTGAGGCTGCGATAATTGTCGGCCGAGAGCACGGCCTCGGGCAGGCGCGGGATCTGGAAGAACCCGACATAGAGGCTTTTGACCATCTGGCTCGGATGCAGGCGCATGTAGGTTCCGGCAATGGCCGGATGGGGCGCGTTGAGGATGGCGAGCTTCGCGACGCGCTCCGGATAACGCGAGGCGGTCCACCAGGCCACCAGCCCGCCCCAGTCGTGGCCCACGAGGGAAAAGGCCGTCCGCCCGACGGCATCGGCCAACCCGATCACGTCCTTCGCCAGGATGTCGAGATCGTAGGCGCGCCGGCCCTGCGGTTTGTCGCTGAGATTGTAGCCGCGCTGGTCCGGCGCGATCACGCGGAAGCCGGCGTCGACCAGCGGTGCGATCTGATAGCGCCATCCCCACCAGAATTCCGGAAAGCCGTGCAGCAGGATGACGAGCGGCCCGTCCTCCGGCCCCGCCTCGATCATATGGAGCGTGACCCCTCCAACCCGGCGCCGAACACCCGGCTGCTGCGGATCGAAGGCGAGGCTCATGCGTGTGCCGAGACCCGGACGCGCTTCGGAGGCTCTTCGGCTGCCATGAACTGCGCCTTGGCCAGCTCCGCGAAGCGGCCGCCCCGCGCCACGAGCTCGTCGAAGGTGCCGCTCTCGATCACCCGCCCATGGTCGAAGACGAGGATGCGGTTGGCGTTGCGGATGGTGGCGAGGCGGTGGGCGATGACGAAGGTCGTGCGTCCCTTCATCACCTCGTCGAGCGCCATCTGCAGCTTGCGCTCGGTGGCGGCGTCGAGAGCGCTCGTCGCCTCGTCGAGGATCAGGATCGGCGGGTTCTTCAACAGCGCGCGGGCTATCGACAGGCGCTGGCGCTCGCCCCCGGAGAGCGAGCGGCCGCGTTCGCCGATCACCGTGTCGAGCCCTTCCGCCTGCCGGTTGATGAACTCGATGGCCTGGGCGCGCTCCAGCGCCTCGATCATCTCCGCATCGGTCGCGTCGGGCCGCCCGACCTGCAGGTTCTCGCGGATGGTGCGGGCGAACAGCATCGGCTCCTGGAACACCACCCCGATGTTGCGCCGCAGGGATGCGAGGGTCATGTCGCGGATGTCGAGACCGTCGATGCGGATGGCGCCCGATTGCGGATCGAAGGCCCGGTGCAGAAGGCCCAGGGTGGTCGACTTCCCGGAGCCTGTAGCCCCGACCAGAGCGACATTCTCGCCCGCAAGGACCGTGAAGGAAACGTCCTGCACCGCCGAGCGCTTGCCGTCATAGGAGAAGCTTACGTTGTCGAAGGCCACTTCGCCCGCATAGCGCTCGATGTGCCGCGCATTCGGGCGGTCGTGCACGACCGGCGCGGTGTCCAGGATCTCGAAGAACTCCTGCAGCTTCGGCCCCTGCATGAAAAGCTGGTTGATGAAGCTCACCGCCTGCTCCAGCCGCGCGATCAGCATGGTCGCGATGCTCATGAACATGACGATCTCGCCGATGGTGGCGAGCCCGTTCAAATGCAGCCAGGTGCCGAGCAGGAAGATGGCCGTGACCGTGATCGTGGCCGAGGCGCGGGATGCGACGGAGGCGAGCGCCCACCAGGACAGAACGGGGTTCTGCGCCTGGAGCAGTTGCTGGATGATCATGCGCAGCGAGCGGGTCTCGGCTTCGACGCGGGTGAAGGACTGGATGACCGGCACATTGCCCAGCGCATCGGAGGCGTGCTCGGCCAGGCTCGAGTGGTAGCGCTCGACGGAGCCCTGCAGGGTTTCGGTCTTGCGCAGCACGACGGCCGTAAGAATCGAGAAGATTCCGACGAGCCCGACGAGCAGCAGCCCGAGACGCCAGTTCAGGAAGACAGTGAGCGGAAGCAGGACGACGAGAGCGATGAGCGCCGCGAAATGCTCGCGGAAGAAACCGAGCCAGAGCCAGGACATGGCGCCCGAGCCCTCCAGCATCACCTTCAGCACGCGGCCCGAATGGGTGGAGGTGTGGAAGGCGAGCGGCAGTTCGAGCACGTGCTCGAAGTAATTGGCCACCACGGCAAGGCGCCGGCGATGGGCGAGACGGTCCGCATGCAGCGCGACGAGGGCGCCTGCGCCGATGGAGAACAGGCCGAAGGCGACCCAGGCGACAATGAGGGGCATCAGCACGCCGAAGGTCACGGGCGAAGTACCCGGCACCTGGCCCCGGGTGAGCACGTCGATGATGCGCCCGAACAGGATCGGCTCCGCGAAAGCGGAAATGGCGAGCGCCACATTGGCCAGCGCGAGCACCGCGCCGATGCGCATATCGGACCCGAGCTGTCCGAGAACGCGGATGTAAAGCCCGACTAGCCTCATGCGGATCACCCTGCGGGAGGGCGGGCTCCCCCTCGGAAGCTCCGCTGCCGATGGAGAGTTGCGCCTTTCGCGTCGTTTGAAAAGCCTCGATGGACTGTTTGCACCGATCAGCCCTCCTGCGCACGCGTCTGCAGCTTGCGGCGGAAGCGCCCGATCCACCGCGGCCCCAATTTCGGTTTGGAGCGCGCCCTCTGCGCCGACGGCCGCGCCAGAAGGATCGCGCCCTCCTCGGTCTTGCGGATATGCAGCGTGCGGGTGTGGAACTCCTCGAGGCCGGGCCGATGGCCGATGGACAAGACGCTCGCTCCTTTCAGCTCGTCGTCGAAGAGTGCCAGCATGGAGGTCTGGTTTTCCTCGTCGAGGGCGGAGGTCGCCTCGTCCATGAACACCCATTTCGGCTTGTGCAGCAGCACCCGGGCGAAGGCCACCCGCTGCTGCTGGCCCAGCGACAGGCTCCGGTCCCAGCGCTCGTGCTTGTCGAGCATGGGGACGAATTCGCCGAGGCCGCAGCGTTCAAGCGCCTCCTTGACCTTGCCGTCCTCGAAGGTTTCGGGCGAAGCCGGATAGCTGATCGCGCCGCGCAGGGTTCCGAGCGGCAGGTAGGGACGCTGCGGCAGGAACATCATCTCCTCGGGCTTGGGCACGCGGATCTTGCCGGAGCCCCAGGGCCAGAGGCTGGAGATGGCGCGAAAGAGCGTGCTCTTGCCGGCTCCCGATTCGCCCATGATCAGCACGCGCTCGCCGGGTTTGATCTCCGCCGTCGCATCCTCGATGAGGATGCTGCCGTCGCTGAGCGCGATCGAGACGCCCTCGAAGCTGAGCCAGCCTTGCGGGTGCGGGGCGATATCGATCCGCCGGCTCTCGGCCGCGACCTCGTCGAGGTCGAGGGCGGTCTGCCGGAAGGTGGCGACGCGCAGGACCGCCGAGCGCCAATCGGCGATCTTCGGGAAATTGTCGACGAAATAGCGCAGGGCCGACTGCACCTGATTGAAGGCGCCGACCACCATCATCATCTCGCCGAAGGAAAGACGGCCGGAAAAATAATCCGGCGCCGCCGCCAGGATCGGCACGACGATGGCAAGCCAGCCATAGCCCGACGTGATCCAGGTGAGCCGCGCAAGGCCGCCGGAGAGGCGCCGCGAGGCCTTGAGCACCGCCTCGACGAATTCGTCGAGGTTACGCCGCTCGTCCGGCTCGCCGTTGTAGAGGGCGACGCTCTCGGCGCTCTCATTGACCCGCACCAGCGCGAAGCGAAGCTCGGCCTCGCGCGCATAACGGATGGTGTTGAGGCGGATCAGCGGGCGCCCCACGAGCCAGGTGAGCCCCGAGCCGATGCCGGCATAGCCCACTGCGACCCAGACCATGTAGCCGGGGACCGTGATCTCGCGGCCGCTGAGCGTAAAGCTGACCGGTCCGGACAGGGCCCAGAGGACGCCGATGAAGCTGATGAGCAGCAGGAAGGCCTGGAGCATGCCGACCCCGAGCTCCGTCGAGAGCTCGGAGAAGAGGCGGCAATCCTCCTGCATCCGCTGGTCGGGCTGGGCGCCGTTCTCTCCCATGAAGCCGAGCTGGTAGGCCCGGTTCGGCTTGAGCCAGAGATCGAGCAGCACCTGGGTCAGGCGCTGGCGCAGGCGGATCTTGAGGCGCTCCTGCAGCCAAGTCTGCGCCACCACGAGGGCGAGCAGCACCACGATGATGACGAGAAAGACGATCAGTTGCTGCATGAAAGAGGCGGTGTCGCGCTTCTCGACCGCGTCGAAGAAGGCGCCGTTCCACTCGTTGAGCCGCACCTGGCCGAACATATTGCAGATCAGGATGACCAGGATGGCAGCCCCCAGCCGCAGCATCGGCCATCCCTTGCGGCTCCTGAACATGTCGCGGAAGAGCAGGAACAGCTCCTGCCCGATGCTCGGTCTCACCTCGTGGGGCTGCGGGGCCTCAGCCTGATGGGCGGCGGCCGTGCTGGCCTCTTTCGCCACGGTGCTGTTTTGGCCAGGACCGACCTCCTGGTCACTGCCGATCGCCGGCGGTGGAGGCAACTGCTTGCCCAATTTGGGATCGAAGTCCGGCATGTGTCGAGACGCGCACTGGTTTAGCTTGAGAGTTCCTCAAGCTAAAGCGCGCGACCGCGACTTATGTTCCAGAATGCGCCCGTTCCGGGCCGATCAGCGCCTGTCGGCGGCGACCGCCAGAACCCAGTAGACTTTGTACTTGGAATTCGGCGCATAGGCCGTCGCGATTCCGATCCGGGTGGCCTTGGCATCGAGCAGCACCCGGTTGTGCTGCGGGCTCTCGCGCCAGCCCGAGAACGCCTCGGCGAGGGTGTGATAGCCGGCGGAGATGTTCGCGGCCGGCGCCGAAAAGCCCGTCCTGGCGAGGCGGATCTTGAAGGCATCCGCCGAGCTCGGCTTGTCGGCGCGGGCCATGGCATCGGCCTCGGCCTGCGCGGCGGCCTGGAGGTCGGAATCGAGGGTCAGGCGGCCAAGGCCGTTATTGCCGCGGTAGGCGCCGATCATGTCGCGGGCCATGGCCTCATCCACCTGGGCCGATGGATCGGCCATGGAGACGTAGAAACTCGGTTTCTGGCTGCTTTGCGGGCGGGATTCGTTCTGGCAGGCAGACAGGGCAAGGGCGGAGAGACCGATGACGATGAGACGCTTCATGCGGGTGTCTTATCCTTGAGAAGGGTTAAGGTTTCCTCCTCCTTCTCCTCGGCCTTCGGCGCCTCGTCCGCAGGCTCCTCCGGTTCGGGGGCCGGTGCCGGCGCGGGAGCGCCGATGCCTGCCTTCCGCAGGCCGCGGAAGATCTCGAAATAGATGTCGCTCGAGACCCGGCCCGCCGCGTCGATGTCGTCGACGAAGCAGACGACATCGAAATCGATGGTGTTCTCCGTCACCTTCTTGAACAGGACCCGCGGCGCGGGCTCGCTCATGACTTCGCGATGGGCGAGCGCCGCCTTGCGCATGATCTCAGCCACCTGGTCTGGATCGGAGGCGCGAGGCACCGGGATCGAGACCAGCACGCGCCCGACGCGGTCGTTGCGCACGCGGTTGCGCACGATGCCGGAGATCAGGTTCGAGTTCGGCACGATGATCGTCGAGCGGTCGAAGGCCTGGATCTCCGTCGAACGTACGTTGATGCGGCGCACATAGCCCTCGCCGTCGCCCACGACGACGAGATCGCCGACGCGGATCGGGCGCTCCCAGAGGAGGATGAGGCCCGAGATGAAGTTGTTGACGATGGATTGCAGGCCGAAACCGATACCGACCGACAGGGCACCGGCGACGATGGTCACCCGCTCTAGGCTTAAGCCCAGATAGCTGATGGCGAGCATGCCTGCGGTGATAATGCCGACATAGCCCGCCGCCGTGCTGATCGAATTGCGCAGGCCCGCGTCGAGCTCGGTGGCCGGCAGGAAGGTGTTGGTGAGCCAGCGCTGGATCATCCGCGTCACGGCGAAAGCTGCAGCGAACAGCAGGGCCGCGAAGAGGATCGACGACAGGGAGATGGTGACGTCGCCGACATTGAACCCGAAGAACATGGCCCGCAAGGAGCCTGTGACATCGGTCGATTCGATGCCCCACGGCGCCAGCACCAGCAGGACGCCGACGACGATGAGAGCCAATCTCGCGATGCCGCTGCCCAGAACGCCGATCTGCTCGAGGGAGCGGCGGCGCAGGCCCGTATTGGCCTGGAGCGCCGTCGCAAGCTTGGTCTGGCCACGCAGGGAGCCGCCGATGAACTCGTCGGCAAGTGCAACGCCCAGGACCAGCAGGGCGACGATGATGGAGATCCAGACGGCCTGATCGATCAGGAAGGAGGCCAGCGCCACATAGCCGCCCAGCACGCTGCCGACGATGAGGGCGACGAGGAACCAGCCGAAGCTTCTCAAGGGGCCGCCGATATCCACGTCCTGCGCGACGTAGGGCCCGAGGCAGGCCTCGTCCTGGTTCTCCCGGGCGGCGAAGCGGCGCAGGAGCTCGGCGAAGACGAGGGCGACCGCCAGGGCGAAGATCGCCCGGGTGATCACGGTGATGGGCAGGGCGGCGGCGATGGCCGTGTTGAACGCCTCGATCACCTTGCCGATGACCATGATCGTGGCCAGGGTGACGGAGAAGCTCATGATCCGCGTGGCGGAGGCATCCCTGACCGGGATCAGCCGCCAGGAGGTGTGGTCCGGCGCCAGGATCGCGTCGATCAGGGCGCGCACGAAGGCGATGAAGGCAAGGCCGCTCAGAAGAGCACGGACGACCTGTTCCAGCCGCGGCTGAACGATATCGGCGGAATCGAAGGCTACCCAGACGATCCAGCTGCCGGCGATGGCCGGGCCCGCGCCGAGGGCGAGCACGCCGAGCGCGGCCAGAAGGCGGCTGCGCCGTGCGGGATCGGCAATGGCGGGATCGCGCTTGACGAGGCGCGGCGCGATCGAGCGCCGCCCGACATAAAGGGCGATCGCCACGCCGATGGCGAGACCGAGAAGAAGCAGGACGCCGAGCGAAGTGCTGCGTTGAAGCTGCTCCAGGGCATCGCCCAGGACGATCCCCAGAGCCCGCAACTCCCGCGGAACGGCCGACACCACATTCATCCAGAGACTGGGGCTGAGGATGCCGTCGCTCTGCTCGAACAGGGAGCGCGTGAAACCGGCCCGGCGCAGGTCGCCGATCTGGGTGTTCAGCTGCTCGGCCTGCACGAGCAGGGCGCGTCCGAGCCGCTGGGTCTCGTCGAGTTCCGCGACTGCCGCCTCGCGCTCGGCACGGTCCTTGGCAACGTCGGCGCTTTCCTCGGGCTGGCCTTTCTCCGGCTTCGGTCCGAGCTGGCTCAGGCGCTGCCTGCTGGCCTCGAGCTTGGGAGCCTGCTCATCGATCACGGTGCGGATCTCCGTGAGGATCGGCTCGATCTGCAGGCGGATGTTCTGCAGGTCCGCATCCGGCATCGTGCGTCCCTGGATCGCCGCTTCCTTCTGGTCGAGATCCACCTTGAACCCGTCGAGCTTGGCACGGGCCGCCTTCGTTTCGGCGGAAACCGCGGCCGGAGCGGGCACGGCCGCGGCAGGGGCAGGAGCTTGGGTCTGAGCCTGAGGCTGGGTATTGGGTGCGGACGGAGCCTGCTGGGCATAGGAAACCCCGCCGGCGGCAACGCTCAACAGGATCGCGGCGGCCCGCAAGAGCCGCTTCATGCCAATACTCGTCATCCAACCTACCTTATTGCATTCCCCGGCATCGGAACGATCCGACGCCTCCGTACATAAGCGCATCGCCGAAGCGACATGTCCCCACGATGCGCGAACGCGGCGATTCTTTTGCGAATCAATACGGCGAAAAGTCGCCGCCCGGCGCAAGAAACGCAACAAAAAGCCGGGGGAGGCTTGTGACCTCCCCCGGCTTTACGCATGGGAATTGTCGTTATGGCTTCGGCGCTTCGCCGGCGGAAGGCTGCGCGCCGGGCGCGGGATAGGCCGGGTTCGCCGGGGACGTCCGGTTCGTGGGATTGGCGCTGGAGCCGGAGGTCGAGCCCGTCACATTGGCGCGGGCGGCATCGGTGCCCGGATCGTCGGGCGAGGTCGACCCGACCCAGAACATGTAGCCGGTGATCGCGACACCCGCGAGCAGAAGAGCACCGATCAGGACGCCCAGGACCGGGCGTCCTGGAGGTGCCTGTCGGGCGCGGTCGTCAGGAATCTGTTGAGCCATCTCCAGCCTTTCGAAAAGGGTTTATCGGGCGAGCAACAAGGCTCGGCATTATCGGTGGCAACGCCAGATCGTCGACGCGGTTCCTGACAAGTCCCTCGCACGAACGACGCGAGACGCCCAGGTTGCCCGCCCGGGATCAAATGACGGCGTTTTCCGTTGTCCGAAACAGGCCGCCGATCGCTGTCGGAGACGAGGGGCTGAGGGTTCGCGCAAGCTTTACTGGCACGAGGTGTCGCAGGATGGGAAAGGGATCCCGCTTGCTCGCCTCAAGCCATGTTTTCGCCGTTTTCGGAACCCTTGGGTAATCTCTGATTCAAGGAGAGAGCATGCAGGACAATCGCATCACCCTGGATGGGACCTGGGAGTTCCTGCACGTGGCCGACGACCGTCTGTCGGGGCCGGCGGAGGTTCGCCAGATCACGGTGCCCAGTCCTTGGCAGGCGCAGTTCTCCGACCTGCGCATGCGGGCCGGCATCGGCATCTACCGCAGGACGATCGAGATCGACGAGGCGTGGATGCACGACAGCGTCTGGATCCGCTTCGGCGCCGTCTTTCACAATACGAAGGTTTTCGTCAACGGCGAGCTCGTCGGCCATAACGAGGGCGGCTTCCTGCCCTTCTCGTTCGATGTGACCCCGCACCTGGTGCCTGGCTCGAACGAGATCAAGGTTCGCGTCGACAGCCCCACCGACAACCCGGCCGAATTTCCGGATTCGCCCTTTGCCGAAATCCCCTTCGGCAAGCAGAGCTGGTACGGCCCGCTCTCCGGCATCTGGCAGTCGGTCTATCTCGAGCGCCGCATCCCGGATCACATGAACCGCGTGCGCCTCGTTCCCAACCTGACCACCGGGCGCGTGACCTCGGGCGTGTTCTTCGCGCGGCCGCTGACGGACGCGACGCAGATCCGCATCCAGGTGACCGATCCTTCGGGCGATGCGGTGCTCGACGAGATGCACGAGACGCAGGTCGGCGTCACCTCCATGCCCTTCGAGTTCACCCTCGACGACGTGCGCGCCTGGTCGCCCGATCATCCCAACCTCTACCGCATCCGCCTGGAGCTGATCCGAGGCGGCGAGGTGAAGGATGAGATCGGCGATCATTTCGGCTTCCGCTCCATCGAGACGCGCAACGGCAAGTTCTATCTCAACGGCGAGCCGCTCTACCTGCGCTCGGCCCTCGATCAGGATTACTACCCGGGCACGATCTGCACCGTGCCGTCGGTGGAGTTCTTAGAGGATCAATTCCGCAAGGCGAAGGAGCTCGGCCTCAATTGCCTGCGCTGCCACATCAAGGCGGCCGATCCGCGCTACTACGAGGTGGCGGACAGGCTCGGCATGCTGATCTGGACGGAGCTGCCCAACGGCGGCATGGCGACCGACCGCTCGCGCGGGCGCAAGGAGAAGCTCCTGAAGGGCATCGTCGATCGCGACGCGAACCATCCCTCGATCGTCATCTGGACGATCATCAACGAGAACTGGGGCGTCGACCTCGTTAACGATGCGGATCACCGCGACTGGCTCAAGCGCACCTTCGCGTGGCTGAAGGCCTACGATCCGACACGCCTCGTGGTCGACAACTCGCCGCTGGCGCCGAGCTTCCACGTGGAATCCGACATTGCAGATTATCACTTCTATGCCGCCTATCCCGATCACCGGGCCCAGTGGGACCAGTTCGTGGATGAATTGTCCGACCGCGCCTCGTGGCTCTACTCGCCCTATGGCGATGCGGTGATCACCGGCCGCGAGCCGCTGATGTGCTCGGAATTCGGCAATTGGGGCCTGCCCTATCCGAAGGACCTGCGCGACGAGAAGGGCGAGGAGCCCTGGTGGTTCGAGACCGGCCACGACTGGGGCGAGGGCGTGATGTATGCCCACGGCGTCGAGAACCGCTTCTCGGACTGGAGCCTCGACCGCGTCTTCGGCGATCTGCGCCGCTTCGTCATCGCCGCGCAATGGCAGCAGTTCCGCGCTCTCAAATATGAGATCGAGTCCATGCGCCGCAAGCCGAACCTCGCCGGCTACGTCATCACCGAACTGCACGATTGCCATTGGGAATCGAACGGCCTGCTCGACATGCGCCGCAATCCGCGCGTGTTCCACGAGCTCTTCCATATCGTCAACTCGGACACGGTGATCGTGCCGAAATGGGAGCGCGCCTCCTATTGGTGCGGCGAGACAGCGGCGTTGCAGCTCTCCCTCGCCCACGGCGCAGGACCGGTTCTCGACGACTGCAAGCTCGAAGTCTCGCTCGGCGGCGAGAGCCAGGTTATCGCCCTGCCCCGTCTCGAAGCGCCGGACGTGCTCGATCTCGGCCGCATCGAGTTGCAAATCCCGGAGATGGAGGAACCCTCCCTGCGGCGCATCGGCTTCGATCTGCGCCGCCCGGACGGCACACTGATCGCGCATAACCATCACGACATCGCCATCCACCCGAAGCGCAGCCGGCCCGTTCATGCCCGCGAGCTGATGTGGTCGCCGGACGAGGACATCCGCGAGCGCTTCCGCGCGCTCGGCTACACCATCGCCCGCGCCTTCGAGGAATCGACCCTCATCGTCTCCCGCACGCACAACAAGGCGATTGCCGACCATGTGCGCGCCGGCGCCAAGCTGCTGCTGCTGCCGGAGAGCGACATGAGCCTCTACCCGTTCTTCCCGCATTGGCAGGCGGTGCGGGTGCAGGCACGCAGCGGCACGCTCTGGTCGGGCGATTGGGCCTCCTCCTTCGGCTGGCTGCGGCGCTCGGGCCACTTCGCCCGCTTCCCCTCCGGCCCCCTGCTCGACGAGACCATGGACCGGGTGCTGCCGGAGCAGGTGATCGTGAACTGCAACCTGCTCGACTTCCAGGCTCGCGTCTTCTCCGGTCTCGTGGTCGGCTGGATCCACAAGCCGGTGGCGCTCGGCGTCGAGCGCTCCTATGGACGCGGCCGCATGGTCGCCTCGACCCTGCGGCTGCTGCGGGACGAACCCCTGGCGGATCCGACCGCGACCATGCTCACCGATGCGCTGGTCGAGCTTGCCATCGAGTCGCGCGCCGCGCGCCTGGAAGAAGCGGTGCGGGCTGCGGAGGCGGCAGCTTAAGGTCTTCGCAGGTCATCGAACGAGAAGCGGCGCGGAGATTTCCGCGCCGCTTTTTTCATGCCGATCGCGCGACGAGGATATCCGTCACGAGGTCCGCGCAACCGATGGCGACATGACCTTGACGGCCGACGTATCCGCGTCGACCGGCAGCGACTCGTTGATGCGCCGGAAGGTGGCGAGCGCCTGACCGACGATCTGGTCCATGTTGTAGTAGCGGTAGGTGGCGAGGCGCCCCACGAACCACACATCGGGCGTCGCGAGCGCCAGGCGCTCGTATTTCTTGAACAGCTCCTGATTTTCCGCCTTTGGGATTGGATAATAGGGATCGCCTTCGGCGGAAGGGTATTCGTAGGTGAGCGCCGTCTTGGCGTGTTCCTGACCTGTCAGATACTTGTATTCCGTGATGCGGGTATAGTCCTGCGTCTGCGGGTAGTTGACCACGCCGACCGGCTGATGCCAGGCCTTGTCGAGCGTCACATGCTTGAAGCGCAGCGAGCGGTAGGGCAGCCGGCCGAACTGGAAATTGAAATACTCGTCGATGGGGCCGGTATAGATGACGCGGCGGTGGGGAACGTGTCTCTTCACGTCCTCATAATCCGTCTGCGTCATGATGTGGATGTTCGGATGGCTCACCATCTTCTCGAACATCCGGGTGTAGCCGTGCTTCGGCATGAGCTGGAACTCGTCCGTGAAGTAGCGGTCGTCCCGGTTCGTGCGGGTTGGCACGCGCGAGGTCACCGATTTGTCGAGCTCGGAAGGATCGAGTCCCCATTGCTTGCGGGTATAACCGCGGAAGAATTTTTCGTAGAGCTCGCGGCCGACGACGGACACCACCACGTCCTCCGATGTCCTGATCTCGCCGGTCTTTTCCGCCCGCTCGGCAAACCAATCCTGCAGCTCTTCCGAGGTGAGGTTCAGCCCATAGAGCTTGTTGACCGTGTCGAGATTGATCGGGATCGGCACGAGCATGCCGTCCACCTCCGCCAGCACGCGGTGCTCGTAGGGACGCCAATCGGTGAAGCGCGAGAGATGCTCGACGATCTGTTTTGAGTTGGTGTGGAAGATATGCGGACCGTACTGATGGATCAGCAGCCCGTCGTCGTCATAACGGTCGTAGGCGTTGCCGCCGATATGGTTGCGGCGATCGATGAGAAGAACACGCTCGTTGCGTTCGCTCGCAAGACGCTCCGCCAGAACGCTGCCCGCGAAGCCGGCACCGACAATAAGCCAATCGTACATCCCGGTCACTCCGCAGGCGTCGTGGCATAAACGGGAAGGGAGGGCACTGGACGCTCAGACGCGGACTCGCCGGTCGTTTCGAGCATCAGCCTGTGCATCGATGCCCATGTCTTGTCCCATGAACCCGAGGCGAGATGACGGTCGACCTTGGCGAGCCAGGGCTCCTTCGGTCGTGCGCGAATGGCCTCGACCTTGGCAACGACCTCGGCTGCATCTTTTGCGATCTCGACCAGCCCCTTCTCTCCATAAGGCCGCACCACGTCGGTGATCGGCGTCGAGACGACCGGCACGCCGGCGGCGAGGAATTCGGGCGTCTTCGTCGGGCTGATGAACTTCGTCGACTCGTTCAGGGCGAAGTTCATGAAGCCGACATCCCAGCCGGCCAGGTAATGCGGCAGCTCATTGTAGGATTTTCCGCCGAGCCAATGAATGTTGGACCGCTGCGGCAGGGAGGCGGGATCGATCTTCACCACCGGACCGATCATGACGAAATGCCAGTCGGGGCGCAGGTCGGCGACGCTCGCCAGAAGGTCGATGTCCATGCGCTCGTCGATCACGCCGAAAAAGCCGAGGCGCATATGCGGGATCTTCTCCTGGTCCACGGGATCGGCTTGGATGGAGCGGGCCTGGGAGAAGTGCTGAAAATCGATGGAGGACGGAAAGCCGTGAACGCTGCGGTGACGGTGACGCTTGGCCTCGTACAGGCTCATGCCGCCGGTGAAGACGAGATCGCAGCGTGCGAACAGCGCGTTCTCGAGATCGATCAATTGCTGCGACGCGCCGCGGAACAGCGAAAGCTCATCCATATTGTCGTAGATGCACAGATCGCATTCGAGATCGCTCGTGAACGCCATCGCCATCGGCGTATAATACCAGAACACGCGCGAGCCCGTCGCTTCGCGTCCGATCATGCCTTCGATCAGATCGTGCTGCTCGGCAATGACATCCTCGTGCGCAAGACCTTCCGGCAGAATCGGAACCGCGACTGTCACGCCCTGCGGCCGCTCGCTCGCATCCATATGCGGGCTCACGCCCGGCTTGAATATCGGTTCTTCGACGATCAGAACGTCGTAATGCTTGACGGCCCGGCTGAGGAGATGCTGAGGGCGTTGCCACACGAAATCCCAGCGAAGATGGGAAAAACATACCAGCAGAGGCTTTGCGGAAGTGGTCTTGAAAGGCGAACGAAAGGCATAGGACTGCGTCGTCAAACGCTCATGCATAGCGCCATCCTCAGTATTAAGATGTGTCGTCACGATCGGACGGGGAGACACGGCCGGAGTGAATAAAAGCGATGTCTATACGTGAAGTGCACCGGCAAAACGGTCCCGGTCGCAATCGATATATTAACGCACTCACATTGATTTTGTTCCATGTGCGTTCATCTTCATGAACGAGCGTTCACCGGAACATTCGACATCATTTCTTTTCCAGCAAGAGCGTTCCCTGCTTCTGAATGAAGGTCTTTGCCTTCTCCGCAATCATGGCGAGGATCCATGGCAGCTGCACTTCGACGCGCACGTGATCCTGCATCACTTCGAGATGACCGTTGACGTTCTGGCCCATCGCGCCGACGCGGAAATCCATCCGATTCGCGCTCCAGCTCTCGTCGATGGAAGCGACCTTGTCGCCGAACTGCGATTTCAGGCTCGTCATGCCACCCTGCAGCCGCCGCTGTGCTTCGGCTTGGCCGAGATTATGAGGAATGGAAACGACGAGAGGCTTGGCCATCGAAATTCTCCGCTTTTGACCGACAAGCGAAGCGGGGCCGCTCCGGTTCCGATGTGCTGCCTGCAATCGCTACAGCATCTCCACGCGGATCGCACGGACGACGATGGTTTCCTGATCGAAGCGGCGCTCCAGCTCCGCGCGGTATCGCTCCCACCAGGCATGATCGATCTCGCGCGCCATGACCTCGAACACCACGATATCGTCATGCGTCGTATGGCCGCCTTCCCGCCACATCCCTTCCGCCGGCGCGCGCGTGAAGCTGGTGATGCCGCCGAATCGCTCGGACAGCTCCGTGCGAATCCGTCCATACGACGCGCCGTCGAATCGACGGCCCTTGTTGTCGGCAAGCGGCAGCAGAATCTGAACCAGATGCATCACCATCCCCTGGAAGCGCCATGGGCCGATATGGGGCCGATGCGAGAAGATAGTTCAGACCTCTGGGAAGACGAGCCCCTCCGGCGCGTTACGCCTGCAGGGCGGCGAACAGCTCCCGATCCGTCTCAGGAATGCGGTCTTCGATCCGGTAGCGGCCGGAGGGCTTGGAGATGCGCCAGGGGCGAGCGGTGCAGGCGTGGAACGCCTCGGATGGCCGAAGACGGCGCAAGGTGCCGTCCGCCTGCATCTCGTCGATCACGACGAAGCCGAAGATGGTGAGCCTTGTCGCCATGACCTTGGTTGCGCGGTCGTGCGCCTCGATCGGCAGAAAGCCCGCCGCATAGACCGCGTCCATCAACGAGCGTTGATCGCGGCGAGGATTGGCCGACGAACGCGCGCCCGGAAAGCGGACGACATTCGTCGCCTGAGACGATTTCGATTCCATTTACGCAACCCTTGGTCCCGAATCGGACCAAGAATCGCCGCAAGGAATTAAGAAGCGCCTAATCCAGCCGATGCAGGGAGACGTAGGCCGTGCCCGCGTTCGTCAGGCCAAGCGCCTGGGCCGGACCCTTGGCGAGATCGATGATTCGCCGATGGGCGAAGGGACCGCGGTCGTTCACCCGGACGACTACCGAGCGGCCATTGGTTTCGTTGGTGACCTTGAGCCGCGTGCCGAACGGCAGGGAGCGGTGGGCCGCCGTCATGTCGTAGGAATTGAAGCGCTCGCCGCTGGCGGTCTTGCGCCCGTGGAAGCCGGGTCCGTACCAGGATGCAGTGCCGCGCTGGAACGCGTTGCCCGCCTCGATATTCGGCTGTGAGATCGACCCCGTGATCGAGGGATCGTTGGATGCGGTTGTATTGCAGGCCGCGACAAAAAGTAGTGGCATCATCGCAGATGCCCGGGTGAGGATATTCTTCAAGGACGGTCTCCCCTGCCGTTGTGCTTGTAAGTCAAGCTGAACTTTAAAAAGGCGAGAATAAGGCGCAGGGGATCTTTCTACGCTCACTCATCCTTTGGAGCAGTGGAACTATTGGCTGAACTAGCCTCTAGAAAACTTTGTGCGTTGCGCTATAGCCTGATAATGTTTCCATTCCGCAAGGTAAATTGTTCACATTTCCGTGATCGCGCATCGTCAGGCCTAGCCGAACGGCCAAGCCGGTCTAGTTCAGACCTCCATCCCTTTTCACGGCAGCTTAAGCGTCTTCGCAGGGCGCCATCCTCGGCGCAGACCGGACGGCCGAGCCACGCTCACGGCGCGGCGGAAACGGCGGCTGCCCCCTATCCGAGGATCCGGCTGAGGCGGAGAGGCAGAGTGGTCACCCACGAGGGCGCGCGTGTCGCGCTGGTCGACCCGGCGCGGATCGTGGCTTAAGCGGCAAACGCTTCCTGAACATCCCGCGGCACGGCGGTGACCAGCCCCAGCCGGTCGCGGCGCAGCCAGCGCCACTGCATCAGCGAGGCCACCACCGCCAGGGCGCTGGCGAGGCCGATCCAGATGCCGACGCCGCGCAGGCTCGTGCCGAAGGCGAGGATGGCGCCGAGCGGCAGCCCGATCCCCCAATAGCCGAAGGCCGCATAGAGCATGGGAACGCGGGTATCCTGCAATCCGCGCAGCATTCCGGCCCCGACGGCCTGCGCGCCGTCCGCCAGCTGGAAGATGGCGGCGAGCAACAGGAACGAGCGCGCCAGATCGACGACGAGCGCGTTCTTGGGATCGTTCACGTCGAGGAAGGCGCCGATCAGCAGGTGGGGCGCGAACAGCATGAGCGATGCCGTCACCGCCATGAAGCCGACGCCCAGCGCAAAGGAGGTCCAGCCGGCGCGGGTAACCCCGTCCGGATCCTGCGCGCCATAGGCCCGCCCCACGCGCACCGTCACGGCCTGCCCGATTCCGAGGGGAACGGAGAAGCAGAAGGAGGCGATCTGCAGGGCGATCGCATGGGCCGCCAGCTCGTTCTCGCCAATGCGGCCCATCAGCATGGCGGCCGCATTGAAGATCGTCACCTCGAAGGTCAGCGTCAGGCCGATGGGCAGGCCGATCTGCCACAGGGTGCGATAGCGCGGCCAGTCGGCCCGCCAGAAGCGTCCGAAGATATGATAGCGCTTGAACCTCGGGTGGACGACGATCACCAGGGCGAGCGCTGCGAACATGAAGGTGCTCGAGATCACCGTGCCGAGGCCTGCTCCGATCAGCCCCAAGGCCGGCAGGCCGAAGGAACCGAACATCAGGGCATAGGCCGCCGCGAAATTGACCGGGATGGCGAGCAGGCCGATGAACAGGGCCCAGCCGGGCCGCTCCAGTGCCGCCAGGAAGGAGCGCAGCACCAGGAAGAGCAGGAACGGCAGGATGCTCCACTGGAGCGCACGCACATACTCGCCGGCATTATGGGCAAGCCCGGGTGCCTGCCCGATGGCGAGCAGCAGCTTTTCGCCGTTCCATGTCACGATCCAGATCGGAATGGCGACGGTGACCGAAGCCCAAAGGCCCTGGCGGACGGTGCGGCGGACCTCGCGGACGGAATGGCGCTTGCGGCCCAGCTCCTCGGCGATCATCGGCGAGGTCGCGTTGACGAGGCCGATGCCGAAGATCAGGAAGGCGAAATAGACATTCGTGCCGAGCGCGCCCGCCGCCAGAGCCTCCGACCCCATCCAGCCCATGAGAATGACGTCGGACGTGATCAGGGCGGTCTGCGCAAGGGTTGCGAGCACCAGCGGCCAGCCGAGGGACAAGGTGGCGCGCAGTTCCGCCAGCCAGGCGGCTCTTTGATAGGTCGAATCTCTCGCAATCATGATGGCGCGCTTTTAGCGCATCGTGCGGAAAAGTGGACCCCGGTTTTCCGCCAAACGATGCGCCAGGCAGGAAGAAGCATCGGATGGACCCCAAAAGTGGCTTCCACTTTTGGGTCCGATGCTCCAGCCAACCTGCCGTCGGAAAGCCACACCTTGGCCCGGCGCGGAGGACCGGCGGCGTTCGAAGGAACCTGAGCCGAAGCGCGCCCGTTCCCTATCGCTCGCGTTTCCGTGTGGATTTTTGGAGTTCCCGATGGCGCAGACGGCGCTCTCGACCGACATCGATTTCGACCTGCCCCCGATCCTGCACAACGCGCGGGGCGAAATGCGCACGGTCGGCGTCGAAATCGAGTTCGTCGGCCCTTCTGCCGAGAAGGCTGTGCAGGCCCTGCAGGAAGCCCTCGGCGGCCGGCTGATCGAGGAGGATCCCCATGCCTTCACGCTCAAGGAATCGGTCATCGGCGACCTGACGGTGGAGCTCGACAGCCGGATCCTGCATCCGGGCAAGCAGAGCGGAACCCGAAGCGGGGTCCTGCCCAAGATCGCCGCCCTCTTCGGCTTCGCCGCGCGCTATCTCGTCCCGTGCGAACTCGTCACCGCACCGATTCCGCTCGACCGGCTGCAGGAGATCAACCGCATCCTGACGATCCTGCGCGGGGTCGGCGCCAAGGGGACGCAGGACGCGCTTGTCTACGCCTTCGGCCTGCATTTCAATCCGGAAGCCCCGCGGCTGGATGCAGCCACTGTCACGGCTTTCATGAAGAGCTTCGCGCTGCTCAATTCATGGCTCCGGCGCGAGGCCTCGCCGGATGCAACGCGCAACCTCCTCGGTTTCGCCGATCCCTTTCCCACCGAATACGTGCGCAGGATCGCATCGCCAAATTATTGGCCGGACATAGCTGCCTTCATCGACGACTATCTCGCCTTCAATCCGACCCGGAACCGCGATCTCGATCTTCTGCCGCTGCTGCATTACTTCGACGAGACGCGCGTGCGCGCAGTGCTTCCGAACGAGAAGATCAACGGGCGGCCCACCTTTCACTACCGCCTGCCCGATGCCCGCCTGAGCGATCCCGGCTGGAGCATCGCGCCGGACTGGAATCGGTGGGTCTGCGTGGAGCGCCTCGCCGCCGACCGCGAGCGGCTCGACGCCTTCGGCGCGGCCTTCCTGTCCTTCGAAGGCGAGGACAAGAGCTGGGCCAACGTAGCGGAGCAGGTCCTACGATCATGACGCGCCCCCTCATCGGCGTCACCACGTCCCGGCGCGGCGGTTGGCGCAGCTACCTGATGCACCGGCTGGCGCTCGCCCGCGCCGGCGCGCGCTCGGTCCGTATCATGCCCGGGGATCCGATGCCGTCAGAGCCGCTGCAGGGCCTCGTCATCGGCGGCGGCGACGATATCGGCGCAGAGATCTACGGCGGGCAGGTTCTGCCCGACGTGCGCATCGATCCCGAGCGCGACAAGATGGAGCTGGGCCTGCTCAAGGCGGCCATTCCCGCAAGCCTTCCCGTGCTCGGCATCTGCCGCGGCTCGCAGATGATCAACGTGGCGCTCGGCGGCACGCTTCACACCGATATCTACGAAGTCTATGTGCAGGCGCCGAAGATGCGCACGGTCCTGCCGCGCAAGACGGTGTCCGTCGAATCCGGGTCGCGCCTCGATCGTATCCTGCGCTGCAATCCCTGCTTGGTGAATGCGCTTCATCACCAGTCGGTCGACCGGCTCGGGCGAAACCTGAGGATCGCTGCGCGTGACGAGAGCGGCATCGTGCAGGCGATCGAGAGCGAGACAGCTCCGTTCCTGCTCGGCGTGCAATGGCATCCCGAGCTTCTGGTCTGGAAGAAACCGCATCAGCGGCTGTTCGCGGCGCTTGCCGATGCAGCTCGGAACGCCGTGATTTCACTCTCTGCCGCAGTGCTGGCAGGAGATGTTGAACGCGTTAACGACCTGCCGCCTTCAGGATCAGCGCGGCGATGATCTCAGGCTGCGAGATGAGGGAGAGATGGCTCGCCTTCACCTCGATCGTTTCCGCGCCCATCCGCTTGGCCATGAAGCGCTGCAGGTCGGGATTGATCGTCCGATCCTGGGTGGAGACCGCATAAAAGCTCGGCTTCGACCGCCAGGCCGCCTGCTTCGTCCTGCCGGCCAGCAGCGCCTTGTGAAACGGCTCCTGCACGGCGTAGAGCACCTTCGCTCGCGCCTCCGGCAGGTCGCCCGCGAAATCGCGCAGGAACGCGGCCTCGCTGAGCCGGCCCTCATCGCCGTCATAGACGATGCCTGCCGTCGCAGGCGGCGTCGGATACTGCATGGCGAGAGCCGCGTAATCCTCGCCGGCATCGGGCGCCCGCGCCGCCACATAGACGAGCGCCGATATCTTTGGATCAACGCCCGCTTCCGTGACGATCATGCCTGCGAAGGAATGTCCGACCAGGACGGTCGGCCCTTCCTGCCGTGCCAGCACACGCTGGGTTGCCGCAACGGCCTCATCGAGCGTCGTCAAAGGGTTTTGAATGGATGTGACGTTGAGCCCGACCGCCTGCAGGCGCGGAATAACTTCAGTCCAGCACGATCCATCGGCGAACAGCCCGTGCACGAGCACCACGTTCCTGGCTGCCGGAACAGGATCGGCGGCCAGGGCTTGGCCCCACCGGAGCGGTGCAGCGGCGCCAACAGCCGCGAGCAGGCCGAGGAAGATCCGGCGATCCATCATTGAGGACTCCCGGGTGTGGAAGCTTCAGCGCACACGCCTCGATGCGCGCGGGAACAGGGGGATGACCTTGTTGTCGTCCTCGTTGCGCACGCTCAGATGCCGCTGGATCGCCGCATGCAGATCGCGGCTCAGGATCGGCTTCTGCAGGAGCGGAAATTCGCTGTCCTCGCCGGCGACGACGGGATTGCCCGTGATCAGCAGCACCGGCAGGCTCGGGAAGGTCTGACGCACCTCGCGCGCCAGCATGACGCCGTTCATCGTGCCGGGCATGGCCACATCCGCCAGGACGAGGGAAGGCCTGCGCATGCTCAGGCTTTTTACGGCCTGTGCGGCATCGGTCGCGATGCTGGTCACGTAGCCGAATTCCTCGAGTGTCGATTGCAGGGCGAGCGCCACTTCGAGCTCGTCGTCCACCACCAGGATTTCCGTGTGGTTGGGCACGCTCTCCTCCGCCGGATCGTCCTCGCTCACGGCGCCGGCCGGCAGCAGGGTGGCGGCGTCGGCCCGCGGCAGATAGAGAACGATGGCGGTACCTGCTCCGTCCCGGCGTACTTCCGAGGCGCCGCCCAGGCCCTGCAGGAAATGCAGGCTCTGGCGCAGGGACAACCAAGACGACAGGTCCAGGTCGCGCAGGGCGAAGCTCGGCTCCAGCTCGATCGATGAAGCCGTCTGCCGCTCCTCGTCCGGCCCGGCGCTGCGGATCGTGAGCTGAACGAACTCTCCCTCCCGCGTCAGGTCCGGAAGCGAGCCCTTCTCGACCTGCACGTTGCGGGCCTCGAGCGTGATGGTGCCGCCCTGCGGCAGGGCATCGCGAACATGGGCGCTCAAGGTTACGATGGCGGTCTGGACGTCATCGGGATTGGCCTCGATGGACCAGAGATCGTCTGCGAGCGACAGGCGCAGCTCGACCGTGTCGCGCAGGAGCGACCGGCTCATCAGGTCGGCCACCGAGCCCACCTGTTCCGAGATGTTCACGTATTGCAGCTTGGATTCGCCCTGCCGGGCGAAAGCTGTCGATTGCGCGATGAGCTTGGCAGCCTGATCGGCAGCGACAAGCGCCGACAGCAGCTTGCGCTGCAGGATCGGCTGATCCTTCAGCTGGCGCGCCGCCGCATCGATATTGGCGCCGATCACCATCAGCTTGTTGTTGAGGTCGTGGGTGATGCCGTCGCGCAGGCGATCGACGGCCTGTGCCTTCTGCATGCGGCGCAGGGCCTCGTCCTCGTCCGGCGCGGGCGTTTCCTCGAAAGCGGAAAACTCGCCGAAAGGCGGCAATTCGGCGACAGGCAGGTCGAAGGAGGCGACCGTCACCTCGTCGAACACCGAGAAATCGTCGGACGGGCTGTCGTCACGCTCCCGAAGAGCCTGCCTGATCTGCCGCCCGATCAGCAGCGGAGCCCCGGCGGCGAGCAAAAGGAACAGCCCTGTCGTGGCTGCAACGAGAGCGGAGCTTCTGACATAGGCAGACACCGCCAACCCGAAACCCGACATGATCAGGGCGCAGGACAGGGTCAGGAGGGTCAGCTTCAGCGAGACGGGCAGCAAAGGAATCCGCTTTTCGAAAATATGAATTGACCTGGCGCCCCCCAGACGCCACTTGCAACGCCTATCTTGGCTAACGCAATCCGGACGGCAAGCGAGCACGGCCTCGCAATAAAGTGTTAGTGCCCGATAAAGGAGATAATTGTGCGGCTTTCTGATGTCCCTGGCTTGACGCAACTGACCCTTGCCTTGGCTATGACGGCCACATTTCTCCCGATGGCGGGAGCCCAGGAAGCGATCGAACGCCGTGTGAACGAGCTCCTCGCCCAGATGACCCTGGAGGAGAAGGTCGGCCAGCTGAACCTTGTCTCCCATGGCCCGCCGCTGCGCTGGGAGGACATCTCGGAGGGCAAGGCCGGCGCTCTCCTCAACTTCAACAGCGCGCCGGACGTGGCCCGCGCCCAGGCCCTTGCACGCCAGAGCCGTCTCAAGATCCCGCCGCTCTTCGGGCTCGACGTGCTGCACGGCTTCCGCACGCAGTTCCCGCTTCCCTTGGGAGAGGCCGCCGCCTTCAGCCCGCGCATCTCGCGGTTCGCCTCGGAATGGGCCGCCAAGGAAGCGGCCTATGTGGGCGTGAACTGGACCTTCGCGCCGATGGCGGATCTTTCGCGCGACAGCCGCTGGGGCCGCATCGTCGAAGGTTTCGGCGAGGATCCCACGCTGGGGGCTGCTCTCACCGCGGCCCGCGTCGAAGGTTTCCGCAAGGGAGGCCTGGCTGCTGCGGCGAAGCATTTCGCGGGCTATGGCGCGCCCCAGGGCGGACGCGACTACGACACCACCTACATTCCCCGCGCGGAAATGTACGACACCTATCTGCCGCCCTTCCGCGCCGCCGTGGAGGCCGGCACGGCGAGCTTCATGGCCGCCTTCAACGCGCTCAACGGCGAGCCCTCGACGGCCAATCCCTGGCTTTTGACCGATGTGCTGCGCAAGCAATGGGGCTTCGACGGCTTCGTCACCTCCGACTGGGTCGGCATCGGCGAACTCATCAACCACGGCATTGCGGCGGACGGCGCCGAGGCCGCGCGCAAGGCGATCCTCGCCGGCGTCGACATGGACATGATGGGCCTGCTCTACATCAAGCACCTACCCGACGAGGTGCGCGCCGGCCGGGTGCCGGAAAGCGTGATCGACGAGTCGGTCCGCCGCGTGCTGCGCACCAAGTTCCGCATGGGCCTGTTCGACCGTCCGGACATCGATACGTCCCATCTCGACAGCGCCTTCCCGTCGCCGGAATCGCGCCAAGCCGCCCGCGAGGTGGCGCGCGAGACCTTCGTGCTGCTGCAGAACCGCGGCGACGTGCTGCCGATCCCGTCGAGCGTCCGCTCCGTTGCAGTGGTCGGCCCCCTCGCCGATGCGCCCCACGACCAGATGGGCCCGCACGCGGCGCGCGGGCACAAGGAGGACAGCGTCTCGATCCTCGAAGGCATCCGTCGCCGTGCCGAAGGAGCCGGCATTGCCGTGCATCATGCTCCTGCCTGCGACCTGTTCTGCCGCAACACGGAGGGCCTGCAGGCGGCCGTTGACGCGGCGAAGCGATCGGATTTCGTGATCGCCGTCTTCGGCGAGCCGCAGGAACTCTCCGGCGAGGCTGCGTCCCGCGCCCATATGGAGCTCAACGGCAAGCAGATCGAGGTGCTGGAAGCGCTCGCCGGGACCGGCAAGCCGGTCGCCCTCGTGATCGTGGGCGGCCGTCCGCAGGTGCTGGGGCCGGTGGCCGAGAGCTTCCCGTCGATCCTGATGACCTGGTATCCGGGCACGGAGGCGGGCCCCGCGGTGGCCGACGTGCTGTTCGGCGACGTGAGCCCAAGCGGCAAGCTGCCCGTCACCTGGCCGCGCGCCACGGGCCAGATGCCGATCTACTACAACCGCTTGCCCACCGGCCGGCCGACCCTGCCGAACAACCGCTTCACCCTGCATTACATCGACGAGGCGATCACGCCGCTCTACCCGTTCGGCTGGGGCCTGAGCTACACCCAGTTCGCCTATTCCGACACGGCGATCGCCCAGAAGCAGATCGGCGAAGGTGAGACGCTGGAGGTCTCGGTGACCGTGAAGAACACCGGTGCGCGCGACGGCCAGGAGGTGGTGCAGCTCTATACCCGCGATCCGGTGGCGAGCCGCAGCCGCCCCTTGCGCGAATTGAAGGCCTTCGAGAAGATCGCCCTCAAGCCCGGCGAGGCGAAGCGGGTGACCCTGCAGGTGCCGGTCGAATCGCTCGGCTTCCATCTCGACGACGGCACCTATCTCGTCGAGGCCGGCACGATCCAGGTCTTCGTCGGCGGCAACTCGCTCGCCGAACCCATTGGCGATGCCGAGATCGTCAAGACGTTCCGCATTCCGCCCATGGAGCGGCGCGCTTCTGCCGCGATCGGCATCGTGGAGTAGCCGGAGATCGCGCGGCCCTAGGCCTTGGCTGAGTCGAGGGATCGGCCCTAGACTGGTCGCGATGAACGGGCCGCCGACAATCCGACAGCAGCACAGCCTCACCACCCGCTCCGTCCGGTCGGTGAAGGGCATCGCCGCCTCCGAGCGCTCCGATGCGGCCGACACGCTGCTCGGCCTGGTGCTGACCTTCGTGGCCGGCGCGATCAATGCTGGCGGCTTCCTCGCTGTCGGCCATTACACCTCGCACATGTCCGGGATTCTCTCGTCCATGGCCGACAATCTGGCTCTGGGAGCGCTCGGCGTTGTGGGACTTGGCTTTGCGGCCTTTCTGCCCTTCGTCCTCGGTGCCGCCTGCTCCGCCATCCTGATCAACTGGGGC
The DNA here is from genome assembly GCF_002741015.1 of Microvirga ossetica. NCBI lineage: Bacteria > Pseudomonadati > Pseudomonadota > Alphaproteobacteria > Hyphomicrobiales > Methylobacteriaceae > Microvirga > Microvirga ossetica. Next base: position 3,059,710 of record NZ_CP016616.1, on the reverse strand, counting down.
CGCCGCCACAGCCTGCACAGCCGCTTCGCCATGCCCCTGGCGCTCGAGGCGCTGCTGCTCCTCGGCTTCGGCATCCTCGGCTGGCTCGCCCAGCCCTCGCCGGGCTTCGTCGCGGTCGCGGTGCCACTCCTGTGCTTCATCATGGGTTTGCAGAACGCCACCGTCACCAAGATCTCCGGCGCGCGCATGCGCACCACCCACGTGACCGGCATCGTCACCGATATCGGGATCGAGCTCGGCAAGCTCGCCTATTGGAACCGGGACAAGAGCAAGGCGGATCGCGTCCTCGCGGACCGCGGCAAGCTGCGGCTCCTCGTCCTGCTGCTGTGTTCTTTCTTCATCGGCGGCGTCATCGGCGCCATCGGGTTCGACCGGATCGGCCTGCTCTTCTCGCTGCCTTTCGCGGCGTTGCTGCTTCTGCTCTCGGTGCCTCCGCTCGTGGAGGACCTGCTCTCGCGGTCGCACCCCGGCTGACCGGCATTGGCGGGCGCGATCGCGGGTCTAGATTCCTCGACTATGCAAGAGCGCGTCGAAGCTCCTCCCCCGCCACCATCGGACAGCGCGCCCAACGCGCGAAAGCGCCGGACGACGCGCTTCGTCGGCGCGGCGCTCCTTCTGGCGCTGACGCTGTGGATGATCCAATCCTATCTCATCACCCTCGGCTGGGCGGTGATCATCGCCATCAGCGTCTGGCCGCTCTATCGCCGGGTACAGGCCCGCTTCGGGGGATCGCGCATCGCGGCGCCGCTGCTCGTGACGGCCTGTCTTGCCATCCTCCTCCTCGTTCCCATCGCCCTCGCGCTCACCGAGATCGGCCGCGAGGGTCAGTTCGCGCTGCAATGGCTGACGAACCTTCAGCAGAACGGCCTGCCGGCGCCCGACTGGGTTCATCGTCTGCCGCTCGTCGGCGATCAACTCGCGGCTTGGTGGCAAGCCCATCTGGGACGGCCGCAATCCGCAGGAGAACTCCTGAGCGGCATCGACGGCGAGACCGTGACCGGATGGTCGAAAACCCTGGGCGGGGCGCTGATCTCGCATCTGCTGCACGCCTTCCTGACCTTCCTGACCCTCTTCATCCTGCTGCGCAGCGGCGACGAGATCGGCCATCACGTCCTGGCCGTCATCGACCGCTGGTTCGGGCATCCGGGCGAGCGCTTGGCGGAAAGCATGGCTGCCGCCGTGCGCGGCACGGTGAACGGCACCATCCTCGTGGCCGTCGGCGAGGGCATTCTCATCGGCATCGGCTACCTGGTCGCCGGCGTTCCCAACGCCGCCCTGTTCGCGATCCTCACCGCCGCCTTCGCGATGCTGCCCCTGGGCGCCTGGATCGCCTTCGGCACCGCCGCCGTGGCGCTGGTCCTGACCGGCGGGCCGATCCTCGCGGCCGCCGCCATCGTGGGATGGGGTGCCGCGGTCATGCTGATCGGCGATAATCTCGTGCAGCCGGCTCTGATCGGCGGAGCGGTTCGCCTGCCCTTCCTGTGGACCCTGCTCGGCATTCTCGGCGGCCTTGAGACCTTCGGCCTGATCGGCCTTTTCCTCGGTCCGGTCCTGATGGCGGCCCTGCTCACGATCTGGCGCCAGCAGAGCGCATCCGTTCCAGGCCGACCGCCCTGATCCGTGCCCGGCCGGACCGTTCGGTCAGGGAACATCCGAGAAGGCTTGGCGGTTCACCAGCAACACAAAGGAGCCGCAATCCCATGCCCGATCCCGTCCGCAATCCCGTCGAGACCTTTGCCCGATTGGGCTACGGCGCGCGGGGCGTGGTCTATTGCCTCGTCGGGGCGCTTGCCCTCCTCGCCGCCATCGGATCCGGCGGACGGACGGAGGGCAGCCGCGGCGCGCTCCAGACCGTGCTCGCGCAGCCCTTCGGCCAGTTCTGGCTGATCCTGATCGCGCTCGGCCTGTTCGGCTTCTGCGCCTGGCGGATTCTGGAGGCCCTGACCGATGCCGACCGTCGCGGCTCCGACATGAAGGGCTGGGGCGTGCGTGGCGCGCATCTGATCGGCGGGTTCATCTATGCCGGCCTTGCGCTCTCGGCCCTCAACCTCGCCCTCGGACGCGGCTCGGGCGGCAGCGAGGACCGGGCGGCCCAGGACTGGACGGCCTAGCTCATGAGCCAGCCCTTCGGCCAATGGCTTGTGGGCCTCGTCGGCCTCGCGGTCGCAGGAGCGGGCCTTGCCTTTCTCGTCAAGGCGTGGCGCGGCAACGTGGCGGAACGGCTGTCGCTGCCTGCCGACAAGCGGACATGGATCTGCAGCCTTGGCCGCGCGGGCTTTGCCGCCCGCGGCGTGGTCTTCCTCCTGATCGGCGGCTTCCTGGGCCTTGCCGCCCTTCACGCCTCCTCGTCGGAGGCACACGGCCTTGGCGGCGCGCTTCAGGCGCTGCAGCAGCAGCCCTATGGCTGGGTGCTCCTGGCCCTCACGGCGCTCGGCCTCCTCGCCTTCGGCCTCTTCGGCCTCGTCCAGGCCCGCTACCGCCACATCGACGCCCCCGACCTCGACGACGCCAAGGCTGCCGTCGCGCGGATGGGGAGATAGGCACAGGATATTTGGAAAAGACTGGCGATCCCGGGAAGACTCGAACTTCCGACCTTCGGTTTAGGAAACCGCTGCTCTGTCCTGCTGAGCTACGGGACCGCTTGAGAGGCGGGATTTAGCACGGTCGGGTGGGGCATTCCAGAGGCTTGTCGGCTTACGATCTCGCAGGGGCATCCGAAGGAGCGACCACGGAACCCGCCTTCCTCGGACCGGTTGGTGAAGGCAACCGGAGGCCGATCATGGCGCAGACGCTTCGCGATTTTCTCAGGCAGGTTCAGAATCTTCCTCCCGACACCCTGCTTTGTGTGGCCGAGGTGGACGAGGCCTTCGCCGCGCATGTGGAAGAGGTCGAAATCGTCGAGAACGCGAAGGAGCAGGACCGCAAGGCGCAAGGCACCGAGGCGGTCGAACTCGGCAACGGCAGCCAGACGGTCGTGGTGATCCGCTGGTAGGAAACCTCTGAAGCGTAGCCGTTTTCTCCGGACCGGATATGATTCCGTCTCATGACGGGAACCACCCTGCGCATTGTTCTGGCTGCGAGCCTCTGGGCGATCTCATCTCCGGCCCTGGCGCAGCGCGCGCAGGGCGAACCGGGTTGTCTCGCACTGACGCAGCCCGACCGGCTGCAGGACCTGACGCCCGAGGGCGATCTCAACCTCGCCTCCGGCCGTTTGGCCAAGCTGTCGGGAATCCGCTTGCCGGACGAGCCGCCGCATCGGGATATGGCCCTCTCCTGGCTGCGCGCGCGAATCGACCGGTCGCTTCGCGTGGAGGCGTCATCGGGAACGCCCGATCGGTGGAACCGGGTTTCCGTACGCATCCGGCTGTCGGAGGAGCCGGCGGCACCCGATTGGAGCCGGACGCTGGTCGAAGCGGGCCTCGCCATCGTCGACCCGGGCATCGACGAGGTTTTCTGCCAGCCGGAATTGCTGCCCCTCGAGGCTTTTGCCCGCGAACGACGCCTTGGTGTTTGGGCGGATGACCGCTATAAGCCCCTGGATGTCAGTCAGCCGGAGCGCCTGCGCGACCGGGCCGGTCGTTTCGTGCTGGTCGAAGGTCGCATCAGAAGCATCGGCGAGCGCACGCAACGCACCTATTTGAACTTCGGGGGGCTCTGGGCAGAAGACTTCACGATCATCATTCCTCGGAAGACCTGGAAACGGATGTCGGATCGCGGCATGGGCGCCGAGGCGCTCAAGGGACGGCGGATCAGGGCCCGAGGCATTTTGCAGCCTTGGCAAGGGACGGCTTTCTCCATTGTCATACCGGAAATGATTGAGCGTCTTGAGGGTGACCGCCTGCCACGATGAACGAGCATGAGCACAACACGTCGAACAGCTAGCGCATCGTGCGGAAAAGTGGACCCGGTTTTCCGCGCTCAGCGATGCGCCAGCGTAAAGAGCAAGCATCGGATAGATCCCAAAAGTGGTGTCCACTTTTGGGCCCGATGCATGAGCCCCATCCTCGGCAGCATCGTGCTTGCGGCTTGTCTCGCCGGCTGCACGAGCTTCGGCGGCGATGTCTCGCTCCCCGCCAATGCGCCGCGGGTCCTCGGCCCGGACCGGGACCGCGACCATGTCCGTCTGGTGCGGGCTTTCGGCGGCGAAGGCCGCGCGCCGCAGCTCCAGCAGATGCTGACCGACGTGACGAACCGGCTGGTCATGGCCACCGACCGGCCGGACGAGACCTTCCAGGTGACGATCCTCAACTCGCCGGTGGTCAATGCCTTCGCCCTTCCCAACGGCCGCCTCTACGTGACGCGCGGGCTCCTGGCGCTCGCCAACGATACGTCCGAGGTGGCGGCGGTTCTCTCGCACGAGATCGCCCACGTCACGCTTCGCCATGCCTCGCAGCGCAGCGAGCTGCAGGCCCGCTCCGACCTGATCGAGCGCGTGGCCGAGAACGTGCTGAACGATGCCGAGGAGGCCGCCGTGGCGCAAAGCCAGGCGCGGTCCGCGCTGGCGAGCTTCTCGCGGGCGCAGGAGCTCGAGGCGGACCAGATGGGCGTGAAGGTTCTGGCCCGTGCGGGCTTCGACCCCTACGGCGCCCCCCGCTTCCTGACGGCCCTCGGCCGCTCGGGCACGAGCTCGGACGGCTCGACGACGGAACGGAATGCCTCGCATCCGCGCACCGACGACCGTGTGGCGCGGGCGTTGCAGGCTGCGCGGCGCTCCGGGATACAGGGAACCGGGGAGACGGGGCGCCTCGTCTACATGACGGACCTCGACGGGCTCGCCTATGGCGACGATCCGGCCGACGGCGTGGTGAAGGGCCGCCGCTTCATCCATTCGCGCCTTGGCGTTGCCTTCGAGGCGCCCGAGAGCTTTACCCTGGAGAACACATCCCAGGCCGTGCTCGGAGCCTCCAGCGACGGCGAGCGGCGCCTTCTCTTCGATGCCGCAGACACGCCGGACGGGCAGAGCCTCGAGGATGTGCTGCGCTCGACCTGGACCGACACCATCGAGCCCGGGTCGCTGACCACCACCACCGTGAACGGCCTGCCCATGGTCACGGCCCTGTCCAACGGCAAGGAATGGACCTTCCGCCTCTCTGCCATCCGGATCGGCAACACCACCTATCGCCTGATCATGGCCACCCGCGGCAACAAGTCGGATCTGGAAGGGATCTTCCAGCAGACTCTCAACAGCGTCCGGCAGGTTCAGCCGGACGAAGCGCGGCGGATCCGGCCGCTCAAGCTGCAGATCGTCACCGCCCAGCGCGGCGATACCCCGCAAACCCTCGCCGCCCGGATGCCGGTGGATCGTCCCCTGGAGCGCTTCCTCCTGCTGAACGGGCTCGATCGCAACGCATCCCTGGCCGTGGGCGAGCGCTACAAGATCGTCGTGGAATAAAGCGAAACGGCGGAGCGGTTGACCGCTCCGCCGATGAAACCCGTGTCGGGATACCGAGGTCTCAGACGAAGGCGCCGGATGCCTGGGGGTACCGTTCCACCAGGGCGCGCTTGAGCTTTTCCAAAGCCCGGTTCTCGATCTGACGGACGCGCTCCTTCGAGATCCCGAGCCTGTCGCCCAGGAATTCCAGGGTCACCTGCTCGTCGTCGAGGCGGCGCGCGCGCAGGATGCGCAATTCCCGCTCGTTGAGCACTTCGAGGGCCTGCTGCAGCCAGCGCACGCGGCGTTCGGTGTCGATCACGTCGGTAACGCTCTCGTCCGGCAACGGGCTGTTGTCGACGAGGAACTCGACGCGTTCGGCGGAATTCGACGAATCGGCGTCGAGGACCGGCGCATTGAGGGAGGTGTCGGGCGCGGAGAGGCGGGCATCCATCAGGGCCACATCCGCCTTCGACACGCCGATCGCCTCGGCGATCTTCGCATGCACTTCCGACGAGATGCGCTCCTCGCCGCCACGGGTCAGGCGGGCGCGCAGGCGGCGCAGATTGAAGAAAAGCGCTTTCTGGGCGGAACTCGTTCCACCGCGAACGATTGACCAATTGCGAAGGATGTAATCTTGCACGGAGGCACGGATCCACCAGGTCGCATAGGTCGAGAAGCGCACTTCCCGTTCAGGCTCAAACCGGGCGGCGGCTTCGAGAAGGCCCACATGGCCCTCCTGGACGAGGTCGGCCATGGGAAGGCCGTAATGGCGGAAGCGGGCTGCCAGCGCGATGACGAGGCGCATATGGGCAGCGGTCAGTTGATGAAGCGCCGCCTCGTCGCGGTTGTCCTTCCACCGCACGGCAAGCAGGTGCTCCTCTTCTCTTTCGAGAAAAGGCGCATTCATGGCAGCGCGGACGAACCGGCGGCGAACCCCTGAGATTTCTCCCATTGTGTGCTCTCCCTTGGCAGAGACACAACGAGCGAGGCCGGAAAAAGTTCACCTCTAACAGCCAAGTTCTGCAAAATAGATTTGGGCTGCCGAAAAACAAGGCATCGGACACAAAAAAGCCCGGCTGGCGCCGGGCTTTTGAACGATTGGGAGTGACGCCTGGGATTAGGCGGCCTCTTCCTGAAGGTCGTCACCCTCGCCCTCGGCTTCCGCCTCGGCGCCCTTGGCGCGGCGCGGCGACTTGGCGAGGCTCTGCTCGATCAGCTTCAGGGCCTCCGTATCCGTGATCTTGTTCACCGCAGCGATCTCGCGCACGACGCGGTCGAGAGCGGATTCATAGAGCTGGCGCTCGCTGTAGGACTGCTCGGGCTGGGCCTCGGAGCGGTAGAGGTCGCGCACGACTTCCGTGACGGAGATCAGGTCGCCGGAATTGATCTTGGCCTCGTATTCCTGCGCGCGACGCGACCACATGGTGCGCTTCACGCGGGCACGACCCGTCAGCACGTCCAGAGCCTTTTGAATCAGAGCCGGTTCGGCAAGCTTGCGCATGCCGACGCTGGTCGCCTTGCCGGTGGGCACCCGAAGGACCATCTTGTCCTTGTCGAAGGAGACCACGTAAAGCTCCAGTTTGAACCCCGCGATTTCCTGCTCTTCGATGGCCGTGATGCGGCCGACACCGTGAGCGGGATAAACGATCGCTTCACCGGACTTGAACCCAAGTCTCTGGGCGGACTTCTTAGCGGTTGTCATGCGAGAGAGGCCTCCTTGCATGGTCCTCGCTTGATGCGAGGAAACTGTGGTTCCGCCGGGCAGGGTTCCCGGGAGAACGAGGATACAATTTGAGTGTTACGGAACTTGACTATTCCGCTCTTCTCCCTGATGTAAGCCAGCGCTTAAACACGCTCATGCCCTTGACCCAGGCAGCGACGCTCCCTTAAGTCAAAGGACGCGAATCTTTGCTTCATTATGTGAACCGCCGGTCTGCGAGGACGGTGCACGGCTTGAGCGCAAGCGACGGCATTTGCGGACCCTATCACAGTCCGGCCGAAAAAGCAAAAATATTTCAACGCACAGCGTAAAGGGAGCCCGGTCTCGCCGAAGCCTGGACCTTGGTCTCCCGCGCCCTGAGACCTTAGTCTCCCTCGCCGGGATTGGACGAGAAGTGGGCCTCGAATTTGCCCGCGACGCCGTCGAATTCCTTCGCGTCGGCGGGCGCATCCTTCTTGATGGTGATGTTCGGCCAGCTCTTGGCCATATCGGCATTGAGCTTGAGCCATTGCTCGAGGCCCGGCTCGGCATCGGGCTTGATCGCCTCGGCGGGGCATTCCGGCTCGCAGACACCGCAATCGATGCATTCGTCGGGATGGATGACGAGCATGTTCTCGCCCTCGTAGAAACAGTCGACCGGGCACACCTCGACGCAGTCCATGTATTTGCACTTGATGCAATTTTCAGTGACGACGTAGGTCATGAACGGTCCTTCGCGGGTCTCTTCTCGGTATAGGGTGCTAGCATCGGACCCAAAAGTGGACCCACTTTTGGGGTCATTTCCGATGCTCCTTCTCTTGGCTGGCGCATCGTTCGGCGCGGAAAATCGGATCCCACTTTTCCGCACGATGCGCTAGCGCCGCCGCTCTAGCCGTTGTCGCGGTCGCTGACAAGCGCCGCGTTGTCCCGGTTGAGATCGGCGTAGAGCTGCCTTGCTTCCGTTGCAGGACCCCGGCGCTCGCCGAGGCCCTCGATCCGGACCACGAGGGTCGTCCGGGCCAAGGCGACGGTGACCACGTCGCCGATCGCGACCGCCTTGGCGGCGTTGTCGGTGCGCTGGCCGTTGAGCCGGACGAAGCCGCTCGTGACGAGCTTGGCGGCCAGCGTCCGGGTCTTCGCAAAGCGCGCGAACCACAGCCACTTGTCGAGCCGCTGCCGGTCCTCGCGCATCGGCGTCACAGCCTCACTTCTTGCTGTCCTCGAGCTGGGCCTTGAGGGCCAGCAGCTTGGCGAAGGGCGAATTCGGATCCGGCTGCTTCTCGCGGCGCTCATGCCCGCCGTCACGGCGGTTGTCCGAGCGATTGTCTTGGCGCTTGTCGGGACGCGGGCCGCGACGGTCGTCGCGACGCTCTTCACCGCGACCCGGACCGCGCGGCGGACGGTTCTGCGGACGGCCGCCCTCCCCTTGCGCCTCACGGCGCTCCGGACGCGGACGGCGCTCGCCGGCGGGCTGCTCGCCCTGGTTGCCTTGGTTGGCCCCATGGCGGGGGCGACGGTCTCCACGATCGGGCCGCTCGCCGCGCTCCGCAGATCGCTCGCCGCGCTCATGACGACCACCGCGGGCATCGCGGCCATGGCGGGCCTGCCCGCCCTCGTGATGGCGCCGGCCTTGGCACCAAACCTCGATCGCTTCGGGCTCGGCAGGGGTCTCAGCAGCGGGGGTCTCAGCGACAGCGGTCTCGGCAGCAGGCGTCTCGGTGGCGGATGCCTCGGCGGTCGCCTCGGAGGGAGCCAGAGCCTGACCTTCGGGCGAAGACAGGGCCTCCGAAGCGCTCGTCTCCAGCTCCTGCTCGGACACCGATGCCTCGGGAGCCTCGACGGCCACGGCGCCGACCTCCTCGGTCGCAACGCTGGCCTCCGACGTTTCAGCCGGTGCTTCCTCCGCCGAAGCGGCAGTCTCACCCTCGGCCGGAGCGGCCTGAGGCTCGACCGGCTTCGGTGCCTCCACCAACGGCACGGTGATGGCGGGGCCGGGCCGGCGGTCCATCACGTAACCGAGGGATTTCAAGATGGTGGCGAAATCCTCGCCGGCGCAGCCGACGAGAGAGGTCATGGCGACCGTCGGAACGAAGCCCTCGCCATCGGCGGCACCGGCCGGCGGCTCGCCGGGGGTGATGCCCGGACGATAGGCGATGGCGGGACGGATCAGGTCGGCCAGGCGCTCCAGGATGTCGACGCGCACGGCCCGGCCGCCGAGAACGCGGAAGCCGGCGGCACGGTAGAGCCCGTGGCCGATTTCCGGATCGACCGGAATCGAGGTACGGCCGGATTGGGCAAGATGGGCGATCTCGTCGATGCCCTTCTGCTCGAGGCCGCCGTTCTGCAGCGCCCAGAGCTGGGTCGCCAGCACCCGGGGCGCCGGCTTCAGCAGGGCCGGCAGGTAAAGGTGATAGGCGCCGAAGCGGATTCCGGCCTTGCGCAGGGACGCGCGGGCATCCTGGTCGAGGCTGCGCACGTCGTTGAGCACCTTCGCGCGCTCGAGCACGCCCAGCGCCTCGCCGATCTGGAAGCCGATGCCGCGGGCAAGGCCCGTCAGCTCAACGCTGCTTTCCAGCTGCAGCAGGGGGCCGAGGAGGCGCACGATATAGGCCTTCAGCCAGGCCCGCAGGCGGATGTCGACCTTCTCGCGGGCAGGACCCGTCAGATGCTCGTCCGAGAGGATGCGCACCCGCGGCTCGAACAGCTTGTCGCCCGGCTCCAGCTTCGCCACCGGATCGCCCATCCAGCGCACCGTGCCGTCGTTCGACAGGACGAGCAGGGTATCGGGGGTTTCGGCGAACCTGTCCGCCCGCGCCTCGATCTCGCCGGCCAACGCCTTGCTGGCGGCGTTGCGCAGGGTCTTGGCCTCCGTGGTGTCGGCCTGGGGATCGGGCACGAAATGGAAGCCGTGCAGGTGACCGATGTGCTGACCCTCGACGGTGACGTCGCCGGTGGTCGTAATTTCCGCTTCGAGCATCTTGTTCTCTCTCAAGCGCCGCATGAGAACGCTCGTCCTCCGGTCGATGAACCTTTGGGCGAGACGTTCATGGAGCGCATCCGATAGCTTGTCCTCTACCTGACGCGCAACATCCTGCCAATGCTCTGGATCCTTCAACCAGTCGGGACGATTGGCGACGAAGGACCAGGTCCGGACCTGGGCGATGCGGTTGGAGAGGGTATCGATATCCCCGTCGGTCCGGTCCATGGCGGACAGATGGCGGGAGAACCAATCGGCCGGAATGGCCCCGTCCTTCATCAGGAAACGATAGAGCTGGCCGACCAGATCCGCATGGGTCTGCGGGGAAACCTTCCGATAATCCGGCACTTGGCAGATCTGCCAGAGGCGCTCGACGGCAAATTGCGAGCGGGCCATGGCCTGAATGTCGTCTTCCCGCACCAGGACCTCGAGGGCCGCCACGTCCTCGCCCGTCGGCGCGCGCACGAGACCGTGCTCCCGCGGCTGGGCGCCAAGCGAATCGCGCAGGCGGGCGAGCGAAGAGAATTCGAGATCCGGGTTGCGCCATTGCAGAATGCGCACCGGATCGAAGACGTGATTCTCGAGGGCCTCGACGGTTTCCGCGTCGAAAGGCGGGCAGCGCGCCGTGGAGCCGAAGGTGCCGTCGCGCATGTAGCGCCCGGCCCGGCCGGCGATCTGGGCCAGCTCCGGGTTGTTCAGCTTGCGGAACTGGAACCCGTCGAATTTCTTGTCGGACGCGAAGGCCACATGGTCCACGTCGAGATTGAGACCCATGCCGATGGCGTCGGTGGCGATCAGGTAATCCACATCGCCGTTCTGGAAGAGCTCGACCTGCGCGTTGCGGGTGCGGGGCGAGAGGGCGCCGAGCACCACCGCCGCGCCGCCGCTCTGGCGGCGGATCAGCTCGGCGATGCCGTAGACCTCCTCGGCCGAGAAGGCGACGATGGCCGAGCGGCGCGGCAGGCGCGACACCTTCTTCTCGCCCGCGAAGGACAATTTGGACAGGCGCGGCCGCGTGACCACGTGGATGCCGGGGATCAGGGCTTCGATCAGCGGCCGCATGGTGGCGGAACCGATGAGCAGCGTCTCCTCGCGCCCGCGCTGGTTCAGGAGGCGGTCGGTGAACACGTGGCCGCGGTCGAGGTCGCTGGAGAGCTGGATCTCGTCCACGGCCACGAAGGCGAGATCGAGGTCGCGCGGCATCGCCTCGACGGTGGAGATCCAGTAGCGCGGCCGGTCCGGCTTGATCTTCTCCTCGCCCGTGATCAGGGCGACGTTGTGATACCCGGCCTTCTCGACCACGCGATTGTAGACCTCGCGGGCGAGCAGGCGCAGGGGCAGGCCGATCATACCGCTGTCATGGCCGAGCATGCGTTCGATGGCGAGATGGGTCTTGCCGGTATTGGTGGGGCCGAGCACGGCGGTCACGCCGCGCGAGCGCGCCTGCGGGGGAAGGGAACGACGGGCCATGCCTGGATGACGGGTAATGCTTAAAAGGTCCCGGATAGAGGGCCGAGAGGCTGCAGGACCGAAACCGGTGCGGCAGACTTCTCTTCAAAGCAGCTCGAAGCCTCATCGACCGGCTGCGGTCAGCCCTTTATATGGTGCGAGCGGCCGCTTTCGCTACCGGAAACGGCACGAATCTCCCAGGGTTTTCCAGGATCTACTGAACGGCTCCGGCCTGGATCGCCTCGTCGGCCCTGACGGCCTTGCGGGTCGGCACGGCGGCCTTGCCATCGCCTTCGAGCGACCAGGCCGAGGCCTGCATCTCGCCTACCCCGATCATCGTGCGCACCGAGACCTTGAGCGGGAAGAGCAGGCGCGGGCCTTCGACGGGCGCAAGCCACACGGACATGTCCCGGTTCTCCTGCATGAACTTGGTGGCCGGTCGCTCGCTCCGGTGGCCGGAGATCGGCACGTAGCGGGCGTTGCAGACGAGAACGGGTCCGGAATAGCCTGGCACCTCGACCTTCTTCGTCTCCCCGTAGGAAAGGACCACGTTCAGGCGCGAGGCGCCGTCGAAGACGGGAATGGTCCGGTCGCAATTGGCCGGATCGGTCAGGCTTTTTGCGTCGAGCGCCGGCATCAGGAGCGCGCTCATGGGATCGACGACGCCGCGCTTGTCGGCGGCCTTGACCGGGACCCGGTCCGGCTTCGGCTCGAGGGGCGGGTCGATTTCGACCTTGGCCACGCGACCCGATCTCAGGCCCATGCGGACGCTGCGCTGGTTGTCGGAGGTCTTCGACAGGACCGCGAAAGCGATCGATTGAGGCGTCGAACCGGCGAGAGTCCCGGAGGCACTGGCCTCGCCTTTTCCGCCCGTGAGGATCATGGCGAGCCCGGTCAGCTTCGCCTTTCCTTCCATCTCGTATTTCGAGCCGGCGAAGGAGGAGGACAGATCCGCCTTTCCCAGCGGCAGGCCGGCTAGGGAAATGTCATAGCTCACCCTCAGGGTCTCGGCTTGCGCAAGCGAGCCGATCCCGGCAAAGGCCAAGGTCACGAAAGCTGAGGCGATGAGGCGCATAGGGCTTTTCCGATAGTCTATTCCGTTGCATCGCACGAGATTCAGAATAAATCATGACCGCGCTTCTGCAAAAAAACGTGATGCAGGGTCGCACTATTCTTGACGGGCGCCCCGTTTCTGGCCTATAGGCTCGCACCTTCCAAGGACTTCTGGTGTCCGGCCCCCGCGGGATCTGCGATCGAGCAAACCCGCGAAATTTCAGGTCGCGACCCTCTTAGACGAATAGGATTGAACCCATGTCGCGCCGTTGCGAACTGACCGGCAAGGCCGTGCTGAGTGGCCATCTTGTAAGCCACTCCAACCGCAAGACGAAGCGGAAGTTCCTGCCGAACCTCTGCAATGTCACGCTCCAGTCTGATACCCTGCAGCGCTCCGTGCGCCTGCGGGTCTCCGCCAATGCGCTCCGCTCGGTCGAGCACCGCGGCGGCCTCGACGCCTTCCTGGCCAAGGCCAAGGCCGGCGAGCTCTCCACCACCGCCCTGGCGGTGAAGCGCGAGATCGAGAAGAAGCTCGCCGCTGCGAGCTGATCTCGGATCGCCACGAATTTGCATTACGGGCGGCCCTGGTGCCGCCCGTTTTGCTTTGTGTTAAGGCTTGAGCATTGGCCTGGAAGAGACTGCACATGACCCAACTCGACCGCCGCGACTTCCTCATTGCGCTGACCGCAATGACCCTTGTCGTCCTCTCGTCGAATATCCTGGTCCAGTATCCCTTCCAGCATCTGGGCTTGGGCGATTACCTGACCTGGGGCGCCTTCAGCTATCCCTTCTCCTTCCTGGTGACCGACCTGTCGAACCGCCGATTCGGCACGCAAGGCGCACGCCGGGTGGTCTATGTCGGCTTCGTGCTCGCCGTCGCGCTCTCCGTGATCCTGGCGACGCCGCGCATCGCCATCGCCTCGGGCGCGGCCTTCCTCGTGGCCCAGCTTCTCGACATCAGCATCTTCGCCCGCCTGCGCGACCGCGCCTGGTGGATGCCGCCCTTCATCTCCTCAGTGATCTCGTCGGGCCTCGATACGGCGATCTTCTTCTCGTTCGCCTTCTATTGCGGCGCCCTGCCCGGCCTCGGCCTCACGATCAGCGACGTGCTGGGACAGGCCGGCATCGCGGATGAATGCATCGCCCTGCCTTGGGTCAACCTCGCCGTCGCGGATTACCTGGTGAAGCTCGCCCTCGCCGCCATCTCCATCGCCCCCTACGGAGCGATCCTGACGCTCATGCGTCCGCGGTTGCAACGGACCGCCTGAAGACGACCCTCAGTCGCGCGGCTGCGGAACCTCCGCACGCTTGGCGTCACCGCCGGCGACGGTCGCTCTCGCGATGGCCGGGCCCTGTCGGCCGCACTTGAGGCGGCGCAGGTCGGCACCCGGCAGAGGCGCATCGGCCTTCAAAATGCGGAGATTGCCGATCGGAGCCGCAGTTCCGGAAAGACCGGCATCGAGAAGCTCGCGGGTGGTCCGGGTCCGCGCCGCCGCGTTGGGAGATCCGAGAACCACGGCGATGACACGCCGGCCTCCCTGGACGGCCGAGGTGGCCGCGTTGAAGCCGGATGCACACACATATCCGGTCTTGGTCGCCTCGAGGGCGGCATAATCCTCGATGAGCTTGTTGGTATTCTTCAGTGTCCGGCCATTGATCGTGATCGACGGCGTCCTGAAGAGATCGCCATAGCCAGAGTGATAGCCCAGCACGGCCAGCATGAGGACGGCCATGTCCCTGGCGTTGGTCACCTGGCGCTCGTCGTGCAGGCCGTTGGCGTTGACGAAGCGCGTCCCGCTCATCCCGAGGCGCCTGGCCTCCGCGTTCATGGCCGCGACGAACGACGCCTCGCTGCCGCCGACGGCTTCCGCGATCGCGACCGCCACATCGTTGGCGCTCTTGACCATCATCACGGTCAAGGCGTCCTCCAGCCGGAGAGAGGTGCCCTGCGGCACGCCCAGCTTGGTCGGCGCCTGCGCCACCGCCCGCGCGCTCATGACGACGGACGTGTCCATGGAAAGCCTGCCGGCCTCGACTGCCAGGAGGGTGAGATGCGCCGTCATCAGCTTGGTGAGCGAGGCCGGGTGCCAGGACCGGGTGGCCTCCTGGGCCTCAAGGATATTGCCGGAGGACGCATCCACCAGCAGCATGGGCGAGGCACCGGCGGAGGTGCCCGTCAGGAAAAGGCCGGCGGCCAGCAGGATCGGGGGCGCCTTCATGAGCCGATGCTTGACCGAACCGCGGCCTTTCGCAAGCGGCCTATAGCGAACTACTCCGAAATTTCCGGAATGGGGCTCGGCAGCGTCGAACAGTGCTCTAGCATCGGATTGGATTCCAAGTGGAATCCAATCCGATGCTAGAGAGCATCCTCCACATAAGGTGGGTGCGGAATGGCCTGGTGCGCCGCGCGCAGGGCCGCCGACCAGCGTTCGCGCAGGTCGCGAAAGTAAGGCTCGTCCTCCTGGATCCGGTACGTGACCCCGGCCTTCAGGGCATCGCGCTTGGCCACGACGATGTCGATCGGTAGGCCGACGCCGAGATTGGATTTCAGGGTCGAATCCATGGAAATCAGCCCGAGCTTCAGGGCTTCCACGAGGCTGGTGCCGTGGGAGATCGCCCGGTCGAGGATCGGCTTGCCGTATTTCGGCTCCCCGATCTGCAGGAAGGGGGTGTCGAGGGTCGCCTCGATGGCGTTGCCGGCGGAATAGATCTGATAGAGCCGCATCGGCGCCGGCCCGATCTGCCCGCCGAGCAGCATGGTGACCTCGAAGGACATCTGGCGCTTTTCCATCTCGACCCCGTCGGTGGCATAGACGTGGCGGATGGCGCGGCCGACGAGCTGGGCCGCCTTGAACATGCTGGTGACCGTGAGAAGCGTCTCGAGCTCGCCGGTTTCCGGATTCTCGATTCCCTCGGCCAGCAGCGACAGGACGGACTGGCTACAAGAAAGGTTACCGGCGGTGGCCAAGGTGACGATGCGCTCGCCCGGCGTCTCGAACAGGTGCAGCTTGCGGAAGGTCGCGATGTTGTCGACGCCCGCATTGGTGCGCGTGTCGGCGACCATGACCAGACCGTCGCGCACAAGGATGCCGACACAATACGTCATGGGAGTTCCTCCAGGGGCCTTCTGGTCGAGTTGCTGCGTTGTCGAGGCCATTCTCACGCCTGTGCTTGACGGGCGCCTTCGATCCTCAAACGAACGTCGAGCGCTTCACGGGTGATTCCGTAATAGCTTCCTCGAACCGGGGCCGCATCAAGATAATCGAGCCCGATGGCCAATCTGACGTAGTGTTCCGTGGCGGAAACAGCATTGGTGGGGTCGAAGCTGACCCAGCCGAGATCCGGGATATAGGCCTCGACCCAGGCGTGCCCCGCCTCCTGCTCGACCTCTCCCGGCTTGTGCAGATAGCCCGACACGTAGCGGGCGGGGATTTTCAGGAAGCGGGCTGCGCCCAGGAAGATATGGGTGAAGTCCTGGCAGACCCCGTGGCCCGCCGCAAAGGCATCCGCTCCCACGGTCGTGGAGCTTGTCGCTTGGGTATCGAAGCGCAAGCGCTCCGGGATCGCGTTCAGAAGCGCGTGAACTTGATCGAGGGAATTGGTGAAGCGGCCTGCCGTTGCCTCGGCGAATTCGCGGATGGCGGCGTCCGGCCGGGTCAGGGGCGTTTCCCGCAGATAGAAGATGTCCGGGAAGCGCTCGACCCCGCCCCGGACGAGCCCGGCCGTGTCTGTGGTCTCGATCTCGCCCGCGACCTGCAGGGTGATCTGGCTTACGGGTCCCGAGACCGATAGGCTGTGGATAATGTTGCCGTACCAGTCCTCCCGGCGCATCAGCCGGGCGTCGCCGTCCATATCGATGTTCCAGGACAGGACCGTCTGGCCGTCATGGCCCCGCGGCGTGAGCCGCAGGAGCTGGATCGCGGACTTGGCCGGTTCGCTGTAGTGATAGACCGTCTCGTGGGTGATGCGGATGCGCATGGGTCAGCACAGATACTGGTTCGTGATGGCCTGCCCGAGCCGGTTGTTCTCAGCGAGGAACTCCTGCAGGAATTCGTGCAGTCCGTCCTGGAAGATATCTTCGATATTCCGGTTCGTCAGGCGGGCATGGGTTGCTCTCGCCTGGCGCTGGGCTCCGCCCGATGTGCCATAGCGATGGGAGATGTCGTCGAGGTGGCGCGAGAGCGCCGCGTAGCACGCAGCAAGCGAGCGCGGCATCTCCTCGCGCAGGATCAAGAGATCCGCCACGAGCCAGGGCCTCAGGTTCTGGTGATAGACCCACTGATAGCTCACCAGCGCCGAGACGGAGCGGAGAATGGCGGCCCATTGATAATAATCGATGCCGCCGCCCACCGCCGCGTCCTGCGGCAGGAGCACGTGGTATTTCACATCGAGCACACGCGCCGTGTTGTCGGCGCGCTCGATATAGAGGCCGAGACGCGAGAACCAGTAGGCGTCGTTGCGCAGCATGGTGCGCAGGGCCGAGCCGTCGTAGCGGAGCGAGGCCTCCTTCACGAGGTTCAGGAAGCGCGGAAGATCCTCCACCTTGATCGATCTTGCCTTGTAGCGGCGCAGATCGAGCCAGGCGGAGTTGATGGCCTCCCACATCTCGGAGGTCAGCGCAGATCGCACGGAACGGGCATTGTGGCGGGCGGTATCGAAGCAGTTCTGAATGCTCGAAGGATTCGCCTCCGAGAAGGCCAGGAACTCGATCACGCTCTCAGGGGTGGATTCCCCATAAACGGCGCGGAACTGATCGACGCCGCCTGCGGTGATGAGGGCCGATTCCCACTCGTTGGTCTCGACGCCATTGTAGGAAATCGGCATCGACGCCATGCGGTAGGCGACATCGAGAATGCGCGCCGTATTCTCGGCCCGTTCCACATAGCGGGAGAGCCAGTAGAGACTGTCCGCATCACGACTCAGCACGAAAAAACGCTCCTGCTCATTCGCTCAACACCCAGGTATCCTTGGTCCCGCCGCCCTGGCTCGAATTCACCACAAGCGAGCCTTCCGTCAGCGCCACGCGGGTGAGCCCGCCCGGCACGAGCCGGACCCCATCGCGTCCGGTCAGGACGAAGGGACGCAGATCCACATGCCGGGGCGCGAGCCCCTTCTTCGTGAAGATCGGGCTCGTCGACAGGGCGAGCGTCGGCTGCGCGATGTAATTGTCCGGCGCCGCCAGGATTCGGGCCTTGAAATGCTCGCATGCCTCTGTCGTCGCATGCGGGCCCACGAGCATGCCGTAGCCGCCCGAGCCATTGACCTCCTTCACGACGAGCTCGTGCAGATTGTCGACGACATAGGAGAGAGATTCCCGCTCGCGGCAGCGCCAGGTCGGCACGTTCTTCAGGATCGGCTCCTCGCCCATGTAGAAGCGCACGATATCCGGCACGTAAGAGTACATGGCCTTGTCGTCGGCAACGCCGGTGCCCGGCGCATTGGCGATGGCGACGTTGCCGGCGCGATAGGCCGCGATCAGCCCCGGCACGCCGAGCGCGGAATCGGGTCGGAAGACCAAGGGATCGAGAAAGTCGTCGTCGATGCGGCTGTAGATCACATCCACGCGCTTCGGCCCCTCGGTCGTGCGCATATAGACCATGTCGTCGCGCACGAAGAGATCGCGCCCTTCGACCAGTTCCACACCCATGCGGTCGGCAAGGAAGCTGTGCTCGTAATAGGCGGAGTTCAGGGAGCCGGGCGTGAGCAGAACGACGGTCGGATCCCAGGGGCTGCTCGCCGGCGCAACGGATTTGAGAGTGCCGAGCAATTCGTCGACATAGTTCTCGATCGGCCGGATGCGCTGCATGCCCACAAGCTCGGGGAAGAGGCGCATCATCACCTCCCGATTCTCCAGCATGTAGGAGACCCCGGAGGGCGTGCGCAGGTTGTCCTCGAGCACGTAGAAATCTTCGTCGTCGACCCGGACGATGTCGATGCCCGCCACCTGCACATAGATATCGCTGTTCAAGGACAGCCCGTGCATCTGCGGGCGGTAATAGGGATTGAGATAAACGAGTTCCGGCGGAATGATCCCGGCGCGCAGGATGTCCCGCGCCCCATAGATGTCCTTGAGGAACATGTTGAGCGCCTTGACGCGCTGCTCGAGACCGCGCGACAGGCGGGCCCATTCCTGGCCGGACAGAATGCGCGGGATGATGTCGAAGGGGATCAGCCGCTCTTCGGCCTCCGTATTGCCGTAGACTGCAAAGGTGATGCCGACCCGGCGGAAGAAGAGTTCCGCCTCCTCGCGGCGATGTTCCAGCAATTGCGGCGGAGCCGATTTCAGCCAGTCCTGCAGGATGCGGTACGCGTCCCTGCTGTGGCCGTCATGGCCGCTCATCTCGTCGAAGATCGCCTGTTCCGCCACCGGGTCTCCTCAATCCCTCGATGCGAACACCCGGTGCAACGATTGGCATCGGGCCCGCATGACAAGAGCTTAGTTGCCTAAAACCTAGGGCTTCAAGCGAGACGAAGGAATAGCGGCAGGCAAAGAATGATGAGAAAAGGGGCACTTGCCCACCGGGCAGGCAGCGCTCCTCACGACTCAGCCCAGGAGCGAGAATTCGAGCAACAGGGTTCTCTGCAGCGAGCTGAAATTGTCGTCCGAAATCAGGGAGAGGACGATTTCACCACCCTCGCGGTGGATTGCGAGCCCTTCCATGTTGTCGACCTGATGCGAGGATTCGCTCTCGTACAGGATGTCGCCGTCGACCCGGGCGCCCGGCCTGAACGCTGCAGCCTCGACCCGGCGGAGGCGGCAACCTAAGCCGAAGAGGGAGAAGCGCCGCTCCAGGAGCACGGCATCGCCGTCGGGCAGGAACGCCAGGTCGGTGACGTCATAGCCGCCGGATGTGGCGACCTGGAAAGCGCCCTGCCGCGGCCCCGTGAGAATGAAGCCCGTCCCGCCCTCGGCAATCCCGACGAGCGCGCCGCCCAGGAGCGAGCGCTGCGGCGCGATGCCGAGCGCTTCGAGGCCGCCATTGCTCGGAAGATCCCTGACCTCCTGCGGAACGGGAATCGGCGTGCCGCGCACGATGCTGCCGGTGGCCGTGCGCTCGAACCGGATCACCGCATGGTTGCGCTCGGCGCCGACGAAGGCGGCGTTGCCGGCGAGCGCGAAGCTCTCCGTATCGTAATAGCGCGAGCGCCGCATCGGGACGCCGTTGGCCAGGATGAGTGGAGAAAGCACCGATCCCGACAGGCCCGAGAGCCGGCCGTCCGAGGTCTCGACCCGCGCCTTCAGCACCTGCGCATTGTCGGCGAGTGCGATGATCTCCGCCCCGTTCGCCGACCGCCAGAGGCCAGAAAACCCGCCGAAGGCCGAGACCGTCGAGCGCAGGTCGATCCCGGAACGGAACATCAGGGCGCCGAAACGGGAGCGGTCCGGATCGGCAGTGGACAGGCGGGCGATGGGCCGGGCCTCCACGTCGATCGCCGTCGCGCCCCGGAAGGCCTGCGGGCGCTGCGCCAGGGCAACACCCGTGCAGGCCATTGTCGCGGCGGCAGCACCGCCGCCGATCAGGAATCTGCGCCGGGAAAGCCTCAAGCGACGGCCCTGCGGCGGGGTGCGCCGCGGGAAGGCGGCGCCGCGTTCTCCTCGAAGAGTTCGGCAAGCTTCTCGGTCATGACGCCGCCAAGTTCCTCCGCATCGACGATGGTGACGGCGCGGCGGTAATAGCGCGTCACGTCATGGCCGATGCCGATGGCGATGAGCTCGACCGGCGAGCGGGTCTCGATCTCTTCGATGATGTAGCGCAGGTGCCTCTCGAGGTAGTTGCCGGGATTGACCGACAGGGTCGAATCGTCCACCGGCGCGCCATCGGAGATCACCATCAGGATGCGCCGCTGCTCGGGCCGGCCGAGCAGGCGCTTGTGCGCCCAGTCGAGGGCCTCGCCGTCGATGTTCTCCTTGAGCAGGCCCTCGCGCATCATCAGGCCCAGGTTCTTGCGCGCGCGCCGCCACGGCGCGTCCGCCGACTTGTAGATGATATGGCGCAGGTCGTTGAGGCGGCCGGGATTGGCGGGCTTGCCGTTCTGCAGCCACATCTCGCGCGCCTGCCCGCCCTTCCAGGCGCGGGTGGTGAAACCGAGGATCTCGACCTTGACGCCGCAGCGCTCGAGCGTGCGGGCAAGGATATCGGCGCAGGTGGCCGCCACCGTGATCGGACGGCCGCGCATGGAGCCGGAATTGTCGAGGAGCAGCGTCACCACCGTATCGCGGAAATTGGTGTCCTGCTCCTGCTTGAAGCTGAGAGGCTGGAACGGGTCCATGACGATGCGCGGCAGGCGCGCGGGATCGAGGGTGCCCTCTTCGAGGTCGAACTCCCAGGACCGGTTCTGCTGCGCCATCAGCCGGCGCTGCAGGCGGTTGGCGAGGCGGCCGACCACACCCTGGAGATGGGCGAGCTGCTTGTCGAGATAGGCGCGAAGCCGCGTCAGCTCGTCCGCATCGCAGAGATCCTCCGCATGGATGGTCTCGTCGAATTTCTGGGTATAGGGCTTGTAATCGGGACCGCGATGCTCGTTGGAGCGCGACGGCGGGCGCCAGGATTCGCCGGCATCCTCCGAATCCGCTTCCTCGGATTCCTCGGGCATCTCGCCGGACGGGCCGTCGGCCTCTTCCGTCGCGCCGTCCTGCATCTCGTCGCTGGAATCTTCGCTGATCTCGACCTCGGCGCGGTCGCCCTGCGATTCCTGCTCCGATTCGCCCTCCCCCTGCTGCTCCTGCTCCTCGGATTCGTTCTCGTCCTCGTCCTCCTCGTCCTCGGAATCGAGGGCGGCCTCGTCGGCCATGTCGAGGGAGGAGAGGAGCTCGCGGATGTTGCGGGCGAAGCTGCGCTGGTTCTCGATGTTCTTGAGCAGGCCGTCGAGATCGCGGCCCGCACGGTCCTCGATGAAACCGCGCCAGAGATCGACGATCTTGGCCGCCGATGCGGGCGGCTTCGCGCCGGTCAGGCGCTCGCGCACCATGAGGGCGAGCGCGTCCTCGAGAGGCGCATCCGCCCGGTCGGTGATCTCCTCGTATTTGCCGCCGCGATGATAGCGGTCCTCCAGCATGGCCGAGATGTTGGAGGAGATGCCGGCCATGCGCCGGGAACCGATCGATTCGACGCGCGACTGCTCGACCGCATCGAACACGGCGCGGGCCGCCTGGCCCTCGGGGGCGAGCTTGCGATGAAGCGCCGTATCGTGGCAGGCGAGGCGAAGTGCCATGGAATCGGCATTGCCGCGCAGCACCGCCACGTCCTGCGGGGTCAGCCGCCGCGGCGGCTCCGGCAGGCGGGCCTTGTCCTGGCCCATGAGCACCGGACGGTCGGAGGCGAAGGCGACCTCGAGATCGGGCTTGCGCGCGATCGCCTTCATGGTGCCGGCGATAGAGCGCTTCAGCGGCTCCGCCGGCGCTTCCTTCTTGTCACCTGGCTTGCGGTTCGAGATGGACATCTCGCCTCTCCTGTCATTCCCACTTTGTCATCCCCGCGAAGGCGGGGATCCATAACCAAGACAGAATGAGGATGGTTGCTGCGTACCCACCTGATCCTGAAACGTTGGCGGTTATGGATTCCGGGCCCGGCTTTCGCCGCCCCGGAATGACAGGGTTAATTTTACGACAGCACCATGTTCACGGCGCTCTCCGGCAGTTCCTTGCCGAAGGAGCGCTGGTAGAACTCGGCCACGAGGGCGCGCTCCAGCTCGTCGCACTTGTTGAGGAAGGTGACGCGGAAGGCGAAGCCCGTATCGCCGAAGATCTCGGCGTTCTCGGCCCAGGTGATCACCGTGCGCGGGCTCATGACGGTCGAGAGGTCACCGTTCATGAAGGCGGAGCGGGTGAGATCGGCCACGCGCACCATCTTGTTGACGATGTCGCGCCCTTCCGAATTCTCCTGGTAGTGCTTGGCCTTGGAGAGGACGATGTCCACCTCCTTGTCGTGCGGCAGGTAGTTCAGGGTAGTGACGATGGACCAGCGATCCATCTGGCCCTGGTTGATCTGCTGCGTACCGTGATAGAGGCCCGAGGTGTCGCCCAAGCCCACCGTGTTGGCGGTGGCGAACAGGCGGAAGGCCGGGTGAGGCCGGATCACGCGCTTCTGGTCGAGCAGGGTGAGCTTGCCCGATTGCTCCAGCACGCGCTGGATCACGAACATCACGTCAGGACGGCCGGCATCGTATTCGTCGAACACCAGGGCGACATTGTTCTGCAGGGCCCAGGGCAGAATGCCGTCCTGGAAGGCGGTGACCTGCTTGCCCTCCTGGAGCACGATGGCGTCCTTGCCGACGAGGTCGATGCGGGAGACGTGGCTGTCCAGGTTCACGCGCACGCAGGGCCAGTTCAGGCGGGCAGCCACCTGCTCGATATGGGTCGACTTGCCGGTGCCGTGATAGCCGGTGATCATCACGCGGCGGTTGCGGGCGAAGCCTGCGAGGATGGCGAGCGTCGTATCCCGGTCGAAGAGATAATCGGGGTCGAGATCGGGCACATGCCCCTCGGCCTGCGAGAAGGCGGGAACGTCCAGATCCGAGTCGATGCCGAAGACCTGTCGCACGGACACCTTCATGTCAGGCAGAAGGGTCGCTGTCTCGGTATGTGCCGTCATAGGGGCCTCTCGGTCTCTTCGTGTGTCGTGAAGGTGTCACGGGCTTCTTAACCCCCATGACGGAATGGCGCAATTTCCTAATGAGCGTATCGGCTCTGCCTTATCGGTATCGCTTCAGCAGAGCCCGGCGCTTTTAAGGGTGTCGTGCGCCTTGATGATGTCGCGCAGGCGCTCCTCGAAGGAGCGGTCGCCGCCATTGGCGTCCGGGTGGAACCGTTTCACCAGGGACTTGTACTGGGCCTTGATGGCCGGCCCGTCGGCCATCTCGTCGAGGCCGAGGATGTCGAGGGCCCGGCGCACGGCGCCCGTATAGCGGGGCCGCTTCGGCTCGGGCTTGGCCCGGCTCGTCCGGGCCTGGGTGAAATCCTCGCCGCGCAGGACCCCGAGAGGGTCGAAATAACCCCAGTCCCGAGGCTCCGCTTTGGCGCTCGGCCCCTCGCTCTGCCCGGAGGCGTTCATGCCCATGGTCCAGGTCGGGCGATGGCCGACGACGGAATCTTTCTGGAAGGCCGCAACGGCGGAATCCGACATGCCGGCGAAGTAGTTGTAGGAGGCGTTGTATTCGCGCACGTGCTGGAGACAGAACTGCCAGTACTGCCCTTCCCGATCCCGCCCTTTCGGCGCACGATATTCTCCCGCAGCCTTGCAGGTGGGATGCTCGCACACGGGACCCTTGGCCTCCTGCGGTTCGTCGCAGGTGGGCTTGATCCGGATGCGGTCGAAAAGAGGCGAGTTGAGATCCATGATTCAGCGATTATGAGTGGCTTGAGGCCCTGAGCCAAGGCCCGAGCGCTTTTGGCCGCACATCCGTTCAAAAAGGTTTTACAAATCAGCATGACCCTTCAGCATTGGATCACACAGGTTTTGCAGGAGAGCCTGCAACCGACCGAACTGACCGTCACCGACGAATCGGAGCAGCATCACGGCCATGCTGGATGGCGGGAGGGCGGTGAAACGCACTTCCGTCTTTATATCGTATCCGAAGCCTTCTCAGGCAAGAGCCGCGTCGAGCGTCACCGACTCGTGAACGCAACCCTGAAAGGCGCCTTCGACCGAGGGCTGCACGCCTTGGCGATTCAGGCCAAGGCGCCGGGGGAGTAACCAAGGGATTTAGGAGGCGAGCCGGTTATGGCGTCATGGCCGGGCTCGTCCCGGCCATCCCGATTATGAAAAGCGCGGCGCTCCACCTTATAGAGATCACCGGCACAAGGCCGGTGATGACGTGGGGGGTTCCTCACTTGATCCGCTCGAGCACGCTCACATAGTTCGCCACCGCCGCGCCGCCCATGTTGAAGATGCCGCCGAGAACCGGGTTCCTGACCTGGATGCCGCCGGCCTCCTCGCAGAGCTGCATCGCGGAAAGCGCATGCATGGAGACGCCGGTGGCGCCGATGGGATGGCCCTTCGCCTTGAGGCCGCCGGAGGGGTTCACCGGCAGCCTGCCGTCGCGATTCGTCCAACCTTCCTTGACCGCCGTCGCGCCCTGCCCGCGCGGGGTCAGGCCCATGGCTTCGTATTCGATGAGCTCAGCGATGGTGAAGCAGTCGTGGGTCTCGATGAAGGAGAGATCCGTCAGCTGAATGCCGGCCTGCGAGAGGGCGCGCTGCCAGGCTTCCGCGCAGCCTTCGAACTGGACGATGTCGCGCTTCGACATCGGCAGGAAATCCTGCGCATGGGCCGTTGCGCGGAAGGCTACCGCCCGCTTCATGCGCAAAGCCGTCTCGGTGTCCGCCAGAACCAGCGCCGCGGCGCCGTCGGAGACGAGCGAGCAATCGGTACGCTTGAGCGGACCGGCCACATAGGGATTCTTCTCGCTCTCGGCGCGGCAGAAATCGAAGCCGAGATCCTTGCGCATCTGAGCGTAAGGGTTGTCGACGCCGTTCTTGTGGTTCTTCGCGGCGATCATGGCGAGCGCGTCGGACTGGTCGCCATAGCGCTGGAAATAGGTGCCCGCGATCTTGCCGAACACGCCGGCAAAGCCGCCCGGCGTATCGCCGTCCTCCGGCAGATAGGAGGCCTTGAGCAGGATGTTGCCGATCTCAGGTCCCGGCGTCCTCGTCATCTGCTCGACGCCGACCACGAGAACGGTCTTGGCGCGCTTCGCCTCGATGGTCTTGATCGCCTGATGCACGGCGGCCGAGCCGGTCGCGCAGGCATTCTCGACCCGGGTCGCCGGCTTGAAGCGGAACTTGTCGCTCGCCTGGAACACGAGGGAAGCGGTGAAATCCTGGGCGGAGAAGCCGCCGTTGAAATGGCCGAGGACCACCTCGTCCACATCCTCAGGTCCGATTCCGGCATGCTCCAGCGCCTCGTTGGCGACGCGGACGATCAGGCTCTCGACGCTCTCGGCATCGAGCTTGCCGAAGGGGGTGTGGGCCCAGCCGACGATGCAGGCAGTCATGGGAGTCTCCTCGGGAATTGTGCTGTTGAGAGACAAGGTGGCCCTCTTTGCGCCGTTCATCAAGCCGGGGGAATGTGGCTCAGCTATGCTTCCGGAGCTTGAGCCGGGCTTCATCCTGTCGTTCATCGTTGGATGCGGCGAATCACTAAAGAGCAAAACCATGCGACTGTGCGTCTTCTGCGGCTCCAGTGCCGGTCAGGGTCCCATCTATCTCGCCACGGCCCGTGCGCTTGGAGAAACCTTGGCGGCACAGGGGATCGACCTGGTCTATGGCGGCGCCTCCGTCGGCCTCATGGGCGCGGTGGCCGATGCGGCCCTGGCGAAGGGTGGCCACGTGATCGGGGTGATGCCGCAGGCGCTGGTCGACAAGGAAATCGCCCATCGGGACTTGAGCGATCTGCGGGTGGTGGGATCGATGCACGAGCGCAAGGCGCTGATGGCGGAACTGGCCGACGGCTTCATTGCCCTGCCCGGCGGCTTGGGCACCTTCGAAGAGCTGTTCGAGGTCTGGACCTGGGCCCAACTCGGCTATCACCGCAAACCCTGCGCCCTGCTCAATGCCGACGGCTTCTACGACAAGCTCACGGATTTCCTCGATGACGTGGTCGAGCGCGGCTTCATGAAGCCGATCCACCGCGCCATGCTGATCGTCGAGAACGAGCCCGCGGCGCTGATCGACGCGATTCGGGCTTACGAGCCGCCCAAGGTCGACAAATGGATCAAGGCGGGCGAGCGGTGAGCCGCGAGGCTCAAGCCCTGTATGCGCCCACGCCCTCGCCGAGATTGGAATTGTTCGCCTCGCGCACCTTCGCCGCCTCCTCGTCATAGAGGAAGGGCAGGAAGGCGAAGCGGCGCCCCTCCGTGACCTTGGACACCGCGTGGAGAAGCGGGCAGGAGAACACCACGGCCCCACCGGCCGGAGCCTTGTAGCTGCGGGGGCCGTATTCCGGGAAGCTGACCTCGCCGCCCGCGAATTCGCTGTTGAGGTTGATCGATACCGCGAAGCGGCGATGGGCCGTGCCGCTCGTCGTGTTGTCGCGATGGGCGCGGAAATGCCCGCCGTCTTCCGCTGCGTAACAGGAGACGATGTAGCGCTCCATGCGCGAGGGCTTGAAGAAATGCACCCGCTCGATTTCCGGATTGATGCGGCGGATGATGCGGTGCTGCACCTGCCTGATCAGGCTTGCATCGGTGATCGTATAATGCTTGCGCCTCTTGTTGTGGGCTTGCGGAATAATTGCGTCGCCTTTCCTAAAAACCTCTTTGCTTTACAGAGACTTATTTTCTTGCAAGTTGCGCAATTGTGAGTCTCGCTTGCTTAAAAGTTGCGTCGTTTATGTAGGTAAGGCGCAATAGCTGCACCGATTGCCCCCGAGTGACATAGGTTTCTTCCACAGCTTATCAAGCTTTGGTTGAGAGTTGCAGATACACTAACTTATAGTTGGGTTGATGTTCGTTTGGCGTTACAGGCCGGCTACCTGATATCCATTAGGTATGGCTCATCGACCCAGCCGGAATATTGCCGAGCTAAACTCAGCTGCGTCGACTGTCGTACGAGGGATCGCTCAACATAACCGCACATTGGCTGGATTCCGGCTACACTTCGTGGGTTATCGAAATGAATAGTCTCAATTTCCGCTTAGAGAGTTCGATAGCGAATCCGCTATTGGCCCTTTTGGGACCGTTTAATGATCCTCAGACGACACACTAAATCGCGCATTTCACTATATTTTGCTTCGAATTCGCTCCGACACATCAAATATGTTCTGTGACGTGGGAGAGTGACAGCGGCGCTCAGTCCTACCAACCGTATGTACTTCCAGACATCCCTAGCCCCCAAACCGAACCGCGCACGTATTTCTGCTGCAGTAATATATTTCTTTGATATGTATTCGAAATCTTCGAGGCGAATCTCCGCATATGTTCGCGGCAAAACAATCTCTACATTCAATTTTGTTAAAAGTTCCCGGAGCGCAGAATCTTTCATCCGCATGCATGTTGCGGCATATCTAACGAGAATATGAGCCTCGTTCGTAGCATGTGCTTTCAAGAGAAAATTCCGCGCCTCGGCCATATCGATGCGGAATCGGCGATGGATACTATTCCGCGATCGATCTACACCTAGGACCGATATTTTCCCCTCTGCCATTGCTGTCAATATAATGAAAAGTCGATTGTCGACACGACAACCACGTGTCGCGTAAGCTAGGCAAACTCCAGTATTGCCAGTGCTTTGTGACTGGCAAGCTTCGATCCGAGCTAAAAATTCGTCGATGCTGCTCTTACTAAGATATGGACAGGCGTGGAACACGCTCCGAGGACCTTCTACATAAGATAAGAAACCGGCCCCAACTAATTGTTTTAGACATTGAGCTGTAATACCGTAAGTCGTTCGTGCGTCTTCTATTGATATCATGTCGTACTGTTGCTTTATGATCTCCTCAAGTGGTCTCTCATTATATAAAACTGGAAGACCTGGACGGCCTTCTCGCGCTATCAAGTCCGGATATTCTCGAAGCCTGTTCAATGCTGGCTTGCTTACGTTGTACCGCATCGAAGCCGTCCGGCAGGTAATTGTGCCTGGCGCTGAGACCCGAATCTGTCGCTTATTATTTCTGCTGAGAGGTAAATCAGGCCGTAGGTCGAAATAGTGTCGCAACTCACAATGGAAGATTTTCCGTACTCTCTTGGTGAAACCCTTTCCAGGTCGGTGGCGTAGAAGCGGTCCAAGATGCTTTTTGAATCCATGCTCCCCAGGGCGCATGGACGCAAACGAACCACAATGATCTGCGAGGTCATAAAACGACCTCGGCCATCCGAGTAGCACATCCAATCCGCTTGCCAGTTCTCGCGCCGTCCACGAGTCGAAGTTGCCGAGAACAATCGAGGTGTACCTTTTTCTAATCTGATCACTGTGCGGATCTGAAGAAATAAGGCCGAAGAAGACGGACAGGTCTAGAAGCTCCGCACCTGAAAGATTGGCCAACTCAGACGGGAGCCTAGCTTTTGCAGCTGCCCAAGTACTCTCACTCGGCGAATAGATCTCCGCGAAAAACTGTAGCTTACAAACATCCTCAGCATCCACATGCGTTGACGCAGCGTCACGCATGTCGAAACAGCAACTTGGGTTGCCACACCTCGTAAGCGATGTCACATCCCACTTGAGTGGTCGTCCGCACGGGCAGTAATCAACATAGAGCTCGCCGGTTTCCAAGCAGCACGGTATCGCTTGAATATCCCAAATTGCTCGATGATAGGGCTTGATATTCCATGCGGCAGGAGCGAAGCGCCGGGCGCGTCCAGCGGAGACAAAGCGCCTCGGCACACAGTCATGGAAGAACTTGACCCAATTGACCTTGTCACCCTTTCTACTAACGGGCAGATGCAGCCTGTGCTCAATATCCGTCGTTGTGACTCCAAGCAGCGTGGCGAGCGGTGCGGGATCGAACTTGACGAATGGGACCTTAGAAAATCTTCTGGTCTGGGTTGGTAGTCCTGCCATTCCCAACACCAACCCTATCCTTCCTCGACCATTATCAAGGCCAGCTCGCGCAATCCCGCCAAGAAAGCTTTCGTCGGATTCGAAGTCTGCCCTTACCGCAAAGTTTCGCGGCGGCAACTCTGACAGAACATCGAACTCTTCGTCACCACCGATTGTGTCAAACAAATCGTCCTCTTCCATCTGGCAGACCCTCGTTAAACCAAATCCACTCATCAAATCCGTGCTGAGCGAGACGTTAGATTAAGTTTACTACGCCGCTCCTCCTCATAACGTTCAAGAACAATCTCGAATGACTCGTCATCAAGCCAAATTTCGGTACTCCTTGGGATATTTCCCCGGAACGGATTTGTTCCTGCACGTTTCATCAACAACGATAGCCGATCAAACACACGCTCGAAGTGATGGAGGTGTATTCTTGAATCACCATTCAATATCGCTAACTTTGAGGTCGCGTGAATTAGCTTCGCCTCGAAACCTGGCCAGCCCTGACTGGCAAGTAGGATGCGAGTAGCGAACTCCTTATTTGCGAGATTGCTGCACTCGCGGAGTGCACCACAGGCCACAATCTCCTTATCCCAATTCGCAAGATAGCCACGGTTGTCTTCAAAATCCTTTGGGTCATCGGCATGAAATGACCGCATTTCAAAAACCGGATCATCCAACCGCCCGGGCAGCTGATCATTTAAAACGAACAGGCGCATGACTCGCTCTGTTCCCGCGAGCACAAAAGCGCAGCCGAGATCATTGATTTGCTGCTTTATCCAGTCCCCCGACTCATGATTAACTTTATCATTCTCTCGATTGATCAGGTGCTGCAATTCGTCGAATATAATGACCCTAATTTTCTGCCTAGCAACGAGTTCATAAATGCGACGAAGCCTCTCTTTCTCGGTGCCTTGCGTCGGATCAGGATCCCCAAGCGCTGTGAGCATCGCGGCAGCAAGATCATTTACTAGAGGTTTCGCAGGGGTTGGAACAAATAGCACTGGGCGAATAATGCTTCGACCTTCTCTGATTGGCGGGTTCAAGGCGACGAAGAGCTTTAGAATTGTCGTCTTTCCAGCTCGTGTAGGTGCGGCCAAAAGAAGAGCGGTCTGTTCTGCTGAGCCACCGCTGGACGCCATCAAAAACTCCAACTGGTCAAGCACTTCGTCAACGCGCGTGTTCATTATAATTAGCGCCTTGATCCGTCTGTGCTTCTCAGCCTGATCAATGATGACCTTACTTCGCTCAGCGCGATGCGCCCGTAGTGCATCTACATTCAACCCGGCCAACATCCCGATCTCCTATGTTCGTGACAGATGCGGTGCACTATATTTCGATAAAAGGAGGTCAATATCGTCATCAGGCTGCTCGGCTTGTGACACCGATGACGTGT
This sequence comes from Microvirga ossetica, assembly GCF_002741015.1. Taxonomy (NCBI): domain Bacteria; kingdom Pseudomonadati; phylum Pseudomonadota; class Alphaproteobacteria; order Hyphomicrobiales; family Methylobacteriaceae; genus Microvirga; species Microvirga ossetica. The sequence goes on along the minus strand of NZ_CP016616.1, from coordinate 3,029,285 downwards.
CGTGTCTCACTATGTCGTCTGTTGGTGTGGCAACCTTCTTCTTGCGAGGTAACTTCGGTGGATGCCGGCCAAACCCATTCATCGTCTTGGTCGGCTCATCGACGATTGGCTGCAGCTCGTCTGCGTTCGAGTCCGGCAAGCGACCTTCATGCGAGTTCTTGTAGAGTGCGTCAGGATCAGTATCCTCCGCATTTACAAAATCTAACTTCAACCAATCAGCCTCCGTGTCGACAACGCGGTTTAGAGCAACCAATCCCACATTGCCTTTGCCGCCAATATTCAATCTACGGGCGATCGTCGAATTGGTTGATACCTTGTTTTTTCGATTGAGAAGGCTTGCCATTAACGTGTCGCGAATCTCCTTCTTCGCGATTAGCCAACGCTCTCGATCAGCAAGATCGTAATTGCAGCAGCGCATATACTTGACGAGGTTTTGATGCTCCCAAAGCGAAAGACCTTCGATCAACTCGGGGGCAAGGCACGGCAACTGAACTCTCCGCCCCTCTGGGGTGTCTATGATCACCGACTTCAGGTTAGACGGATCGACTGTGATGATCACTTTGATTTTAGTCTTTCCGACGCCGTCAAGGACATCAAAGACTCTCTGCCCGTGGGAGAATCGCAAATACTGGAAATGCACCCCTGCGCTCGTCAGTGTGCGACTGAATTTCATCCCGAGGACGCTAAGATCGCTCGCCTTTCGCGGCATACTAGGGTGGTTTTGTCGAATCCCGCTCTCGTAGATTTCTCCGGGCCTCCCTGTGATGCCTTTGTGCGTCTTGCGTGGATAAACTTCGATGGCCCATTTGTGGAATAGGAAGTTAAATTGACTGTGCGATATTTCAGCCTCAGCGACGGGATTGCGGTCTTGCTTTGTAAGCTTCCTTGCATCGCCTTTAGTTGCACCGGGGAGCAGCTCTAAGCTCGACTTTGGCCAATCAGGCGGCTTGGCAGAGCGCGTAAACCAAGCCTCGTTGAAGGGCGTGTGAGGGTTTCGACATTTTGTGTCGGTAGCGTGATGTGAATAAACCCATCTCGCTCCAGATCTGACGCCGCACGGCCGCCAGGGCATCCGCGAAAGTCGGATGAGACTTGCGATACCAGCTGTCGATCCAAACAGCGGTTCGGGAGCGCTGACCGAGTTGCGCGGCCAGCAGAGTCACGATTGAGAACAGTCCGAGCAAGCAGGGCGTGGTGCGGGCGACGGCCTGATCCGACCATTGCCGCTGGGTCTCTACGCCCAGATGTGCACGCGCCTCCTGGAAGGTGACCTCGATCTGCCAGCGCAGGATGAACCAGCGGATGATCTGCAGCGGATCGCGCGTGGGATCGGTGCACAGCAGGGCTTGGGGCGAGAACCGACCGAGAGGATCACGCAGCACGACCCAGCGGATCGGCACGATGGGCATTCCGCCATGGCGCCACCGAGCACTACTGGTTCGAGGATCGCGGCCCACCCTGCACGCTTCTGGTCTACATTGACGATGCCACCAGCCGGCTGATGCACCTGAAGTTCGTCGAGACCGAGTCGACCTTTGATTATTTCCGATCGACCCGGGAGTACCTGGAGGCCTACGGCAAGCCGGTGGCGTTCTACTCCGACAAGCATGCCGTCTTCCGCGTCAACGGCAAAGGAGCGGTGGGCGGTGACGGCATGACCCAGTTCGGGCGAGCCCTGCATCAGCTCAACATCGACATCATCTGCGCCAATGCTCCGCAAGCCAAAGGCCGCGTCGAGCGCGCCAACGGCACCTTGCAGGACCGCCTGGTCAAGGAGATGCGCCTGGCTGGGATCTCGACCCTTGAGGCGGGCAATGCCTTCCTGCCGGCATTCATGGCGGACTTCAACCGCCGCTTTGCCAAGGCGCCCTACAGCGACAAGGACCTGCATCGCCCGCTCAGCGAGGACGATGAGCTGGATGACGTGTTCGCCTGGCGGGAGGAGCGGACGGTCTCGCGCAATCTGACCCTGCAGTACGACCAGGTGCTGTTCATTCTCGAGCCGAACGCGATCACGCTGTCCCTCGCCCGCCAGCGGGTGACCGTCTACGACTATCCGGATGGGCGCTTTGCCATCAAGCACAAGGGCCTGGAGCTGCCCTACAGGCCCTTTGACCGCCGTCAGCAGGTGGATCAGGCGGCGGTCGTCGAGAACAAGCGGCTGGGCCCGGTTCTGGCCTATATCGCCGAGCGGCAGAAGGAGCTCGACATGAGCCGGAGCAACAGCGCCCCGCGGCGGCGCGGCCAAGGCAAGAGCCTGTTCAAGGTGGGTTGAGCTCTCAGCAGTCACTCCCCGGAGGTGACATCTCTAATGAGGACAATCAGAGACTTGTCTAACGAGTTCTGACATTGTGTGAGCCGCCGCTCACACCTTAGCTCGACTTTGGCCATTTCTGGCGGGTGATGTGGGAGCGCAGGGCGGCGAAGCGAACGATGCGGTAGACTGGCAGCGTTTCCGCCAAGAGACACCACCATGCCGGACCTGCCCGCCCGCTTCGCCGCGATCATTGTAGCGTTTGCCCCGCTCTTTCGCCACCGAACCTGGCGTCATGCCGAGGTCCTGCTCGTCGGAGCCATCCTGGCACCCGGTAAGCGCACCGTGACCCTTTCAATTACCCATAGATTTGCGCCCCAATCCTAGCGCCGAGTTCGATATCCATCAGGCGGGATAGTCCTCTCCACATGACGGTGTTTCCTGGCGGAGGATCATGGCCACGGGCAAGGTAGCCGCCCATGCGGGCGATCTTAGTTAAATAGTAGGCGAGCGTCTTGCTCCGCAGCAGCACCTGGCCCTTGTCTCGCACCAGCTCGTCGAGCAGGTCCATTTCCAAGTCCGTCAAGGCCAGCCGCGGCGGCACGTCCGGAACAACACGATTGAGCATCGTCATCCAGAAGATCCGCCAGCTCAGGATGCAGTAGATGCTGAGCAGGTTCACCAGGCGCTCGGCCGTTCTCAGCTTGGTCTCCTCCGCTCGGCACCCGGACTTGAGGATCTTGTGGAACAGCTCGACCTTCCAGCGCATGGCGTACCAGTCGAGCATCTGGATCGCGTCCGCGCGGGATCGTACCGGCAGATCCGTGATCAGCTTCCAGTCGATCCGCGCCCGGTCTTTGGGTGGATGACGCTCCTGTGCGTGGATCACCGTCAGGCTCAGGGCTGGATAGCGCTTCTGCTTGCCGATCGGAGGCAGGATGTGGATCCGGCGGTATTTGAGCTCTACGGTGGCAAGGCTCACATCGCCTTTCGGGCTGCGAACTTCGACCTGATGCCGTCCTTTGACCTTCACCTCTGCCATCTCGTCCGCGATGGTGTGCTGGCCATCGCCCGCCAACCGATCCACGCAGGTTCGGACCAGGAAGTGCGTGCTCAGAGCCTGAGCCGTGCAGAAGAACTCGTCGATGTCGTTCTCCCGGTCGCCGATATGGATGCAGCGCTCAGGAGCACCGAACAGCGCCACGGACTGCCTCATGCACTCCAGCCAGCGGATACTCTCCTTCTGATCGATGGGCACCCGGGTCGGGTTGATCTTGCGTTTGAGCGTCCGGGCGCCCTTGAACTGAGGCCTCGTCCAAAACTTGATCGCCGAAAGCCCCAGCGGCAGCCCATCCGCGGTCACAGCCAGGCAAGAGTGCATGAGCAGCCCGCAGACCGTGTGCATCCTGGAGCGACCTTCCTTGTCCCGGCCGCTGTTGACCCGGCGGGTCGCACCAATCCGTTCAGGCTGTGCTCTTTCGTAGGACAGTTCGGTTGTGTCCTGAATGACCAAGATAGGGCCACCGAAGGCGGCAAAGCGGGTTCGGGTGGCTTGGAAATGGCCCTGAAGGATCTCATGGTCGGAAACTTTGGGATTGGACAGGAAGCGGTAGGCCGCTTTGGTGTTAGCCCAATCCTGGCAGGCCAGCGGAAGGCTGCCGCCAATGGCACCGGCCATGTGGGTCAGGAGCTTGCGCAGGCGCTGGCCGAGACGATTGTCCCGAAAGCGGCACCCAGCGAGTTCCTGATCGACCCAGGAAATAACATTGGCTGCCTCTCCCAGAGGATGCGTCGGAAGAGACGTCTTTGTCATGGCCCAGCTCCCGCGCCGCCTCGTGGGAGCGAATAGGAGGCCGTCCGGCGTATGCCCGGCGCGCAGAGATCAGCGAGATCACGGGAAAGCCGAGACAGAGCCCTGTCCATGGGACACCTCTCACAGATGAGGAGATGCTCACCAAGGAATCACGCTTGGTGCTGGTCAGGCAAGCACTGCTGCTAAGTCAGAAATGTGGGTAATTGAAAGACCGTGACCAGCATCTTGCGTATCACCGGCCTCAGTCGCGAGCGCCACTTCGTCAACTATCATCGCGTGCTCAGTCGGGCTCGCTGGAGCACACGCGAGGCGGCCCGGCTGTTGCTGGGCCTGCTGATCCAGGCCTTTGCCCCAACCGGTCCGGTGATCCTCGGCCTGGATGACACCATTGAGCGCCGCCGCGGCAAGCGCATCAAAGCCAAGGGCATCTACCGCGATCCGGTGCGCTCCTCCGATGCTCATTTCGTCAAGGCCTCGGGCCTGCGGTGGATCAACCTCATGCTCCTGGCTCCCATTCCATGGGCAGCTCGCACCTGGGCCCTGCCGTTCCTCACTGCCCTGGCACCCTCCGAGCGGTATTGCCGTGAGCGGGGGCAGCGGCACAAAAAGCTGACCGACTGGGCGCGTCAGATGATGCTGCAGGTCAGGCGGTGGTTGCCTGAGCGCGAATTGGTGCTGGTGGCCGATATGGGCTTTGCCGCCCTGGAACTGCTGGCAGCGCTGTCTCGCCGCGGCGTGATCTGTATTACCCGGCTTCGCCTGGATGCCGCCCTCTACGAGCCGGCTTCACGGCGCCGGCCGGGGACGAAGGGCCGTCCGCGCACCAAAGGAGCTCGGTTGCCGAACCTTTCCGATGTGTTGCTCCGGACGAGCACGCGCTGGCGCCGCGTCACGGTGCCTGGCTGGTATGGCGAAGGAGATCGCGTGGTCGAGTTCTGCTCGGCCACGGCCGTGTGGCGCCATGGCGGAATGCCCATCGTGCCGATCCGCTGGGTCGTGCTGCGTGATCCTCTCGGTCGGTTCTCGCCCCAAGCCCTGCTGTGCACCGATCCCACGCGCGATCCGCTGCAGATCATCCGCTGGTTCATCCTGCGCTGGCAGATCGAGGTCACCTTCCAGGAGGCGCGTGCACATCTGGGCGTAGAGACCCAGCGGCAATGGTCGGATCAGGCCGTCGCCCGCACCACGCCCTGCTTGCTCGGACTGTTCTCAATCGTGACTCTGCTGGCCGCGCAACTCGGTCAGCGCTCCCGAACCGCTGTTTGGATCGACAGCTGGTATCGCAAGTCTCATCCGACTTTCGCGGATGCCCTGGCGGCCGTGCGGCGTCAGATCTGGAGCGAGATGGGTTTATTCACATCACGCTACCGACACAAAATGTCGAAACCCTCACACGCCCTTCAACGAGGCTTGGTTTACGCGCTCTGCCAAGCCGCCTGATTGGCCAAAGTCGAGCTTAGGGACAGTGATAATTAAGCCCCGAACGATTTCTTTCCCTTCAACCGTGATCTTGCAGACCGCGTCGAGCCTCTGGCCGGGCCAGTCTCGTTTTGCCATGAATTGGGCGGTTCGGGCGCTTTCTTCCTTCGTAGGCGGGTAGCACCATGACCATGCATCTTCGAGATAGAAGGGAACTTCCATAGGCGCCCCAAGATAGCGGCGTGTCTCTTTCTCTTCGGGCACATTAACCAAGATGCCGCGAAGCCCGTTTTTGTAAGAAAGGGAAAAGGCACCTTCTGGCATTTCCGGCCGGGTGAGATAGCCCGCCATGTAGGAGTCATAGGCAGTATATCCCCCGAATGCGAGGATCACGATCAACACTATCCATTTCAACATGCTTTGTCTCGGCCCCTTGCCAGATGCGCTTTATAATCAATAACGGGTCTCAGATTGAAGGTCGGATGGGCGCATTAATTGCAGCCGCCGCGCTCCTAGAGGCTCAGAGCAGTTCCCTGAAACATCTTTGCCACTCGAGCCCGATCAGCAGCGGTCTAACAATGGCCCGCTGTTCTTCCTCTTCGGGCGTCATCTCATCTATCCTCGGATCGTGATCTCGACCTTGTCCACTAGAACGCCAAAGGTAGAGGCCAATTCCTCCTTAGCCCGTTGGATCGTCATTGGCTTGGGCTGGGGCTGGGCGTTTTCCACGGCCATGATCATTAGTTGCGGCGGACGCTCGGGCGGAGGGTTCTCCACAGCCATGGTCATTGATGGAGGCTGAGGCGGCTCGTTCTCTACGACGATGGACATTGGTTGAGGTTGGGCCTGGGGCTGAGGGTTATCGCGAGCCATGGTCATTGGTTGGAGCTGAGCGTTCTCTCCCGCCGTGGTCACAGTTGGCGTGATCTGTGGGTTTGAATACGGCGTCGCACGAGCAGCCTGTGCGTCAGCCCCTGGGATGAAAAAGAGGGCAATCGTGGGAGCCACAGTTACATAAAAGCCGATCACCCAAAGGGTAAGGTAAGGCCAGCCGATGTCCCGAAAGCGCTTGATGGTGGCAGCTAACATTACCCACGCAGTAAATGTGCCGGAAATCAGCACAATGGTAAGCGCCACTTCCCATCTCAGACTACTGAAGATGACCGCCCAAGTCACGAAACTCTGCCAAATCGAGGCGATGAGCCACACGGCCGCGTATTCGACACGGACGAACTTGCCGTATGGCGACAGCATGAACGACATTGTTGACGGGCGTTTCGCTGTGCTGTCAGAGAGCCGGCGCGGAGGGCTGTCTCCGGCCGTGGTCACAGATTGAGGGCTCTCGAAGGCCATGGTGAGCACAGGCGGGGCATTCCGCTGTTTCAAATACGCCGCGAGAGGTGTGACTTTGGCGTCAGCCCCCGGAATGAAGAAAAGAACGATGTTGGACACGGGCATCGTAATGATCGCGATGATGGCCCAGAGGATGAGCTCAGGCGAGGCGATGTCTCGGATCCGTTTGATGGTGGCGGCCGCGATTACCCACCATCCAATAAGGGCGATAATCCCCGCCAAGAGCCACGACACGTCAATGCCGATATTCCCGGAGCCGAGCGACAATATTAGAGGGAGCGGACTTACGAAAGTCACACAGAGACAGGCGATGATGCACACGCCCGCGTATTCGACACGTTCGAGCTTGCCGTAGGGCGATAGGAGGAACGGCATCGTTGAGGGGGCCTTTCGCTGCGGGTTGGGCGAGCGTCCACGCAGGATTGATTAGGACTTCCGTCCCGTCAGTTCTTGCTCGCCGACGCCAAAAAGTTGTTTTCCGCGCGGTCAAGGGATAGCTGCCCGCCCGCGCTGCCCCTCTGTCGCTGCCCCACGCGCGACGTGCGAGGCTCGGCAGTAAAGCGTGAGTATTCGCGGGTGCGGTCGCGGGTACCGCGGTCGCCCCAGTACTGCATAGGTTGCGCAGCGTTCCATAAGGCGCGGCGAAGACTTTCCGAAACCTTCAAATCGCTTTCCATACTGGGCCTTCTGCGAAATTTCGCCTCCTGTACCCAGAACGTCCCCAATTGGCACTTCTCGGAAGAACGCCGAACGTCCGCTCAAGCGTGGAGCAGCAGATTTTCCCAGGGCGCCCGCAATTTCCTGGGATGGTAGAGTCGAGGTGTGGCGCGGTGGCTGTGGGAGCGGCCTATCTGTTTCCGCCGCTTTCGCCTGGCGGTGCCTCATTAGCCGAGCCGTTGCTCCGTTTCCACACCCCGCTCATCGAACCGGACATGCAGATCTCCCGCATCCGGCTCTCGGACAAGACCTCACGCCTTCACCCACGGCACGTCGTGCCCAAGCCGGCTCAGGCGGACGAGCCCGAAGTGCCCGTAAAGATGCGAGAGGGGATAAGCCCCGCCCTTGCGTCGCCTGACCTTATGCTTGGAGCGCAACCACCGGCGCAACCGCACCGCTGTATAGGTGTCGAGCGCCCGGTACGCCGGGTTGACGGTGCCTACTGAGAAGTAGTTCGCCCATCCGCGCAGCGTGCGGTTCAACTTGCCCACCAGCACTGTGGTCTCTTGCCATGTTCCCGCTCGGGCGGTCAGCGCATGGATCTTCTCGACCGCGCGCCGGATGCTCTTCTTCGAGGGCCGTTGCGCCAGGCGGGCCTGGCCGGTTCTCGCCGAATACATCCGTCCGAACGTGTACCCCAGGAAGTCGAACTCGCCTTCCGGCACCTTGCAGATGCGTGTCTTCTCCTCGTTCACCGTCAGCTTCAGCTTGCCCATGATCTCGCGCAGCCGGTGCAAGGCCTCTTCGGCTTTGCCCTTCCTGCACAGGATCACGAGGTCGTCCGCATAGGTCACGATGCGACTGCCGAGGCTGTGCTCCAGCCCGAGCTTCTTCCATCCCAGCACAAACCGGCGCATGTACAGATTGGCCAGCAAGGGTGAGAGGGGTGAGCCCTGCGGGATGCCGCGCCGTTGATCGCGCGCCTCCGTTGTCCGTGTCGTCCGTCCTCGTGTGTCGGTCTCTTCCACGGGGCAGTCCAGCCACCCTCTGATCAAGTGCAGCACGCGCCGATCCACGATCCGGCGCGCCACTGACGTTATCAGCTCGGCATGGGGAATGCTCCCGAAGTAGTCCGCGAGGTCGGCGTCCACGACGTCCGGATGGCCTCGAAACAGCAGCTCTTCCACCTCGATCACCGCCTGCTGGGCATTACGCCCGGTCCGATAGGCATAGAGTTCCGGTGGAAGGTCGGCCTCGAAGATCGGGTCCAGCACCAGCATCGCTGCCGTCATGCAGACTCGATCCCGCACGGTCGAGATGCCCAGCGGCCTGAGTTTGCCGTTGGCCTTCGGAATGAACACGCGTCTGATCGGGTCCGGTCGGTAAGTCTCCTGCCTGAGCGCAAGCGCCAGTTCACCCAGCCACCGCTCGACCCCATATGCCTCGATGTCCGCAAAGTCCTGACCGTCGCCACCCGGTGCGCCCTTGTTCGAGCGGCACTGGGCATAGGCATGCGCCAGGATGTCCTCGCGGCTGATCTTGTCGTACAGGGCGTAAAAGCGATAACCGGCCTCTGCCTTCGCTTTCGCGTGCAACGCCGTCTGCAGTTTCTGAACACTCTTCGGAGTTGATAGGTTGCCCAATCTCCAGGTCCCTCACCACGTCGTGCGTCTGTCTTGAACTGAGGCCCCTTTCCTCCACCGGCATTACCCGGCTTCCAAGGTCCTACGAGCCTCTCCGCCACCCCAGGGCGCCCGGTCTGTCCCTCGCGGGCCTCCGGTTGGTCATCCCTGACCACGTCCTGGGGCTTCCCGTGTTGCGTGCGCTTTCCTTGTGTCCATGCTGCCGCCACTACCCCGGTGCAGCGCCTGGGCGTACTCTTTGCTCATTCACCCAGCCGTATCAGCCTTCCCCGAAAGGGTTGTCGGGTCGGCCTGCACATCGTCCTTTTCGAGGCTTGCTCAGCGTTCACTCACGTTGCGGCCTGCACACTCGCGCGGTCACCAATTCGTGACCCGCTATCCGAAGGCTTCAGCCATTTCGTTACCTCCATGACTGCTCCGGTTGCTTCCGGCTGGAGCTTTTGCCGGGTGGGACTTGCACCCACTGGAAAGCGCCGCCTTGTCACGGCGCACACCCGGTCCAGACCTTCCGAGCGAAAGCTCATGAATGGGCCACCTCAAGCAACTCGCAGGCCGGGTGCGCGCCTCGTCCACCTTGCCTGACGTGCCTAAGCCGGTCCAACAACCCGCGGCGGATGCTGTCTCCATCACGACAGATTCCCCCGGGTGTTGCGCCTAAGGGCTCTACTCAGCGATGCCCTGGCGTAAGAGGCGGTTGACTGCTTCGACGACCCGCTGGTGCTCCTCCTCCGAGAAGGGATTGAGGTCGTGCATTTCCAGGCTGTTCAGGCCCTCAATGGCCAGCCAACCCAACAGCGCCGCGTCGAGATCATCCGACGTGGCTTTCAGGTTCTCCAGGGTCGCCTTGATGACCTCGCGCACGGGATCGAGCAGGCGCGGGTTCTCGGCCGAAGCGGCCAGCATGCCACTGGCAACCTCCCTCGTCTTGCCCTTGCGCAGTTTGAGCAGCGCCGCCGTGCACAGACGTGCTTCCAGGTTCCGCCCGGGCTCGGCTTCGGCTCGGAGCGCCTCTCGCTCCGCCGAAACCTCGTCGACGAGGCGCTGGACCATGGCCTGAAGCAGCGCCTCCTTGGTGGAAAAGTTGTAGAGTAGCCCACCCTTGCTGAGACCTGACCGTTCGGCGACGGCATCCAGTGTCAGCCGTCCCGAACCGATCCCGCTCACAAGCTCCGCAGCCGCATCGAGAATCCTTTCGCGGGAACTCTTTCGGCCTTGACCACGTCCCAACATTCACCACTCTTGTCCGGGGATGATCGCTCTTATCCGGAACATGTGCGGGAATGGGCTCTCAATTTTCCAACGCATTGTGCACTGGGATAAACTCACGCTTTGCCTCTGCCACCTCGCCCATTAACACCAAGTCAGATGATTTTTGCGGTTAGGAGAGCTGCTTTTTGCGGGCCTCCATCGCGACTAAAATGGCGTAAAGTGAAACAATCGCGTTTAATTCCGACTTACAGATTGTGCCTGGAGCGGCAAAAAATTAGACTGTTTTGAAGACTTTGAGATTTTCCCGACATAGAAGCGTCTTTGTGATTTACGACCTTCCGCCAGGCCAAATGATTGATGGTGTCGCATGTCGGGGTGCGAGGGCTATGCTCGGTCTGTCGCAAAATGAGCTCTGTGAAATTGCAGGTTGCGCCCGGAAACTCCTGAACGATTTTGAGAATGATATCCGTATGCCGAGCGAAGATAAGCGTATAGAAATCAGACGCGCCCTTGAGGATGCTGGTGCAAGGTTCTTTTTTTCCGGGAACGGGATCGCGGTCGGAGTTCGGCCGGGTGCTGCCTCGGGTAAATCGCCACGGGCAAAGGCTTTTGCATAGGAACCAGATGGTCGGATCGCATTCAGGCGCAGTCGGCTCACGCTCTGTCACTGCTAGGGGCGCACTCGATATGTGAGTGAAAGTGAAGCTTCTACTGAATATTAGATTCATATTTTAACTATAAAATTAGCAATAAGCTTTCTTCAGTAATCAGATGTCTATAGTCGCTGCGTATAACGCATCTGCAATACTCTTAAATAAATGCTTGTAAACTCATTTCATATTGTATGATCTCACAATCGAGGTGACGCTGCCCACCGGAGCGATATTGAGATTGCATGTCATCACTTTCTTCTTAACCAAAGACAGACTCAGTTAATCCGCTTTCGGCGCAAATTTTCTGCAATTTCACACTTGTGGTTCGGATCGTGCGCAGCGACGGTCTTGCCGTTGATCTCGCGCATGAAGCCGGATTCTTCGCCGCCATGCTGCTCGTAGAGACCGATCAGGTGGCGGCAGAACTCGGGCTCGAACACATCCGGAATGACGAGGACCGGAGCCGGGATCTCGAAGCCGGCGAACTGGGCGACGGGCGGCAGTTCCCGTCAATAGGCCATCACCTTGTCGCGGTCGCTGCCGTCCTCCTCGAAGGGGAAGATGGCGCGAACGCGCAAGGTCGGGTTGAGCACCATCCAGAAGCGGCGGATCGGAACCGGGCCGCCGCCCGGCAGGACATTGCGCGGCAGAGCGCCGTAGAGACGCCCGACCGTACCGTCGAAATCCCAGAAATGGCGGATGCCCGGCACGATCTGCTTCGCACGCATCTCGGACTGGTCCGACGGATCGACGCTTACGCCGAAAAGAGCGAGCTTGTCGTCGTCGAAGAGGGAACGGTGCTCCTCCTGGAAGGACGCCAGGGTCGCGCGGCCGACCTCATCCGATCCCATGCCGTAGAAGCACAGGACGATGTAGCGCCCGGCGATCGTATCGAAGCTGAAATTCGGATTGCTGGTCGAATTCTGCTTGAACCAGGGAACCGGGTCGCCGACCTGGAGGACGCGGTAGGCGGGCTGGACATCGGCGGCGGTGCTGGCATCGGTCATGAAAACGGTTCCGTCGGGCATACGCTGAATATGTAACGTTGTTCGTTACCATGCGCGTGCCGCAGCGACAAGCTAACGTTGCGCCAGAAGCAGCAATGCAACGCCTCCGAGGATCAGCAACATCCCGGCCAGCTCGCGCCGGGTCGTCGCCTGCGCAAGAAACCGATGGGACACCGCCTGTGCCATCAGCACCTCGACCAGAGCCAGAGTGCGCACATTGGCCGCGGTCGTCAGGGCGAAGCCGATGAACCAGAACTGCGAGGCCAGCGCCCCGAGAAATCCGGCCCCCAGCGAGGGGCGCCAGGCTGCAAAGCTCGCCAATAGGGCTTTCCGGTCGAAGGCGCCGAGCCAGACCAGGAGGATCGCAGCCTGCAGGCCCAGGGCCCAGACGAGGGTCGTGGAGGCCCTCATCACCGAGGAGCCCTCGTCGAGGGACAGGATCGCCCCGCGGAACCCAATCGCCGCGACGGCAAAGAAGGCGCCGGAAGCGAGACCGAAAAGAACCGGTCTCGTGCCGGAGGCCGTCAGGCTCGTGCCCGGCTTCACGGACATGACCAGCACGCCCGAGGTCGCGACCGCGATCGCCAGCGCCATGGCTGGCGTCAGGTGGTCGCCCAGAAGCAGCAGCCCGAACAGCGCCACCTGCACCGGCTCGGTCTTGGTATAGGCCGTCACCACCGAGAAGGCGCGCTCGCGCATGGCCGAGAGCATCAGCGCGGTCGCCATGATCTGCGTGACGGCGCCGGTCAGGACATAGGCCAGGAAGGTCGCATTGGGAGCAGGAACTCGCTCGCCGGTGGCAAGGGCCATCCCGGCGAGAGCGAGCAGCGCGAAGGGAAAGCCGTAGAGGAACCGGACCTGGGTCGCGCCGACAGTGCCGATGGTTTCGGTCAGCCGACGCTGCGTGGCGTTGCGGCCCGTCTGCGCCGCCGCCGCGGCCAAGGTCACCGGGATCCAGATTAGGGATGTTGTCATGTCGATCTTCAAACCGCGCGGCTCTTGCCACTCTCTTGCCATGGATTTTGTTAAGAAGGGCGGTACAAACAAGCAAGAACCCGCCCAACCTAGCCAAGGCCAGGGTTTGGGACTAGAAATAGCCCAGCTGACAGGCCGGGCCTTCGAGATCTCTCCGCCCGTCGAACGAAGCCAAGGAGTCGTTCCGCATGAACGTTAGCCGAGCCCTCCGCGTGACAGCCTTTGCCCTTGCCGCCCTGACGGGCGGCTCGGCGCTGGCCGCCGGCGGCCCCGCTCTTGTCGTCGAACTCGAGTCCGGCCGCGTCCTGCATGCGGAGCGGGCGACCGACCCCTGGTTTCCGGCCTCGATCACCAAGCTGATGACGGCCTATGTCGCCCTCGACAAGGTGCGCTCGGGCCAGCTGTCGATGGAGTCTCTCCTGACGGTGACCGACAGCGCAGCGGCCCTGCCGCCCTCCAAGATGGGCTTCAAGCCTGGAACGGAGATCCGGCTCGACAACGCGCTCAAGATCATGATGGTCAAGTCGGCCAATGACGTGGCCGCGACCATCGCCGAGAATATCGGCGGCTCGATCGACGGCTTCGCGGAGCTGATGAACGCCCATGCCAGCCGCCTCGGCATGGTCAGCAGCCGCTTCGCCAACCCGCACGGCCTGCCCGACGACCGCAACCAGACCTCGGCCCGCGACATGGCCGTTCTCGCCCGCGCTCTGCTGCGGGAATTCCCCCAATACAGCGACCTGTTCGACATCGGCGCGGTGCAGTTCGGCCGCCGCATCATGCGCAACACCAACGGGCTCATCGGGCGCTATCCCGGCGCCGACGGAATGAAGACCGGCTTCATCTGCTCCTCCGGCTTCAATGTGGTGGCGAGCGCCACCCGCAATGGCCGCCACCTCATCACGGTGGTGCTCGGCGCGCCCTCCGCCAACGAGCGCACCATCAAGGCGGCGGAGCTGTTCGATCGCGGCTTCGGCAGCAAGGTGAACTTCACCAATCCGGAACTCGCGGCCCTGCCGGCCTCGGCCAATGCCACTCCTCCGGACATGCGCCCCGTCATCTGCGACCGGCGCGGACCGATGCCGCAGGAAGAGGATGCCCCGGCCGTTGCCGAAACCGACAGCAACATCCCGAACCTCTTCTCCTCCGAGGTCATGGCCTTTGCCGGCGCTTCCGCCGAAAAGCCCCTGCGCACCGTGCTCGGCCCCCGGGCAGCAGTTCAGCCGGAGCGCGTCTGGATCGGCCTGAACCCGCCCTCCGAGGCCGAGATCGCCGCCCAGGCGGCGGCCGAGGCTGCCGCCGAGCAGGCCCGCAAGGCCAAGACCAAGAAGGCGACCGCATCGAAGAAGGACAAGGCACCTGACAAGGACACCGAGGCGAAGGCCTCGGACGATGAAACGGCGGACGACAAGAAGCCTGCGAAGACCGCTGCCAAGACCAAGGACCAGCCCCGCGCCAGCGTCGCGGTCAAGCCGGTGACGGGCAGCGCCAAGCCTGCTGCCAAGCCTGCCTCGAAGCCTGCGGCGGAGACGAAATCCAAGGCGCCGGCCGACAAGCCCAAGCCTCCGCAGAAGGCCGATGCCTCGACCAAGCCGAAATCGGTCGCCAACTAAGCCTGCAAGTCGTCGTTTCTCCAAAACGCCCGGTCATCGACCGGGCGTTTTGCTTGAACCCGTTTTGCTTGAACCCTTGCAATTCACCTCCATCCGGGCGAACGGTTCGACCCCCACCACGCCGATCCCATCATGCCCCAAAGCACCCCCGCCAACGGTCTCCTCTTCGCCCTCGTCTCGGCCAGCCTCTACGGCATGAACATCGTCTATGCCCGCATGGCCTCCTTTGCGGGAGCCAGCGGCTCGGCCATCGTGGTCTACCGGGTCTTTCTGATGCTCGTGCTCGTCGGCATCGTCGTCGCCGTCACCCGAAGCTCCCTGAAGGCGGCACGGGACGAGCGCGGCACCCTCCTTCTGCTCGGGATCTCCACCACCTTCGTCAGCGTCTGCTATCTCTCGTCGGTCGCCTATATCCCGGTGACCGTGGCCGCCGTGGTCTTCTACACGTTTCCGATCCTGATCGTGCTGGCGAGCCCGTTCGTGGAAGGCACGAAGCTCACCCGTGCCCTGCTCGGCGTCGTGGCGCTTGCCTCTCTCGGCGTCGTCCTTGTAGTCGGGCCGGCTTTTGGCGATCTCGACTGGCGAGGCCTGGCGCTCGCCTTCGGCGCAAGCATCGCGACGGCGACCCAGTTCTTTGCCGCCGCGCGCTGCCGCAAGACCGGCGTGATGGCCAAGATCTTCTGGATCCACGTGCTCGTCCTGCCGACCGCCGCGCTGATCGGATGGGCGGCAGGGGAGCTCGCACCGCCCTCGGTTCTTCTCGCCGCACCCTTCGCCGTCGCCGTGACCATCGGCGGCTACGTCCTCGGCTTCCTGCTGCAGTTCCTGGCGCTCGGGCGCATCACGGCGGTCGCGGCCGGGATCGTCTACTGCACCGAGCCCGTGGTGGCCGCGATCTCGTCGGCCCTGATCCTGGAAGAAACCCTGTCTCCGCTGCAGATCGCAGGCGGAACCCTTGTGCTGGCGGCCATCGTGGCCAACGTTCTCTTGGAACAGCGTCGCCTGAAGGATGCACCCCTGGTGCCGATTGCGGATTGAACCCATGACTGCCATGACACCTCCCGCCCCCATCCCGCTCACCATTCTCACCGGCTTTCTGGGAGCGGGCAAAACCACCCTACTGAACCGGCTCCTGAAGGATCCCGCGCTGCAGGACACGGTGGTGATCGTCAACGAATTCGGCGAGATCGGCCTCGATCACCTGCTGATGGAAAAAGTCGACGAGGGCATGGTCCTGCTCTCGGCCGGCTGTCTGTGCTGCACGGTGCGCGGCGATCTGATCGCGACGCTCGAGGACTTGCTGCGCAAGCGCGACAACGACCGCATCCTGCCGTTCAGGCGCGTGATCATCGAGACCACCGGTCTCGCCGATCCGGCGCCGATCCTGCATGCGGTGCTCTACCATCCGTATCTGTCGATGCGTTACGCGGTCGAAGGCGTGGTGACGGTGATCGATGCGGTCAACGGCGCCGCCACGCTCGATGCACATCGCGAAGCAGTGAAGCAGGCGGCCGTCGCCGAGCGGATCGTCGTCGCCAAGACCGATCTCGTCGCGGACCAAGCAAGCCTTGCGCTCCTGCGCGAGAGATTGCACCGGCTCAACCCCGGTGCAGAGTTGCTGGAAGCGGATGCACCGGCTGACTCCATCATCGCGGGCGGTCTCTTCGGCCTCGACGGCAAGATCGCCGATGTCGCCGCATGGCTGAAGACCGAGGCCGTCGAGGAAGCGGAGCGCGAAAGCCACGCCCATCAGGACGGACACCATCATCACCATCACGGCCACGATCATCACCATCACGACGTGAACCGGCACGACGACAAGATCCGCGCCTTCTGCCTCACGAGCGAAACCCCGATCCGTCAGGGCACGCTCGACATGTTCCTGGATCTCCTGCGCTCGTCGCAGGGCGCGAAGCTCTTGCGCGTGAAGGGCCTCGTCGCCCTGGCGGAAGATCCGGAGCATCCGGTCGTGATCCACGGCGTCCAGCACGTGATCCACGTGCCCGCGGTGCTGGCACGCTGGCCGAGCGAGGATCGCCGCAGCCGCATCGTATTCATCGTCGACGATCTCGAGCGCGACATTGTGGAAAAGCTCTGGAACGCCTTCCTCGGCAAGCCCGCCATCGATCAGCCCGACGCGGCGGCGCTGTCGGATAACCCGCTGTCGCTGCGGCGGTAAGTGGGCCCTTCTTCCCTCCCCCTTGCGGGGAGGTATCGAGGGTGGGGGTCGGAAAGTAGAAATGCTGCACTGGGATGAGTACCAGCGATGCTCCCCCTACCACGTCATCACCGGCCTTGTGCCGGTGGTCTCGATTGGAAAAGCATAGCGCTTCATAGAGTCGGGATGGCCGAGACAAACCCGGCCATGACGGGATGCTCTCACCCGGTCGCACCCCCCCGCCCCCGCCCCTCCCCGCAAGGGGGAGGGGAAAAGGTAGCGCCTGCTATAACCCGATGCTCTAAGCCGCCATCTGCGAGCGCTGCGCCCATCCCGTCATGGAGCGCTCCACATAGGCCGTGATCGCGTACATGAAGACGCCGAGCACGGCGAGCACCACGAGGGCGGCCCAGACGAGCGGCACCTCGAAAGCCGCGGAGGCGCGGGTGAGGAGGTTGCCTATGCCCACGTTCGACGCGTTCTGCTCGCCGATGACGGAGCCCACATAGGCGAGCGTGATCGCCACTTTCAGCGAGCCGAAGAAATACGGCATCGCGCGCGGCACGCCGACCTTGAACACGATGTCGCGCTTCGAGGCGCCCAGCGCCCGCAGCACGTCCTCCATCTCCGGCTCGACGGTGGCGATGCCGGTCGCGACATTGACGACGATGGGGAAGAACGAGATCAGGAAGGCGGTCATCACCGGCGGCACCCAGCCGACGCCGAACCAGAACACGAGGATCGGCACCACGGCCACTTTCGGGATCGAGTTGAAGCCCACGAGCAGCGGATAGGTGCCGGCATTGATCAGCCGCGACGAGCCGAGCACCATGCCGAGCAAAAGGCCGAAACCGACCGCGAGGCCGAAGCCTGCCAGGGTCATCCAGAGCGTGAAGAATGCGTGGTAGGCGAGCTGGGTGCGGTATTCCCACACGGCGAGCATGATCGTGGAGGGCGCCGGCAGGATAAAGCTCGAGACGTTGAGCCCTCGGCAGATCGCTTCCCAGAGCAAGAAGAATCCGATGGTGAAGACCCAGGGTGCGAGGGCGAGCTGATTCTTGGTTTTCATCGGGTCTCTCAAGCCGCCTTGCGCGCCTGCGCGATGTGGCCGCGCAATTCATGGACGAGAGCCGAGAATTCCGGCGTGTAGGTGATCTCGAGATCGCGCGGCCGCGGGAACTCCACCTCCCGCTTCGCGACGATCCGGCCGGGACGCGCGCTCATGCAGAAGATGCGGTCCGACAGGAAGGCTGCTTCGCGCAGGTCATGGGTGACGAGGATGATCGTGACCTTCTGCGCGGCGTGCAGGTCGCGCATCACGCACCACAGTTCCTCGCGGGTGAAGCTGTCGAGCGCGCCGAAGGGCTCGTCGAGCATCAGGAGCTTGGGTTCGTGGATGAGCGCGCGGCAGAGCGAGGCGCGCTGCTGCATGCCGCCCGAGAGCTGCCAGGGAAACTTGTCGCCCTGCTCCTTCAGGCCCACTTGCGCCAGCAGGCTCTCGGCCTTGGCCACATACTCGGCCTTGTGCCGGCGCAGGCGGGAGCGGTGCGGCTCGACGATCTCGAGCGGCAGGAGGATGTTGTCGAGGGTGGTGCGCCAGGGCAGCATGGTCGGGTTCTGGAACGCCATTCCGGCGAGCTTGACGGGCGCTCCCACCTGCTTGCCGTCGACGATCACGGTGCCTTCGCGGGGAAACTGCAGGCCGGTGGCAAGCTTCATCAGGGTGGACTTGCCGCAGCCCGAGGGCCCGACGATGGCGGCGAACTCGCCCTCGTTCACCTTCAGGTTCAGGTTCCGGACGGCGGGCAGGCCATCCTCGGCCCGTGCATAGACATGGGTGACGTCGTGAATGTCGACGAAAGCAGACAACGGGCGCTCCGTAGTGTCATCCTCCCCTTGAGGGGGAGGATCGGCTCGAAGAGCCGAGGTGAGGTGGCAGCGCGACATTCTTCAATGTTGGCGCCTCTCACCCCACCCCGCTCGCGATGCTCGCGACCCTCCCCCTCAAGGGGAGGGTGAAGAACAATCAGTTCACCTTGCGCTGGTCGGCGGCAGGGAGGAACTGCTCCGTGAACACGGCGTCCACCTCGGGTTTCGCCTTGTAGGTGAAGGTCAGGCCGATCTGGTCGAGGGCCTTGGCAAAGCGGGTCTTGTCGATGCCGCCGAAACCGTTCTCCTTCACCCACGGCGTGATCATGTTCTGCTCCAGCACCATCTTGAGGCGCTCGAGCTCCACGTCCTTCTTGGCGACGTCATTGCGCTTGATCACCGAATCGACCGCGCTCGACGGGTCCTTCACCGTGTCCTGCACGCCCTTCATGATCGCGCGCAAAAGGCCCTTCACGGCCTCCGGCTTCTCCTGCGCGAATTTCTGCGAGACGATGATGGTGTTGCCGTAGAGATCGACGCCGTAATCGCTCATCAGCATCACGACGATGTCGTCCGCCGGTACGCCACGGGATTTCAGGTTGATGTAGGAGGACATGGAGAAGCCGAAGACCCCATCGACCTCTCCCTGCGCCAGCATCGGCTCGCGCACGGGGAAGCCCACGTTCTCGAATTTCATCGTCGAATCGTCGATCTTGTTCACGGCCTTGAAGATCGGCCATTGCGCATAGGCGCCGTCGGCGGCCGGGGCGCCGAACTTCTTGCCCTGCAGGCTCGATATCTCCTTGGAGATGCCCCGGCTCTTGCGGCCGATGAGCGCGAAGGGCGGACGGTCATAGATCACCATCACCGCCTTGATGTCCGTGCCCGGGTTCTCGTCACGGAAGCGCACGAGGGAGTTCACGTCGCCGAAGCCGACATCGTAGGTGCCGGACGCGACGCGCGAGATCGGCTCGCGGGAGCCCGCCGCCGGATCGATCGTCACGTCCAGTCCCTCGGCCTTGAAGTAGCCCTTGTCGATGGCGACAGCGAAGGGGGCTGCCGGCCCCTCCCAGCGCCAGTCGAGCGAAAACCGCACCGGGGTCTGGGCCTGGGCAGCGGCGGAGCCGAGGAATACGGCAGCACCTGCCAGCATCCCCGTGATCCACGTCGCCTTCGTCGAACGATGCGCAAACATAACCGTCACCTCTGATCTTTTATCGTCGCGGGTTTGGTGACGCTCATTTCGGCCACCTGCCCTGTTCTTGACCATGCAATCAGATAGGCGCCCGGGGTCAAGTCTCTTGCCCGGGCAACCCTGCCTCCAGAACCGGCAGATGACGTAAAATTGAGCAAGAATCCGCTGCGGGGGTTCCCTTGATCTTTGAAGGGAGGGTTCCCACGTTGGACCCATCGGCGCCCGGGCCCCTCTGGCAGGATGCAGCATGCGACTGTGATGTCGGAGCCGATGCTTGAACAGAAGCAAACAAAGGTCCGGTTATGCCAGAATTCCTGCTCATGGAATGGCTGGGTAAGCCCGTCTGGATGTGGACGGCTTTCCTCAGCCTTGTCGTTTTTCTCCTCGCCTTCGATCTCGGTGTCCTGAACAGAAAGGACAAAGAGCTCGGCGTGAAGGAGAGTCTCCTGTTATCCGCCTTCTACATCGGCATCGCGACGATCTTCGGCGCCTATATCTGGTGGTCGTTCGAGACCGGCCTCCTGGTGACCGAGGACGGTACCCATGCGGGCATCTCGTACTTCACGGGCTTCTTCATCGAGAAGTCCCTGTCGATCGACAACGTCTTCGTGATCTCGCTGATCTTCAGCTATTTCGCCATCCCGCGGAAATACCAGTACCGCGCCCTCGTCTGGGGCATCGTCGGCGTTATCATCCTGCGCGGCATCATGATCGCGGTGGGCGCTGCGCTGGTGCAGGAATACGCCTGGATGCTCTATCTCTTCGGCGCCTTCCTCATCGCGACCGGCATCAAGATGCTGCTCGTGCCCGAGAGCGAACCGAATATCGACAAGAACGCGATGGTCCGCTTCCTGCGCAAGCATATGCGGGTGACGAACAGCCTTCACGATCAGCGCTTCTTCGTGCGCGAGCCCGATGCGAAAACGGGCAGGATCGTCACCTGGGCGACGCCGCTTTTCCTCGCCCTCGTGGTGATCAACGTCGCTGATTTGATCTTCGCGGTCGACTCGGTGCCGGCGATCTTCGCCATCACCACGGACACCTTCGTGGTCTACACGGCGAACATCATGGCGATCCTCGGCCTGCGCGCGCTCTACTTCGCGCTCGCCGCCATGGTGCACCGGTTCCACTACCTGAAATACGCGCTCGCGCTGGTGCTCGCCTTCATCGGCGGCAAGATCTTCTGGAACCAGCTCGTGGGCAAGCTCGACCCCACCATCTCGCTCGGCGTGACCTTCGCACTGATCGCAGGCGGCGTCGTCTACTCGCTCTGGAAGACGAAGGACGAGGAAGAAGAGACGGTCGCCGGGTAAAAACACAGTGGGAGAGCCACGCCCTCCCGCTCTACTCGCCTCTCACTGTCATTCCGGGGCCGCGTAGCAGAGCCCGGAATCCATAAACACGACGTCTTCAGAAAGAATGCTGTCCCTTCGCTGGGACCTCTCCGGTAGCGTCAGCGGTTATGGATTCCGGGCGCGCCTGCGGCGCCCCGGAATGACACGGTGATGGGTCTATCTCATCGCTTGTCTCACACCGGCAGCATCCCGTCGCTCTTCACCTCCTCCATCACCGCATAGGTGCGTGTCTCCTTCACGCCCGGGAGCGCGAGGAGGATCTCGCCGAGGAAGCGGCGATAGGCGGCCATGTCGGCGACGCGGGTCTTGACCAGATAATCGAAGCCGCCTGCCACCATGTGGCATTCGAGAACCTCCGGCGCGCGCTTCACGGCGGCGGCGAATTTCTCGAACACGTCCGGCGTCGTCTTGTCGAGGGAGACCTCCACGAAGACCAGAAGCTCGAGGCCGAGCCGGTGCGGATCGAGCCTCGCCCCGTAGCCGGCGATCACCCCCTCCCGCTGCAGGCGCTTGACCCGCTCGCCGGTGGAGGTGGGCGACAGACCCACCTTTTCTGCCAGCTCCACAGTGGCGATGCGGCCATCGGCCTGGAGCGCCTTGAGGATCTTGCGATCGATCCGGTCCAAATCCGTCATTTTCACGGCCTTATGGCTTATTCACCGCTCTTCCTAAGGCAAAGCAGCTAATTTTGCCATCGAAGCACGGCCCGCTCCTTCCTATATTTCCGGAAACATCCAGAGGATTTTCCGATGCGCCCTGCCCCTAGCACCGCTCTGCCCTTCAACCCGCCCTATGCCGAGGACGACAAGGCCCTTGCGGCCCGGCTCCTCGCCGGCGCGCGGCTCTCGCCGGAGCGGGAAAAGCGCGTGGACGCGCAGGCCACCCGCCTGATCGAGGCGATCCGTGCCAAGGGCGGCGGACTCGGCGGCGTCGAGGAAATGCTGCGGGAATACGCGCTCTCCACCAAGGAAGGCCTCGCCCTCATGGTGCTGGCCGAAGCCCTGCTGCGGGTGCCGGATGCCGCCACCTCCGACCGCCTGATCGAGGACAAGCTCGGCCAGGCCGATTTCGCCGGCCATGAAGCCAAGTCCGACGCCTTCCTGGTCTCGGCCTCGGCCTGGGCCCTCGGCATCACGGCGCGCATCATCCAGCCCGGCGAAACGCCGGAGAGCATTCTGGGCCAGCTCACCAAGCGCCTCGGCCTTCCCGCCGTGCGCACGGCGACCCGCCAGGCCATGCGGGTGATGGGCAATCACTTCGTGCTCGGCCAGACCATCGAGGAGGCCCTGAAGCGCGCTGGCTCGTCCAAGGGCCGCGTCTATCGCTATTCCTTCGACATGCTCGGCGAAGGCGCCCGCACCGCCGAGGATGCGCGCCGCTATTTCGAGTCCTACGCCTCCGCCATCGACGCCATCGGCCGCTCCGCCGGCAACGAGCCGCTGCCGAATCGCCCCGGCATCTCGGTGAAGCTCTCGGCGCTGCATCCGCGCTACGAGGCCACGAGCCGCGAGCGGGTGATGCGCGAACTCGTGCCGCTGACGATCGCGCTGGCGCGACAGGCGAAATCCTACGACCTCAATTTCACAATCGATGCGGAGGAGGCCGACCGGCTCGAACTGTCGCTCGAGGTGATCGAGGCGGTGCTCGCCGATCCGTCGCTCGCCGACTGGAAAGGTTTCGGGCTTGCCATCCAATCCTATCAGAAGCGCGCCGGCTCTGTGATCGATGCCGTCGCCGCCATGGCGGAGCGCTATGACCGCCAGCTCATGGTGCGCCTCGTGAAGGGCGCCTATTGGGACACCGAGGTGAAGCGCGCCCAGGAGCGCGGCCTCGACGATTATCCGGTCTTCACCCGCAAGGCGATGACGGACCTGCATTACATGGCCTGCGCCGAGAAGATGCTGTCCCTGCGCCCGCGCATCTACCCGCAATTCGCCACGCACAACGCGCTCACCGTCGCTTCCATCATCGAGCGCGCGGGCGGCACGGAAGGCTACGAGTTCCAGCGCCTGCACGGCATGGGCGAGGCGCTCTATGCGCGGCTTCTGGAGGACAATCCGGGTCTCGCCTGCCGCGCCTATGCGCCGGTCGGCGGCCACCGCGATCTTCTGGCCTATCTCGTGCGCCGCCTTTTGGAAAACGGCGCCAACTCCTCCTTCGTCTCGGTGGCGGCGGATACCAACGTGCCGGTCGAGGCCCTGCTGAAGCGCCCGGCCGACATCATCGTGTCGGCCGACAAGGCACGTCATTCCAAGGTGCCGCTGCCGCGCGATCTCTATGGGCCTGAGCGCCCGAACTCGAAAGGCGTCGAGTTCGGCCACCAGGCCTCGCTCGAGGCGCTGCTGGCCGAAATCAAGAAGAGTGCGCAGCAAAGCTACAAGGCCGAGCCGCTGATTGACGGCAAGGCGGGCTCCGGCACGTCGCGCCCGCTCGTCAGCCCCATCGACAACAGCACCATCGCGGGTCAGGTGACGGAGGCTTCGCCCGAGGTCGCCGACCGTGCGATGACTGCGGCACAGGCCGGCTTCGCCAAGTGGAGCCGCACGGATGCAAACGCCCGCGCCAAGGCGCTGCAGCGGGCTGCCGACTTGCTGGAGGAGCGGCGCGGCGCCTTGCTTCACCTGCTGCAGGTCGAAGCCGGCAAGACCCTCGACGATGCACTCTCCGAGGTGCGCGAGGCGGTCGATTTCCTGCGCTACTACGCCGTTCAGGGCCGCAGCCTATTCGGCGCAGGTGAGGCCATGCCGGGGCCGACCGGCGAGAGCAACGTGCTGCGCCTGCGCGGACGCGGCGTGTTCGTCGCGATCTCACCCTGGAACTTCCCGCTCGCCATCTTCCTCGGGCAGGTCAGCGCGGCATTGATGGCCGGCAATGCGGTCGTCGCCAAGCCCGCCGAGCAGACGCCGCTGATCGCCGATCTTGCCGTGCGCATCCTGCACGAGGCCGGCGTGCCGAAGACGGCGCTTCACCTCGTGCCCGGCGATGGACGCGTGGGCGCGCGCCTCGTCGAGCACAAGGATGTGGCCGGCGTGGTCTTCACCGGCTCGACGGAGGTTGCGCGCATCATTAACCGCACGCTTGCCAACAAGGATGCCGCTATCGTCCCGCTGATCGCGGAGACCGGCGGCATCAACGCGATGATCGTCGATGCGACCGCTCTCCCTGAGCAGGTGGCCGACGACGTCGTGATGTCCGCCTTCCGCTCCGCCGGCCAGCGCTGCTCCGCCCTGCGCCTGCTCTGCGTACAGGACGATGTGGCCGACCGCATGATCGAGATGATTGCCGGCAATGCGCGCGAGCTGAAGATCGCCGATCCGCGTGAAATCTCGACCCAGATCGGTCCGGTGATCGACCGCGAGGCGAAGGACAAGCTCGACGCGCATATCGCGGCGATGACGCGCCAGGCGAAGGTGCATTATGCCGGCGAGGCGCCGGCCGATGGCACTTATGTGGCGCCGCATATCTTCGAGCTGAAGAAGCCGCATGATCTCGCGCAGGAGGTGTTCGGCCCGGTGCTGCACGTGGTGCGCTACAAGGCCGGTCGCCTGGGCGACGTGCTGCAGGCCATCGAGGGCACCGGCTACGGCCTGACGCTCGGCGTTCATTCGCGCATCGATGCCACGGTGGAGCGCGTGGTCGAGGCTCTCTCGGTCGGCAACGTCTACGTCAACCGCAACATGATCGGCGCGGTCGTCGGCGTGCAGCCCTTCGGCGGTCACGGACTTTCAGGCACCGGCCCCAAGGCCGGCGGCCCGCATTACCTCCTGCGCTTTGCCACCGAACAGACGGTGACGATCAACACGGCGGCCGCCGGCGGCAATGCGAACCTGATCGCGATGGGGGAATGAGGCAGCGGCAACTCCCTCTCCCGTGTGGGAGAGGGTTGGGGTGAGGGAAGGCCGTTACCGGACATGGTTCTGCAGATGTCGCCTTCGAAGGCGGAGAGGGATGGCGCCTTATTCTGGAATCGCCCGCCCTCGCCCCTGCCCCTCTCCCACACGGGAGAGGGGAGAAGACGCGCCTAGTGTAAAGGTCTGCACCTTCTCCCACGGTCCGCCGCGATACCACCACAGCTCGAGCCCGACAGCCTCAACCTGAAACGGCTCGAAGCCGTCGCCCAGCTCGTCCAGCAGCGCCCGCGCCGCCGCTGGATCGACCTTGTTCTGCACTGTCACATGCGGCCGATAATTCTGGCGGTCCTGAGGTTTGAGCCAGTCGTTCCATTGCCGCGCGAGCTTCCGACGCATCTCTGTCAGCTCGGTGGATTCGAGCGTATAGGCCACGCCGCGTCCGAGCGAGCGCAGTCCCGTCACGTCGAGGGTAAAAGATTGCCGACGTGAGGCGCAGGCCCCAATGTCATGCTCGATGGATGCGAGATGCTCGCCCGGCAGGGCGTGAAACAGCGTGAGATGAGCCGGAATGAAGTTCCGCTCGGGCGGAAAATAGCGCCGTCTCTGCGCGCCGAAGAAGGCGAAGGAGCGTTCGTCCAGTTCAAGCGTGAGGATGAGCGGCGCGGGCTTGTCCATGAAACGAAAAACCCGGCTCAGGGCCGGGTTGTTTCAGGTCGCGAGCTGTAAAAATGTTCTAGAAGTTCAGCGCCGCCTTGGCTTCGCGCAGCTGCGCGATGGCCGATTCCGCGGCATGCTTGGCCGCCGGTTCGTTGGTGGCGTCGTAATGCATCTCGGCGGTCAGGATCTCCTGGTCGAGGATGTCCTGGGTCAGCTCTTCCTCAGGGAGGGCGCGCTCGGCCAGCACCGTGAGGCCGTTCGGGTTCACGTCGGCGAAGCCGCCGCGCACGAGAACGCGGCGTCCGTTGCCGGGAGTGCTGGTGACGACGAGGAACCCGGTCTTGAGGGTGGTCATCACCGGCGAATGGCCGGCCAGAACCGTCATGTCGCCTTCGGTGGCCGGCAGGACGACCGCGTCGACCTCTCCGGAAAACAGCACACGCTCGGGAGAGACGAGTTCGAAAGTGAAGGTAGCCATCTGAGCTCCTCGTCATCCCATCCACTGGTGCGGCTGGGAATCGTTTGGGAGATACGCTTGGACAAGATCATCCCGGAGCGTGCAGGCACGGCTCCGGGATGTTGCTTAACGTGATTAAGCCGCTTCGGCCGCGAGACGCTGGGCCTTCTCGACCGCCTCGTCGATGCTGCCGACCATGTAGAAGGCAGCCTCAGGCAGGTGATCGTACTGGCCGTCCACGAGACCCTTGAAGCCCTTGATGGTGTCTTCGAGAGCGACGAGCTTGCCCGGCGAGCCGGTGAAGACTTCGGCCACGAAGAAGGGCTGCGACAGGAAACGCTCGATCTTGCGGGCGCGGGCCACGGTGAGCTTGTCCTCTTCGGAGAGCTCGTCCATGCCCAGGATCGCGATGATGTCCTGAAGCGACTTGTAGCGCTGCAGGATCTGCTGCACGGAGCGCGCCACGTTGTAATGCTCCTCGCCGAGGATCGCGGCGGAGAGCATGCGCGAGGTCGAGTCGAGCGGATCCACCGCCGGGTAGATGCCCTTCTCGGCGATCGAACGCGACAGCACGGTCGTGGCGTCGAGGTGGGCGAAGGAGGTGGCCGGAGCCGGATCGGTCAAGTCGTCGGCGGGCACGTAGATCGCCTGCACCGAGGTGATCGAGCCCTTGTTGGTGGTGGTGATGCGCTCCTGCAGCATGCCCATGTCGGTCGCGAGCGTCGGCTGATAGCCCACTGCCGAAGGAATACGGCCGAGAAGCGCCGACACTTCGGAGCCGGCCTGCGTGAAGCGGAAGATGTTGTCCACGAAGAACAGCACGTCCTGGCCCTGATCGCGGAAGTTTTCGGCGACGGTGAGGCCGGTGAGCGCGACGCGGGCGCGGGCACCCGGGGGTTCGTTCATCTGGCCGTAGACGAGCGCGCACTTGGAGCCTTCGCCGCCGCCATGCTTGTTCACGCCCGACTCGATCATCTCGTGATAGAGGTCGTTGCCCTCGCGGGTGCGCTCGCCGACGCCGGCGAACACGGAATAGCCGCCGTGGGCCTTCGCGACGTTGTTGATGAGCTCCATGATGAGCACGGTCTTTCCGACGCCCGCGCCGCCGAAGAGGCCGATCTTGCCGCCCTTGGCGTAGGGAGCGAGCAGGTCGACGACCTTGATGCCGGTGACGAGGATCTGGGCCTCGGTGGCCTGCTCGGCATAGGACGGAGCAGGCTGGTGGATGGCGCGGAAGCCTTCCGACGGGATGGGACCGGCTTCGTCCACCGGCTCGCCGATGACGTTCATGATGCGGCCGAGCGTTCCGGCGCCGACCGGCACCGAGATCGGAGCACCGGTGTCGGTGACCGGCTGGCCGCGCACGAGGCCCTCGGAGGTGTCCATGGCAATGCAGCGCACGGTGCTTTCGCCGAGCTGCTGGGCCACTTCGAGCACGAGGCGGTTGCCGCCGTTCGTGGTCTCGAGAGCGTTCAGGATCTCCGGCAGGTGACCCTCGAACTGCACGTCGACGACGGCGCCGATGACCTGGGTGATGCGTCCGGTCGCAATGCCGGGGGTAGTGGCAGTATTGGCCATAGGTGGCTCCTCTCGGATGTCGTCAGAGCGCCTCGGCGCCCGAGATGATTTCGATCAGTTCCTTGGTGATCATCGCCTGACGCGACCGGTTATAGGTCATCGTCTGCTTCTTGATCATTTCGCCCGCATTGCGGGTCGCATTGTCCATGGCGCTCATGCGGGCGCCCTGTTCGGAGGCAGCGTTCTCGAGCAGCGCCCGGAAGATCTGCATGGTCAGGCTCCGCGGCAGGAGCGTCGTCAGGATTTCGCCTTCATCGGGCTCGTACTCGTAGACCGCGTCGGGGGCGCCGGCGCTGGCCTCGATCTGGGCCGGGATGATCTGCTGCGCCGTCGGGATCTGGGCGATCACCGAGCGGAAGCGCGAGTAGAACAGCGTCGCCACGTCGAACTCGCCCGCCTCGAAACGGGCAAGGATCTTCTGAGCGATCATGTCGCCCTGCTCGAATCCGAGCTGGCGCACGGAACGCAGGTCGATGAGCTCGATGATCTGCTCGGCAAACTGGCGACGCAGGATGTCGTAGCCCTTCTTGCCGACGCAGATGATCTTGATGGTCTTGCCCTCGGCGAGCAGCCGGTTGGCATGGTCGCGGGCGAGACGCGAGATCGACGAGTTGAACGCGCCGCACAGGCCGCGCTCCGCGGTGCAGACGATCAGCAGGTGAACGCGGTCGGAACCGGTGCCGGCCAGAAGACGCGGCGTTTCGGGCCCGACGGTGATGCCGGAAGCGAGGTTGCCGAGCACCACGGCCATGCGTTCCGCATAGGGACGCGCGGCTTCCGCCGCGCTCTGCGCGCGGCGCAGCTTCGCGGCGGCCACCATCTGCATGGCCTTGGTGATCTTCTGCGTCGCCTTGACCGAGGCGATGCGGTTACGAAGGTCTTTTAAGCTCGGCATCGAGCGTCCCTACCCTCTCCGGAAATCCGGCTGGATCTAACGAGAACGGAAGTCCTTACGAGAAAGACTTGGCGTAGTTCTGGACGACGTCCTTGAGCTTCGCTTCCGAGTCGCTCGACAGGTCCTTCGAAGCGCGGATGGCATCGAGGAGATCGGCGTGCTTGCCGCGCAGCAGCGAGAGCAGACCGTCCTCGAACGAGCGCACCCGGTTGAGCGGAAGCGCATCGAGGTAGCCGTTCACGCCGGCATAGATCACGGCGACCTGCTCTTCCATCTTCAGCGGCGAGAATTGCGGCTGCTTCAGGAGCTCGGTCAGGCGCGAACCGCGGTTCAGCAGGCGCTGCGTGGTGGCGTCGAGGTCGGAGCCGAACTGCGCGAAGGCCGCCATCTCGCGGTACTGCGCCAGCTCGCCCTTGATCTTGCCCGCGACCTTCTTCATCGCCTTCGTCTGGGCCGAGGAGCCCACGCGCGACACCGACAGGCCGACGTTCACCGCCGGGCGGATGCCCTGGTAGAACAGGTCCGTCTCGAGGAAGATCTGGCCGTCGGTGATCGAGATCACGTTGGTCGGGATGTAGGCCGACACGTCGTTGGCCTGCGTCTCGATGACCGGCAGAGCGGTGAGCGAGCCCGCGCCGTTGTCCTCATTGAGCTTCGCGGCGCGCTCGAGCAGGCGGGAGTGCAGGTAGAACACGTCGCCCGGATAGGCCTCGCGGCCCGGAGGACGGCGGAGCAGGAGCGACATCTGACGGTAGGCGACGGCCTGCTTGGACAGATCGTCATAGGTGATCACGGCATGCATGCCGTTGTCGCGGAAGAACTCGCCCATGGCGCAGCCGGAGAAGGGCGCCAGGAACTGCATCGGCGCCGGATCGGACGCGGTGGCCGCGACGATGATGGAATATTCCAGCGCGCCGTTCTCTTCGAGAACCTTCACGAACTGGGCCACCGTGGAGCGCTTCTGGCCGATGGCGACATAGACGCAATAGAGCTTCTGGCTCTCGTCGTCGCCCTGGTTCAGCGGCTTCTGGTTGAGGATCGTGTCGAGGGCGATCGCGGTCTTGCCGGTCTGGCGGTCGCCGATGATCAGCTCGCGCTGGCCGCGGCCGACCGGGATGAGGGCGTCGATGGACTTGAGGCCCGTCGCCATCGGCTCGTGCACCGACTTGCGCGGAATGATGCCGGGAGCCTTCACGTCGACGCGGCGGCGCTCGGTGGCCACGATCGGGCCCTTGCCGTCGATGGGATTGCCGAGCGCGTCGACGACGCGGCCGAGCAGGCCCTTGCCAACCGGCACGTCCACGATGGCGCCCGTGCGCTTCACGGTCTGGCCTTCCGCGATCTCGCGGTCGGAGCCGAACACCACGACGCCGACGTTGTCGGTCTCGAGGTTGAGGGCCATGCCGCGCACGCCGCTCTCGAATTCGACCATCTCGCCGGCCTGGACCTTGTCGAGGCCGTAGCACCGGGCAATGCCGTCACCGACGGACAGGACCTGCCCGACTTCGGTGACTTCAGCTTCGGTACCGAAGTTCTTGATCTGCTCTTTGAGGATCGCGGAGATCTCAGCGGCTCGAATGTCCATCAGCGGACCTCTTTCATCGCTAGACGAATGGAATTGAGTTTGGTGCGCACCGAGGCATCCACCATGCGGGAACCCATCTTCACGATGAGGCCGCCGATGAGGCTCGGGTCGATTTTGACGTCGACAGCGACGTCAGCCTTGGCGACGTCGCGCAGCGCCGCCTTGATCTCGTTCAATACTGTGTCGGACGGCGCTTCCGCCAGGGTGACCTGCGCCTGGACGATGCCCTTGGCATCGGACACCAGGTTCCGGAAGGCGCGGATCATGTCGGGCAGCACGAAGAGCCGGCGCTTGGACGCGACGAGGCGGATGAAGTTGCCCGCAAGGCCCGAAATGCCGACCTTGTCGAGAATCGCTCCGACCGCGTTCGACTGCTCTTCAGCCGAAAAAATGGGGTTCTGGATCAGGCGCCGCAGGTCTTCGCTGCCGCGGATCAGTTCGTCGAAGCGGTCGAGGTCGCCGGCAACGGCATCCACGGCATTCGCTTCCCGAGCGACTTCGAACAGCGCCGAAGCATAGCGCAATGCTACGCCCGACAGGAGGGGTCCTTCTTGCGAACCGCTTTGCGCCACGTAACCATCTCTCTCGTGTCTTAACGGGCCTCGACCGGGACAGCCTGCAATGGAGGCTCTCGGGAGACCCGTCAGGTGTGGAAATGAGCCCGAGGCGGAAGCCGTCTCCACCCGTCGGGCGAGGGTGCACTAGCATGGGTTTTTCGCAGGCGCAAGGCGAGCCGGGCCCTGTCTGGCCTGGAAAAACCGGGTGCGCGTTTATGGTAAAGCTAGAGTTCGAGGGCCGCGACTTCGCAGTTGGCCAGGAACCGGCCGGTCAGCTTGCTGAAGAAGGTACCGTGGCCCACCACGGCGATCAGCTTTTCCGGCCGCTCGGCCAGCCAGCCCCGGAACCGCTCGACCCTGTCCTCGAACACGTGGGCCGGCTCGACGATGAAGCCCCTCTCGTTCGCCTGGCCCTCGTTGTGCCACCAGACCTCCTCGAGATGCCCGAAGGACAGGTGGGGGAACTCCTGCGACAGATGGGAGACGGCCCGACCGACGTCGCAGCTGCTCTCCAGGTGCTCCCGGTGGAGGCATTCCACCAGGATCGCCGGAGAGGCCGGGTGATTGCCGAACAGGCCCATGGTGGTCTGGATCGCCCGGGTCAGGGGCGAGGTCACGACGAGTTCGTAAGGATTCGAACGCAGCTCCGGCGCGCGCTCGGCCACCTGGCGCTGGCCGAGCTCCGTCAGAGGCGCATCGAAATGCAGCGGATCTTCGCCGGTTTCGGCGAAATGGGCGTTGAAGGTCGATTGACCGTGGCGGATGCAGTGGACGATCTTGGTCATGGTGCCTGTCTTGATGCGGGATCCTGCTTAATCACAAGAAGCTTTGCGGGTCCACATCGATGGAGACGCGGGTGTTGCCGCGGATCTTCGGGCAGCGGGCCATCCAGCCCCGCAGGTAGGCCTGAAGGTCCACCTCCCGCTCGGTCTTGACCAAGAGCCGGAAGCGGTAGCGGCCCCGGATCAAGGCGAGCGGCGCCTCGGCCGGGCCGAGCACCGTGACGCCGGGCGAGGGCTCCGCCACGAGCGCCATGCCTCGGGCATGGGCCTCCGCCACCTCGCGCTCGACCGCCGAGACGATCAGGGAGGCAAGGCGCCCGAAGGGCGGCAGGCCCGCCATTTCGCGGACGCGGGTCTCCTCCTCGTAGAAGCGCTCGGCATCGCCGGAGACGAGGGCCGCGATGACCGGATGGTCCGGCTGCCAAGTCTGGACCAGGGCCCGCCCCGGCTTCTCGCCGCGCCCGGCGCGGCCGGTCACCTGCTGCAGCATCTGGAAGGTGCGCTCGGCCGCCCGCGGATCGCCCGAGGTGAGGCCGATATCCGCATCGAGCACCCCCACCAGGGTCATGAGCGGGAAATTGTGCCCTTTGGCCACGAGCTGGGTGCCGATGACGATGTCGAACTCGCCTGCCGCAATGGCGGCGAGCTCCGCCCGCAGCCGCTCCGTTCCGCCGGGAAAATCACTCGAGAGCACGATGCAGCTCTTGTCCGGGAACAGCTCGGCCGCTTCTTCCGCGATGCGCTCCACGCCGGGACCGCAGGGCACCAGCGAATCGATGCTGCCGCATTCGACACAAGCATGGGGCGTGCGCTCCACATGCCCGCAATGATGGCAGACCAGGGAGCGGCGGAAGCGGTGCTCCACCAGCCAGGACGAGCAGTTCGGGCATTCGTAGCGATGGGCGCAGGCCCGGCAGAGGGTCAGGGGTGCATAGCCGCGCCGGTTGAGGAAGAGCAGCGCCTGTTCGCCGTTTGCGACCGTCTGCTCCACGGCGGAGACGAGAGTCGGCGAGAGCCAGCGTCCCTTGGGGATCTGCTCCTTGCGCAGGTCCACCGCCCGGATCTGCGGCATCGAGCGGCCGCCGAATCGCTCCGGCAGCTTCACCTGCCGGTAGCGCCCGCGCTCCACATTGACCCGGCTCTCGATGGAGGGCGTGGCCGAGGCCAGGACCACCGGGGCATTCTCGATCTTGCCGCGCACCACCGCCATGTCGCGGGCGTGGTAATGCACCCCGTCATCCTGCTTGTAGGCGGTCTCGTGCTCCTCATCGACGATGATCAGGCCGAGATCCGCGTAAGGCAGGAACAGGGCCGAGCGGGCGCCGGCCACCACCTTCACCTCGCCGGATGCGATCGCCGTATAGAGCCGCTCGCGCCTGCGGCCCGTGACGCCGGAATGCCAGGTGGCGGGCTTGACCCCGAAGCGGGCGGCGAATCGGTCGAGGAACTGGGCGGTGAGCGCGATCTCGGGCATGAGGATCAGGGCCTGCCGGCCGGAGCGCAGGACTTGAGCCACCGCCTCGAAATAAACCTCCGTCTTGCCGGACCCGGTGACGCCTTCGAGCAGGATCACCGGCGGATGCGGCTCGTCCATGGCAGCGACGATCTCATCCGCGGCCGCCTGCTGGCCGTCCGAGAGCGCGGTGTGGCCGAAGGCGGGGTCGGGCAACTCGGCGACGGGCTCGGCCAAGAGGGCGACCGTCTCCAGGGCTCCTTCGTCGATGAGCCCGTTCACGACCCCGGCGCTGACCCCGGCTGCATGCGCCAGCTCGCTCTTGAGCCGCACGACACCGTCCTGAGCGATGTCGATCACCTTCTGCCGGGCGGGCGTCATGCGCTTCGGCAAGGCGCCGGCGAGCTTCACGCCGACCCGGGCGACCTCCTGCCGGTCGGGGTCCGGGATCTTGAGCCCCATGGCGAGGGCCGAGCCCTTGGGCGCCAGGGTGTACCAGGCGATCCAGTCCAGGAACTTGCGCATCGTCGCCGGAAGGTTCGGCGCCTCGATGACCCCCGTCACCTTCTTGAGGTTGCCCCCCTGGCCTTCGCGCATGCTCCAGACGACGCCCGCCACCTCGCGGTTGGCGAGCGGCACCTGCACCACATCGCCCTCCTCGAGGGGCAAGCCGTCCGGCACGGCGTAGGAATAGGCCGTGTCCAGCGCCAGCGGGATGAGGACATCGGCGATGCGGCTTGTCATTCGAAAGGGGTTAACCTGTGACTGTTAGGGTTCTGCCCTTGCATAAATGGGACTCATGTCAAGCACCGCCACGCAAAATGCCCTCGATCTCGTCCTGCCCGGCGCGGACGACACGCGCCGGGAGGCGATGGCGTGGCTTGCCTCGCTCGCCAAGGAGCGGCGGCTCTCGGCCAAGACGGTCGAGGCCTATGCGCGCGACTTGCGGCAGTTCCTGACGTTCCTGACGAACCATCTCGGCGAGAAGCCGAGCGTGAAAGGCATCCTCGGCCTGAAGCCCATGGACATCCGTGCCTTCCTCGCGGCGCGGCGTATGGGCTCGGTCGGCAGCCGCTCGCTCATGCGCCAGCTCGCGGCTTTGCGTTCCTTTGCGCGCCATCTCGAACGGGAGGGGCACGGCACCGCTTCGGCCTTCGCGGCGATTCGCTCGCCGAAGGTGGAGAAGAACCTGCCGCGCCCCCTCTCCGCCTCGTCGGCCGTTGCAGTCACGGATGCGGAGACGCGGGCGTCGGAGAACCGCAAGCCCTGGATCCTGGCGCGGGATGCGGCCGTGCTGTCGCTGCTCTACGGTGCGGGCCTGCGCATTTCCGAAGCGCTCGGCCTGCAGCGGCGGGACGCGCCGGTCAACGGGATCAACTCGATCACGGTGACGGGCAAGGGCGGCAAGATGCGCAGCGTGCCGGTGATCCCACCGATCCAGCGCGCGGTGGGGGAATACCTCGCGCTCTGCCCCTACGCGATCCCGCCGGAGGGAGCGCTCTTCGTCGGTGCGCGCGGCGGACCGCTTTCGCCGCGCATCATCCAGCTCGCCGTCGAGGAGCTGCGCGGCGCCTTGGGGCTTCCCGACAGCGCCACGCCGCACGCCCTGCGCCATTCCTTCGCCACCCATCTCCTCGCCAAGGGCGGCGATCTGCGCGGCATCCAGGAATTGCTGGGCCACGCCTCACTCTCGACGACGCAGCTCTACACGAAGGTCGACGCAGCGCGATTGATGGACGCTTTCAACGCGGCGCATCCGCGGGCGCGCCGCTGAGTCGGGATTCCTGCGAACCCGGTACGGTTCAAATCAGGGGATCGTGCCCGGGCGCCCTGCCACGCCTGCTGGCCGGTGGGTCCATGAAGGGGACAGGAGTGGGTGGGGTGGGAACCAAGGGACGGGTCGAGCCCATGTTAGGCGAAGGCTGACCGCCACCCGGCAGGGTGCAGCCACCGGCGCCACGAATCCAATCGATCAGCGGACCGATGATCGGAATTGCACTGGCGCCTCCCGCAGCAAGGCTCAACTCCCGATCCGTCAGAACGTGCAGCTTTGTCATGACACATCCCCGATAAGCAACTATGTTGCGATTTCGACGGTACGCGGAGTCATGCTCAGCTGACAAGAGGAATCTTTTCGTGCCTCCGGCACTACTCCGCCGCTAGGGGCTGGGCGAGAAGATGCCGGGCGGCCGGGCCGATATCGCCTGCCGTCCAATGGGGCCGGCAGACGGAGACGTAGCGGCCCTCGCCACCGATCTCGACCACCTCGCCGGAGCGGACGGCCTCGCCGTTGCGGTCGTATTTGAGGATCATCGTCGCCTTGCGGCCGCAATGGCAGAGCTGCTTGATCTCCTGGAAGTCGTCGGCAAGGGCCATCATGGCGACGATCGAGTCGCTGAACAGCGTGCCGTAGACGTTGTTCTTCAAGCCATAGGCCATGACGGGGATTTTCAGCTCGTCGACGATCCAGGCGAGCTGCCTCACCTGGTCCGCCGTCATGAACTGGACCTCGTCGATGAGCACCGCCGTCACCGGGCGCTTCGCATGCTCGGCCGCCACGATGGCGCCGATGGCGTCGTCCTTCCTCAACGGCGTTGCATCGGCCTCGAGACCGAGGCGCGACCTGACCTTGCCGATTCCGAAGCGGTCGTCGATCAGGCTCGTGAACAGCAGCACGTGGCCGCCGTTCTCGATGTAGTTGTAGCGAACCTGCAGGAGATGGGTGGTCTTGCCTGCATTCATCACCGAATAGAGGAAGTGGAGCTTGGCCATCCGCCGATCTTACATATGGATCGCGCGTTTTTCGACGGCCATCGCCGCTTCCTTCACAGCTTCCGCGAGCGTCGGATGCGCGTGGCAGGTGCGGGCCATGTCCTCGGAGGATCCGCCGAACTCCATGGTGATCCCCGCCTCGTGGATGAGGTTGCCGGCTTCCGGACCGATGATGTGGACGCCGAGCACCTTGTCGGTCTTCGCATCGGCCAGGATCTTCACGAAGCCGTCCGTGGTGCGGTTGACCTTGGCACGGCCGTTGGCGGTGAAGGGGAACTTGCCGACATTGTAGGCGATGCCCGCGGCCTTCAGTTCCTCCTCGGTCTTGCCGACGGAAGCTACCTCCGGGAAGGTGTAGACCACGCTCGGGATCACGTCGTAGTTCACGTGGCCCGCCTTGCCGGCGATGATTTCCGCAACGGCAACGCCCTCGTCCTCGGCCTTGTGCGCGAGCATCGGGCCGGCGATCACGTCGCCGATGGCGTAGATGCCGGTGACGTTGGTGGAGAAATGCGCGTCGGTCTGGATGCGGCCGCGGCTGTCGAGCTGGACGCCCGCATGCTCGAGGCCGAGTCCCTCCGTGTAAGGCACGCGCCCGATGGCGACGAGCACCACATCGGCCTCGATGGTCTCAGGATTGCCGCCGGCGGCGGGCTCGAAGGTGAGCGTCGCGCCCTTGCCGGTGTTTTCCACCTTCGTGACCTTGGAGCCGAGCTTGAACTGGAAGCCCTGCTTCCCGAGGATGCGCTGGAAGTTCTTGGCGACCTCCCCGTCCATGCCGGGCAGGATGCGGTCGAGATATTCCACCACGGTGACCTCGGAGCCGAGGCGGCGCCAGACGGAGCCAAGTTCCAGGCCGATCACGCCGGCGCCGATGACCACGAGGCGCTTCGGCACGCTCTCGAGCTCGAGAGCGCCGGTGGAGGACAACACCACCTTCTCGTCTATCTCGACGCCCGGCAGGCGGGTCACGTCGGACCCCGTGGCGATGACGATGTTCTTCGTCTCGAGCACCTGGTTCGAACCGTCCTCAGCCATAACCTCCACCTGACCGACGGCGGCGATGCGCGCGGTGCCGAAGAAGGCATCGATCTTGTTCTTCTTGAGCAGGAACTCGACGCCCTTCACGTTGCCGTCGACGCCCTCCTGCTTGAAGGACTGCATCGTCTTGAGATCGAGGGTCGGCGCGCTGACGCCGATGCCGAGGCCGGCGAAATGATCGCGCGCCTCCTCGAACATGTGCGAGGAATGCAGCAGGGCCTTCGACGGAATGCAGCCCACATTGAGGCAGGTGCCGCCATGGGTCTTGCGCTTCTCGACGACAGCGGTCTTGAGGCCGAGCTGGGCTGCCCGGATGGCGCAGACATAGCCGCCGGGACCGGTGCCGATGACGATGAGATCGTAGGACATTGGTTGTCTCCACTTAAACGTCATGCCCGGACTTGATCCGGGCATCCACGTCTTTGCTTTGCGTTGGAAGGCGTGGATGGCCGGAGCGGCCCGGCCACGACGCTAAATGGGCATTGTTCTTACAGGTCGAGCACGAGGCGGGCCGGATCCTCGAGGGCCTCCTTGACCCGCACGAGGAAGGTCACGGCTTCCTTGCCGTCGACGATGCGGTGGTCGTAGGAGAGCGCGAGATACATCATCGGGCGCACCACGACCTGGCCGTTGCGGACCACGGGGCGGTCCTCGATGCGATGCATGCCGAGAATGCCCGATTGCGGGGCGTTGAGGATCGGCGTCGACATGAGCGAGCCGTAGATGCCGCCATTGGTGATGGTGAAGGTGCCGCCCTGCATCTCGTCGATGGAGAGCTTGCCGTCCCGCGCCCGCTTGCCGAAATCGGCGATGGTCTTCTCGATACCGGCGACCGAGAGCAGGTCCGCGTCGCGCACCACCGGCACCACGAGGCCCTTCTCGGTGCCGACCGCGATGCCGATGTGGTAGTAGTTCTTGTAGACGAGGTCCTGCCCGTCGATCTCGGCATTCACCGCCGGCACGTCCTTGAGCGCCTGGATCACCGCCTTGGTGAAGAAGCCCATGAATCCGAGCTTGGTGCCGTGCTTCTTCTCGAACACGTCCTTGTACTGGCTGCGCAGGTTCATCACCGCGCTCATGTCCACGTCGTTGAACGTGGTGAGCATGGCGGCACTGTTCTGGGCATCCTTCAGGCGGCGCGCGATGGTCTGGCGCAGCTTCGTCATCTTCACGCGCTCTTCGCGCTCCGCATCGACCGGAGCGGAGGGGGCACGGACCTGAACGGGAGCTGCGGGCGCAGGAGCCGAAGCGCCGCCCGTGGCGATGGCGGCGAGCATGTCGCCCTTGGTCACGCGACCGTCCTTGCCGGAGCCGGCGACGCCCGCGGGGCTGACACCGCTCTCGGCGGCAAGGCGTGTCACAGCTGGACCGTTGTCACGGGAGGCGGCAGCCGGTGCCGGAGCGGGCGCAGCGGCGGGAGCCGGCGCAGGAGCAGCCGCCTTGGAAGCCTCGGCCTTCGGCGCGGGAGCCGGCACTGCTGCGGCTGCGCCGCCCTCGATGACCGAGCCGAGCACCGCGCCGGGGCTCACGGTTTCGCCGTCCTTGGCGACGATGTCGCCGAGCGTGCCGCTTGCGGGAGCGGGGACCTCGAGGGTCACCTTGTCGGTCTCGAGCTCCAGCACGGGCTCGTCGGCCTTCACGGGGTCGCCCGGCTTCTTGAACCAGCGGCCGATGGTGGCCTCTGAAACGGATTCACCGAGAGTGGGTACGCGGATTTCGGTTGCCATGAGTTACGCCTTAGGGACGGCCCCTCTTAGTGAGGGCTGGGTTGGTGGGTCGTCCGCAGGATCGCCTGCGGAATCGGATGAATTTCGTAGAGGAAGCCGCGGCCCGAGAGGATCAGCGGATCCTGTTCGGTCAGGTCCGAGGCCTCCGCCGCATCGCTCACGTCGACGATGGCCAGCCCCCAGATTCCTGCGGGATCGAAGACCGGACCGACGATCACGGCCGCTCCCCTGTGGGCTGCCCGTTGC
The DNA here is from genome assembly GCF_002741015.1 of Microvirga ossetica. Lineage (NCBI taxonomy): Bacteria > Pseudomonadati > Pseudomonadota > Alphaproteobacteria > Hyphomicrobiales > Methylobacteriaceae > Microvirga > Microvirga ossetica. The sequence goes on along the minus strand of NZ_CP016616.1, from coordinate 2,990,511 downwards.
CAGTAGGCCACATGCTCCTGCATCAGGCCGGCTTCCTCCGCCGTCATGTCGGTGGGGAAGGTCGGCCTTGGCGGCAGAAGCTTGCAGAGGTGGAACGGCATGCCTTTACTCCGATCAGCCGGCGAAGGCCTCGTCGAGGAAGGCCTGCAGCTGGATCTGATGCTTGGACATCAGGCCGGTGGCCGTGGCGGCGGAGGCGGGGCGTCCCACATAGCGCGGGCGGTCGACCTTGGCGCCGGCCGTCTTGAGCGCCCATTCGAGATAGGGCTCGACGAAGGTCCAGGAGCCCATGTTCTTGGGCTCTTCCTGGCACCACATCACATCGGCCTTCTTGAAGCGGGCGAGCTCGGCGGCCAGCGACTTCGCCGGGAACGGATAGAGCTGCTCGACGCGCAGCAGGTAGACATCGTCGATGCCCCGCTTCTCGCGCTCCTCGAGGAGGTCGAAGTAAACCTTGCCCGTGCAGATCACCACGCGCCGGATCTTGTCGTCCTTGACCAGCTTGAAGCCCTCGCGCCCCGCTTGAGCATCGTCCTGCAGCACGCGGTGGAAATGCGTGCCTTCCGAGATGTCGGCGATGGTGGAGGTGCAGCGCTTGTGGCGCAGCAGGGACTTCGGCGTCATCAGGATCAGCGGCTTGCGGAAGTCGCGCTTCAGCTGACGGCGCAGGATGTGGAAGTAGTTCGACGGCGTCGAGCAGTATCCGACCTGCATGTTGTCCTCGGCGCACATCTGCAGCCAGCGCTCGAGGCGGGCGGAGGAATGCTCCGGACCCTGGCCCTCATAGCCGTGCGGCAGCAGGCAGACGAGGCCGGACATGCGCAGCCACTTGCGCTCGCCTGACGAGATGAACTGGTCGAACACGACCTGCGCGCCGTTGGCGAAATCGCCGAACTGCGCCTCCCACAGGGTCAGCGCGTTAGGCTCCGAGAGGGTGTAGCCGTACTCGAAGCCGAGCACCGCCTCTTCCGACAGCATCGAGTTAATGACCTCGTAGCGGGCCTGGTTCTCGCTGATGTGGTTGAGGTTGGTATAGCGCTCCTCGTTCTCCTGATCGGTGAGAACGCTGTGGCGCTGCGAGAAGGTGCCGCGCTCCACGTCCTGACCGGAGAGGCGCACGCGATGGCCCTCGACCAGCAACGAGCCGAAGGCGAGCGCCTCGGCCATGGCCCAATCGATCCCCTCGCCGGTCTCCAGCATCTTCTTGCGGTTGTCGAGGAAGCGCTGGATCGTGCGATGGAGGTGGAAGCCCTCTGGTATCGTGGTGAGCGCCTTGCCGATCTGCTGGATGGCCTCGACCGAGATGCCGGTCTGGCCGCGGCGCGGATCGTCCTGATCCTCGCGCACGGCCTTGAGGCCCGACCAGCGTCCGTCGAGCCAGTCGGCCTTGTTCGGCTTGTAGTTGGATGCGATGTCGAACTCGGCATCGAGCTTCGAGCGCCAGCTCGACTTCATCTCCTCGACCTCGGCCTCGGTGAGGACGCCCTCGGCCACGAGCTTCTTGGAGTAGAGCTCGACGATGGCCGGATGCGAGCGGATCTTGCGGTACATGAGCGGCTGGGTGAAGGCCGGCTCGTCGCCCTCGTTGTGGCCGAAGCGGCGGTAGCAGAACATGTCGATGACGACAGGCTTCTGGAAGCGCTGGCGGTACTCGGCAGCGACCTTCGCGGCGAAGGTGACGGCTTCCGGATCGTCGCCGTTCACGTGGAAGATCGGCGCCTCGACCATCTTCGCCACGTCGGACGGATAGGGCGAGGAGCGCGAGAAGCGCGGATCGGTGGTGAAGCCGATCTGGTTGTTGATGATGAAGTGGATCGAGCCGCCGGTGCGGTGACCCCGGAGCCCTGAGAGCCCCAGGCATTCCGCCACCACGCCCTGGCCGGCGAAGGCCGCATCGCCGTGAATGAGGAGCGGCATCACCGCCGTGCGGTTGTCGGGCGAGCAGCCGTGCTGGTCCTGCTTGGCTCGCACCTTGCCGAGCACCACCGGATCGACGATCTCGAGATGCGAGGGATTGGCGGTGAGCGACAGGTGGACGTTGTTGCCGTCGAAGATGCGGTCGGAGGATGCGCCGAGGTGGTACTTCACGTCGCCGGAACCTTCCACGTCGTCGGGGGCGTAGGAGCCGCCCTTGAACTCGTGGAACAGCGCCCGGTGCGGCTTGCCCATCACCTGGGTCAGCACGTTGAGGCGGCCGCGATGGGCCATGCCGAACACGATCTCCTTCACGCCGAGATTGCCGCCGCGCTTGATGATCTGCTCGAGCGCCGGAATGAGGGATTCACCGCCGTCGAGGCCGAAGCGCTTGGTGCCGGTGTAGCGCACGTCCAGGAACTTCTCGAAGCCTTCCGCCTCGATGAGCTTGTTGAGGATGGCGCGCTTGCCTTCGTTGGTGAAGGAGATCTCCTTGTCCGGTCCCTCGATGCGCTCCTGGATCCAGGCCTTCTCGACCGGATCGGAGATGTGCATGAACTCGACGCCGAGCGTCTGGCAATAGGTGCGCTCCAGGATGCCGACGATCTGGCGGATCGTGCCGAACTCGAGCCCGAGCACGTTGTCGAGGAAGATCTTGCGATCCCAGTCCGCTTCCGTGAAGCCGTAATGGGAGGGGTGCAGCTCCTGGTCGTTCGGGCGCGGGTTGATGTCGAGCGGATCGAGCTTGGCATGCAGGTGGCCGCGCACGCGATAGGCGCGGATCAGCATGATGGCGCGGATGGAATCGCGGGTTGCCTGCAGCACGTCCACCTGGCTGATCTCGGCGCCCTTGGTTTCAGCCTTCGCCTTGATCTTGTCGCCGACCACCTTCTCGATCTGGGCCCAGTTGCCGTCGAGCGCGGAAACCAGATCGCCGTTGGCGTGGATCGGCCAGTTCGGCTTTTCCCAGGACGGGCCCTCGGCCGCCTTCTCGACAGCCTGCTTGTCGTCCTTCAACGCGCCGAAGAAAGCCTGCCACTCGGCATCGACCGAGGCGGGATCCTTCTCGTAGCGGGCCTGAAGATCCTCGATATAGGACGCGTTCGCCCCATAGAGGAAAGCGGTGTTCAGGAAGTTCTGGTTGGCGTCTTGGCGTGCCATGGCAAATATCTATCCAAAAGCTGGTTGGCCGCCCCGGGACCGGGGCGGCCTTTGTCCGTTATTGGCCCTTGAGAACCTCGACCAGGGTCTTGCCGAGGCGCGCCGGCGACGGCGACACGCGGATGCCCGCGGCCTCCATGGCGCCTATCTTGTCCTCGGCTCCGCCCTTGCCGCCGGAGATGATGGCGCCGGCATGGCCCATGCGGCGTCCCGGAGGCGCCGTGCGGCCGGCAATGAAGCCGACCATCGGCTTCTTGCGGCCCTTCTTGGCCTCGCGGGCGATGAACTCGGCCGCCTCTTCCTCGGCCGAGCCGCCGATCTCGCCGATCATGACGATCGACTGGGTCTTCGGGTCGGAGAGGAACATGTCGAGCATCTCGATGAACTCGGTGCCCTTCACCGGATCGCCGCCGATGCCCACCGCCGTCGTCTGGCCGAGGCCTTCATTGGTGGTCTGGAACACGGCCTCGTAGGTGAGCGTGCCGGAGCGCGACACGATGCCGACCGAGCCGGGCTTGAAGATGTTGGCCGGCATGATGCCGATCTTCGACTCGCCCGCCGTGACGATGCCGGGGCAGTTCGGGCCGACGAGGCGCGACTTGGAGCCTTCGAGCGCGCGCTTCACGCGCACCATGTCGAGCACCGGGATGCCCTCGGTGATGCAGACGATGAGCGGGATCTCGGCCTGGATCGCCTCGCAGATGGCGTCCGCAGCACCCGGCGGCGGAACGTAGACCACCGAGGCATCGGCGCCGGTCTTCTCGCGCGCTTCCATGACCGTGTCGAACACGGGCAGGTTCAGGTGCGTCGAGCCGCCTTTGCCGGGCGAGGTGCCGCCGACCATCTTGGTGCCGTAGGCGATGGCCTGCTCGGAATGGAAGGTCCCGTTCTTGCCGGTGAAGCCCTGGCAGATGACCTTGGTGTCTTTATTGATGAGGATGGACATCGGGTCGAAACCTTACTTTCCGCCGCGCACGGCGTTCACGATCTTCTGGGCGGCGTCGTCGAGGTCGTCCGCTGGGATCACGTTGAGGCCGGATTGGCGGATGATCTGCTTGCCCTCTTCCACGTTGGTACCCTCGAGGCGCACCACCAGCGGAACCTGCAGGCCGACGGTCTTCACCGCCGCGATCACGCCGCGGGCGATCACGTCGCACTTCATGATGCCGCCGAAGATGTTGACGAGGATGCCCTTCACGTTCGGGTCGGCGGTGATGATCTTGAACGCCGCCGTCACCTTTTCCTCGGACGCTCCGCCGCCGACATCCAGAAAGTTCGCCGGCTCCTCGCCGTAGAGCTTGATGATGTCGAGCGTCGCCATGGCGAGGCCGGCGCCGTTGACCATGCAGCCGATGGTGCCGTCGAGCGCGATATAGGCGAGGTCATACTTGGAGGCCTCGATTTCCTTCTCGTCCTCCTCCGTGATGTCGCGCAGCGCGACCACGTCGGGGTGACGGTAGAGTGCGTTGCCGTCGAAGGAGATCTTGGCGTCGAGGCACTTGAGGTGCTGATCCTTGGTGACGATCAGCGGGTTGATCTCGAGCATCTCCATGTCCTTCGCGATGAAGGCCGTGTAGAGCTTGGTCACCAGATCCTCGGCTTCCTTGGCGAGCGAGCCCTTCAGGCCGAGCGCCTTGGCGACCGTGCGGCCGTGATGGGGCATGACGCCGGTCGCCGGATCGACGGAGAAGGTGAGGATCTTCTCAGGGGTGTCGTGCGCGACCTGCTCGATGTCCATGCCGCCTTCCGTCGAGACGACGAAAGCGACCTGACCGGTGGCGCGGTCGACGAGCATGGAGAGATAGAGCTCAGTGTCGATGTCGGAGCCGTCCTCGATATAGAGACGGTTGACCTGCTTGCCGGCCTCGCCGGTCTGGATCGTCACAAGCGTGTTGCCAAGCATCTGGCGCGCGAATTCCTTGACCTCATCCACGGACTTGGCGAGGCGCACGCCGCCCTTCTCGCCGGCGGCAGATTCCTTGAACTTGCCCTTGCCGCGGCCGCCCGCATGGATCTGGGATTTCACGACCCAGAGCGGGCCGCCGAGTTCCCTGGCAGCAGCCTCCGCCTCGTCGGCGGAGAAGATGGCGACGCCGCGGGAGACGGGCAGGCCGAATTCCTTCAGGACCGCCTTGCCTTGATATTCATGGATGTTCATGTGCTCTTCTCTTTCGTCATCCCGGACGCCGCTGGCGGCGATCCGGGATCGTTGACCGTGTCGAACTCGTCATGCGATCCCGGCTCCTTGGCCGGGATGACGCTTTACTTCAGAGCCGGGTTGATCTGCTTGCAGGCGTCGACGAGGCCCTGCACGGAAGCCACCGACTTCTCGAACATGGTCTTCTCGTCGGCCGAGAACGAAACCTCGACGATGCGCTCGACGCCGTTCTCGCCGATCACGATCGGCACGCCAACGAACATGTCCTTCACGCCGTACTGGCCGTTGAGATACGCCGCGCAAGGCAGGACGCGCTTCTTGTCCTTGAGATAGCTCTCGGCCATCGCGATCGCGGAGGCAGCCGGTGCATAGAAGGCGGAGCCGGTCTTGAGCAGGTTGACGATCTCGCCGCCGCCTTTGCGGGTGCGCTCGACCATGGCGTCGAGCTTCTCCTGAGTGGTCCAGCCCATCTTCACGAGGTCGGGCAGCGGGACGCCGGCGACCGTGGAATAGCGCACCAGCGGCACCATGTCGTCGCCGTGGCCGCCGAGCACGAAGGCGGTCACGTCCTCGACCGACACCTTGAACTCTTCCGCGAGGAAGTGGCGGAAGCGGGCCGAATCCAGCACGCCGGCCATGCCGACGATCTTTTCCGGCTTCAAACCGGAGAACTTCTGCAGCGCCCAGACCATGGCGTCGAGCGGGTTGGTGATGCAGATGACGAAGGCGTCCGGAGCATATTGCTTGATGCCGCCTCCGACCGCTTCCATGACCTTCAGGTTGATGCCGATCAGGTCGTCGCGGCTCATGCCGGGCTTGCGCGGCACGCCGGCGGTGACGATGATCACGTCGGCGCCTGCGATATCGGCATAGTCGTTCGCGCCCTTGTACCTGGCATCGAACCCATCGACCGGCGCGGATTCCGCGATATCGAGACCTTTGCCCTGGGGAATGCCTTCCGCGATGTCGAAGAGCACGACGTCGCCGAGTTCCTTCAAGCCGACGAGATGGGCGAGCGTTCCGCCGATCTGGCCTGCACCGATGAGCGCGATCTTTTTCCGGGCCATAATCTGTCCTTGGGTTTTGGCACGAGCCTTTGAGGTGGCGCTGTTTGACACAACAAATGGGCGGCCATCAAGCGAGCAAAAGATTAACGGACAAGGCTTTGCGCCTTTAAAAAAGGCAGACCAAGCTTAACGGTTTCAAATTGCCTTTACAGTTCAATGCCTTGGGTCGCATCAAAGTGAGACAATTTTCTCGTTACAAATTTTGAAAATTGTAACTGATGTTACACGCTTCCGTTCGCCAGGGCCCGCAGGACCACCCGGATCACGGTTGCCAGACGCGGATTGAGAATGTCCTGCGGCACCTCCGCGTCAAGGCGGACAGTCAGGGGATTGATGAAGCGATAGACCGCATCGGTGATGAAGGCATGGGCCTTCTCCCGGTCGCGGGGGTCGAATTTGCCCGTGACGATGCCCTCGTCCAGCACCCGCTCGATCAGCTGGCGCATCCGCGCCCGATGTTTGCGCACGAGGGGGCGCGAGGTTTCGGTCGCGGTGCAATAGACATCGAAGAGATGCCGGTCTTCCGTCAAAAGCTCCCGGTGGACCCGGGCCCAGGCTTGGATCAGGCGCTCGAGCTTGTCGTCGGCCGGATCGGGGGAATCCGCGATCTCGGCGATGGTGGCCTCCATTCCGCGCAGCCACTGGCCGGCCACCGCATCGATGAGAGCGGCCTTGTTGGCGAAGTAGCGGTAGACATTGGCATGGGTCATGCCGGCGGCATCGGCGATGCCGACCACCGTGATGTGCCTGGGCCCGAATTCCTTGAGCTGATCCGCAGCGATGGCGAGAAGCCGGGAATCGGCCGGAGCGAGATCCGCATGCCGCGACGGGCCGCCGACGGACCGCTTCATGTCTCGGCAAGCCCGGTCGTGCTGCCCGACGCTTCCGAATCCGAACGGCCATGGGGCAAGGACAGGTATTCCTCGGAGCGCATCTCGATCAGGCGGGACACGGTGCGGTCGAACTCGAAAGCCTCGCGCCCGCTATCGGCATGATAAAGCTCGTGCACCTCGGCCTCGGCGGAGGCAAGCAGCTTCACATGGGCATCGTAGAGGGCATCGATGAGCAGGATGAAGCGCTTCGCCTCGTTGCGGCGCTCGAAGGACATCGTCGGGATGTTCTCCAGGATAATCGTATGAAAGTCCTCGGCGACGGTGAGGTAGTCGGCTGCGCCCAAGGGCTTCGAGCACAGATCCGCGAAGGAAAAGCGCGCGACGCCGCCGGCCGCCTGCGGCACCTCGACCGGATGGCCCTTGACCGTCAGAACCATCGGCTTGCCGTGCTCGCGGCCGGTGAGGCTCTTGAAGGCGCGGGTCAGAGCCGCCTGCGAGCGCTCGTCGGCCGGCGTGTAGAAGACCGGGCTGCCGGCGAGCTTCTCGAGCCGAAAATCGGTGCGGGCTTCGAGCTTCACCACTGTCATCCGCTCCTGCAGCAGGGCGATGAAGGGCAGGAAAAGCGAGCGGTTGAGGCCGCCTTCGTAGAGCCGGTCGGGCTCGACGTTGGAGGTCGCCACCACCACCACGCCGTGGGCGAAGAGGGCCGTGAACAGGCGTCCGAGGATCATGGCGTCGGCGATGTCCGTGACGGTGAACTCGTCGAAGCAGAGCACCCAGGCCTCGTCGGCGAGCGCCTCTGCGACGGGAGCGATGGGATCGTCGCCCGAAACCTCGCCGGCCTTCAGCTTCTGCCGGTAGGCGTGGATGCGCTCGTGCACATCCGCCATGAAGGCGTGGAAATGCACCCGCCGCTTGCGCCGTACGGTGAGCGCCTCGAAGAACAGGTCCATCAGCATGGTCTTGCCGCGACCGACCGAGCCCCAGACATAGAGGCCTTTCGGGGGAGCAGCGCTCTTCTTGCCGAAGAGCCAGCCGAGCGCGCTGGGCTTGCGGGCGAGGCGATGATTGGCCAGGCTCCCGGCGAGCGCCTCGAGCCGCTTGAGCAGCGCCACCTGCGCCGGATCGCGCTCGATGGCACCCGCCGCGACGAGCGCATTGTACCGGGCCGTAATGGAGTGAGGCGAGGAAAAGGAGGTGTCGTTCACGGGATGATCGATAACTCTCCCCGCCTTGGAGCGCAAACGTCTTCAGGCCGGATTGCGTTGAGACCAGGCCCTTTCTCGGAGCCCGGTTCATGGTAAGGCGCTGGAACCCTCCTCCCCCTTGTGGGGAGGAGTTGGAGGTGGGGGTGTAAGCGACTTTCAATTACCCACATTTCTGACTTAGCAGCAGTGCTTGCCTGACCAGCACCAAGCGTGATTCCTTGGTGAGCATCTCCTCATCTGTGAGAGGTGTCCCATGGACAGGGCTCTGTCTCGGCTTTCCCGTGATCTCGCTGATCTCTGCGCGCCGGGCATACGCCGGACGGCCTCCTATTCGCTCCCACGAGGCGGCGCGGGAGCTGGGCCATGACAAAGACGTCTCTTCCGACGCATCCTCTGGGAGAGGCAGCCAATGTTATTTCCTGGGTCGATCAGGAACTCGCTGGGTGCCGCTTTCGGGACAATCGTCTCGGCCAGCGCCTGCGCAAGCTCCTGACCCACATGGCCGGTGCCATTGGCGGCAGCCTTCCGCTGGCCTGCCAGGATTGGGCTAACACCAAAGCGGCCTACCGCTTCCTGTCCAATCCCAAAGTTTCCGACCATGAGATCCTTCAGGGCCATTTCCAAGCCACCCGAACCCGCTTTGCCGCCTTCGGTGGCCCTATCTTGGTCATTCAGGACACAACCGAACTGTCCTACGAAAGAGCACAGCCTGAACGGATTGGTGCGACCCGCCGGGTCAACAGCGGCCGGGACAAGGAAGGTCGCTCCAGGATGCACACGGTCTGCGGGCTGCTCATGCACTCTTGCCTGGCTGTGACCGCGGATGGGCTGCCGCTGGGGCTTTCGGCGATCAAGTTTTGGACGAGGCCTCAGTTCAAGGGCGCCCGGACGCTCAAACGCAAGATCAACCCGACCCGGGTGCCCATCGATCAGAAGGAGAGTATCCGCTGGCTGGAGTGCATGAGGCAGTCCGTGGCGCTGTTCGGTGCTCCTGAGCGCTGCATCCATATCGGCGACCGGGAGAACGACATCGACGAGTTCTTCTGCACGGCTCAGGCTCTGAGCACGCACTTCCTGGTCCGAACCTGCGTGGATCGGTTGGCGGGCGATGGCCAGCACACCATCGCGGACGAGATGGCAGAGGTGAAGGTCAAAGGACGGCATCAGGTCGAAGTTCGCAGCCCGAAAGGCGATGTGAGCCTTGCCACCGTAGAGCTCAAATACCGCCGGATCCACATCCTGCCTCCGATCGGCAAGCAGAAGCGCTATCCAGCCCTGAGCCTGACGGTGATCCACGCACAGGAGCGTCATCCACCCAAAGACCGGGCGCGGATCGACTGGAAGCTGATCACGGATCTGCCGGTACGATCCCGCGCGGACGCGATCCAGATGCTCGACTGGTACGCCATGCGCTGGAAGGTCGAGCTGTTCCACAAGATCCTCAAGTCCGGGTGCCGAGCGGAGGAGACCAAGCTGAGAACGGCCGAGCGCCTGGTGAACCTGCTCAGCATCTACTGCATCCTGAGCTGGCGGATCTTCTGGATGACGATGCTCAATCGTGTTGTTCCGGACGTGCCGCCGCGGCTGGCCTTGACGGACTTGGAAATGGACCTGCTCGACGAGCTGGTGCGAGACAAGGGCCAGGTGCTGCTGCGGAGCAAGACGCTCGCCTACTATTTAACTAAGATCGCCCGCATGGGCGGCTACCTTGCCCGTGGCCATGATCCTCCGCCAGGAAACACCGTCATGTGGAGAGGACTATCCCGCCTGATGGATATCGAACTCGGCGCTAGGATTGGGGCGCAAATCTATGGGTAATTGAAAGTGTAAGCGATGGCCTACCAAGGTAAGGCGCCAGCACCCCCACCCTGGCCCTCCCCACAAGGGGGAGGGAAAGGAGCCTACCCTTTAGACCGCTCTGTTCAACAACAGAACAGCGTTTCGAACTCTAGCGCGCCAGCGACAGAGGCGCGCCGGACTTGGCGAGGACGCCGCTCAGCGAGGACGAGGAACCGCGCAGGCGCGCGGCGACCGCTCCGCCGGTCTGGTAGAGATAGACCTCGCCGTCGCGATAATCCCAGGCATTGACCTTGGACAGGTCCTGGTTCGAGCAGCCGGAGGCCGAGGCGCGGTAGAGATCCAGCGACGGAGAGCTCGAAAGCTGGATGCGGCAGCTTCCGCCGGAGGTCTGGGCGCTCCAGTTGCCGACCATGGCGGTGCGGCTCGAGGGGGCCGGAGCGGGTGCAGGGGCCGGTCCTCCGATGGTCGGAGGCGGCGGAGCGGGCGGCAGGCCGGCGATGTCGGTTCCGCCTGCGGGCGGCGCCATCGGGTCCGTGGCCAGAGGCGCACCGGCGAGGGGCGGCAGCGGGGCGGCCTCGACGGGGCCGGAAGGAACGGCCTCGACCGGCGGCGCCTCGACGATGGGCGCGGCGTTGGCTCCGCGCATCGGGGGACCGCCGAGGCGGGTCGAGGAACAGGCGCCAAGCGCCAGGGCGGAGCAGAGCACCGCGCCCGTCAACCGGAGAGATCTCGTCATCGTCGTCCTCGAATTCATGCCGCCCCTTGAGGACGGTCGCTCGCATCTGCCTGAGGTTACCGGGAGGAATATGAACCCAGGCCGATCATGTTCCGGTTTCGACATATGGGATCGCCGTTCACAAAAAAAGGCGCCAGAGGCGCCTTTTGATAAAAGTGTTGCGAGGACGCCTCAGACGGCCCGCGCAATCATCATCTTCTTGATCTCGGCGATGGCCTTGGCCGGGTTCAGCCCCTTGGGGCAGGTGTTGGCGCAGTTCATGATCGTGTGGCAGCGATAGAGCCGGAACGGATCGTGCAGGTAGTCGAGGCGCTCGCCGGTGGCCTCGTCACGGCTGTCGATGAGCCAGCGATAGGCCTGGAGCAGCGCCGCGGGGCCCAGGAACCGGTCGCCGTTCCACCAATAGCTCGGGCAGGAGGTGGTGCAGCAGGCGCAGAGAATGCACTCGTAGAGCCCGTCGAGCTTGGAGCGCTCCTCCGGCGTCTGGCGCCACTCGGTCTCGGGCGCCGGCGTCTCGGTCTGGAGCCAGGGCTCGACGGAGGCGTGCTGGGCGAAGAAGCTCGTCAGGTCCGGCACCAGATCCTTCAGCACCGGCATGTGCGGCAGCGGATAGATCTTGATCGAGCCCGAGCCGCAATCGTCGATGCCGAGCGTGCACGCCAGAGTGTTGCCGCCCATGATGTTCATGGCGCAGGAGCCGCAGATGCCCTCGCGGCAGGAGCGGCGGAAGACCAGCGTCGCGTCGACGTTGTTCTTGATCCAGAGCAGCGCGTCGAGAACCATCGGGCCGCAATCGTCCCGGTCGACATAATAGGTGTCGATGCGCGGGTTCTGCCCGTCATCCGGGTTCCAGCGATAGATGCGGAACTCCTGGACATTGGAGGCGCCCGCCGGCTTCGGCCAGGCCTTGCCTTCGGTGTAGCGGGAATTCTTGGGAAGTTGAAATTGAGCCATCGTTTTCGTCTTCCTTAGTACACGCGAGCCTTCGGCTCGATGTACTGGATGTCGTTCGACATGGTGTAGGTGTGCACCGGGCGGTAATCGAGGGTCACCTTGTGCGAGGTGTCGTCGAGCCAGGCGAGGGTGTGCTTCATCCAGTTCTTGTCGTCGCGCTCGGAAAAATCCTCGCGGGCATGGGCGCCGCGGGATTCCTGACGGTTCGCGGCACCTTCCATGGTGACGACGGCCTGTCCGATCAGGTTGTCGAATTCAAGCGTCTCGAGAAGGTCGGTGTTCCAGATCAGCGAGCGGTCCGTGACCTTGATGTCGGCGGCCGCGCTCCAGACGTCGTGGATGAGCCTCTTGCCCTCGTCCAGAACCTCGCCGGTGCGGAACACCGCGCAGTTGTTCTGCATGGTCTTCTGCATCTGCAGGCGCAGATCGGCGGTCGTGGTCGAGCCGTTGGCATAGCGGAACTTGTCGAGGCGCGAGAGCGCGAGCTCGTCGGCGCTCTTCGACAGGTCAGCATGGCGCGCATTCGGCTCCAGGATCTCGGCGCAGCGAAGACCCGCCGCGCGGCCGAACACCACGAGATCGATGAGCGAGTTCGAGCCGAGGCGGTTCGCGCCGTGCACGGAGACGCAGGCGGCCTCTCCGAGCGCCATCAGGCCCGGCACCACCGTGTCCGGGTTGCCGTTCTTCAGGGTCAGCACTTCGCCGTGATAGTTCGTCGGGATGCCGCCCATGTTGTAGTGGACGGTCGGCAGGACCGGGATCGGCTCCTTCGTCACGTCGACGCCCGCAAAGATCTTCGCGCTCTCCGAGATGCCGGGCAGGCGCTCGTGCAGTATCTTCGGGTCGAGGTGGTCGAGGTGGAGATAGATGTGATCCTTGTTCTTGCCGACGCCGCGACCGGCGCGGATCTCCATGGTCATGGCGCGCGAGACCACGTCGCGGGAGGCGAGGTCCTTGGCCGAAGGAGCATAGCGCTCCATGAAGCGCTCGCCTTCCGAGTTGGTCAGATAGCCGCCCTCGCCGCGCGCGCCCTCGGTGATGAGGCAGCCCGAACCGTAGATGCCGGTGGGGTGGAACTGCACGAACTCCATGTCCTGCAGGGGGAGGCCTGCGCGCAGCACCATGGCGTTGCCGTCGCCTGTGCAGGTATGGGCCGAGGTGGCGGAGAAATAGGCGCGTCCGTAGCCGCCGGTGGCGAGGATCGTCATATGGGCGCGGAAGCGGTGGATCTCGCCGGTCGACTGGTTCAATGCCACGACGCCGATGCAGCGGCCATCCGAGTCCATCATCAGGTCGAGGGCGAAATACTCGATGAAGAAATTGGTCTGGTTGCGAACCGCCTGACCGTACAGCGTGTGCAGGATCGCATGGCCCGTGCGGTCGGCGGCGGCGCAGGTGCGCTGCGCGGTGCCCTTGCCGAAATCGGTGGTCATGCCGCCGAAGGGACGCTGGTAGATCTTGCCCTCTTCCGTGCGCGAGAAGGGAACGCCCCAGTGCTCGAGCTCGTAGACGGCGGCGGGCGCATTGCGCACGAGATACTCGATGGCGTCCTGGTCGCCGAGCCAGTCCGAACCCTTCACGGTGTCGTACATGTGCCAGCGCCAATCGTCCGGACCCATATTGCCGAGCGAGGCGGAGATGCCGCCCTGCGCGGCCACCGTGTGCGAGCGGGTCGGGAACACCTTGGTAATGCAGGCGGTGCGAAGGCCGGCCTGGCTACAGCCGACGGTGGCGCGAAGACCCGCGCCGCCCGCGCCCACGATCACCACGTCGAAGGTGTGGTCGACGATGGTGTAGGCCTTGCCGTTGACGACGGCGCCATTCGTTGCTTGAGCCATGAGTGAATTCCTTAAACCAGGATGCGGCCGAGGCTGACCTTGAGAATGGCGTAGAGGCAGGCCACTCCAATGATCACGGCATAGAAATTGTTCGCGATGACGGCAGCGATCTTGTAGCCCTTGTCGTGCACGTAGTCCTCGATGACGATCTGCATGCCCAGCCGCATGTGGTTCGTGACCGAGATGACTGCGAGGAGCAGGATGATCGCGACGAGCGGATGCGAGATGATGGCGACGGCCTCCTGATAGGAGGGAGAGCTGGCGAGCGCCGCGACGATGATCACGAAAGCGATGATGAGGGGGACGTTCGACACCGCCGTCATGCGGTGGATCCACCAATGTTCGACACCGTGCCCGGCGGCGCCGAGGCCCTTCACGCGGGCGAGCGGGGTGCGCATGGAAACGCGGGTGTCAGCCCTGTTGTCGGCCATGTCCGGTCTCCTTTAGAAAGCGATGAAGGCGACGACCCAGATCGCCAGCGTGAGAGCGACCGAGCCGATGAGGGTGAAGCGGGCCATGTTGATGCGCTGATCCGGCTCCATGCCATAGCCGAAATCCCAAACCAAGTGACGCACGCCGCCGAGCATGTGGTGCATCAGGATCCAAGTGTAGCCGAACAGGATCAGGTAGCCGATGGGCGAGCCGAAGAACCATTGCACGGCATCAAAAGCCGAAGGCCCGGAGGCGAGAGCCACGAGCCAGATGGCGAAAAGCGCGATGCCGCCATACAGCGCGATGCCCGTGAGACGGTGGACGACGGACATCGCCATCGTCCAGCTCCACTTGTAGACCTGAAGATGCGGGGACAGGGGCCTCGGGGCCACTTTCGCCTCAGCCATGATGTTCACTCCTGGTCGGCGACGAAGGGTCGCCCGTAGTTTGGAACGGTTCGTATCGGATGCGCGCCGACACCGCAATGCGCCTTCTGCCCAAGGTGGTAACAACAGGACACACTTCGTCAGCCGCGAAGATACCTCTGGGCTCGCTTACCGCGCAATTTTTAATTATTCTTATCTACCTTCGCGAACGACGAAGGAAGCCTATGCAATTCGATCTGACCGACTTAAGCCTCTTCCGGCATGTGGTGGAGGCCGGAAGCATCACCCACGGCGCCGAGCGGGCCCATCTGGCGCTCGCCGCCGCGAGCACCCGCATCCGCAACATGGAGAAGTCGCTCGGTGCGCCCCTCCTCCTGCGCAACCGCCAGGGCGTGACGCCGACACCGGCCGGCCGCACCCTGCTGCAGCATGCCCGCGCCATGCTGGCCCAAGCCGAGCGTCTGCGCGAGGATCTCGGCTCCTATACGGGCGGGCTGACCGGCCAGATCCGGATTCTGTCCAACACCAATGCGCTGACCGAGTTCCTGCCCGAGGCGCTGGGCTCGTTTCTCGCCGGCCACCCGCAGGTCTCGATCGATCTGGAGGAGCGCCTCAGCGACGAGATCGTCGGCCTGATCGCGGAGGGCGTCGGCGATCTCGGCATCGTGGCGGGCACGGTCGATACAGGGCGGCTCGAGACCTATCCGTTCCGCAGCGACCGCTTCGTCCTCGTGGTCCCGCAAGGCCATCCCCTCGCCGCCAAAGCGAGCATTGCCTTCGCCGAGGTGCTAGAGCACGATTTCGTCGGCCTCGACCGGGCGAGCGCTCTCCAGCGCTTTCTCGCCGGCAAGGCGACGCGCATCGGCAAGCCGATCCGCCTGAGAGTGCAGCTGCGCAGCTTCGATGCCGTCTGCCGC
The DNA here is from genome assembly GCF_002741015.1 of Microvirga ossetica. Taxonomy (NCBI): domain Bacteria; kingdom Pseudomonadati; phylum Pseudomonadota; class Alphaproteobacteria; order Hyphomicrobiales; family Methylobacteriaceae; genus Microvirga; species Microvirga ossetica. The sequence goes on along the minus strand of NZ_CP016616.1, from coordinate 2,975,107 downwards.
ATGGTGGAGGCCGGCGTGGGCCTCGGCATCGTGCCGGAAACCACCGCCCGCCGTACTGCCCGCACGGCCGCCATCGCCGCAGTCGATCTGGAGGATCCCTGGGCCGCCCGCGACCTGACCCTGTGCATCCGGTCCTTGAAGGACCTCCCGCCTTCCGCGCGGCAACTGGTGGAGCACCTGCGCAAGGAGGTGTGAGGCCCCTAGGAATTCACGCCTGCACGCCTTCAAAACGCCGTGAGGATGGAATGATCGTCCTTGCGGAACCGTCTGTAGAACCGTCCGTCTCGAACAAGGACGGTCATGACGTCACCAAGGAGGAAACAATGCGTGGAACCGACAGCCTATCGCTTATCGCCGCCATCGGCCTGATGACGCTCGCTCCCATGGGTGCCGCTCGAGCCCAGAGCGCCCAGGACATGACGTTCTTCGTCACCAGCGCCGGCTCCGGCAAAGGCGCGGATCTCGGCGGCCTCGAGGGCGCGGACCGGCATTGTCAGACCCTGGCCGAAGCCGCCGGCATTCGCGGCAAGATGTGGCGCGCCTATCTCTCCACGCAAGCTGCGGGCGGCGCGACGGCCGTCAACGCCAAGGACCGCATCGGGCGCGGGCCGTGGCAGAACGCCAAGGGCATGGTCGTCGCGAAGGATGTCGCGGATCTGCATGGGCCTAACAACAACCTCACCAAGCAGACGGCGATCACCGAGAAGGGCGAGATGGTGAAGGGCCGCGGCGACCAGCCCAACCAGCACGACATCCTCACCGGCTCGCAACCCGACGGCACGACCTTTGCCGGCAACCAGGACATGACCTGCGGCAACTGGACGAAGAGCGGCACGGAGGGAGCGGCCATGACGGGCCACCACGACCGCATGGGCACGGACGACTCGGCGCCGGCCAAGTCCTGGAACTCGTCGCACGCGACCCGCGGCGGATGCAGCCAGGATGCCCTGCGCGGCACCGGCGGCGCCGGCCTGTTCTACTGCTTCGCGGCGAATTGATCAGGCTGTGAAAGCGCATCTCCCCTCCCCCTTGTGAGGAGGGGTCAAGGGTGGGGCTGTGAGCGATCACCTGTCAAAGTGTGGCGCTGACCCACCTCTCCTTGTGGGAGAGGTCGCGCCGGAGGCGCGGGTGAGGGGTTACAGGTCTATCCGGATAACGCGTACCCCCTCACCGTCGCAGCTTCACCTCTCCCCACTGGGGAGAGGTGAAGCTGCGGCAGCGCTGCGCCTGTTCTTCATGACATCTTGCTACCTTTGAGGCTAAGAGCTGGATTCATCCCGCTGATGCCGCAAAATCCACCGCCGGCATCGTGAGCCCGCGCCGGAGGCAAGCCGCCTCGAGCGTGTTGCGCAAAAGGCAGGCGATGGTCATCGGGCCGACACCGCCTGGCACCGGCGTGATGGCGGAAGCGACCCTGGCCGCTTCCGCATAAGCCACGTCGCCGACCACCTTGGTCTTGCCCTCGCCGGCGGCCGGGTTCGGCACGCGGTTGATGCCCACGTCGATCACGATGGCGCCGGGCTTGACCCAGTCGCCGCGCACCATCTCGGGCCGCCCCACGGCGGCGACGAGAAGATCGGCGCTGCGGCAGACATCGGCCAGATCCTTCGTCCTGGAATGGGCCACCGTCACCGTGCAGCTCTGGGCGATGAGGAGGTGCGCCATCGGCTTGCCGACGATGTTGGAGCGCCCGACCACCACGGCGTTGAGCCCAGCAAGATCGCGCCGCACAGACTGCGCCAGCAGCAGGCAGCCTAACGGCGTGCAGGAGACGAGCCCCGGCACGCCGGTCATGAGCCGCCCGGCATTGATCGGGTGGAAGCCGTCCACGTCCTTCGCCGGATCGATGGCCTCGATCACCTTCTGTGCATCGATCTGCTTCGGCAGCGGCAATTGCACGAGAATGCCGTCGACCGCCGGATCGGCATTGAGCCGAGCGACGAGATCCAAAAGCTCCGCCTCGCCTGTGGAGGCCGGCAGCGTGTGCTCGAAGGAGCGCATGCCGATTTCGACGGTCTGGCGCGCCTTGTTCTTCACGTAGAGCTGGCTCGCCGGATCTTCGCCAACGATGACGACGGCGAGGCCCGGCGTCACGCCCTGCCCCGCCAGCGCTTGGACCGCCCCGGCGATGCGGGAGCGCAGGCCTGCGGCATAGGCTTTTCCATCGATGATCGTGGCGCTCATGGGCTCTCTCGTCCTGTCAATTTGGCGAGGGCGGCGGCCAGCATGCCGCCTTCGCCCGAAATCGAAAATATCTTCAGCCGAGCCGTGGCGCCCGCCTCCAGGCTCACCGCCGAGGCCGGAACCTTCAACGCCTTGGCCAGGAGCCGCCGCACGCCCTCGTTCGCCGCCCCGTCCTCCGGCACGGCCCTGACGCGGACCTTCAAGACCGGCCTGCCGTCAGAGAGGGTCTCGACCCCGTCGATGGCATCCCGCCCGCCGCGCGGCGTCACGCGCACCCGGACCTCGAGCCCATCGGGGCGGACGCGCCAGGCCGAAGTCTCCATCCGCTTAGAAGGCGATCGGCATCAGGTAGTCTACGATCAGATTCTGGATGAAGATGATGAGCAAAATCAGGATGATGGGCGAGATGTCGACCCCGCCGAGATTGGGCAGGATGCTGCGGATCGGCCGCAAGGCCGGCTCCGTCACCGCATCCAGGAAATTCCAGATCGAGCGGACGAAATTGTTGCGGGTGTTGACCACGTTGAAGGCGACCAGCCAGCTCAGGATCGCCGAGGCGACGATGAGGTAGGTATAGAGCTGCAGGGCCAGCAGGATGACATTGAGGAGCGCGCGCATAGGGAACCTGTCAGGGATCGGCTTTGCTCATGTAACGATTGAAGCGGGACTGAACAACCCTGGCCTTACCGGTGACGCCCGCTCTCCCGAACCCACCGCCTCCCGATTGCCTTCCACCGCCGATTGACAGACCAAAGCCGGGAAGCCTAAAACTTCCGCCGCTTGGTTCGATGGAATCGACCGGGGCTGTAGCTCAGATGGGAGAGCGCTGCAATCGCACTGCAGAGGTCAGGGGTTCGATTCCCCTCAGCTCCACCAAGCGCTAAGATGCTGAACAACCTCACGTTTCAGCTCTGACGCCAAGGTGCTCCCAACAGCCAGATTAGCCAGTCCGTCACAGCGTTGTCACAACGAGACGGAAATGAATATGGCGACCATCCGCAAGCGCGGCTCTTCCTGGCAAGCCCAAGTGCGCCGTGAAGGCTACCCTCCTCTATCAAAGTCATTTGCCTCCAAAGCTGATGCTGCAGCTTGGGCGAGGGATCAGGAACGGGCTATCGACCGTGCTGAGTTACCGATCACAGTTAAACCGCGTCTATTTTGGGAACCGTAGTTCTTCCTCCTTGGGGTCGAGCTGATCCTTGACCCAGAGGCGATCGGCCAGGGCGCATGGATCCGTGTTGATGCGGGTTTCGAAAGCGGCGACGCGTCGGGTGAGATCTTCAGGGCTGCTGTGGCAGTGGTGATAGGTGACGTCCTCGCGCAGCCAGCGCCAGAGCGCCTCCACGGGCATCAGGTCAGGGCTGTAGCTGGGTAAGGGCACAAGCGCGATGTTCAGATCGGAGGCCTCCGCCCGGACCGCCTGGGCGCGATGGTAGGGCGCTCCATCCCACAGCAGAATGATCTTGCGGTCGGACACCTCGGCCCGCAGCCGACGCAGCACCTCGATCGTGTGCTCTCCGTTGGCGCGGGCATAGGGCCACAGCCGGACCTCGCCCTCGTTGTAGAGATAGAGACCATAGAACGACACCTTGGCCGAGAGCCCGGGCGAGCAGGAGGCCACCCACAGCCGCTGGCCGCGGGCGCACCAGCCATAACCAAGATCGGTGTCTTGGTGAAGGTGAGCCTCATCAAGATAGACTAGGAGGTGGCGGTCGCGTTGGGCGCCGGCCAGCAGGTCCGGGAGGCGATCGATGAAAGCCCGTCGTTGCTCCGGATCCGCGCGGCCGAGCAGCTTTTTGGCCTTCTTCCACGACAGCGCGAGGCGGTGCAGGGCCGCCCGGATGGTCTCGCGACAGACGCTGAGACCAAAGCGCTCGCGCACGAACGCCACCAGGCGCTTGAGGGTGAAGCGAGGCGGCGGATCGGCGCCGTCTACGGGCGGCGCGGCCGCCGCACCCTGGGCCGCGCGCACGACCTCGCCGAGACTGGCGGCGGTTCGGGCACAAAGGGGGGACGGCCGCCGGTGCGGCCATAGGCCAGGGCCGCGGGGCCCTGTGTGTGGTAGGCATGCAGCCAACCCATTACGGTCTGCGGGTGGCGCCCGGTGCGTGCCGCCACCTGGGTGGCGCAGCTTCCTTGAGCCATGTCGTAGAGGGCGAGCGCGCGCTCGCGGGTGCGCGCATGAGGTGCGTTTAGCGCCAGCCGCCGCAGGTCATCCGGTGTTTGACCCCAGCGTGCACAATCAACCCGTAGCATGACGCCACCCATATCTGAGGAAAGTGCCTCAGATGGGAACGCCCGCCGCTAATCCAAGCCCAAAACCATGGTTCTCAAACTGGATGCAGTTTAGAGAGCTAAAAGGCATCATGGTCGGCGATCTGCTGCGCCGCTACAGTGAGACAGTTACTCCGACTAAGCGTGGAGCTGGATCTGAGCAGTACCGGATAAGAACCCTCCTTACCCATAGCCTCGCTCAGATAGCCCTCAACAAGCTCTCCTCGGCAGCGATTGCCCGATACCGTGACGATAGGCTCAAGCTCGTTCAATCAGGCACGGTCAGGCGGGAGCTTGCTATCGTTCAACACTGTTTTGAGGTTGTCAAAAAGGAATGGGGTTTACCCATCGCTACCAATCCGGTTCAGCAGATAGCCATACCGGAAGCTCAAAAGCCGCGCGAACGCCGCTTAGAGGATGGCGAGAGCAACATCCTTGCATCAGCCGCCTTGGCATCGGCGTGGTATCTCCACCCCTTAATCACCCTCGCCATTGAAACAGGGATGCGTCGAGGTGAACTCCTGTCGATCCGGTGGAAGGATGTGGATATGACTGCTCCAACCATCCGCATCCTCAAGACCAAGAACGGTCATCCTCGGACGATCCCGCTCACTCCAAAGGCGGTTGAAATATTGTCCACGTTAGAGAGGAGAGATGAGAGGGTGTTTCCTGTTACGCCCAATGCCGTGCGCCTTGCATGGGGAAGGCTGAGGAAGAGAGCTGGCTTGGAGGACCTGCGCCTCCACGACCTGAGGCATGAGGCTGTGTCTCGGTTCTTTGAATACGGCCTCACTGTCCCTGAGGTAGCCCTCATCAGCGGCCATCGTGATCCCCGAATGTTGAGCCGTTACACTCACCTGAGGCCGGAGAAAGTTGCTGAGAAATTGGCTAAGGCAACTCTTGGCTAACCCCAAAACAAGAGAGCCTGATGGGAGGACCGCCAGGCTCTTGAGTTTATCAGAGGGAACCAACGTAGTCATGAGGCCAACGGCCAAGCCTCCTGCAAGTTCCTTCTTGGATTCACAGATCGGCAAGATACTTTGCTATCAGCAGCGCCAGCACAATGAGAAATAAGGCTCCAATCGCCGGAAGTCCCTCGGCATGAGCGTCCAGCAGCTTCCAGATACGTACAGAGAGGCGAGGCAACCTCATTCTTGTTCTCCATAATCATGCCGTTAAGAGTACCACGGAATGAGAACAAAAAGAGAACATTCTGTTGAGACTGTGGATGGCTGTGGATTAGTGCGGGTTCCCGATGAGCACGAAAAAGCCGCCTGCTCAGGTTAGGGTAATGGCCACCGATTGGGGGCCGTGCCATGCCTGACGTTAGAATGGCGTTTCAAGTCGCCCAGGACAGGCAGGCAGTAGGCATCGAGATTGTACCTCTTGGGCAATCGCCACTGCAGCTTGTACTTAGGCTTGATGAGCTTGACAAGCTGATCGGTGAACTTGGCAATGCAAGAAGCCAAATGGTTTCAGGTCAGCCACAACCTGACCTTGAGAGAGAAGGCGTGACAATCAGCACGGCAGCGAACGCGAAGTGGTATCTTAAGGCGTTTCCGCCGACAGGGGCTTTATTTGCGTTTGATCATCCGAAGTTTGGTCCGGTTGGCTTGACCCTGCCTAGGGAACAGATCGCCAAAATCGTTAGCTTCCTGACAGACCGGTTTATCCTTCAGCCAACACAGTCGACAGAGAAGCATTAGGCTCCGTTTTAGCGGTAGTCGTGATCCAAGGAAGCTGAGTCAATACTCGCACCAAGGCCATAGAAGGCAGCTGAGAAGTTAGCAAAAGCTACGGTCGCATAGAGTCAAACGAGAGGCTGATGGGAGGACTCAACCGTCAGACTCTTAAGTTCATCGGAGGGATCATCGAAGGTCGGAGACTAAAGGCCAAGCCTTCCGCCAATTCCTTTGGCCTAAGCTGTGCTTTCAGGGCTACCGCACAACAGGCTCTATTTCGTCCTGCTCAGCCACACGCTCAGTCGTTTCTGTTTCGCTCTTTACACAGTAGCGCGGAATCCCGGATGGTGTCGGCATGAGATGGCGAAGAACCCTGAGATGACCGCGCGGAAGCTTAGGCGAGGTTCCACTAGCCTGTACCACCTGACCGATCTTGAACACGTATTTTGTCATGACGTTCCTCCATTTTATGACGGCATTAATTGCTCCGTCGTCGAGTCATACATTGACGCTGACCCAAACGTGCAAAGATCGCCGACACGGAGCTTATGCCCCGTCATGCAAGGTCAATTAACGCAGGTTAGTCCGGGTTCCGCCGTCACGTATGGCTGCGTTTGAACTTGAACACAGGTTGCAGAAGGGTGAGGCAGGGTGTGGGAAGCCGCTGTTGAACCTGCTTAGGGTCGTCGATTGAGTTTGTCTTACCTAATCCGTTTAGGAACAAGAGCTATCCAACGCCCTGGGACTGCAAGGACAGTTCGTCCATCCTCGTTAACAACCTCAACGTGGAAGTCACATTCGGCCTTAGACAGATAACCTCTGGACGATTTGAGACCGAGGAACACCCGCGCCATCCTTAATGCAATGCTGTGTGCTGCCTGAAGGCTTGGAATATTCAAGCCGCGCGGGTACTTCAGACGGCGAAATTTAGTCCAGACGTAAACGTCATAGCTTGGCATAGCTCTAATAGAGTAGCTAAAAAAGCCTTCCTTGTAATGCGCTCCTCGGGATTAGGGAGGCGACACCAACGAAGGATCGTCAGTTCCATTCTCATAAGCCAAGGCGGCTTCCGCAGGACGTTAGAATGGGCCTCTTGGATCGTCGTGCCAGTAGTCCCTCAGTTCTTTCTCGCGCTTGCGATTAGGCCAGACCAGATCGTCACCCTCGCCCTCATAGAACGACGGTGCATCCCGGACCTGCTCCTCGGTAATCTCAGTACGATAGCCCTCAAGCGCCTTGTCATAAGAGAGTTTGTCCCAAGGAACTGTGCGATGGTGAATGCCGATGCCGAGAAAGCCGCCAAACGTCACGTCAACATAGAGGACACGCCCACTGACTTTCTCGATCAGCAGCCGCTTGATGGTCCCGATCTGCTTACCCTGCTGATTGAACACTGCGGTTCCTTCAACGCGATCACTCTCGATGACCGGATGAAATGGAACTGCTTGGTTGCTTTCCTCCCAGAGAAGGAAGCCGTTCTCTAGTATCCCGGCTGAGACGATGGCGCGACCAGCGTTAAAGGTCCACTGCTCGTCTGAGTTGACCCGCTGTACGAATGTCCAAGGTCCACTGTCGGCTGGAAGCTTTTCGCCTGTAGAACTGTCAGTGAAGCCGCGCAGGTTTGGGTTTGCGTAAGATTGGAAGACGTAGCAGGTTCTCATCGGTGCCTCTTAAGTTGATAAGGCGCACAGCCATTGTCTCAGTCATTCATGACCAAAATAGAAACGGAGAAATAGGAAGGTTTGGCGTAATGATGGGATATAGCCCTAGGCCTAAGCCTAAAATTACCTAAGGTCTGCGAGAAATACATTTCCCTTACTAGCATACTAGTACACAGGCCAATACAACCGGACTTAGCTTAGTATTAGCCTGACCTTCAGGATTTATCTAATAAGGCTTCAGCTAAACCTAGGCGCTACCCAAACGCTGACTAAGTGAGGCTATGGCTCAGCCCAGGGCTGATCTGATGGGCTTTCAACTCAGCGTCGATAATCGAATAACTAACCCTGACACTGCTTCTCTGTATGGCCTACAGGGGATGTTCCCCGGTCAGGCGCAGAGGTCCACCCGATCTGGAACCGGGAAGGCTCCTTCATCTACGTCGGTATGTCGGGTCGGAGTTTCACAGGCGGAAATGATTGCAATGGGAAGGCTGGACCTTGGGGAAGGCTCAAGGCAGTTGCGCACACATGACTAACGCGACGCTCGCGGCTGTGATGGCTGTAGCTGCAAGTCCAAGGTCAATAGACAAATGACGCACAACAACGAAATGCAAAAGCTGCTTCATCAAGGTTCTGCCCGGCAATCGCGTTTATAATAGTATTATTGACCATGTGCTAACCTAGCGGCTCCCGAAGTCAACGGATGTAACGAGGGTTTCGAGTAGGGCTGCCTTGTGCAGCCTCTTATCATCTCTGGGTGTGTCTTTCTTGCCGCTCCCCTTCGTCACCCACGGCCATTACAGGCTGGAACGTGCTTGCACCCCATCCGATCCCTCAACGCTGTCTGTGAGCACCACCCTGTACAAACCAAAGAGCCCCAGGAGGTCGCGACCTGAGGCTCCCACTCGGTCAGGAGTTGCTGCCTAGCTATGCCAAAGGGAGTTAAGACCGCTAGGCACAAGAGATAACGCCGTCTCGTGCAGCCGGTTCGCTAATCCCCTAAGGAACTTGAAGATTTTCTATGGATCGCTCTCGAAGAGTCGCCCTTCATCGTTTCCGACTAGGCTTTTGCGCTGTCGCCGGCGCTTCACTGGCGGCAATCTTTGAGCTGAAGGCACTCACCCCCAAACGACACGAAATGCCTGTCAATGACCAACCCCTCCCCAGCCCACTTCCATGGCGAAGGGAAAGCCCGGGTAGAGCGGCTTAAATCATAGAAAAGTGACAGCGGTCAGCACGCCGAGGATTGATAGAGCAGCGGCGGTCGACACAGACAACACCAAGGTTCTGAGTTCGTCCTCATCTTGATCGCTCATGGGGTCTCTCCCGAAAGACACCGATCTTTCAGGGATAACGCTCGGGTGGATCAGATGATTCCGTCTTGGCCGTTGCTAAGAGTAGTTAGAGCCAAGCCAATAAGGCCCCGGGGGCGAACCACTTCCCTGCCTTTCCTGCTCCATGAGCCTTCGCGTAAAGCTCCTTAACGTTGATCACGACGTTGATCCGATGCCCCCCGCACTTCGAGCAGCGGAGATGGACAACCATGTTAGGGATCGGCTCAAAAGCGACTCGGGAGCCTACGGAAACCGGTATTAATAAGAGGGGTCTTTCGATTCTCTGGAGACCTCAACATTGGATACCTGGCTTCCTCCTATCCTCATCGCCCTTATCACCACCTCCCCTCGCATCATCGCTGAACTGAGGAAGTTGCGGGATGATCGCAGGAGGGGTGACTAGCGGACCTCATAGGGCGGCTCTCAGGGTCACCCTTCATCGTTTCTGGATAGGCATTTGCGCTGTCGCCGTCTCGTCACTGGCGGCGATTTCGGCTCGATGGCTACTCACACCCCAGCCGACCAAGAACGCCTGTCTGTGATGGTCACCTCCCCAAAGATTCCCCTCGCTTGGGTGGCATGGGTAAATCTCTATAGGTCACCCCTTTGGCGGCGTTCTTGATTGTTCCCGAATCCACCCCGAACTTCCTAGCCAGCTTGGACCATTGCCAATCTCCGACCATGTAGCAAAGCCGCGCCTCAAGAACCTGCTCAACCGTGAGCTTGCGACTGCTACTTCCCATACCGACTCACCCAGAACAAAATGAGAACATCTCATTCCGTCAACGGAGGAGTCGAGAGAATGATCCTAAGGCATAAGGGAGGCTGTGGAGAGCGGGGATGGAGAATATAGCCTATGCAGCGATGAGGGCTGTGGTCCTGTTGACGCCCCTGAGGAGACCGTGAATTGAGGTCAACTAGGGGGGATAGGTAAGTCATTGTGGATATTAGGTTTTTAATTTACCTTGTACTAGGATATGTAAAACCCCGACCACTAGGAAGAGAAGACCCCCTCTGGTTTGATATATAGATTATAACTATAAGAGTAACTATAGGATAACCTAAGGATTGACCTTAGGGTCTCCCCATGGATGGACTAGAGGGTCTCTCTAAGGGTTCACCATGAAGACCATCATCACATTAGTCATCCTTATAGTTGGTCTATATCTGATATCCCCTATTATTGATCCCTTCGTGTCTCGCTAAGGGTGACCTGAGGGGGTCAAAATAATCAGAACGAAACTGTGAGACCTGATCGACAGGTTCGAGGCGAGGATTTCCCCCCGTAGGCCCCCCGCTTTCCATAGGATTCAGGCTGATTAGATGGCCTCTCAGCCCTCGGTCCTTGCGAGAGCCCTCTTCACTGCTGTTGCTGTCCACGCTCCACCTCTCGGAGTGGCGTGACCCATCTCATTCAACCTGATCGCTGTTGCGTTGAGGCTTCCCACCTCTTGCTGGACCCTCCTGATGACAGGGAGGATGGCGTGGGCTGCGTGGTCAGCCTTCAGAGTCCTGACCTCAGTGGCCTTGGTGTGATCCGGTGGGGAGGATGGTCGATACCCTCGATCTCCTCCGAGCTTCTGACCTCTGGCCTTAGCTGCCTTCAGGGCTGCTTTGGTCCTCTCAGAGATCAGCCTACGCTCCTCCTGAGCAAACAGTGCCATCATACCGACCATCAATTCGTTCGCTGAAGGCATGTCAGCAGCAACGAAGCGAACACCAGCCTTCTGAAGACCCAGGAGGAAGTGAGCATCGCGGGAGAGCCTATCGAGTTTAGCGATCAGGAGGGTTGCTCCTGTCTTCCTGCATCTCTCGATAGCCTCTAGGAGCTTTGGTCGATCACTCCGCTTGCCAGACTCCACCTCCACATAGGGAGGCTGGATGAGTTCATCTCCTGGCCTCAGGAACCCTTGGATCGCTGCTTGTTGAGCCTCAAGGCCCAAGCCCGACTTTCCTTGCTTCTCGGTCGAAACACGGCAGTAGGCCACATACGCGGTCATCAGGCTCTCCTCAGGGATTGAGCCCAAGGTGATCGTTCCCATGACATTTGTCAACACTGATCAACGAACGTAGATCGGTAATGACACATTTCATCTCGTCTGTGCGAGTAGGTAGCTCACCAACAGACGGATACCGGACCACCACCCACGCCATTGGCTCATATCCCTCGCAACCAACCATCAACGTAAGTGGATGTTTTCGCTTTCGACGATGGGGAAGTGGGTGGTGGTCTCCTCCAACCTAATCATCCAAGCCAACAGAAAGAACCTCGATGTTCCTTACTCTGCGTCCCCTCGGTCGCGGTCGCTTCAGCGCGTCTATTGATGGTCGTGTGATCTGCGAAAGCCGGACCCCGTTATTCGATGCTGCCCGTATTCTTTACCGTGAGGGGATTCCTCCTGAGACGGTCATTGCCATGAGCCATGAGGGCTCTCAGGTGGTCTCAATGGTGTCCACCGTAGGCAAGGCAGCCAAGCTCACTGTGATCGAACGTGATGACCGTGGTCTGACATTCGAAACATACCGTCCGCTTTCCCCTCAGGATGCCTCTGCAACTGTCGCGGTGGCTTCACAAACGCCGTTTGTGGGCTCGCCTGATGCATTCCCTATCCAGACAGAAATGAGCCTCCCTGATGCGTTCGCAGATGATCATGCACGGGTCTGAGGTGGGACGTTTCATTCCCTTTTTCTTACATAAATAGAGCTTTCCAATGAACTACCGCAGTTACCACGAGACTATCCGACGCCTCGATCCTGATGGACGCACTGTAGTGGGTGTGATCTTGAACAACGCCTCCCGCATCTGCTGGCTATTCGAAGAAGACTATAAAGCCATTGTTGCCAAGCACGGGCTTTGCAGTTGGTTCTTGAACTCCAACGGGAAGGGCAAGTCGTATGTCCGCCTTAAGGGAAAGCACGAGAACCTTGTGCAGGTCTCTCGTTTGATCCTCGGGGACAGCCTCAAGGGCAACGTCACGTACCTTGATAAGGACCACCTCAATTTGAGAACCACGAACCTCCACGTTCAAGGTAAGTCCTCTAAGCAGAAGCCTAAGAGCAAGCCTCTGGCGAAGCCCCTAGGGTCCGGCCTCCGTATCCCTATGGGGTCGGTCAATGGCTGACCTTCTGCCCCCCTCTGTGCCTCGCAGCAGGGCTGACGACAGCGAACCCAAGCGACGGAGGGTTACCCGACTGCTCCATCACTACCTCGATCAGTACGGGCATGATGCTGATAACTTCGAAGCTGATTGTCAGGACCTCCTAGAGTGGCCCATAGGGCTCTCAGAGCGTGACCCTCGCTTCCTCCGGTGGTGTCTCAAGAACGCCATCCTTGAAGACCCAGAGGCAAAAGGAGGACGCTCCGTGTGGCTCTCCAACAAGCAATGGGGTCACTTCATCGGCTGCCGTAAGCGACACCTAGCAGCCCGTACTGAGCATGACCGGCAATCCCTTTCCGAGCGGATAAACTTCCGCCTTTCCAAGAGTATCGAACCATGAGCTACGCTAGTTATCAAACCGCCACTGATGGCGATCAACCAGACACGTCTAACCGCATCTCTGCGCATCTCGCGGATCGTGAGCGCTCATTTCGTGGGATCGTGAGCAGGCATTTCACGCGATCATGAGCGGTCGCGTCGACCGATGGGGTGATGGAGTCAGGAGATTTGGTCGCCGTCAAGAGGGCGGGCTCTGGCGTTCTGCTTTCTCATGCTTTCTCCGGCGAGTTGAAGGCGGTGGGCATTGTGAACAAGACGATCCAAGATTGCGTCTCCAAGAGTGGGAAACGCGAAGATCTCATGATGCCACCTTTTTTGATCGTCTGATGCGTTGTAAACGATTCTGCAGATACCGGATCTGATCGTCCGTCGGATCGATTTGCCAAGGCTGTCCTTTGACCAGTTGCCGCCCCACGAGGAAGCCACGGGCCAGATAATCGAAGATGACCTGCGGCGTCACGCCCAACAGCGAAGCCACTCCCTGAACCGAATAGCTTCCGTCCGACCAGCGCATCGGATTGGCTGCAACACCGTTGATCTTCACGGTCGCAATGCCCCAACGGTCCCGCAGCAGCCAGACATTCTCACCTCGGAAGCGACAACCACGGGCGGTGGTGAAGCCCTCTTGATTCAGGATCTGCGCGATCTCCTTGTCCATCTTGCCGGCCGCATTCAGCTCCGTGATCTGCTGCCGCAAACGATCGAGATCGGCATAGTCCTTATAGGTGTGAACCCGCCGTTGCACGGCATGCTCGCTCGTTGCCCCGGTCTGCCACAGGATCTTGAGCCAGACATGCCCTGTGATCCTCTTCTGATCCAGGATCACCTCGCGAATAACGAAGCGCAGGATGCGTTTGCGGTCCGCCGCCGTGGTTGTCACCGCATGCCACACCTGCGGCAGATTCTGGCCCAGAGCCTGCAGCGTTGCACGATCATCAGCGCTCAAGACCAGAGGCTGTTCACGCCGCCAGCGATCGTGCTCCTGGTCGACCGCCTCGACCGCACGCAGCTTCTCCTCCCAAGCCCGTTCCAGAGAACGGGCCACCAGCCGGTTCTCGGGCTCGACCGCATCGTACTGGCGCTGGGCTCGCTCCGCCTCATACCGGGCGCGCTCGCGCCGCAGCCCCCACTGCCGCTCGAGCTGCCGCGCCTCCCGGTCCAACTGCCCAAGGGCGGCCAGCGCAATGGCGATCTGGTCGGGCTTCAGCGCTTCCAGCAGGATCGCCTCGACGCGGGCATCCACTGCCAGAGCCCGCACCTCCTGACAGAGAGGCGCCCCGGTCTGATCCCGGTCGGCCCGGCAGCAATAAACCGGATAATCGCCCTGCGGGCCCGTGTAACGCAGACTCATGCGGCGGCCGCAGCGGCCGCACATGGCAATGCCCTGCAGCAGCGCTGCACCTTTGCGCGGGACGCCGACATGATCAGCGTCGTAGCGGTTGACGTTATCGGCCAGACGCCGCTGGTTGGCCATGAACTCCTCCCAGCTGATGTAGCCCGGATGAGATTCCTGCAGGCAGACCTCCCATTCGGCAACGGGAACCTTGATCGTGCTGGGGCGGCACGATCCTGCCCGCGCCTGACCGGGAGCCTGTCGCCGCCGACCATACACATACGCGCCGGCGAGGGCGGGATTTTGAAGAATGCTGCGGACGCGGGCGCTGGTCGCCTCGCGCCAGACCACGTCGTGCGGTGAGGGCCCCCTCAGCGGACGCACCGGCAGCGGCAGCCCATTCGCCCGAAGATAGCGCCTGACCGCATGGGCGCTGTGCAGTTCGCGGAATTTGGCGAAGACCAGAGCCACACGGGCTTGGACCTCCTCATCCGGGTTGAGCGTCACGGCCCCGGAGCGGTCATGGACCAGACCGGCCGGGACCGGCAGGCGCAGTTCGCCGCGAGCCGCCTTCTGCCGTTCGCCCTGATGCAGGCGCAGTCTGATCTGGTGCAGTTCCGCTTCACTCATGATGCCGGACAGGCCGAGCAGCAGGCGATCATGATACGCACACGGATCGAACAGACGCTCGCCATCGGCAAGAAGAACCCCGAACAGCGAGCACAATTCCAGCAGCTGATGCCAGTCGCGGTTGTTGCGCGCCAGCCGTGAGGCGTCGAGGCTCATGACCAGGCCGGCATGGCCGAGACTGATCTCGGAAATCAGCTTCTGGAAGCCCTGGCGGTCGGTCGTGCCGGCGCCGGATTTGCCCAGATCCTCGTCGATGACCTGGATCCGCTCGCGCGGCCAGCCGAGATCCTCGGCGCGATCGACCAGGCGGTACTGCAGCTCGGTGCTCTCCTGGTGATGCTTGATCTGGGTCACCGTGGACTGGCGCACGTAGATATAGGCCAGCTTGGCGCGGCGGGCCGAGGTCAGCCGCTCGTCAGAAGGGTTCGTGACGCTCAGCATCGGTCTTCTCCCTGATCGGCGGCATCGGGTGCATCCGTCGCACAAGCTCGGCCAGAAGCTGAGCCATCTGCGTTTGCGTCTCGGCCGGGAGGTTCGGCCACGGCCGGATCGGTTGGTGCCGAGAGCGGTGCAGGTGCAGCCTGGTCGGAGAAGCGGGCTCCCGGTTCAAGGGACAGCGTTGGGCCATCGTGGATCACCTTCGGTTCGGACGCGGTGATCATGGTGGCCAAATGCTGCGCCAGTGGGAGCAGGGTGCGAATGCTGACCCGCAGGGTCTCGTCCGCCGTCCCTGGATGCTCGCCGTGGCTGGCCGCGGCCAGATCGGTGATGGAGCGGCGAATGGAGCGCCGACGGCCATCGGGCAGGGCAATGACGACAAACGAGGCTCCGCGCGGGGAGTGCATGGACACGAGGTCGAACTGCTGTCCGCTCAGCGCGTGTCGGGGATCGATGACCGTCACATGAGACACGAGCCGGTCAAGGATCGAGGCATTCTGGAATGTTCGGGTCCCCAATCAGGTCATGCCATGCGTCCACGGGAACCTGGCTCGTGACGATGGTCGATGAGCGGCCGTGACGATCGTCGAGGATTTCCAGGAGATCGCGCCGCTCGGACCCGGTGAGCACTGACAAGCCCCAATCATCGAGGATCAGCACCTGTACGCGACCGAGGGCCTTGAGCAGGCGGCCATAGCGCCCGTCGCCGCGCGCGAGCGCCAATGCCTCGAACAGGCGCGGCACGCGGTGGTAGAGCACCGAGCGGTTATCCCGGCAGGCCTTGTGGCCGAGCGCGCAGGCGATCCAGCTCTTGCCGAGGCCGGCCGCCCCTGTAATCAGCACATTCTCATGCCGGTCGATCCAGTCGCCAACAACCAGCCGGGCAAAGACCGCGCGATCGATGCCGCGCGGGGTTCGCCAATCGACGTCCTCGACGCAGGCGTTCTGGCGCAGCGCCGCGAACTTGAGCCGCGCGGTGAGACGCTTGGTGTCGCGCTCGGCCGCTTCGCGGTCGACCAACAGCCCGATGCGCTCCTCAAAGGACAGAGCGTCGAGATCGGGCAATCGTCGCTGCTCCTCGAAGGCTTTGGCCATGCCGGTCAGGCCAAGCGCGATCAGGCGCTCATGGGTGGGATGGGTCAGCATCGGTTGGGTCTCCTGGGTTCAGTGGAAGTAACCCTGGCCGCGGATGTTGCCGTGGCGCAGGGGTTCGTGGTCGGGCGTCTCGTCAACGACGGCGCGGTCGAGGCCATTCTTGAGAATCGACCGGATCGAGGCGACGGAGCGTGCCTTGATGAGGAGGCCGCGCCGGCAGGCGGCCTCGACGCGGGTGTCGCCATAGCTCCTGGCCAGCGACAGGATGCCGAGGCAGGTGCGGAAGCCCTGCTCGGGATGTGGACGGTCGGCGATCACCGCCTCGAAGAAAGCCGCGACGGAGGGCCCAATCCGTTCACCGGCGGCGATCAGGCCTCGTGGGGTCCACTGGCCGTGGCGGCGATGGGCGCTCGGCATATGCTCGGCAACGGTGGTGTGGCCGCGCCGGTTCGGCGCCCGGGCATGGCTGGCGACCCGCTGGCCCTTGTGGAAGATCTCGACCGTCGCACCGGCAAGGCGCACATCGACGAGTTCCCGGATCAGGCGGTAGGGCACGGAGTACCAGTGGCCGTCGACCTCGACATGGTAGTCCGGCGCGACGCGGCAGCGCTTCCAGCGGGCGAAGACGTAGGGCTCGTCTGGCAGCGCTCCCAGCCGGGGCCGGTCGATCTCGGCAAAGAGTTCGGCCCGGCTGGAGCCGAAGCCGCGCATCTGGCGGGCGTTGAGTTCGACGACCAGGCTGCGAATGGCGCGATTGAGCTCGGCGAGCGCGAAGAAGCGATGGTTGCGCAGCCGGGCCAGGATCCAGCGCTGGGCGATTTGGACCGCGACCTCAACTTTGGCCTTATCCTTCGGGCGTCTCGGCCGCGCCGCGAGAATGGCGGTGCCGTAATGGCCGGCCATCTCGGCATAGGTGCGGTTGAGGCCGGGATCGTAGCGGTCGGGATTGGTCACCGCCGCCTTGAGGTTGTCGCAGATCACGAACTTCGGAACCCCGCCCAGGAAGGCAAACAGGTTGGCGTGCACGGCAATCCAGTCCGGCAGGCTCTCGCTCGCGCAGGCCTCGGCATAGGTGTAGTTGGAGGCGCCCATGGCGGCGACGAACAGCTTCATGGGATGGGCTTGGCCGGTCAGCGGATCGAAGACGTCGATGGTGTCGCCGGCAAAATCGACAAACACCTTCTCGCCGCCCCTGTGGGTCTGGCGCATTGTTGGGCGAACGCGCCCCTTCCAGGCCTCGTAGGTGGTGCAGAACCAGGTGTAGCCGAAGCCATCGGGATGGGCGGCGCGATATTCCTCCCAGAGCAGCACGCGCGTCACGCCACGCCGGCGCAGCTCCTTCTCGACATAAACCCAGTCGGGGACCGGGCGCCGATCGGTCTGAGCCGAGGATGGTGCCGGAAACAGCAGGAGTTCGAGCGCGTCGTCATCGAGCCCGTCCGGCAGCGGCCAGCTCAGCCCTGCCAGACGGGCGCGGCGCAGGTAGCCATGAACGACGCCATTGCTGATCCCCAGCGTGCGCGCGATGACGCGCTCGGTCAGGCCTTGGACATGTCTTAAACGAAGTACTTCTCGGATCCGGCGCATCGACAATCTCTGGGTTGGCATCGGGCCTCCTCGTGGGTTGAACGAGGCACCCGTAGCCGGTTGAGTTGTCGGCCGAAGCTCCCGGCACCTCCGAAAAGGTGCTCACGATCCTCTGAAATCGTTGCTCACGGTGCCGCGAAATCGCTGCTCACGATCACGCGAAACACGCACGCATCTCCCCTGAAGATCGTTCCATCACGGTACGAACGGGGGGTGCCGTCTCCTATAGCAGAGGTGAAGCCGCCACGATCAATACCGTCTCGTCGCTAAATACCGGCGACATGGACCATTCGAGAGGACTTCAGGCCCGCACACCTACAGGGTCACCGCGTCAGGGTACTCTCCAACCCAATGACATCCTCCAGATTGCCGGGATGGAAGTCACTGTGGCTATCGCTGAGAGTCAGGGGCTCATCGAGAAAGACGTAAGCGGTCGCTATGTCCTAGTCCCTGATCGTCCGTCGCAGATCCTCGCTGAGAACACACCTCAGGAAAGCCCGGAGGACCAAGGGGAAGCCCTCAGCGACGCCGCAGTGGAAGCCGATCTTGCCGCCCTCGTGCAAGCCTCTACGTCCTCCACACAGTTCGCAATCCTCGGCCAGTTGGTTAGCGACGGAGAAGTGAACCCCAACACAATGAGCCGTGTCTCCTCTGAACTCGGTATCCATCCCCAGGAGGCTGAAGCCCGCTTGGGCAAGGTTGTCGAGGGCTTCAAGGCACAGGCCATCAGCACCTTCCACCAAGCTGGGATTGAGGATGCTGACGAGTTTATCTCTTGGGCACAGCAGCATCGTCCTGAGGACTTCAAGGCAGCGATGCGCAATCATGGCGTTGAACGGTCAACCCGTGGGTATCAGCCGCTTGTGCAGGAGTACCTGTCAACGATTGCCGATAGGGACCCTGAAGCGATTCTAGAGGCTCAACTGGGTAGCGGCATTACGGCGACCAAGCAGGGAAGTACCGTCATTCTGACAATCCCCGGTGTTGGTCAAGTTGATTACAAAACGGCAGTCCGTGAGCGACTGATTACCGTGAGGGGATCTTAAATTGTGTGATCCTTTATAAGCAGGTTACGGACTAACCAGTCCGCACCGTTCAGAGGGGGGGCTTCTTCGAGCCGATAAAGAGCAGTGCTCTCGTATTATCTCGGGAGACTCCAAACGCCATTGGTGGTGGAGGTAAGGGCTCTGTGGAGAACCCTATCCCTGCGACCGAAAGGGCCGAATGAAGGGGACCAACGTTAGGACTCCCCAGACGGTAGGGGGCATAAACACCAAAGAAAATCCGGTCAGGGTAAGTACGTGCCTCCATTGAGATTTGCCAGCCAGCCTGAGTGAATGCCTCTGCAAACTGCAATGATAAGGACAGGGCCTCTGGATCGTTAGCGGTATAGGCCAATGTCACTGCACCAGCCTCTGGTAAGGAAGCTCTGAACTTCTCGACTGTGCTTGCCGATAGTGATCGCCACGCAAGAGTACGCCGAAGTTCTTCTTGCTTTAAACGTGCCTCAGCTGCCTCCTTCTCCAGGCTTGCTGCACGTTCCTTTGCTACCGCTGCATCAGCGAGAGCCTGAGCGGTGCGCTCCTCCGCCTCCGCCTTATACTGATTAAAGGCCCTGTCTTTCTCAGCGGAGACTTCAGCAGAAAACTTGAGCTGATAGTAGCTTGCAATCCAGCTAACAATCCCGGCAAAGGCCGCGAAAGCCATTGCCCAAATACGAATATCGTTTGCCCACGAAAGGGCAGTTCCAGCGGAGACCCCAAACATGCTTGTTCTCTTTTTTGGTGGATTTTGCGCCACTGTTATTCTCGTTTGCGCTGTCGGAATGAGTATAGAGCATAGGCGGAATCGTCAGGAGAATCCTTACCTATCCGCGCCAGATGCTTCTCCTAGCATTTAACTTCTGATTACTTAAACAGGATGCCGAACCTTCTCCACCCACTCCCTCAACTGTGCAGCCTCTCTCCCCTGAGAGTAGATCCTATACGTGATCCCTAACGGGGCATGGCCGACCAACCTTGCGGCGATAGCCTCAGGGCAGTCAGCCCTCTCAAGCGCGGTGGTGAACGCCTTACGGAGTGAATGGAAGGTCTTGCCCTCTGGCATCTTGATTGGTCATGCCTTGGCATAGGGAACTACCGAACAGCCATTGGGGAAAGCGTCTTGGGTCACCTTGGTGATCTGAAGACATAACTCACCATTATCACTCCTCGAAAATCGTCACTCCTGAAGCCCACTGAGGTCCGTCCTTGGTGGGCCTTTCTTCATTTGAAGGGTAGCTCATGCTCTACACGACAGAAGTTCATGCTTCAGGGGACGCTGCCGGTCGTCTCCACATCCTCACCAGATCGGGCGATAGCTGGCCCATCATCGTGGGAAGCAGGTGGCGTGGGAGCATTCGGACCTGGAAGGCGTGGGAATAGAGCAGGGTCTGCTGCCGGCGTTCTGACATCAGCAAGGCACGGAGCGAAAAGTGCCTCGACGCTTCGGGGGGATGGCTCAGGACACCGTGGAGCCCCATCCGTAGAGAGACTGTATAGCGCAGCTAGGGTATAGATCGCACCGCAAGCGTAAATAGCTAGATTTGCAACACCCCTCATTGGGCTGCCTCCGCTTAGGAAGGCAATGCGCTGTCCGTTGATTGGTTCAGCAGGATATAGAATGTCCGCGATTCAGAATCTCCCCCAGTGACCCAACGATGTCTGGGGCAGCGGCCTCCTGTGGACGGCCCTCGTCACTTAGAGGATCTTAACCTCTTTCTATGCCCTTAGCCCCTCCCCTGTTCCCTCAGGACCAAGCGATTTCACCGAACGAATTGTTGAGAAGCCCATGACGAACGTCACAACGAACCAAGCTATTATCTTCACGGATGGCGCTTGCCTTGGAAACCCAGGACCGGGAGGCTATGCCGCCGTGGTCACCATTGCAGGACAGGAGCAGGTCATCGTGGGACGCGACCCGACCACCACGAACAACAAGATGGAAATGACGGCAGCCATCAAGGCGCTTGAGGCTGTTCCTCAGGGGACCCCCATCGTAATCCATAGCGACAGCCAGTACGTGATTAGGGGAGCGACTGAGTGGCTCCGTGGGTGGAAAGCCAAGGGCTGGCGCAAGGCTGACGGTAAGCCGGTCATGAACCAAGACCTCTGGCTAGAGATAGACAGGCTAATCCAAGGCCGGAAGATCACTTGGCAATGGGTCAAGGGTCATGCAGGGCATGAGCAAAACGAGCGTGTTGATGGACTTGCTAATACTGAGGCTCAGATGGCAGCTATGGCAATTGGGTTTGCCGGACGAGCAAGGTAGCGACTTGCCTGTAGTTTAACGAAACCCCTCTCAGAAACCAATCACGGCGGCTGAGAGGGGTTTGGTGATCTATGGGTTTGTCCGGGTATTTTGTCAGTACGTCTTGCTTTTACTCTTAGGCGACATTGTATCTGGTCATTCAAGTAAGAGCATGTGAACGGCTGAGACCTTACCTCAGAGGCTATCAAGTAGCTTGTCTCTAGCCGCGACCCAGGGTCAATTCAAAATGCGCTGGCCTAGCGTGAACATAGATACATGGAATATTTCGTGGCACCACCACGTCTATGAGCATTAGGCTGGCAGTAACAAGCTGGACTGTTCCCCGGGGGCTTCGATCAACGGGAGGAAACTGATGGCTACAGCATACCGCGTGATCATGACAGGCAGTCAGGAGGTTCCACCAAGGAGTACATCGGCGCGAGGTCTCGGAACCGTGATCTTCGACGATGCGGCTCTCACGGCATCCTATACAATCCGAGTCACTGGACTTGATTTTGGACCTGTGCTTGGCAGCTCAGCCCAAACGCCAGACATGGGCGACGATGTCACAAGCTTCCATGTCCACAATGGAGCAAGAGGTGTCAACGGAGATGTGGTGTTCGGCCAGATCAACCCAAGCCACGATGCTGACGATCTAAGGATTACTCCCAATACGGACGGATCTTGGACCGTTAGGGGACGGTGGGAAACGACCGACCCAGCCAATGTCTCTATTTCAACCTTCGCCAGTCAACTCGACACGGCTCGAATTGGGTCGGATGTGCCGCTCTACTTCAACGCTCACACCGAGGAGTTTACCGGTGGCGAGATCCGCGGTCAGTGGGTTGCCATCGCGAACGATCGCAGCAATACGGTGCGGGGAACCACCGGTAATGACTTCCTGCCGGGACTTGACGGCAACGATCGCATCCTTGGTAGGCAGGGCGATGATCGGTTGGACGGTGGGCGTGGCAACGACCGGCTGTTTGGAGGAAGCGGAAACGACACCTTGTTGGGTGGTTCAGGAAACGACCGGTTGGCTGGGGAAGGTGGCAACGACCGACTGCTAGGAGGAAGCGGCAACGATTTCCTTGAAGGGGGCAGTGGCAATGACAGTCTTGTCGGAGGCAGCGGTAGTGACGCGCTGAGGGGAGGCAGTGGCGATGATCGACTGGACGGTGGGCGTGGCAGGGACATCCTCAACGGGGGCTTGGGGACCGACTTCCTCATTGGGGGCAGCAGCGCGGATGCTTTCAGGTTCAGCACTGCACTGGGAAGCAGCAACATTGATACGATCCAAGGCTATAATGCTGCTGCCGATACGATCTTCCTTGAGAACTCTGTCTTCACGGGCCTCTCAGCAGGCATCTTGTCGCGCAACGCCTTCCGCATTGGGATTAGCGCAGGCGATGCGACCGACCGCATTATCTATGATGATCAGACTGGGGCCTTGTACTTCGATGCGGATGGCAGCGGCACCGGTTCAGCCCAGGTGCAGTTCGCAAATCTCCTCGGAACTCCAACCCTAACGAGGTTTGACTTCCTTGTATTCTAATCCAACGGGTACGATCCGCCGCTGCTGGATACAACCCACATAGTTAGCGGCAGCGGCGGATCCTCTCTTGTAATTGCTAGGGTACATGGCAGCTTATCCGAGTTGCACCACCGTCCGTCTGGTCGGCTTAGCCCAGGCTTACAAGGGTCAACCAGGGATTGGCCACAGCATGATCGGGATAGGGATGGATGGGCGTGTTAGCCGTATCCGCGCCGCTGGTAAGGATAGTCTCGCCAACGACCTTTGATCCCCGCTGCAAAAAGTCTCTGAGCCTATCGCTCAACCCTCGTTCAGCCCATTTCTCCTGTTGGGGTGGTCTCGGCTTGTCACAACGGTTGTCACAGTGAGTGTGACAAACAGAGAGAAAAGCCGCTGAGGGAGGGGACAGCCAAGACCTCTTGCTTAGCTCAGGAAAGCTGGTAGCCTACCCAACGTAACGGACTGATTTGTCTGCTATTTCTGAACTTCCGCCGCTTGGTTCGATGGAATCGACCGGGGCTGTAGCTCAGATGGGAGAGCGCTGCAATCGCACTGCAGAGGTCAGGGGTTCGATTCCCCTCAGCTCCACCAAGTTTTTCAATGACTTGCATGGATTGCTGCCGAGCTGGGTAAGCCAAGCGGCGCAATTTCAAACTCAACTCGGGCTCCAGGCAGGACGCTGGCACTCCGGCGCTGGGAAGGGCACTACCTAGCGCCTTCTTACAGTTCCAGACTGAATCGCGCGCCGAATTCGGATGCGCGGCAGCCTGTCATACACGGCATAGATCAGGCCGCTGTCAGGGAGTTAATCCCCGTGCGCCGTTAGGATTATACCCTTGATTTCCGATTTATTCAGGGAAGAGGTTTAGACTTAGGCTCTGATATCCCTTTGGTTGGGTGGGGATCATGTCAGCCGAACGCAAAACTCAGTGGACTCATCGACTTGAACATCTACACGCCCTGAGAGAGCGCTTTACGGCTGCCCGCCAGTACGACCGTGCCTATGAAACCTACCTCGCCATTCAACACGTCTATGATCTCTGGGCGGATGAGATGTTCCGTTCGCGCGGGTAGCTCTTTGGAGCTCATCGCGTCACCCGACTTGCTCCTGAGCATCGAGCTTGTCTATCGGGGGGCGCTCGGTAAACCCCTCCTCAGGCATGTCTGTGGAAAGCCTGCGAAGAAAATGGCTGACGATCCAGGCCGTATGTCAGGAAATCCTTAAAATGGCGGGGTCAGCCCTTCACATCGGTCCCTGGTCGATCATCGCCTTGCGCGACCTCCTCGTGCCAAGCTCCTGCCGGATCCTGATACTCGATCGGCTCTGTCGCGCCAGGAACCTTCTGCTCGGCGGCCGCTCGTTCTGCTGCATCCCGCGCCTGATCATGGGTTGGGAATGCTTCTGAAAAGACGTCCCCCACTTTGTAAGCCCATCCACCGTCGTGCTCTACAATCTGATAATGGACATCGGCCACGGCTGTTCTCCTGAGGTCTCTCCTAGCTGAACAGCATTCCGGCAGGGAGGTTCCGGACGCCCATGCAACTCGTCACTTGGCGAGCTTACTGACTGCCTTCCAGGCTCTCGACGTCAGACTTACGCGTCTCCGGCAGATCGAAGAGTTCCTTGGCGCCTTCACCGGAATAGGTTCTGATCACGGCGTGCATGGCTCGGTCCTCCATTGAGCGTTTCTGCGAATGACACAGACGATTGCCCCGGATCGCGCAGGCGACTGTGCGCTTTCGGACAAGGCGCCTCCAAAACGTCGCTCATGAGCAGGGAGGGCGATGATGGCAGCGCGTCATCGCGAGCTGGTCCCAAAAGGGTGTTTATCGACACGGGACGGAAGTAGGCCAAGGGTCCGCTTAGGACAGGAACACCAGACCTCCTGGAAGGGCAGGTAATTTCGCAGCCTGACCCAAGGTGGACCACCCTGTGCGCCGGCATCAGGCAGCATGGTATCCGTCCCTGGCCGCAAGGCACGACAGCCTAGGTGATGGCGGTATCCTTCGATGCATCGTGCTGTGCGCCCGGCAGGACAGCCACCGCTTCGCGTTGCACCGAGGAGGCGACCTTCCCGGCCGGCGGCCCTATCCCTCCTCGTCCAAGAGCCAACGGACCTTGAGAGAGGACGCTGGTGCGGATGGCGCCGCCGCGGCGTCCAGGTCAGGGCCGGCCAGCGCCTTCCTCATGGAAAACCGCAGGATGACACCGAGCGATGCGGCCAGCGGAATGGCAATGAGCAAGCCCACGAAGCCGAACAGATAGCCGAAGGCGAACAGCGCAAACATCAGCCAGACCGGGTTGAGCTTGACCCGGCTGCCGATGATCCGCGGCGACAGGACATAATCGGCGATCGTTTCGCCGAGCAGGAATATGCCGGCCACGACAGCCAGGGGTGTCCAATCGGGCCAGAACTGGGCGATGGCAACGCATGCCGCGACGACGAAGCCGACGCAGAGCCCCAGATAGGGGACGAAGCTGATCAGGCCGGCGGTGAGGCCGATCAGGATGGCATGGTTGAGCCCGGTCAGCCTCAGAGCCCCTGCGTAGAACACCGCCAGGATCAGGCAGATGACGATCTGCCCGCGCACGAAGCCGGCCACCGTGTCATGGATCTCCAGCACGACGATACGGACGTCCTCGCGGTGTTTGGCCGGGACCCAGCCGTCGATCGTCGCGATCATCCGGTCCCAGTCCGCCAGCAGGTAGATGCTGACGATCGGGACCACGACCAGCAGCGAGAGAAGGGAGAACAAGGCTTTCCCGCTCGACCATGCCGAGCGGACAAGGTCATCGAGCCAGGCACTGCTCATTGCCGCCACCGTGTGAGTGGCCGTTTCCTCGATCCGGAGTTCCTGACCCATGATCGTATGCAGCCAGGGCCGGCCCGTGTCGGCGGCGAGAGACTGGACCCGCGCGACGTAGCGCGGGAACTCATCGATGAAGAACCGCAACTCGCCAATGAGGGCGGGGAGCATCACCAGCACCAAGCCGACGAAGCCGACCGCCAGCACCAGGATGAGGATCAGGGCGGCCAATCCGCGATTGATCCCGATCCGCTCCAGCCCGTCGACGGCCGGGACGAGCAGGTAGGCGAGCGTCATGCCGACCGCGAACGGCAGCAGGATTTCACGCAACAGCACCAGCGTCACCAGCGCAATGACGGCGATCGTGATCCAAAAGACGGTGGGGCGGGCAATCGTCATTGCGTCCCTCCCGAGCAGGGTCCGTTGCGGACTCCATCAGGGCGCGACTGGAACGATGACCTCCCGTCGCGCCTCACGACATCATTGCGCGATTGACACCGCGGCGCTGAAGAGGCCATCGAGGGTGCGGACCATTCAGTAGCACGGCCCATAGGGATAATAGCCGCACAGGCCGCCGCCACCATATCCAAGGTCAGGGTACGCCGCCTCGGCCGCTCCCATCGCGGTCCCGGCGGCAAGGCCAGCCGCCACCCCGGCACCCGCCCCATACCAGGCACCATGATAGACGGGGGCGTGCCAATAGCGGCCGCCGGCCCAGGCGCCGCCACGGTAGCCGCCAAAGCGCGCGGCGTCGAAGCCGCCGGCATGAAAACCTCCAAAGCCGCCCGCGTGGAAGCCGCCGCCGCCGAAGGCGGCGAAGCGGTCGATGAACAGTGCAGCCGGTCCGCTCGATCCGGCCAGACTTCCCTCCAGCACCACGACGTCGAAGGTCAGGTTCCCGCCTTCGAGCTTCGGCGTCTTCAGCGTCACCACGGCATCGCTGACCTTCGAGCCGTCGCCGCCCAGGACGGACACGGTGGCGTTGGGCGGATCCTTGGCGAAGCTGTCCTTGCCTTCATCCCACTGCATGATGAACTGCTCGGTCATCACGTGACCGGCCGCCCGCACCGGCCGATCGGCGAAGACTATCGAGTTCGGCGCCACGCCGGTCAAGATCAGCTTGCCGCCCTCCAGCTTCGCGCCCGCCGCGTTGAGCACGGCGAGCGAGGGGACCGGACCCGTCGGCGTGGTCTGGCCGATGCTTTTCTCGAGCGGCACATGGGGCTTCGTCGCCGCGTCCTGGGACAGCGCGATGCCTGGCGTGAGAAACAGTCCACCAACGAACAGAAGGTTGGACGCGCGGTGCTTCACGGACATGGTTCATCTCCTCGATTGGGACCTACGTTGAGAGCAAAGCCGGTGGGACAGAGCCTGCCCGTCGGCAAGACCACTGTCGGTGCGGTCTGCTCTTCCGCTCGGATGCGGTGCGTCCGGACGGAGTTCTTGGGCATCCGGGCTTTAGGCAGGGACGCCATGTACGCTTGGACACGTTACGCGCACGAGCAGGCATTGCTTGACCGGATGCGCCATCGGCTTGACCGATCGGGACAATCCCGTTGGCCTCCGATCAATCGAGCTTCTCGACCCGGGCTGCCATGTCGGGCGTGAGGCGCATCCGGTAGGAGGCGTTGCCGCACCGCAGGTTCCACACGATCTCATCCGGCTGCGAAAGCTGGGCATCCCGTTGCGCCGTCACAGGTTCATCGCAGCGATAACCCTGCAATCGCAGTTGCGCCGCCAGGGTTTCCGGCGGCGTCGCCTGGGCCGCCGCATCGCGACTGCCGGAGACGAGGAGCGCAACGGTCAATGCTCCGATGAGAATTCCATGCCACGCCATCAGTCGACCTCATTGATTGCCCGCACCCTGCTGGCGGGTTCCTATTCGAACGGGAAGATGCGCTTCCAATCGTTCCTCATGCTGATCACCGACCATCCGTCCTTCCTGGCCTCGCCATAGAGTGCGGCGGTGAGGGCGCCGACCTTGGTGTCGGGCAGGCCCGCGGCCGGGCCGTAGGCGTATTCGCGGGTGGCGTCATCGTGCAGAACCAGCATCTTGAGCCGGGCGCCGGCACCCGCATCGGTCCATTCCAGCATCTCGCGGTCGCCGTTCGAGTTGCCGAAGGCCGCCTGGGGACGGCGGCCGATCATCAGGTGAATGCCTTCGGGCTTGCCAGCGTTGTTGTCGTTGAGCAGCAGCTTCGGCTCCTTGGTCAGGAACGGCTTGCCGTCCTGGCCATAGCCGTACTTCGTCGCGCCGGCGGTGCCGACCACCTGCTCGGGCGGGATGCCGTAGACCCGTTCCGAATAGATGCGCACGAAGTCCTGGCCGCCGCCGGTCACGATGTAGGTCTTGTAGCCGTTGTCGCGCAGATGGCGCAGAACTTCGAGCATCGGCTGATAGACCAGCTCGGTGTAGGGACGCTGCCAGCGCGGATGCCGGGCCGTTTCGAGCCAGCGCAGCGCCTCGGCGTTGAACTCGTCGACCGACATGCCGGTCAGCGTCGCGGCGAGAATGATCTCGAGGTCATGCATCGACAGCTTCGCCATCGCCTCCCGATTGCCGGAGAGAACGGTCTTGAAGGGCTCCGCATTCCTGAGTTCCGGCCGCTTCGCCACCACCGCCGGGACGCGATCCAGGCAGTAGACCACCTGCGAGTACATCGGATGCTCGACCCACAGCGTCCCGTCCTGGTCGAAGGTTGCGATGCGTTCCTCCGGACGGACGTAGCTCGGGCTGGCCTGGTCGGTGGTGACCCGCACGAAGTCGAGGATGGCCTGTTTCGCCGCCCCATCGTTCCACGACGGCAATGGGCTGCCCGCGGCCGGCGCCTGCGCCGCCGCGGGGACGGGACGAAGCAGCCCGGGCAGGACAGGAAGCACGGCCAATGTCGAGAGCATGACGCGGCGGTTGATGCCGGACGGTGTGATCGGATCCATGTTCAATCCCTTTCAGATGCATGCATGACCTGGTTGAGGAGCCCGAGAGGCGAGTGTCGGCCCCCGCCAACCCGGCGTCAGAAGTCGTCGGAGCTGTCCTTGCAGCGGTAGCCGATGAAGCATTGCGGGTTGTTGGAGCTCGGCACCCAGGCCGGCTCGGGGAACTGGCCGACCAGGCATTCCGCGCCGCTCCTGACGAAGCGGGCATAGGTCTGCGGGCTGGTGTCGAGGACGACCGCGCCGTCCCGCAGGACGAGCTGGCGGTTGGCCCCGCAGGTGCGTTGCGACGTCGGCGGTCCGACCTGCGCCGTCGCTGTCGTCGCGGTCGCCAGGGTGAGAGCGAGGGCCGGTAGCAGGATCCTGATCATGATGTCCTCCATAGGCTCGAAATGCGATTCATCGGTTCGCATGAGCTAGTTGCTCGATGGCGGGTTCCTGAGCTTCTCCATCGCCTGCTCGACTGAGAACGAGCCGGGTTTCTGACGCGGCGGGAACTGCTGGAAGCTCGCCAAGTGCTGCGCGACGAGCGCCTGCGCCGGGACGAGCACGAAGGCATGCTCGATGAACCATCTCACGTAATCGCCGGCCTCGTGCTGGGCCCGCTCGAACGGATCGGAGCGCAGGTTGAACAGCATCGGCAGGCGCAGTTCCACCATCGGCTGCTGCCACACGTCGAACCCCTCCGCCTTCTGTTCCAGGAACGCCGCCTTCCACTGCTCGTAGCGCAGGCCCGCAAGGTTGCCGTCGTCGGTCCAGTAGAAAAACTCGCGGCGCTTGTTCGGGCCTTTTCGGCCGAGCAGGTCGCGCTGGTCATAGCCGTCCAGGTGAACCCGGAAGGTCTTGCCCGCGGCCTCATAACCTTGCAGGAGCTTGTTGTTGATGTCCGGTTCGCCGGCCGCTGCCACAAGCGTCGTCGCCCAGTCCTCGGCGGAGACGATGTCGTTGATCTCGGTTCGCGCCGGCACCTGTCCGGGCCACCGGATCATCGCCGGGACGCGGTAGCCGCCTTCCCAATTGGTGTTCTTCTCGCCCCGGAACGGCGTGGTGCCGCCGTCGGGCCACGAGAAGGTCTCGGCGCCGTTATCGGTGGTGTAGATCACGATCGTGTTGTTGGCGATGCCGAGATCGTCGAGCTTCTTCAGGAGCTGACCGACCTGTCCGTCGTGTTCCACCATGCCGTCCGGATAGATCCCGAGCCCGGTCACGCCCTGCGACTCCGGCTTGAGGCGCGTCCAGATGTGCATGCGGCTCGGATTGAACCACAGGAAGAACGGCTTTTGATCGCGATTGGCGCGATCGACGAAGTCGAGCGAGGCCGCGAGGAATTCCTCGTCGATGGTTTCCATGCGCTTCTTGGTGAGCGGCCCGGTGTCGTCGCATTTCTGTTTGCCCCAGGGGCCGAAGCGCGGATCGTCGCCGGGGGTGTTGGTGGCCGTGGCAGTGCACTTCAGAACGCCGCGCGGTCCGAACTGCGCCCGGAAGGCGGGGTTTTTCGGATAGTCCGGATGCTCGGGCTCATCCTCGGCATTCAGGTGATAGAGGTTGCCGAAGAACTCGTCGAAGCCGTGCACCGTCGGCAGGAATTCGTTGCGATCGCCGAGATGGTTCTTGCCGAACTGGCCCGTCGCATAGCCTTGCGGCTTGAGCAGGTCGGCGATCGTCGGATCCTTCTCCGACAAGCCTTCCTTCGCGGCCGGCAATCCCACTTTCAGAAGTCCCGTTCGCAATGGACTCTGCCCGGTGATGAACGCGGCACGGCCGGCGGTGCAGGATTGCTGGCCGTAATAATCGGTGAAGACGGCGCCTTCGTTGGCGATGCGGTCGATGTTCGGCGTGCGATAGCCCATCATGCCGCGGTTGTAGGCGCTGATGTTCCAGAAGCCGATGTCGTCGGCCATGATCACGACGATGTTGGGTTTCTGAGGCTGCGCGGCCGCCGGCGTCGCCATCACGGCCGCGGCCGACACCAGAAGTCCGAGCCCTAGGTTCCTCATCGTGCGCATTGTCGTTCCCTTCGATCGCGGGTCGCTTTCCTGCGGATGCCGAGGTCGCAAGACCCCGGCGTCTCTCGTCGGAGCCGGATGAGCGGCCCTTCGGACCTTTACGATTACCTTGAAGCTGAGCACCGAGGTGCCGGGCTTCTGGTCGATGCTTTGCCTCATGCGATCGGCAGGCACCTGGTTGAGTGGTGCCGGCCGATCGCGGGCTTTTGCTTCGGCTCCGGTTACTGGCCCGGGGTCGCTTGCGGCTTCTTGAGCTGCTCCATCACCTGCTCGAGGTTGTAGCTCGCCGGATCCTGCATCGGCGGGAACTTCCTGTAGGTTTCGAGTTCCCTCAGCCAGAGCGCCTGGCCGATCGGCAGGAGGTTCCAGTCATAGAGGTAAGCCGTGACCGGTCCTGCGAGTGCGCCGCCCATGCCCAAGAGCGTCTTCGACTGCTCCCCGATCGACGTCTCGAACGGATCGCGCTTGATGTTGACGACCTGACTCCAGTGGTAGGGGATGACGCCGGCGAGGAACCCGGCCGGCGCATCGGACACCATCGCGAAGTAGATCTTCCAGTTCTTGTAGCGCACCGCGGACGGGTCTTTGCCCGAGTAATAGAAGAAGGTGTCGCGGGCCGACTTGTCTGATCGGCCTTCCAGGTAGGCGCGCTGATTGACGCCGTCGAGCGTCGTCTTGACGATCCCGGGATACTCGCCCCGCTCGATCTGGGCCTTCAGGTCGTTGCCCTTGGCGCCGCCGGCGATATCGACAAGCGTCGGCAACCAGTCGAGGGACGCGAATATGTCGTTCTTGATCGTTCCCGGCTCGATGTGCCCCGGCCAGCGCACGACCAGCGGCGCACGCATGCCGCCCTCCCAGGTGGACAGCTTGCCGCCCTTGAAGGGGGTGGTGCCGCCATCGGGGTAAGAGATCGTCTCGGCGCCGTTGTCGGTGGTGAACACGACGATCGTGTTGTCGAGCTCGCCCATCTCCTCGAGCTTCTTCAACACGTAGCCGATGTTGTCGTCCATCTGCTTCATGCCGGCTTCGTTGACGCCCCAGTCCTTGCCGCCGGGCTCACCCACCATCCCCATGTACTTGTCGTTCAGCACGGTCGTGACGTGCATGCGCGCGGGGTTGTACCAGGCGAAGAACGGCTTTTTGGTCTTTTCGGGGTCGTTGCGGTCGAGGAAGTCGATGAGCTTGGCCGAGATCTCCTCGTCCACGCCCTTCGAGCGCTCGAGCGTCAGCGGCCCCTGATCCTGGCAGGTCTGGTTCGCGCTCGTGCCATCGGACGACTTGCACGAGAGCACCGGCCGCGGCGGCGTCAGGCACGGGGTGGTCAAAGGATCGACCGCCGCGGGATCCAGGGGCAGCCCGGGGATCGGCGTGTTCCGGCAGACCGGCGCGACCGTCTGCTCGGTCGGCGTCTTGTTGATGTCGGGGAAGCTCACCCCCTGCATGGCATCGAGGTGGTAGAGGTAGCCCCAGAACTCCTGGAACCCGTGCGCGGTCGGCAGCGCATCGGTGTGGTCGCCCAGGTGGTTCTTGCCGAACTCGCCGGTGTTGTAGCCGAGGTCGTGCAGGAACTTGGCGATGGCCGGCGTGCCGGGCCGCAGATAGGACGGGCTGCCCGGCAGTTGCGGCGGGATCATCCCGGTCCTGAGCGGATGCATGCCGGTGAAGAAAGCGTTGCGACCCGCCGTGCAGCTCTGCTCGGCGTAATAGGTCATGAACTTCGCACCCTCCCGGCCGATGCGGTCGATGTTCGGCGTCTCGCCGACCGCGATGCCTTGGTGGTAGATGCTCGGCTGCATCCAGCCGATGTCGTCGCCCATGATGAACAGGATGTTGGGCTTCTGCTGCGGCGCCTGCGCGACGGCCGGAGCGGCCATCGCGGCGGACATCAGGGCCGTGGCCCCGATCAGGGCAGCCTTGGCCCGCATGTGCCGGACGCGGAAGCGTCCGCCGGGCGTTTGTGAGGACGCACGATCACTGGTCATGGGCTCTTCCTCTCTCTGATGATGCAGCGGAAGCCGACATGGCTCGTCGAGGTGTCGACCGGCTGCGGGTGACGCGCCGCCGGACGGTAGCGGCGGCAGTAATTGGGCGCACACAGGTGTGAGCCGCCCTTCAGCACCCGGCGCGGAATCCGGGTATCGGGCTCGCAGGGCGCGTAGCTCTGGTCCTCGCGCCCGCCGCGCGGGTTCTCGGGAATGCAGCACGCCTTCGGTGCATCGGCCGGATGCCTCGGCGTGTAGAAGTCGCTGGTCCATTCCCAGACATTGCCGATCATGTCGTAGAGGCCGTAGCCGTTCGGTGGGAAGGCGGTGACCGGGGAGGTGCGCTCGTAACCGTCGAGACGCATGTTCTGGAATGGAAAGGCGCCCTGCCAGGTGTTGGCCATCTGGTGGCCGTCCGGCGCGAAGTCATCGCCCCAGGCGAACTCCGCCTGGTCCAGTCCGCCACGGGCGGCGAATTCCCATTCGGCCTCGGTCGGCAGATCCTTGCCGGCCCATCGGGCATAGGCCGCCGCATCGGCATAGGCGACATGCACGACCGGATGGTCGTCGAGGCCCTTGATCGACGAGCCCGGGCCGTAGGGACGCCGCCAGGTCACCCTGGGCTTGAATGCCCACCACTGGCTGAAGTGATGCAGATCGACCGGATAATCCGGCGGGCTGAACACGAGCGAGCCCGCATGGAGCAGGTGCGGCAGGGCGCCGGGATAGTCCTTCGGGTCGGGCGCGATTTCCGCGACCGTGACGTGCCCGGTGGCCTCGACGAAGCGCCGGAACTGGCGGTTGGTGACCGGCGTCCGGTCGATCCAGAACGCATCGACGCTGACGCGATGGACCGGCGCCTCCTCCGGATAATGCCGGTCCGAGCCCATGCGGAACGTGCCGCCGGAAATCCGGATCATGCCGCCGTGTTCCAGCGGCCTGTCAATGATACCGTCTAGCGAATCGACGACGTCCGCGTCAGTCATGACATCCGTCCTCGAAAGGGTGTGCGCTGTCAGCGTGACGTGCTGGCGGACATGGCTAAGGCCTTACCTGAGTGCTCGCATCGTAGACGAGTCGGCGGAGCTTGCTTGACCGTGCAGGACATCCACTTGACCGATGAGGACAATCGTAAGAGCCCTTGCTCCTGTCCCGACATGCCCGAAGTATCGTCCAACGCCGTGCCGTCGGGCTATTCGGGTATCTCCTGAAAACGATGGAGGCAGACCCTGATTATGGCTCTGCTGACACCGTCGCCGGAACTTGGCGGTCTTCTGGCCTGGGCGTCCATGTCGATCCCGGTCGACAGCGAACGGACTCGGGGTTTACCATAGGTTATCGAATGAGGGTCCCGTCGCGACCCCTTTCCCGTTGCGTCGCCCTTGCGGCCGGAGATCGCCTCATGAGCAATGGCACCGTCCCGGTGATTGTTGCGCGATCCCTCTCGGGCCAGCCGCTCCGTCTGCGACGGCGGATCGCCCTGACATTCATGGCCATCACCGTTGCAGCATGCGTCGTCGCCGCGGCCCTTTTGCTCTCACGCGCCGCTGAGGAGCGGCGCGCGATCGGAAGCCGTGCCCTGGAAGCCGCCAAGGCGCTCTCCTTCGGCTTCGACCAGGAGGTGGCCGCCGTCAATTACCTGCTGAAGGGACTGTCCAAATCCCCGGCGCTCCTCTCGGGCGACATCAAGGCCTTCTACGACCAACTCAAGGCGACCCCGGTTCCGGAAGGATCCTGGCTGGTCCTGAACGACCTCGAACGGCAGGTCGCCAACACCTTGCGTCCGTTCGGGTCGCCGCTGCCACGGCACGTGGACTTTCCGAATTACCAGGAGCAAATGGCTCGGATCCGGGATCGGAGGTGGGCCGTCTCCGGCCGGATGCTGGCTCCCCTGAAGGGCAGCATCATCGTGGCCCTCAGCCTCCGGCTCGACGGTCCGGACGGCCGGATGAACGGCCATCTGTCGATCATCTTGGCGGAGGCGCGGCTCGGCGCGATCCTCGATGACCAGGTTCTGCCGGTCGGCTGGATGAAGGGGCTCTTCGATCGCAAGCTCCAGCCGATCGTCGCCGACCGGGACGGTCACAAGGGGTCCGATCTGCCCGCCCCGGCGGCACTGGTGGCCCGCCTCGCCGATGCCGGACCGGACAGCACGATCACGGGGACGATCGAGGCCGTGGATGATCGTGGGGTCCCGGTTCTTGTCGCCTTCCGTCGCTCGGGCGCGACGAACTGGACGAGCGCGGTGGCGGTGCCGCTGGCCGATCTCAATGCACCGGTGGCTGCTGCCCTGTGGCGGACGGCCGGACCGGCGGTTCTCCTCCTGCTCGCCGCGGGGCTTGCCGCCTGGTTCACGGCCCGCCAGGTCGAGCAGCCGCTCCGGGTCTTGTCCGATCAGGTCACCGGCGCGAAGAAACAGGTCAGCGAATTGTCCGGGCAATTGCTCGTCCTCCAGGAAGAGGAACGGCAACGCATTGCCCGCGAATTGCACGACTCGACGGCGCAGCACCTCGTGGCGGCAAACCTGGGGCTCGCCAACTTGGAGGGAGCGGTCTCGCAGATCCCGGCAGGCCGCAGGGCCTTGGCTGAGGTCGAGGGCCTGCTCACCGAGGCCCTGCGGGAATTGCGCATCTTCACCTACCTGCTGCATCCCCCGAACCTGGCGCACGACGGTCTCCAGGCCACGTTGCGGGATTTTGCCGAGGGCTTCGCGGGGCGGACGGGGCTCGTCGCCCGGATCCGGATTCCGGAGGAGGTTGACGACCTGCGACCGGAACTCCAAAGGGCGATCCTGCGCGTGGTGCAGGAGGCGCTCACCAACGTGCATCGCCATGCCGATGCCTCGCATGTCTCGGTCAATGCAAGGTTCATGTCAGGACGCCTGATCGTCCGCATTCGTGACAACGGGCATGGGATGATTGGCTCGACCCGGCCGGACGGACCGATCCGGCTCGGCGTAGGCGTGACGGGCATGCGGGCCCGCCTCGAGCAGTTCGGCGGCAGCCTGAAGATCCGGACGGGTCGGGGCGGCACCTGCGTCGTCGCAATGATCCCAATCTCTGGAGCCGGTCGGGCGTCGCCAGGTGCCGGACGCCTGCGGATGCCGTGGCTGTCGGGCCGGGCCAAGGCGGACGGCGAGGCCTCCTCCTGAGGATTCAGG
Organism: Microvirga ossetica; assembly: GCF_002741015.1. Taxonomy (NCBI): domain Bacteria; kingdom Pseudomonadati; phylum Pseudomonadota; class Alphaproteobacteria; order Hyphomicrobiales; family Methylobacteriaceae; genus Microvirga; species Microvirga ossetica. The sequence continues at coordinate 2,939,677 of NZ_CP016616.1, read as the reverse complement.
GTCTGCCTCCGGCAGATTCAGGGTTTTGCACAGGTGGGTCCGACTGCCCGGAGGTGTATCCTGCCTCGGGACTCGGGCTCACCGGAAACGCCGCAGGCACCGGGTCGCCGGAGGAAGTCTCGCCATGACGCGCATCCTGATCGCCGACGATCACGACGTGGTCCGCTCCGGCGTCCGGGCCATCCTGGAGGGACATGAGGGCTGGGAGGTGGTCGGCGAGGCCCGGGACGGCAAGGAAGCCATCGACCGGGCCCTGGCCACCCGGCCCGACGTCGTGGTCCTCGACTATGCCTTGCCGCTGGTGAACGGCGTCGAGGCCACCCGCCAGATCCGCGGACGTGTTCCCGGCATCGAAGTGCTGATCTTCACCATGCACGACACCGACGGCCTGATCCGCGACGTTCTCGAGGCCGGCGCCCGCGGCTTCCTGCTCAAGTCCGATGCCAAGCAGTTTCTGATCTCGGCGGTGGAGAGCCTGGCGGCCCACAAGCCCTTCTTCACGGGCAAGGTCTCCGAGACCCTGCTCGAGACCTATCTGGCGAAAGGATCCGCGGACAAGTCGGCGCTGAGTTCACGCGAGAAGACGGTCGTGCAACTGATCGCCGAAGGCAAGACCAACAAGCAGATCGCCGACATCCTCAGCATCAGCACCAAGACGGTCGAGACCCATCGCGCCCTGGCCCTGCGCAAGCTCAATCTCGACACGACCGCGGCGCTGATCCGCTACGCGATCCGAAATGGACTGGTGGAGGCGTGATCATCGGCTAGGGAAGGTGCGCGACCTGAGGCCGGACAGCCCGTCGCGCTTCTGATCGTACCATCGCGGATCCTTTATCCCGGCCAGCGGGAACGTGCATGTTGTCAGGTTTCGGTCGGCTGGAGGCAGCCTACTCGACTCACCCATCATTCGGGCGCGGGCGGAGGCGGCTTGACGAGTTTGATGGCCTGATACGCCGCGACCGGACCGACCTCCTCATGGCCTGCCACCTGGACGGTGGGGACGGCAAACCGGATGCCGTTCTCGTCAAAGGCCTGCTTGATCAGGGACAGGGCCCGGCGACGGATGACGAACTGCTCGCCGGGCTTCGTCATCATCTTGAGACGGATCTGGATGCCGTAATCGCCGAATTGATCGACGCCCTGCATCTTGAGCGGTTCGATGATGTTGGGCGCGAATTCCGGATCCTGCGCCAATTCCTTGCCGATCTGCTTGATGAGCTTCTTCGCCTTGTCGAAATCGGAGTCGTAGGACACGCCGATGGTCAGCTTGTCGATCACCCAGTCGCGGCTCATGTTCTGGACCGCCCCAAGCACCCCGAACGGCACCGTGAAGAGCGGCCCGCGGTGATGCCGCAGCTTCACCGACCGGAACCCGAACGATTCCACCGTTCCCTTGTAGCTGCCGCTCGTGATGTACTCGCCGACCCGGAAGGCGTCGTCGAGGAGATAGAAGACGCCGCTGAACACGTCCTTGACCAGCGTCTGCGAGCCGAAGCCGACGGCGACGCCTACGATGCCGGCGCCCGCGATCAGCGGCCCGATCTCCACACCGAGCGCGGAGAGGGCCATCATCACGGCGACGACCGCCAGCACCACGAAGATCACATTGCGGAAGATCGGCAGAAGCGTCCGCAGCCGCGCCTGCCTGACAGCCGCCTCGGTTCCGGGCGGGGACAAGGTCTCGGTCTGGCTGAGCCGCCGGTCGATGAGCGACTTGACCACCTGCCAGATCAGGTCGGCGACCAGCAGGATCACGACGCTGCTCAGCGCGCCCCGCAGCAGGCGGGTCAGAAGGGTATCGCGGCCGGTCATCTCGACCAGATCGATCCGCAAGGTGTATGCCAGCAGAAAGGCGGCGCCGGCGATCAGGAGCGCCCTGAGGCCGCGATCGAGAAAGACCGCCGTCAGCCCTGGCGTGGACGGCGCCCCCGAGCCTGAAGGCGGACGGGAGACGTGATGGCTCGCCATCTGGGCGACCTTGATCGCCGGGGGCAGAAGGAGAGCGACCGCCAACAGCCAGAACAGGCGCATGAACCCGACAACCCAGAAACCCCAGAGCGCAACCAGACAAAGGGACAAAAGCCAGGGTGTAAACCTGTGACGCGCCGGATGCTGCGTCTCGTCGGGCAGGGCATCCAAGGCGGGAGGCCTTGTCCAAACGACATTCAGGGCGATGGCCAGGAGCCCGAGCCCGAGGGTATAGGCCACGAGCTCGCGCGCCTCGGGTGAGAACCCAGGGCGCTGAGCACATCGAGCGTGGCCCGCCCAAAGGCGAACCACCCGACAAAGAGCGCCAGGCGGCGAAACCAGAAGCGGGCGGCGCCGGCGGACAACGGGACGACCCGGAAGCGGTCCGCATCCTGCGGTCCGCCGCCGTCAGGTGCCAGGAGAAACCGGCCCAGAACCAGGACCAGGCGCAGAACCACGGCCGCGATCAGATACGCGAGGACGACCTGCCGCAAGAGCGGCGGCCAGTCGAAGGCGAGGAAGGCCCCGATGCTCCCGAGCCCGAAGATCACCACTTCGCTGAGGCCGAAGGCGAGACGCAGGCCGATGGCGCGCATCCGCTCGGACACGGTTTCCATGGGCATGGCGGCGATCCGCTGCTGGGGATGAGCGGTGACCCTCCTGAAGATCCATTCGGTTCCGGCGCCCAAGGCGACAAAGCCGAGGACCAGGATCAGCACGCCCACGAGGCTGCGGCCTTGCAATTCGGCGAGCAGGCGATCCGCGGCGCTGCGGAACTCGCCCGGCAGGCGCGGCGCGGCGGCCGCGAGGGAGGCAAGATGGTCCCGCAGGCTCGCGGTTCGGGCCGCCATCATCTCGGAGGCTGTCGTCTGGGTAGCGGTCGGCGGCGGCCCTGCAAGCGGCGGCGTCGGCGCGAGCTGCTGCTGCTGGTCGATCCAGCCGCGCACGGCCGGATCCTGCAAGAGGTTCAGGAGCTGCTGCACCTGGGGCGGGGGCGGGTTCTGCGTCGGGGTGGTCTGGGCGTCGGCGGACGCAGCCCCCATGGACACGAAGAACAGCAGCGCCAAGCTGCACAGGAGCCGGGCGGGGGCGTTGTGGTCAGCGTGTGTCGTCATCATCGAAACCGCCATCCCTCAGAAGACGCCTCTTTGCGAACCTGCGCAAGGGCGCTGTACCGGGGCCACCTTCTGCGCCACATCGTCCTGGATCGCGAATAAGCCGCAGCACCACACCGGTCTCTGCATCCAGGTTGGCAAAGGGCATGACGATCAGGGTCGGGCCGCTCGGTGTCGTGGCCGATTCCTGGACCAACGGCTGCGGGATCCGCTGCGAGATACCCCACCAGGCGAGACCTGTGACAGCGGCGGCGAGGCCGATACAGAGCGAGTTTGGACGTTGGGATGGCAAGACGACAGGCGCCTTGGGCAGCGGAGTGGCGCATCTCGCCGACGCCGAGGCGGCCGCCTTACGCTGACAGCACTCGTTGCTGCCGGTGAGCGCCGCTCAAAGTGCCGAATACCGCTGAGTAGCCTCCAGCGGACCATTCACATGATTTCACGAGCGAACTTGTCGACCACTCTCTGCAATCAATTGCTGCTCTACAAGCTGGTTTCGGGCGCTGAGCCATTAGTGACAATCGCGGCAATGGCCCCTGGGAGCCGGCCTTCCGACACTATTGTCGCGATTGTCACGAAGATTCTGACCGGAGCAACGCTACGGCCGATAAGAGTGTCGCTGTCAGATTATCAAGAAGTGCGCAGCGGTGAGCGCAGCCTTGTTCTCAACCACAGCGAACTTCACTGCAGCCGCCGAACCCGAACCATCGGGATCGTAGGACAGGACGCCCGTGTTCTTGTCGTAGATGATGTAGTCGTTTCTGTCCTTGGCCGTCTCGCCTACGGTGAAGAACCTGTACGATAGTTCGCCTGTCCCGGGCAGCTTCGTAAAGATGCTGTTATCCAGGGCAATCGTGTCAGCGGCCACATCGAAGTCGGAAATGACTTTGACATTCCGGCCGATGGCCGTGTTGAACGTGAATACATCCTCTGACGACGCGACCGGATCACCGCTCGGAATCGGCGTGGAGATTGGAGTCGGAGTCGAAGACGGGACAGAATCAGGGCTGCTGTAGATGGTGTTAGGGGAGGTCGTCGAGTTCACCAAGCCCGTGTTGGCGCCATAGCTGCTGTAAACCAGATTGCCGACGCCGGCCAGAACGTTGTCGGTGACCACGATGCCCGACGACGGCAGCATGCGGTCGCCGTTCTCGTTCGCAATGACGATGCCGGCCGCCGGCTTGCCGCTGCGGTAGAAGGCGGTGTCGTAGGAATGCGACACGGTGTTGTACTGCACCACCGCATCCTGGGCGTTGTCGAGATAGATGCCGATGCTGTAGCTGTCGTAGACGGTGTTGCCGGTGATCTTGGCGCCCTTGGTGAACATGGCGCCGACGCCTTCACCCCAGTTGTCGTAGACGTTGTTGTTGCTGATGACGCTGTTGTCGGACTTGTCCAGGCTGATGCCCTGGGCCCAGCCGCCGGACCAGGTGCGGCTCATGTTCTCCTTGACGTTGCGCCAGACCTCGTTGCCGTCGATCACGTTGTTGTACGACTGGCCGACGCTGCCCCCGGCATAGACGCCGGCGCGGAAGCTGTCATGGACGTTGTTGTCGAGCACCTTGGAATCGTGCGAGCCCCACAGACCGATGCCGGTGCGCTTGGCGTTGGCGACCTCGAAGCCCTGGAAGGTGATGTAGTCGCCGGTGATCGTGACCAGGTCGGTTCCGGCCCCGGTCTGGCTGCCGTCGATGACCACGTGCGCGCCGTCAGCGGGCTTGAAGGTGATCTGGCCCGAGGCGGTGCCGTTCTTGGAGATGCTGACGGTGCCGTTGTAGGTGCCGGCGCCGACCAGCACGGTGTCGCCGGCCTGGGCCAGCTGGGCCGCCTTGTTGATCGATTTCACCGGGCTGCCGGAGGTGCCGGAATTGGAGTCGCTGCCCGTCGTCGAGACATAAAGAATTGCCATGTCTTCTCTCGTTCTAAAATTTCAGGGATTTGTTCGCTGAAGCGTAGAATTGTCGTGACTGCGCACATCTTCTGCTCAGAAGATCATGGACACAGGCGCAATGCTCCGAACCCAGCCTAAAGATTAAGGCGGGCGGATAGGATGAGCTGATTATGAGGTTGATGTAGAGAGGTGTATTAGGGGATGCAATCTGGTACGGCGCACAGGAATATACGCCGGCTTCACTCTACTGCAAGAATAAATGCTCGTTCAAAGCATGTGGCACCTCCTCCTCAAAATCAGGGATTGCGGGAATTACTTCGAACAACTGCGGTAGGGTTTTGGATATTGAATTGGGCCAAAGCATGACCTAGCGTTTTTTTCTGCGATGGGGGGCTAACTCAAGAGGACACCGCAGCCCCTGTCATAGCGGATAGGTCACATAGGCAGCAGGTCCGATGACGGAGGCGAGAGGTGTTCAGTGGTCCATGGCCTGGAGCACCCGGCGGACACGCAAAAGGGGTATGGACCTATTTGAACCGTGTCGGGTTGAGAAGACCTGGGAACTCCAACCGTCTGCCAATGGCAGGGAGGTCGTGTCGTGGCCGAGGCGCGGGTCGGTGTGCGGGTCGCTGAGGACCGTCAATCCGTGACTGTTGAGATTGGTCCTGTCGCAGGACCGTCTGAGCCCATCGCCCTTGACGTTGATCAACTCACGAAGATCATCAAGCTGCTGGGGGAAGCGCGGGCTCGGATGGTTGAAGGGACTGAGAAGCAGCCACTCGATGGGAAAACTGTTGAGACTGTCAACGACCCTCCTTGGCATATCCAGGTCGCCCAGTTCGACGGTTCGCTTATTGCCTTTGATCATCCTTCCTATGGACCACTCGCCTATGCGATCCCGCGGGCCGACGTGGTCAACATGGTGCAAGTCCTGTCCAAGCACCTCCAGCTTCCGGCAGGCCAGCCGGAAAAGCCGAGTTAGGTAACCTGACAGCCGTCTAGGCGCCCTTGCCTCCGACGGTCTGAGAAAGCGCTCCGTTGTTCCAGCGGACGCCTCGAACTTGGAAATAGGGGCGCTCCATCGAGCCCTGCGCTCAAACGGTTGGCTTCCAGACACCGCCGACGGCGAACGCTTCGTCTTCGCCCGGCCAAGGCGGCATGGTTGTTCCCACGGCGCTCAGCGGCTCATGCGAGAGCGAACGAAACTGGAAGGACGTCCCCAGCGGAATCGTGATGGAGACGCCGGGCTCGACGTCCACGATCTCTTCGACGTCAGGCGAGCGGCGCCACATCTGCCCGCGGCCTGAGAGGAAGTACCAGACTTCGTCGACTGTTCGATGCGCCACGGCTTGTGAGACCGCATGCGGCGGCAATGTGAAACGTGCCAGGCTGCCCCGACCGACGCTGCACAGGATCCGCACCTCGGATCCGTCTGGAGCGATGGCGTCGGGCCGCGTGCCGAGCCGTTTGGTTTGAAATGACATGGATCATGGTCCTGAAAGCCCGGTGAGCCTGCGCAAGACCATAGCCGAAAAGCAAGTTGGGGCCGCGCCCGATCTTGCGATCTTGTTCGCAGCCCCGCCCACAGTGCCCCTACGGGTGGTCCGCAAATAGCTGATTTGGCCGATCCACTTCAATACCAGCAGCTTCGCCCTAAAGAGGTACCCCCGGTAATGATCGCCAACGGCTCCTGATTTGTCTCTGCGGATTGCGATCCGCGGGCGCCCGTTTTTGCCTGCTCCCCGCGCTGTTTTTCAGTTCAGTGATCTGAAGCGCCTCATCAATCCGAGCTTCCCGCCGATACCGCTCATGCCCCGCGGCTCTCCAGATAAACCCGCGCCGCCTTGATAGCCGCGTCGCACTGGGCCGACGTGCCGCCCAAGACCTCTTCCGGCGCGGTGCGGCCGGTCCAGACGTTCAGGGTGGTGGCGATGGCCCAGCCCGGCTCAGCGAGGGCGCGGTTCGCGAGCGGCGGCAGGGAGGCCTCGGCGCAGCTGCGCATCTCGGCGATGACGGCCTGCGGCGCGCGGATCTGCGTCAGGCGTTCGTTCATCTCCGCCTGGAGCGGATCGACGATCAGCACACCGACGAGGAAGGCGAAAAGATCTTGTAGCATGGTGGTCTCCGGGCCGGCGTCGGATCGAGGAGATCCGACATCACGCGAGGGCCGGCACGGCTCGCGTCAGAGGGGCCCGGATCGGGGTCCGCCTGGATGTAAGAATGCAGCGCAGCCGTTCAAGGCCGGGTCCCGCGGTCGCATCTGATTCAAAGAGCGACAGGTTTTGCGCGAACAGCGCTTATTCCCAAGCCGGAGCCTCAAAGTTGCCTGGATTGCTCCTGTATGACCCGACCTGTCGAAAACGATTCGCCGATCGGATCACCAGCCCCTCATGAGCAGCCCCCCTCAGCCTCGAAGCGACTTTACCTTTCCCTGGTCCGTCGATCACGATCCGCGAAACGAACTCGTCGAAAAGCTCGAGCAGTTCTACCGTCTGTGTCGCCTGCGCTGGCGCTTCATCGAAGCCTTCCGGCGGGCCGCACGTCCCGAACTGCGCCGTCTCGGCCATGCGCTCGATCAGACAATCTTCGCCGGTGCCCTGATCGTGGTTCCCAAGGCGCTTGCCGGCTGGGAGGCGCTTCGCCCCGTCTTACGGGCACAGGCGCGGGCCCTGCTTCCGTTCATCCCTCAGGCAACGGCGGAGGATGAGGCGATCGCGCGCGATCCGGCCTGGGAGATCCTCGCCGACTTCCAAACCCTTACGCAGGATCAGCAGGACAAAGCGGCGCGGAATCTCGCGCTGCTGTGGGATCATTTCGAAAAGACCTTCGGCGGCCTGAGCGGTTTTCTGGCGGAGCCGCAGACCGAGCAGTCGCTCTATCTCGGCAAGCTGACGACTGCCTCGCGGCGCATGAAGCTCGCACGCGGCTCGGAGGTCGCCTTCCACTTCGTCACGGTCGAGCTGATGCGGCTCTACGTGGAAGGCTTCATGCTCGGGCGCCGCGACCGGGCTGCCCTGGCGCTGGCCTCCACCGTCTCTGTCCTGATCGACCGCGGGCGGATGATGACGCCGGCACTGACCCACGACTCGACGACTGGTTCCCCGAGCGCGCAAGCGGCATAGATCCGTAAGTTGCCCGACCGGCGGGGCGCTGGATACGGCAACAATCCAAGCGATGTGAACCCACCCGGCATGTCGGTGTTCTGGTCGAAGGCTAGGCCGCAATACGAAACCTCTGGCAGGCACGATACCTTCCAGAGGTTTCGATGTCAGGCGCGAGAGAATTAGCGGCAGCGGCGGACGCGGCGCGTCACGATATCGCCGTTCGGCTCTTCCTCGCGGATCACGACGGTGCGGCAGCGGTCGATGCTTCCAGTCGAGAGATCGTCCCGATCGTTGACGCGGCGGCGCTCGATATAGCGGCGCTCGTAGCGATCGTTATCAGGCCCCACGCGGACACTCGGGCCGACCGGACCGATGCCGAACTGTACCTGCGCCGATGAAGGCGTCGAAACGACGATGCCTGAGCCAAGTAAGGCAGCCGCCAAAAGCCAAGTTGCCTTCTTCATCATTCCCTCTCCACGTCATTGGTATATGACGACCAACGCATTACTTCGCTTTACGTTTCATGGAATGAGCGACAAGAAGCATGATCCTCGACAACGATGGATTGTACGAGGGCGATTTCAGGAACACTGTCAAACAACCATAAGCTTGGCGGGCCAATACGGAGGAAGCCGCATCGGCTCTAGCGCGGCGCGGCCTCGATCTCGCCCTGCTCGACAACACGCTCGATCAGCTCGGCCTGGCTCTTGATGCAGTAGAGCGGCACCCCGCCCGCGGTCGACGGCAGAAGGCGGAGAACGGTGAAGACCGCACGGGGAAGATGATGCGCGGTGGCAGCTTTCGGCTGCACGCTCTGGCCGACCTTGAACAGATGCTCCTTCATGGCGCCCTCCCACAGGACCCGAGAGACGGCGCATCATATCAGCCACGAAGCCCGACCGTGAGACCTTATCAGATCGGACCGCGGGGAATGTCGTGCCAGTAATCCCGCATCTCCTGCTCGCGCTTGCGGTCCGGCCAGACCCGGTCGTCGCCGTAGAAGGCCGGCGCGCCCTGCACCTGATCCTCGGTCACGTCGGTGCGGTAGCCCTCGAGCTCCGTGTCGTAGGACAGCTTGTCCCAGGGAACCGTGTGGTGGTGCACGCCGAGCCCGAGGAAGCCGCCGAAGGTCACGTCGACATAGAGCACACGTCCGCTCACCTTTTCGATCAGCAGGCGTTTGATGGTGCCGACCTGCGTTCCCTGCGGGTCGTAGACGGCGGTGCCTTCGACGCGGTCGCTCTCGATCACCGGATGCGGCGACGGCGCGCGGTTGATCGGTCCCCAGAGATAGAAGCCGTTCTCGATGATTCCGGCAGCGACGACGGCCCGGCTGATGCCGAGATCCCATTCGTCGTCGGGGCCAATCTGCCGCGCGAGCACCCAGGGCCCTTGATCGCTCGGCAGGGTCTCGCCCGTCGCCCCTTCGGCGAACCCGCGCAGCTCCGGCGCGGTCTTGGACTGGAAGATGTAATACGTTCTCATGAGCGCCTCCCCTTCGACAGGAGTGACCCCCGCCCCCGTTCGTCCGCGAGCCGGCTGAACCACCGCTCGTGCCGGGCGAGTGTTTTCTCAATCTCAACCGCATGATCTCGGACGTTGTTCCTGCTGTGTCGTAAAATCGGTGCCGGAGACGGACAGGCGATGCCGCGTTGGAGCCTTGCCCGTTCGATGATAGGCTTGCGGTTGCCGGCGGCATGCGTCGCAGCGAAGGAAAGGTGCAGGTTTTGGCAGACTTGGCGATATCCGTTCTGGTCGTCCTTGCCGGCGCCGTCGGAATGCTTCTGCTGCTCGTGACATGGTTCGGCGGCAGAACCATCACACCGGAATTCGAGGACGGTCTCGATCCGATCAATGGCGCGCGCGATCCTGTCGCGATCTACGAATCGCAGGGACCGTTCATCCCCATGCCGGAGCATCTGAAGACGCACGATCAGATGATCGCGTGGATGACGCAGGAATTGCCCAGGCTCACCGCAGAGATGACGAATCCGCGGTCTTGAGCGGAATCGGCCACGCGAGTCGCTTCGGGCGGCAGCGCGAAAAATTCAGGGGAACATCAGGGCCGAAGCCAGCACGCTTGCGGTATAGGCGAGTGCGACGAGAAGAGGGGCCAGCATTGCGGCGCTCGCCATCAGGAAGACCGACAGGCTGAGACTTCGCATGGCATCCCTCCGCTCTATGGTTAAGGGGAGCCTAACCCGAACCTGGGCCATACCATGGCATAAGCTTGACCAAATCGAATCCGTTTGGGACGCGGCGTCTTCATCCGTCACGGTTATGCGGCAGCCGCGTCTCGTCCCCGCGGCCTCGGGCGCGTTGCGATGTAAACGGCGACGCTTCCCATGATCGCCGCGAGAAGCACCGGCACGAGGCGGCTGTCGGCGAGCCACAGGATCAGACCGTAGGACAGGGCCAGCATGGTCAGAGCCGTCAGTTTGGCACGCAGCGGAATCGCTCTCTCGTCGCGCCACGCCCGCAACACGGCACCGAAACGGGGATGGCTGTAGAGACGGTCGGCGAGCGCAGGATTCGAGCGGGCGAAGCACCAGGCGGCGAGAAGGACGAAGGGCATGGTCGGCAGAACGGGCAGGACGATTCCGATCACGCCGAGCGCGAGGCTGGCATAGCCGAGGCACAGGTAGAAGCGACGCATCGTCCGGTTTCCGTCAACGCCGAGAGCATTTTTCGGCGAAGTGGATCCGGTTCGCCGTCAAAAATGCGGCAAACCAAAAAGAGAGGTGATCCACGCAGGTGGAATCATCTCATCGGATGACATAACGCCTGTCTCGGAGATCGGTGTCCGCAGAACGGTCGCCCGGGTTTTCGGTGAATTCCAGCGCGCCTGCGGAAGGCCTGCGCGCCTTATCAGTCGCCGTGCCGCCCGGCCGTGCGGTCGATCCCGCTCACCTGCTGGACGCGGACGTCGGACGGCACGAGGCGGCGCGCCTTCAGCACGGATCCGGCTTCCTCGATATCCTGCCAGAACGTGCCGAGCTGGCAGCGCCAGTTCCTAGGGCTCTCCGAGGGACGCACGGATTGCGGCTGAACGGCTTTGCTGGGGAAGACACTGAAAAAGTTCATCATCATCTTCGTTCCCTCTACCGCCGGATCCTTCGAGTGCGCGCAGGCCTGTAGAGCAGGCTCTTCGCTCGCGCCGCGGGGCTTCCCTTTTCGGAAAAGCGATGGATCGTCCCCGGCCACATTGCTATTGCATGATGATCATAATATTATCTTTTGACTGATTTCAAGCGTCTCTTTAGGAGAAATGGGCGCCTCTATGAAAACTATCGAGACCTCTCCTAACCTAAGGTAGAATTGATATTCCGCTAGGTAACTTAATTGGATGTACTGCGATTTGACGCGGCGTCTGCTTGAGGCCTGGAACGCACGATCGGCGAAGAGCTAAAGGCGGGTTGGAGAGTGGACGGCAAGGCTGCGCAGTGGTATTATATTGCGCGTGTCATAATGAGATCCGCTATCCGGTCCGCTTGATCACCGCCTCGATATAAAAGGGGAACGACCATGCGCTACGAAAAAGGCCACAAGGACGCGACCCGCCGACGCATCGTCGAGGTCGCCTCGAAGCAGCTTCGGAAGGACGGAGTGGGCGCCAGCGGCGTCGCCGGCCTCATGGCCAGCGCCGGCCTCACGCATGGCGGCTTCTACAGCCACTTTTCGTCAAAGGATGCCCTGATCGAGGAGGCGTTGCGAGACGCGATCGAGCAGGTGAGGACTTGGATCGGCGCCGTCGTAGACGCGAACGAGAACAAGTTCGAAGCCATCGTGCGCGCCTATCTGAGCCCCTACCACCGGGACAATCCGGAAACGGGATGCGTGGCGGGGGCGCTTGCTCCGGAAATTGCGCGCCATTCCCCGGTCGTGCGCGAGATGTTCACGAAGAGCATCGTCGAGCACATCGAGGTGCTAGCCGGCCTGCTGCCTGCCAGCGCAACGCCTGAGGCCCGGCGCTCCGTCGCAACCGCGATCATCGCCGGCACGACCGGCATGATCCAGCTCGCGCGCGCGGTCGACGACGAAGAGCTTTCGGATAAGATCCTGGAGGACGGGATCGCCGCCTGCCTGAGTCTCGCCCGCGCCATCAGCGCCTGAGCCGCGGAGCGCCCCTTACGAATCAGCGCGCGAATGCGCGCTCGACACCCGCCGCAATCTCCAAAAGCCGACGATCATGCCCGTGGCGCGCCACGAGCATGAAGCCGACCGGGCGTTCGCAAGCCGGGATCGGCAGCGAGATCGCCGTCAGGTCGAACTGATTGCCGAACATGGTGTTGCGCAGGATCAGCCAGTCCATGCGGTTGTAGAGCTTGTCGTCCGTTTCCAGCGGTGCCGTCAGCGGTGCCGAGATCGCCGCCGTCGGCAGCGCCAGCACGTCGAGAGGCGACAGCCGTTCGTCCATCGCCGCCACGAGCGCGCGCCGGCGGCGCAGCATGCGGATATAGACGGGCGCCGGAACACGGCCGCTGCGGGCGATCCACCAGCGCACGCGCGGGTCGATCGCCGCCGCCCTGGTATCGAGCCAGTCGGCATGGACCTCCGCGGCTTCGATGGAGGCGATGGAGGCGGAGGCCGTGGTATCCGTCATGGCTTCCAGCAGATCCTCGATGTCGTGATCGACAATGCCTGCCCCGGCCCGCGACAGACAGCTCAGCGCCATCGCGAAAGCCTCCTCCACCATCGGCTCGGTTTCCAAAAACAGGCGCCCGCGCGGCACGCCGATGCGCAGTCCCGCCAGGGGAAAAGGCATGAGGGGACGAGGCACCTCGCCGGCCATGATCGCATCCGCATCCGCGCAATCCTGCACGTCGCGCGCCAGCGGCCCGATGGAATCGAGGCTCGGCGAGAGCGGGAAGGCACCGTCCAGCGGCACGCGGCGCGCGGTCGGCTTGAACCCGACGATCCCGTTGAGAGCGGCGGGAATGCGCGCCGAACCGCCGGTATCGCTGCCGATGGAGATCTCGCTCGTACCCTCCGCCACGGAGACGCCCGCTCCCGACGACGAGCCTCCTGGAATGCGCAAGGGATCGGCCGCATTGCCCGGCGTGCCGTGATGCGGATTGAGCCCGAGGCCGGAGAAGGCGAACTCGACCATGTTGGTCTTGCCGAGGATCACGGCTCCCGCCTGACGCAGGCGGCGGACGATCACGGCGTCCGTCTCTGCAGGAGGCCCGTCGCGTAAGGCGCGCGAGCCCGCAAGCGTGGTCTCGCCCGCCACGTCGAAGAGATCCTTGATCGAAACGATCGCCCCGTCGAGCGGTCCCAGCGAGACGCCCGCCCGTTGCCGCAGGTCGGCGGCATCGGCGGCTGCGCGGGCGGCATCCTCATAGAGGCGCAGGAACACGCGCTCGTCCGCCGCGCGCCCCGCAAGGCGTGCCAGGATGGTTTCGAGCTTGTCGCGAATGGTCGTCACGAGGCGTAGCGCTCCCGCGCATCGTCCGCATCGCTCTGGTCGAGCGCGACGGTTGTGCTCGGGAAGGTCATGACGCAGCGGATTCCGGTCGGCGCGAAATCGAGCTTGATCTCGCCGCCGAGCTGCTGTGCAAGACCGCGCTGGATCAGCTTGGAGCCGAAGCCCTGGCGCTCCGGTGTCTTCACCAGCGGACCCCCGCTCTCGACCCATTCCACGAGAAGATCCTGCGAAGTGCCGCCCGCCGTCACGGCCCACATGACATGGACCTTGCCGTCCGGAACCGAGAGGCTGCCGTATTTGACCGCGTTGGTCGCCAGCTCGTGGATGGCGAGCCCGAGCGCGAGAACGGCGCTCGGCTGAAGGTTGATCCTCGGGCCGCGCAGGCGGATCCGCTGGCGCATGACGTCCTGGTAGGGATCGAGCTCGTTCCTGAGCACGTCCTCCAGAAGCGCACCCTGCCATTGGCTCTCGGTGAGAAGGTCGTGCGTCTTGGCGAGGCCCTGCAGCCGGTTGAGGAAAGCGTTCCAGGCCTCGGGATCGCTGCCTTCGGCGGATCGCCGGGTGAGAGAGGCCACGGATTGAACCGTCGCCAGGGTATTCTTGACCCGGTGGTTGAGCTCGTGCAGCAGCAGCGCCTGCCGCTCTTCGGCCTGGCGGCGCTCCGTGACGTCCTGCGAGACGCCGACCATGGAGAGCGCGCCATCCGGCCCGATCCGCGTGCGACCGCTGACGCGAACCCAATGCTCGCTGCCATCGGGCCAGAGCGCGCGATATTCCACGTGAAGATCCGTGCGCGTCGCGATTGCCTTGGCGATCGCCTCCGCCTGCATCACGCGGTCGTCCGGATGGATCGAAGACACCAGATCCGCATAGGAGAAAGGCTCGTCGGGTCCGCGTCCGAAATTGGCACGGCAGGTGGCGGAGGCGACGAAGGATCCGGCCGCGGGCGTGTATTCCCACGAGCCGAAATGCCCTGCGTTGAGCGCCAGGCGCAGGCGCGCCTCGCTTTCCGCCATCTGCGCCAGAGCCTCCTCCCGCTCCTGTTCATGCTTGCGGATATTCGTCGCGGCCTCGATGAGGGTCCTGTTGATCGTGTCGAATTCCAGCACCCGCGTGGTGGTATCGTCGGACACCCTCTCTCCACGCCCGAGGGCGCGAGCCGCCGCGACGAGCCGGTCGACCGGCTTGGCGATGGCTCGCGAGAGAAGGGCTGCCAGGAGAATCCCGCCGAGGATGACGCCGATCAGGATCGTGAGCCAGAACAGCGAGCGCCGGATCGATAGCGCGATCTCGGCATCGGGGCGGCTGATGACGAAGGACCAGCCATAGGTCGGCGACTGGCTGAAATAGGTGCGGACGGGAATGCCTTCCAGCGTCACGCTCTGGAGGCTTCCCTCCTGCGCCGCCGCGAGCGCATTCTGAACGTAGTCGCTGGCAGGCTGTCCGATGAAGCGCTCCGGCAGCCGTGAGCGGGCCACGATCCGCCGGCTGCGATCGAGCACCGCGGCGTTCCAACCCTCGGCGATCCGCTGATCGCGGATGATCTCCTGGAAGGCATCGAGCCCCATGGCGAGGGTCAGGATGTAGGCCACCCTCTCACCGAGGATGACCGGCACGTTGATGGTGATGAGGCGCTGTCCGGTCAGCGAACCGGTATACAGGTCCGAGATAAGGGGCTTACGGGTTTCGCGAACCTGCCGCATCACCTCCGGCCGGTTGCTGCTGGGCAACATGGTCCCGTAAGGCAGGAAGGTGTTGAAAAGCGTTTTGCCTTGCGGCTCGAACAGGGAGACCCAGTAAGGCTCTGCAAAACCCGCTCCTTTGGCCTCATCATAGAAGATGTCGAACTCGCCCCTGGCAAGGCTGGGCGATCGGGCGAGCACCCGCAGCGCCAGCACGGACTTGTCGATCTCGCGATCGAGCGACAGGCTCAGCGCACGGGCCGTTTCCTGCATGCGCAGGTCGATGGCCTGCTGCTCGGCGCGATAATTGGAATAGAAGCCGGCTGCCGCGATCACGAGGGTCGGAAGAACGAGAACGAATACCAGCCCCCACAGAACCTGGCGCAGGGACGTGCGCGCTCCGTCGGTCATCGCGCTCGCCGTCCCCTGCCCTGCTCTGGTTGCCCCCGGTTCCATGGCGCTAACCCGCGTCCCGAGCCGGCATGACGACGCGAACGAGGATCGCCGGATCGTCCTGCGGCCAATCGATGTCGGCATCGAGCTGGCGCGACAGCGCCTTCAGGATGGTACCCGAAGCGCCGTCCCGCGCCGCCTGCTTTTCCTCCACGCTGAAAGCGTCGTCCGACAGCTGGAACAGCAAGGCGCCGTCGCGGGTCCGCAAGGCGAGCTTCAGCTTGCCTTGCCGCTCCCTGTAGGCCTGGGCCAGGGCATTGACGACGATCTCGTTGAAGAGAAGCGCCATCGGCGCCGCCTTGGCGGCTTCGACCTCCACTTTGTCCGTCTCGAATTCCGGCACGATCTTCACCCCTCGAAGGGATGCGGTCAGCTCCTCGCACAATCCCCTGGTGAATCGCGAGACATCGAACCGCGCAGCGCCCTTGCCATCATAGAGGTCCCGATGCGCCGCGGCGAGGGCCTGCATGCGCTCCTTCAGGCGCCCGAGTACTTGGCGCACCTGCTCCTCCTCCGCCTGGCGCGCCTCGATGGCGATCAGCGAAAGCAGAAGCTGGAGATTGTTCTTCACCCGATGATCGAGCTCGTGCAGGAGCGCCGTGCGTTCGTCGAGCGATTTCTGGAGCGCATCCTGCGCCCGCCGCTTCTCGTCGCGCTCGCGCGCCTCCGCGAGTGCCCGCAGGACGATGGGGGGCAGCCGCTCGAGCTTGTCCTTGAGCACGTAATCGGTCGCGCCGCGTTTGAGCGCCTCGACGGCGACCTCTTCGCCGAGCACCCCGGAGACGAAGACGAAGGGTGTCGCGGAAGCGAATTCGCGCGCGATGTCGAGGGCGTTAAGGCCGTTGAAGGCCGGCAGAAGATAATCGGCGAGGATCAGATCCCAATGCCCGCCGTGAATGGCATCCGTGAATTCCTCGGCCGACACCACGCGTTCCAGAGCGATACGAAGATCGGCCGCGAGCAGGGCCTCGGTCACCAGCTCGGCATCGAGCGCGCTGTCCTCCAGGAGGAGGATGCGTAAAGCTCGATCGGGATGGTTGGCGGAAGCGCGATCCATCGGCGCCTCTAACGACCGTTGGGCGGCGGCGGCGGTTCGTTGAGGATGGCCCAGAAGACGCCGAGATCCTGGATCGCGTCGAAGAATTCGCGAAAGCCCACCGGCTTGACCACGAAGGCATTGACGCCGAGCTCGTAGCTGCGCACGAGATCGCTCTCCTCCCGCGACGAGGTCAGCATGACGACCGGGGTATGCCGTAGCGCGGGATCGGCCTTGACCGTTTCCAGCACTTCCAGCCCGTCGACCTTCGGCAGCTTGAGATCGAGCAGGACCACGGCAGGGTCGCTGGTGTTGCGGTTCGCATGCGCCCCGCGGCGATACAGGAAATCGAGGGCCTCCACGCCGTCGCGCACCACCACGACCTCGTTGGCGAGCTGGCTCTGCTCCAGGGCGGCCAGGGTCAATTCGAGATCCTTCGGGTTGTCCTCCACCAGAAGGATCGGTTTCAACTCCGCCATTCACGCGGCTCCTTCGTTGTGATCCGGCAGGGCGATGAAGAAGGTCGCTCCCTGATCGAGCGCACCTTCGGCCCAGGCCCGGCCTCCATGTCTCTCGACAATGCGGCGAACATTGGCCAGCCCGATCCCGGTTCCCTCGAACTCCTCGATCCGGTGCAGACGCTGGAAGACGCCGAACAGCTTGTCGATGTATTTCATATCGAACCCGACGCCGTTGTCCCGCACGAAAAAGATCGTCTCCCCATCCTTGCGCGTTGAGCCGACCTCGATGCGGGCCTTGTTCCGGGGGCGGGTATATTTCACGGCATTGTCTAGCAGGTTTTCGAAGACGAGCCGAATCAGCACCGGATCCGCGGTGACGTGGGGCAGGTCCCCGAGCGCCCATTCGATCCGCCGCTCCGGCGGATCCACGGGCAGCCGGCTCCGGATATCCTCGATGAGCGCCGTCACGTCGACCGGCCGGGGCTTCAGGGCGGTGCGGCCCATATGCGAGAAGCGCAGGAGATTATCCACGAGGGTGCCGGCCGTGTAGGCCGAGTCGATGATCGTGTCGACATAGCGCCTACCCTTCTCCGAGAGTTCGGCTCCTTCCTGCTTCTTCAGCAGTTCGGAATAGCCGACGATGTGCCGGAACGGCGCGCGCAGGTCATGCGACACCGAATAGGAGAAGGCTTCGAGTTCCTTGTTGGAGCGGCGCAGCTCCTCGGAGAGCGCCGCCAGCTCCTCGGCCCGGCGCAGCACGATGCCGACGATGGCGTTGCGCAATTCCTTGACCGCCTCGATCTCGCTCGTGTCCCAGGGGAGCGAACGCTCGCGCACCGTCTCCTTCCAGATCTCGAAGGAACGCCGGGGATGAAGCCTGATGCTGCCTGCCTCCTCCTGCACCGCCTTCTGCGGATTGCCGCTCCATTTCACGGTCTGGACGACCTCCGGCCGGAACCAGAGCACATAGCTCGCATGAGCCTTCGAGATCGAGATCGCCACGAGGCCGCTCGCCTTGTCGGCAAAGGCCTGCGCCGCGGGATAGACCTGCGGCAGCCGGTCGGTTGCGAACACATCCTCCTGGTGATGCTCGGACAGCCATTGGAACAGCGCCTTGACCTGCTCCTCGCCCGGCGTCAGCCCCAGGCGCCAGCAACGATCCTGCGTCAGGACGGCTGCCCCTTGCGCGCCGGCGAGAAGCATCAGGTCCTCGGGATGGTTCACGAGGCCGGCGATGAAATGATCCTCTGCCGCCATATGGGCGAGAAGCCGGGTCTGGACGGTGCCGAGACGCACCCGGTTCTCGGCGAGCGCCGTGTTCTCCCGCGCCTCGAGCTGGAGCGAGAAGATCTGGGTGAGGAAGTCGCAGGCATTGCGCACCTGCAGCGACACCCGCTTCGGCTCCTTGTTGTGGCAGGAGATCAGGCCCCACAGGTCGCCGTCGCGCAGGATCGAGATCGACATGGAGGCGAGCGTCCCCATGTTGCGCATGTATTCGAGATGGACCGGCGACACGCTGCGCAGCACGGAATCGCTCAGATCGAGAGGATCGGCGCTTCGCGACTGGATCGGGACCGGCGTGTAATTGGCATCGGGGATGATGCGCTGCCGGTTGCGGCGGTAGAGATCGCGCGCCTGGGCCGGAATGTCGGAGGCGGGAAAGCGCAGGTCGAGATAGGACGGCAGGACCTCGTTGCGGTCCTCCGCGATGACGGTGCCGTTCCACTGCTCGTCGAAGCGATAGATCAGGACGCGGTCGAAGCCGGTCATGCGGCGGATGTCCTGCGCCGCGAGCCGGCACAGAATGTCGATGGTGGAGGCGCCCTGCAGCTGATCCACGAACCGGCGCAGGGTCGGATAGAGCATGTCGATGCTGGACAACGTGCCTGATGGCGGCGCTTCCAGTTCGATGATCGCGCATTCGCCGGAGCGGGAGATCGCAGCCTCGTAGGGCAGAACGCCTTCGCTCGTGCCGACGCGCACGGTGCGCAGGGTGCGGGTGCTCCCGGCCTGCGGCGGATCCGCGAGGTCCGCCTCGAATTCCGCGCTCAGCGCCGGCAGGATCTGGGCGAGGGGCTGACGGAGGATGGCGTCGGGATCGAGACCGAAGGTATCGGTGATGTTGGCGCTGGCATAGGCGATCGTCCGATCGGACAACCTGATCGCGAGCAGCATCCCATGCGGCTGGATGCTGCCCGGGATATGGATCGGCTCCCGCGCGCAGGCATCGAGATCGAGGTCTTGCGGAATCTGCTGCGTCATGGGGCCACGCACAGCCAGTGATGCATGACGTCGAAGGTCTTCTGTGCGGAGGCGACGATGATATCGTCCGCCTCCGGCGACGACGCCTCGAGAAGCACCGCACCGAAGGACTTCCACATGGCGGCGGTTTCCCGGCCGTAGCTGCGGAAATAGGCGCATCCGGTTTCCGCATTCAGCCCGAGCCTGCGCTCCACCTCGTGCGCGATGATGGTGCCGCCGAGCGTCGAGCCCTCGACCACATACATGCTGCCGAGAACCGCTTCCGGCGCGCGCAGCGGCATGAGCGGACGGCATTGCGGCAAGGCCTCGATCTCGTCGGGCTCGAGCCCCAGGGCCGCGAGGTCCTTGGCCAAGAGCTGAGTCTTGCAGCGGGCGCGGAAGAAAGTTTGATCATGCGCGAGTTCCGCGGCGTCACTTTCCCAGGCCTTGTGGAAGCCGTAAAAGCGAATCAGCAGGTCCCTGTAGGCGTTGCGCGAGGCGATACGGCGGTCGAGATCGATGGCGGCCTCGATCCTGTCATGCGCAGGGCGGGTTTCGATCTTCAATCGTTCGAGCAGCGTCATGCGACCTCATCCGCAGGGCGGCCCAGCCGTCTGGCAACCGCCCGTTCACCCATTCCCATTCCGTCGTGGATCAGAACCGCGAGCAGCGCAACCACCAAACCGCCCTGCAGCACGAAGGCGACGTTGTTGGACTGGAGGCCCGCGATGATGACTTCGCCCAATCCCTTCGCCGCCACCGTGGACCCGATGGTGGCAGTACCGAGACCGATGATGACGGAGAGGCGGATGCCGGTGAGGATAACCGGCAGGGCGAGCGGCAGTTCCACCTGGAGCAGGCGCTGGCGCGCATTCATGCCCATGCCTTTTGCTGCTTCGAGCGCCTGCGGCGGCACCTCGGTGAGCCCGGCGAGCGTGTTCTCGAAGATCGGCAGGAGACCGTAGAGGAAGAGCGCGATGAAGGTCGGCTTCTCGCCGAAGCCGACGAGCGGCACGGCGATCGCCAGCACCGCCACGGGCGGGAAGGTCTGGCCGATATTCACGAGGCTGCGCGACAACGGCAGGAATTCCTGGCCCGAGGGCCGCGTGACGAAGATGCCGAGCCCCACTGCGAGCACGGTGCTGGCCAGCGTCGCGAGAAACACCGTGCGCAGATGCGACAGGGTGAGCGACAGCAGGCTGCCATGGTCGTAGATCGCCGGCGCATTGTTCACCGTCAGCGGCCGGAAGGCGAAGGCGAAGAGCTGCGGCGCCGTGATGAAGGCGACGAGAAGAAACAGCGCCGCAGCGCGCAGGATCAAGCCTCGCGCGCTCATGCGGGAAGCCTCCCACGAGCCAGGATGCCCTCGACGCTGATCCGTCCGACGGCATTGCCGGATGCATCGATCACCGGGAGCGCTTGCTTGCCGAGCCCGATCAGCCGCGCGAGCGCATCATGCAGGGTGGTCGTCAGCGAAAGCGCATCGCCTTCCGCGCCGCCCGGCTCGACGGCCTCCTGCACCCTGATCAGCGACAGAAGACGGAAGGGCCGCTCCGCCGTTCCCGTGAGCTGTTCCACGAAGGGCGCCGCCGGATGGGTGAGCAGCTCCGCGGGCGCCGCATATTGCAAAAGGCGCGCCTGATCCATGACGGCGATGCGGCCGCCGAGATGGAAGGCCTCGTTCATGTCGTGCGTGACGAGAACGATGGTGGCGCCGAGGCGGCGTTGGATCGCCAGGAGATCCTCCTGCGCCTTGCCTCGGATCACCGGATCGAGCGCGCCGAACGGCTCATCCATCAGGAGCAGGGCGGGCTTTGCGGCGAGCGCCCGCGCCACGCCGACGCGCTGCTGCTGCCCGCCCGACAGCTCATGCGGAAACTTGCCTGCGAATTCCGCCGGATCGAGCTGGAACAGATCGAGCAGCTCCTCGACGCGGGCCGCGATCCTCTTCCGGTCCCAGCCGAGGAGGCGCGGCACGGTCGCGATGTTCTGGGACACCGTGCGGTGAGGAAACAGCCCATAGCCCTGGATGACATAGCCGATGCTGTGGCGCAGCTCGTCCTCCGGGATCGAGAGGGTGTCCCGGCCGTCGATGAGCACGCGTCCCGCGCTCGGCTCCACGAGGCGGTTGATCATGCGCAGCAGGGTCGACTTGCCCGCGCCGGACGTGCCGACGACCACCGCGATCGTGCCCTCCTCGACCCGGAAGGACACGTCGTCGACGACAATGGTTTCGCCGTAGCGCTTGGTGAGATGCTCGATCTCGATCACTTGGGACCTCGCCGGGTCAGATCGATGATCGCATCGAACACGATGGCCGTGACGAAGGACAACGCGACCGTGGGCAGGGCGCCCAGGAGCACGAGGTCGATGGCGGTCTGGCCGATGCCCTGGAAGACGAAGGTGCCGAAGCCGCCGCCGCCGATCAAAGCCGCCACCGTGGCAAGCCCGATATTCTGCACCAGGGCGATGCGGATGCCCGCCAGCATGACCGGAAGCGCCAGCGGCAGCTCGACCTGCCACAGGCGCTGGCGCACCGACAAACCCATGCCGCGCGCGGCATCGGTGACGGCGGCAGGCACCTGGTTCAGCCCGGTGACCGTGTTGGCGACGACCGGCAGCAGGGAATAGAGAAAAAGCGCGATGAAGGCGGGCGCCGCGCCGATGCCGCGGATGCCGAGGGCCGCAGCGAGAGGCACATGCGTGGCGAGATAGCCGAGCGGCGCGATGAGGATGCCGAAGAGCGCGATGCTTGGAACCGTCTGCACGATGTTGAGCACCTGCAGGATCGCCGTCCGCAAGCGCCGGAAGCGGTGGGCGAGGATGCCGAGCGGCAGCCCGACGAGGCAGGCCGCCGCCATCGAGCCGAAGGCCAGCCACAGATGCTGGCGCGCCTCCTGCCAGAAGCTGTCGGCGCGGTTGGCGTATTCCTTGAGCAGGGACAGATCGTTCCAGGCCCCGGAGAGCAGCAGAAGGGCGATGGCCCCCGCCGCCACCGCAATGGCCGCGAGCCGTGCCCAGGGGCCGAGGCGCAGGCGGGTGAGCGCATCGGCGGCGAGCAGTGCGAAGGCGAGAGCGAGGAGCCAGAAGCCGAGGCTGGGCGAAACGCGCACAAAAGTGTTGCCGGCCGGCGTGACGAAGCCGGCTGACCATCCGACCGCTGGAAAGACCGTGACGAGGCCGAGGATGGCGGCTGCGAGGCGCGGCAGCGGGTTGCGCACCAGCGCCGCACAGAGCGCGACGCCGACGCCGACGGCGATGATGCCGAGCGCCCCTGCCGGTGGCAGCGCCGCGGTCAGCATGCGTCCTTCGCCCGCCACGATCCGGTTGGCGCGATAGATGACGAAGGGCGATGCGAACAGCGCGACGCCGATGAGAACGGCGATCACGCTCCCGAGCCGATCGAGCGACAGGTGCGGACGCAAAGAGGACATGCCGAGCGTGGTGGTTCGGGAGGAGATCGTATTCACAAAGCCGCCGGCCTCTGTCGCGCCGTTCGTCGGATCGGGTGTTCGGAGCGTTACTTCAGGAAGCCCTTGGATTTCAGGTAATCCGTCGCGACGGCCTTCCCCGGCTCGCCGCCCACCTGAACGCGGGCGTTCAGCTGCTGCAGCGTGGCGAGATCGAGGGACGCGAAGATGGGCTTCAGGATCTCGGCGATCTTCGGGTTCTCCTTCAGAACGGCCTCGCGAATGATCGGAGCGGGTGCATAGACGGGCTGCACGTTCTTGTCGTCCGCCATCACCACGAGCCCCGAGGGGGCGATGCCGCCGTCGGTGCCGTAGACCATGGCGGCATTGGCGCCGTTGGTCTGCTCCGCCGCCGCCTTGATGGTGGCTGCCGTGTCGCCGCCGGAGAGCACGATGAGCTGCTCGGGCTTCATCTTGAAATCGTAGGTCTTCTGGAATGCCGGCAGGGCCGCTTCCGAGTTCACGAATTCGGCCGAGGCCGCCAGCACCACCTTGCCGCCCTTGGTGATCCACTGGCCGAAATCGGACATGGTCTTCAGCTTGTTGGCATCGGCCGCATCCTTGCGCAGCGCGATGGCCCAGGTGTTGTTGGCCGGAGCGGGATCGAGCCAGACGATCTTGTTGGCGTCGAAATCGAGCTTCTTGGCCATGTCGAAGCCTTTGGCGGCGTCCTTCCAGACCGGATCGTCGGCCTTGTTGAAGAAGAAGCCGGCATTGCCGGTATATTCGGGATAGATGTCAATCTCGCCGGCGGTGATCGCCTTGCGCACCACCGGGGACGCGCCGAGCTGGATCCGGTCCTGCGTCTTGATGCCGTTGGCATTGAGGGCGAGCAGGATGATGTTGCCGAGAACCGAGCCCTCCGTATCGATCTTCGACGAAACCACCACGTCGGCCTTGGCCGTATTTGCGGCTGCCAAGCCCAGGGCGATGGCAAAGGTGAGGGACTTGAGGACGGTCTTCATACGAACCCCCTTGAGGAACTGTGCCCCGGTGTTTTTAGGACAGATTCCGCATTTAGGCAGAGGGGGGCCTCAGAAGACTCGGAACGGGGGATAAAAAGATCGTGTGAGGCGACAGCAAAAGCCCGCCGAAGGAACCCTCATCCTCCGGCGGGGACAACCCTTTGGACGCTCGGGGGCCTCTTTAAGCGCTGAGGGTCGTCGGAGGTTCTTGGGCGATGGTGAAGCGGACCTGGGCCTGGGGACGGTGGTCCTCCGAGAGGGTGCGCCAGGTGCGCTCGGCCTCGTTGCGATTGTCGAAGGGGCCGACCACCCGCTCGGTGCCTTGGACGATGGTGTCGCAGTCGCAGGAGGTGTACTCGCCGCCGACAACCCAGAAACGTGAATTCGCCATGATCGATCTCCGTTGGTGCAAAGGGTTTGAGGTTGGTTGAAGCTCACGCGCCCTTCCGGAACGGAGGCGATCGGGTTGGCGGTCGAGCCGGAAGCGTCTCGGTGGTCATGCCTTATCCTTCAGTTTTACATTTCTTGACAAAACCTGCCTTCGGGCCAGAATTGTTGCAGAGCAGCAGGATGTCTTGTTCTCATTAACCCTCGAAGAAGCCGTTGTTTCAACGTTGGATTTCTGAAGAAAAGTCGCCCTGTAAAGCTTTGACAACCTCTGTCGTGTCAACTTGTAAAAAGATTTACAACATGGATGAGAGCAGAAAGCTTTTCGTCGGCCCCCGCCTGAAGCGCCTGCGGCGCGAACTCAACATGAGCCAGTCCCGCATGGCCGAGGAGCTCGGGCTGTCGCCGAGCTACCTCAACCTGATGGAGCGCAACCAGCGCCCGATTACGGCGCAGGTCCTGATCCGCCTCGCCCATGCCTATCAGCTGGATCCGCGCGAGTTCGCCAACGACGACGACGGACGCATCGTGTCGGAGCTGGAGGAGGTTTTTGCCGATCCGCTCTTCCGCTCAACGCCGGTGGCACGGCTCGAGCTGCGCGAGGCCGTGGAGAGCGCGCCGTCCATGGTCGATGCGATCAACCGCCTCTACCGCGCCTATCAGGCCCTGCGCGGCGCCCGCGAGGCGGTGACGCCGAACGTGCGCGACCGCGACCGGGCCGAGGATGCGCCGCAGGTCGACCCGGTCGACCGGGTGCGCGAGCTGATCCACGAGGCCAGGAATCATTTTCCCGAACTGGACGAGGCCGCCGAAGCCCTGGCCTCGGACCTTGCCGCGACGGGCCACGAGCCGTTCTTCGCCATCGCCGAGCGTCTGCACGCCAAGCACAGTATCCGGGTGCGGGTGATGCCCATCGACGTGATGCCGGACTCATTGCGCCGCTACGACCACCACCGCCGGCAGCTCCTGATTTCCGAACTGGTGGATCCGTCCGGCAGGACCTTCCAGGCCGCCTACCAATTGGCCTTCGCCGAGATGCGCGACACCATCGATGCGCTGGCCGTGCGCCTGGAGCCGGTGGACGGGCCGGCCCGGCGCCTCCTGCGGGTCTCGTTCGGCAATTACTTCGCCGGGGCGCTGATGATGCCCTACGGCAAGTTCCACGCGGCGGCGGAGGCGCTCGGCTACGACGTCGAGGTGCTGGGCGCCCGCTTCGGCGCGAGCTTCGAGCAGGTGGCGCACCGGCTCACGACGCTGGCCCGCGCCAATGCGCGCGGCATTCCCTTCTTCCTGGTACGGGTGGATTCGGCCGGCAACGTGTCGAAGCGCTTCTCCTCGGGCCGCTTCCCGTTCTCGCAGTTCGGCGGCACCTGCCCGCTCTGGAACCTGCACTCCACTTTCCGCACACCCGGACATGTGGCGACCCAGATCGTCGAGCTGCCGGATTCCTCCCGCTGGTTTTCCATTGCGCGCACGGTCAAGCGCGCCTTCAACCCCTGGGGCGCTCCGGATCCGCAATTCGTGGTGGGCCTCGGCTGCGAGCTGAAATACGCCCACCGTCTCGTCTATGCGCGGGGTCTCGACCCTGCCTCTGCCGACGCCACGCCGATCGGCATCAATTGCCGCCTGTGCGAACGGCCCGCCTGCCCGCAGCGCGCGGCACCGCCTCTGATGCATGCCCTGATCGTCGACGAGATGAAGCGCGGCGTCTCGCCGTTCGAGTTCGACGCGACTTAAAGCCCTCAGGCAGGACGGTCGTGCCGATAGAAGGCATTCGGGATGCCGTGCAGATCGCGTAAGCCCGTGAACGCCATGCCGGCTTTTTCGAGCACCCTGCGGGACGCCATGTTCTCGGCAACCGCAAAGCCGATCACATGGTCGACGGGGACCATGCGGTAGATCCAGTCCAGAAGCGTCCCTGCGGCCTCGCTCGCATAGCCCCGGCCCCAGAACGGCCGCATGACGCTGTACCCGAGTTCGAGCTCGCCGGTCTCATCGAAGCGGCCGAAGCCGGCGCGCCCGAGAAAGCGGCCCTGCGGATCCAGAATTTTGAACTTGGTCCAACCGTTCTCGGCGTAATCTTTCCGAAAGCCGTCGAACTTCGCGCGCAGGAACGCCTCGTCCCAGGGCGGATCGCCCATCTGGAGGAAATGCTGCACCTCTGGGTCGCGGTGAAGCTCCGCGAGCAATGGAAAGTCATCAGCTTCCCAAGGATGGAAGCGCAGGCGCTCACTGACCAGAACAGGTGTCTTCATCATAGGCTATTATCGCTTTTCATCGAGCCAATGATCGAGGAACCGGTCGAGCCAGCGGGACACATGCGGATCGTGCTGGAAGCGTCCGGCCAACTGCCGGATGCGATCCTGCGCGCCGGGCATGCGCAGACGCTCCTCGGCCATCACGGTCCAGCGGCACATCATGGCGTGAGTGACCTCTGGGTGGAACTGGAGGCCGAAGGCCTTCTGGCCCGCCCGGATCGCCTGGGTCGGAAAGTCGTCGCCGGTCGCCAGGGTCTCGGCGCTGGCGGGGCAGTCGAAGCCCTCCCGGTGCCAGTGATAGACATGGCTCGGCCAGGGCACGCCCCAATCCTCGCTCAGGGCATTGCCCGCCGCCGTCGGCAGCAGCGGGTAATAGCCGATCTCGGCGCGGCCCTCGGGATGCGCCCAGACGCTGGCTCCGAGGTGCTTCGCCATCATCTGCGCGCCGAGGCAGAGGCCGAGATAAGGCTTGTTCTCCTTGAGCGGAACCGCGATCCAGTCGATCTCCGCCTTGACGAAATCGTCCGGATCGTTGGCGCTCATCGGGCCGCCGAAAATCACCGCGCCTGTATGTCCGGCCAGCGTTTCCGGCAGCGGATCGCCGTAGCGCGGGCGGCGGATGTCGAGGGGAAAGCCGCGCTCCCGCAGCAGGCGCCCGCCGCGCCCGGGGGTCGAATGCTCCTGGTGCAGGACGATGAGGATTGGTGCCTTGGGAGGCCGCCTAGGCATGGTGTCGGTCCGATTGGCAGGTCTTCAGGGTTGGGCGGGAGCAGTCGCGCGGGATCATGGCTCGATTATTCAGGACAAGGCCCGCCCTTCGCAAGGGGCGCGAAGGGAGGCCTGCCCTTTCCGAACGCAGCGCCATATCGACCCGGACAGACTAGGCAACGGAGATTAGCCCCCTAAATAGCGTGGCGGAACGATATCATGGATCGGCCGAGGTGCTGTGTTCTTTTGCATGGATGGGCAAAGGTGATAAAAGCCTCTGATTCACAGGGCCGACGTCCGAGGCATCAGGGCATGTCTCCTCCCTTCAGCGAAGAACTCCACCCGCGACCAGCGCGAAAGAAAGCGAAACCGTGACCGACAGCTTGACCAGCGAAGGCGACCTCAGCGGCCTGCGGATTCTTGTGGTGGAGGACGAGGCTGCGATCTCCCTGCTCCTGGAGGACATGCTTCTCGATTTCGGCTGCGAGGTGATCGGCCCGGCCGCGCGGTTGTCGGCAGCACTCGACGCGGTGGCGCGCGAACAGGTCGATCTGGCGATCCTAGACGTGAACGTTGCCGGCGAGCCGATTTACCCGGTGGCCGAGGCCCTGGCGCAGCGCTCGATCCCCTTCGTGTTCTCCACCGGCTACGGCAGTGCCGGAATCCGCGACACCTTCCGCGACCGCCCGGTCCTGCAGAAGCCCTTCGCCCAGCACGATCTGAAGCAGAAGCTCCTGATGGCGTGCAGGAAGGCGCCGTAACGGAAGCGATCTACGCAAATCGAAGTACTCCCTTCGAGGGCGTTCTTCGTGCCGCTCCCGGTCGAAGTGGCAAGTCTGTGGCGCGAATGCCGCAATCGTTCACCCTGTGCTGCAAAACACACCGTCCACGAAGTGAATCGGCTTTGATCCTGCGCTCTTGCTGCTAAGGTGCGGTAACGTTAGATCAGGTATTCTCCCGACCCGGCCGATTCCCATGCCCCTACGATTTCTCAGGCTTCTGGCCGCGACCAGCGCCCTCGCGCTTTGCCTTGCCGATGCGCAGGCGCAAGCCCCCGTGCCGCGCCCTGCGCCGGCCGCCGGCGCCATCGTGGCCGCCAAGGGCGGCGAGGAAATGCGCTTCGTGCGCGAGGATCTGTGGCGCTCCGCCCTCATCCAACAGAGCGTGCTGGGCGGCGATACGCTGCGCACCAACGAGATCGGCAACCTCGCGATCCTGTTCAACGACCAGACCCAGATTCGCGTCGGCCGCAACTCGACCCTGACCGTCAACGACGTCGCCGGCGGCACGGCCGGCACGACCCAGCTCAGCCTGCAGGGCGGCAACATCTGGGCCCGCGCGGCCCGCGGCGGCTCGGGCGTCGACGTCAAGACGCCGGCCGCGGTCGCCGCCATCCGCGGCACCGACTGGTCGCTCTCGGTCGACGGCAGCCGCACCTCGCTCATCGTGCTCGAGGGCGTGGTCGAACTGTCCAATGCCCAGGGCTCCGTGACGGTGCGCCAAGGCGAAGGCGCCGTTGCATCCCTCGGGCAGGCACCGACGAAGTTCGTGCTCACGAACTCCAACGACCGTGAGCAGATGCTCTTCTACATGAGCCTGCGCGACACCTTCTCCTCCATTTCCACGTCGCCGCTGACGGGACGGGCCTCGCGCGGCGAGCGCAACCGGATCGTCTCGATCCCGCCGCAGGCGCGCAGCGCGGAGGATTGGCTCGTCCTCGCCGAGGTGGCGCCCTCCCTCGATGGCCGCGCAGTCGCCACGGACGCCCTCGCCCAGGCCCGCAGCCAGCGCCTGAGCCCATCGCAACGCGCCCGCGCCGATCTCGTCGAGGCCGCTCTCCTCGGCTCGCAGCATCGCTGGTCCGAGGCGGCGGCCCTGTTTGCCAGGGCCGAGCGGGGTCTCGATCCGAAGCGGCGTATCTTTGCGTCCTACGGGCGCTACGTGGCCCAATCCCTGGCCGATCCGAAGCGAGCCTATGCCGAGCCGAAATTCTCGCAGAACGAGCCCTTTGCGGTGCTTGCCCATGCCTATGTGGTGGCCTTCCGCGAGGATCTGAAAGCTGCGGCGGAGGTGCTGAAAGGCGCGAAAAAGCGTTTCCCGAACGACGAGCGCATCGCGGTGATGTCGGCGCAGATTGCCTATGTCCTCAACCGGCGCGAGGAAATGCGCGAGGCCATCGCCAGGGCCAAGGCCATCGATCCGGACGACCCGGAGGTGATCACCGCCGACAGCAATATCCGCGGCGACATCGACGGTGAGGTGAACGCGGCCGTCGAGGCCCTGCGCCGGGCCGCCGCCATCGCGCCGGGCAACTCGAATGTCTGGAACAGCCTCGGCCTGTTCGAGTCCGATCGCGACCGGCCGCTCGCCGCCGAGGAGGCCCTGCGCCGCGCCATCGAAGCCGATCCGGGCAGCCCCGTCTCCTATGCCAATCTGGCGATCCTGCTGCTCGACCAGAGCCGGGTCGACGAGGCGGGAGCCCTGATCGACAAGGCCTTGTCCCTCGATCCCGCCTTCAGCGTCGGCTACATCGCCCGTGGCCGCTACCTGTTGCAGAAGGGCGAATCCGCCAAGGGGCTTGAGGCCATCCTCGCGGGATCTGCCGCCAATCCCGGCCTGTCTCAGGGCCTGCTCATGGCGGCCATCGCCTATTACCAGGACGGCGACGAGGAACTGGCGGATCAGGCCCTCGACAATGCGGACCGGCTCGACCCGAACGATCCCGTCGTCGCGAGCGTCCGCACAGCCATTGCCATCGACCAGTATCAGGCGGACCAGGCGGTGATCGCCGCGCGTGAGGCCGTGCGCCGCTATCGCCAGCGCGGCGGCGATTTCGCGGGCCTTGCCATCAACAAGGAAGGCGGCTCCTATCCGGCCCAGGCCTATCGCTTCCTGAACCTCAACGAATGGTCGCGCTTTTACGGCGACCGGGTCTTCGATCCCTTCAGCGCCTCGACCTATTTCGACCTCGCGGCCGTGGAGCGGCCGGCCCTCATCACAGGCAGGCCCGACATCTCGAACATCGAGAGCGGCGTCGGCGTGGATCTCACGGCGCTCAACCTCACGGTTCAGGGGCTATTCTTCGACCCGCTCGCCGTTTCGGGCCGCATCGGCCGCATCGACCTGCTGCGCCGCCCCTTCCTCGACGTGGAAGTCGGCGGGTCCCTGCTGCATCACAACGGCCGCAACGGCTGGGGCGCGGATGTGAATGTCCAGGGCTTCTCGAACGAGCCGCTTCCCACCTCCTTCAGCCTCACGGCAAGCCGCGCGAAGGCCAACGGGCGCGATATCATCGACCGGGATGGCGTCGACAACGGCTCCGTGTTCGTCGGCGTGGCTCCCTCGGCCGCCGACCGCTTCCTCGTCTTCGGCGCGGGAGCGAACCTGGACCCGGCGCTCGCACGGATCGAGACGGCAACCAATCTCTTCGAAGGGCGGCAGAATTCCCGGTCGCTGCTCGGCGGAGCAGGCTGGAGCCACAGCTTCAGCGACAGGAACGTCTTGACGGGAGCCGTCTTCGGCCTGAACGGCCTCGACCGGCGCTACACGAATACGGCCAGTGCCGAGATCCAGCCCGGTATCATCATCGGCGCCCGCGACTGGACCCGCAACAGGATCGAAGGCGTCTCGGCCGCCCTGTCGCATATGATCGGGATCGGAGACCTGACCCTTCATTACGGTCTTGAGGCGCAGCGGGGACGCAGCACCTCTCAAACCGTCAACAACGCCTTCGTCTATAACATCGCAACCCAGCAGTTCGAGTTCCTCGACACCGATGACCGCACATCGGCATCGTTCGAGAGCACCCGCCT
This sequence comes from Microvirga ossetica, assembly GCF_002741015.1. Lineage (NCBI taxonomy): Bacteria > Pseudomonadati > Pseudomonadota > Alphaproteobacteria > Hyphomicrobiales > Methylobacteriaceae > Microvirga > Microvirga ossetica. The sequence continues at coordinate 2,908,698 of NZ_CP016616.1, read as the reverse complement.
CTATGCGGACGTGTTCTGGCGTCCGTTCGACTGGTTCGAAGCGCAGGCCGGCGTGCAGGGAAGCCGCATCGAGGTCGCCGGTCAGGACAACGACGCGGTGTCTCCGCGCATCGGCATCGGCGTCTCCCCTTTCGAAGGGCAATGGCTGCGCGCCGCCTATCGCGGAGACACGCTGCAGCCCATCGCCTTTACCTTGGCGCCCGTGACCACGGTGAGCCTCGTGCCGAACACGCTCCCCACGTCGCTCGGGGCAGAAACCAAGACGCTGATGCTGCGCTGGGATGCGGAATGGTCGCCGAACGTCTTCACCTCGGTGGAGTACCAGCGCCAGGATGCGGAGGATCTGAGCCTTCCGATCGCTTATAGCTTCGACAGCATCGACATCGCGAAAGCGCGCGTCGAGCGGCTGGCCGCATCGGCGAACCTTTGGCTGACCCACGGCATCGGCGTGTTCGGCACGATCGGCACGATCTCGTCGGAGGTGCGCTCGGAGGAAGCCCTCGGCGCGGACGTGCCCTTCATCGCCGGCAAGTTCGCCCGCGCCGGCGTCACCTTCGTTCACCCGAGCCGGCTCAGGCTCACCGTCGCCGGTACTTACGTCGGCGATCTCAAGGGCAACCTGGCTGGCCGCGCGATCGACGATTATTGGACTTCGGATGCAGCGCTGACCTGGGAGACGCCAGATCGCCGCCTGCTCTTCGGCCTGAGCGTGCTCAACATGTTCGACGAATATTACGAGCTCGTCCCCGACATCCGCGGACCGGGGCGCACCTTCGAGGCGAGCCTGCAAGCCAGGTTCTGAACATGAGCGACCGGAACGGGGCATCGAGCGATTACAGCGGCGGAGAGCCTCTCTGGCGCCACTTCGTCATGGCGGGCCTCATCGCGGCGCTCCTCATCCCTGTGCTGTTCTTCCCGCCCTTCCGCCTCATCGAGGCGCGGCTCTACGACATCCTCTCAGTCATCTCCCCGCCTCTTCCGGCAGAACCAGGCGCCGTGATCGTGGCGATCGACGAGCCCTCCATCGGCGAGATCGGCCAGCGCTGGCCCTGGCCGCGGGACATCCATGCAAAGCTCGTCGAGAGCCTGCGCGCGGCGGGTGCGAAGGTGATCGCGTTCGACATCATCTTCGCCGACCCGACCACCGAGGAGGCCGATACGGCGCTCGCAAAAGTGCTTGGCCCGGATGTGGTCCTGGCGGCGGACGACGTCACGACGCCGCTGGAGCAGGGCACCCAGGTCACCAGGGTCAATCCGCTCGATGCCTTTCTCGATGCCGGTGCCGTTGCAGGCGTCGCCTCCATGCATCTCGACGGGGACGCTTATCTGCGCCGCATGCCGCCGATATCGGATTCTTTCGCTGCCGAAGTGCTTCGGCTGAAGGGAGAACCGCAAGCCGTCGCTCCCGATGGCGCGCTGATCCAATACTTCGGACCTCGCCGTTCCTATCCGACCTCGTCCTATTACCAGGCCCTGGATCCGAAGAATTTTCTTCCGCCGAATTATTTCAAGGACAAGGTCGTGCTGGTGGGCTTGAGCCTCCAGGCCGCGACGACGGCCGATGCGGGAGCGCCCGATACATTCCCGACGCCCTATACGCTGACCGAGGGCACGCTCACGGCAGGCGTGGAGGTCCAGGCCACGATCCTCGACAACCTCCGGCACAATCGCTACCTGCTGCCCGTGCCACGCCCGGTCATGGTGCTGCTCGTGATCGCCGGAGCATTCCTCGCCGCCGCGTTCTGCACGCGCGGCGTCACCTGGCGGACAGGATTGTCGGCAGTCTTTCTTCTCGCCTTCTTCGTCGTCGGGGCCTGGGTGCTGCTGCGCTTCGGGCGCGTCTGGGCGCCGCCGGCTCTGCCGGCCGCTGCGGCGCTGGCCGTGTTCGGCAGCCGCTTCGGCCTCGACTATGCCCGTGAGCGGCATCTGCGCCGCACCGTGTCGGAAGCCTTCTCGCGTTATTTGTCACCCGATCTCGTGGCGCAGCTCGCCCGCGATCCGAGCGCCCTGAAGCTCGGCGGCGAGCGGCGCAACCTGTCGATCCTGTTCTGCGACGTGCGCGGCTTCACGACCCTGTCGGAGAAGCTGAAGGACGAGCCGGAGCGGCTCACCACCCTCATCAACCGCCTGCTCGACCCGCTCTCGGAGGCGGTTCTCTCGGAAGGCGGCACCATCGATAAATATATCGGCGATTGCGTCATGGCGTTCTGGAATGCGCCGCTGCCGAGCCCGGATCATCCCCTGTGCGCCGCCCGCGCCGCCATGCGCATGCTGGAGGCGGTCGAGATCCTGAATGCCGAGCTGCGGCAGGAGCAGGGTGAGGATGCGCCCGTCTTCGCCATCGGGGTCGGCATCAACACGGGCGATTGCGTGGTCGGCAACGTGGGGTCGCGCTGGCGCTACGATTATTCCGTGCTCGGCGACACGGTGAACCTCGCCTCGCGCCTCGAGAGCCTGTCGAAGGAATACGGCGTTTCCATCGTGCTCGGGCCTGCCACCGCGAAGGCCCTGCAGGACCATTTCGTGCTGATCGAGCTCGACCGCATCGCCGTCAAAGGCCGCAGCGAGAAATCGGCCATCTTCACCATCGTCGCGCCTGCCGGGCAAAGTCAGGATCCGGCGCTTGCGGAACTGATGGAGCTGCATCCCACGCTTCTCGACAGCATCGCGGCCGGCAGACGCGTGGAAGCCCTGGAGCTCGTTCAGCATTGCCAGACACTGGCGCCGTCCCTGTCGAAATACTACGGCAAGGTCCTGGTCAAGGCGGCTGCGATCCCCGAGTGATGCGGTCGCCCACGGGCCGTGGCGCCTATGGAGACAGGACCCGCGCTCGCGATTCCGCTGCCCACTTGACTCTCGTGCGAAATCTTCGTCCGCATCCGTGATTTTGCAAACCAATTGCAAGTAAAAACAATATCTTGCGCTTGCGGGAACAGTCTCTATAAGGTCGCCTCGTTCCTCCCGCCGAGCCCTCATTGTCGTATCGCGCCATGGACAAGATTCAAAAACTTGCCATCGGCAGCATATTCGTCGGAACCGTCGTTTTCGTCCTGAAATATGCCGCCTATTACATCACGGGCAGCATCGCGCTCTATTCGGACGCGCTGGAGAGCATCATCAACATGGTGACGGCGGTCACGGCCTTCCTGGCCGTCCGCCTCAGCGCCACGCCGGCGGACGCCAATCACCCTTACGGCCACCACAAGGTGGAGTATTTTTCCGCCGTCCTCGAGGGCGTGCTCATCATCGTCGCGGCGCTCGCGATCCTGCGCGAAGCCTCTTTCGCCTTCATGGCACCGAAAGCCATCGACGCGCCGCTTCCGGGCCTTGCCATCAACGCCCTGGCCGGCGCGATCAATGCGGTCTGGGCCTGGCTTCTGATTAGCCGCGGCCGGCGCATGCGCTCGCCGGCGCTGGTGGCCGACGGGCGCCACCTTCTCACCGACGTGTTCACGTCGGTGGGCGTGATCGTCGGCCTGCTGTTCGTCCCGCTCACCGGCTGGGCCTGGCTCGATTCGGCGCTTGCGGCTCTTGTTGCCATCAATATTCTCTGGTCGGGCTGGGGGCTGATGAAGGAGAGCATCGGCGGCCTCATGGACGAGGCCCTGCCGGAGGCGACGCTTGCCCGCGTCCGCGAGATCATCGCGATCAATGCGCAGGGCGCCATCGAGGCGCACGATCTGCGCACGCGCCATGCGGGCCGGATGACCTTCATCGATTTCCATCTGGTCGTGCCGGGCGGCATGAGCGTCACCGATGCCCACGACATCTGCGACCGCCTGGAGCGCGCGCTGAAGGCCGCTGTGGAGGATGCTCTCATCACGATCCACGTCGAGCCCGACAACAAGGCCAAGCACTCCGGTATCGTGGTTCTGTAGGGCGCTACCTTGCTGGATGCACCGCTCCGCCCGGTTCGACCGAGCGGAGCCTTGGCTTTGCGTTCGTCAGGCTGAAATCCGCCGGTCGTAGTCCTGGCGCAGGCGGGTCCAGCTGTCCCAGAACGGCTCCGGCTTCCGGCCCGTGGCATGGGCGACCAGGATATCGAGATGCGTATGCCATCCCGCGCCGACCATCAGCATCATCTTGCGATCGGGCAGGCGGCGGTGGACCACGGTGAGCAGCACCTCCTTGCCCCTCGGCTCGAGCTCGAAGGAGACGTCGCCGCTGCCTTCCCAAGTGATGGAAAGCCTGTGGGGCGGGTCGATCTCGGTGATCCGGCTCTGCATCCGGTGCTCGGCTGGGAATCCGTCCGGCCGCTGGCTCGACGGGTCGGTCAGCTCGTCGTTTCGCCACACCAGTTCGACGGGCGCGCCGGCCCTCATCTCCATCTGGCCTGCCGCCAGCCACCGGCTGCGCAAGTCGCTGTCCGTCAGATACGCCCAGATCCGTTCGACAGGTCCTGGCAGCAGGCGCTGGATCGTCAGCGTATCGGGCTCGGACAGCGTGCCGTAGGCGTCGAGGGTCGCGAGGTCGGTCATGGATCGTCTCCTTCGGGGGTGGGGGATTGGTTTGCATCCTCCTCGCGGAGGAGCCGTTCGAGCATGTCCAGGCGATCGTTCCAGAAATCATCGTATGAGTCGTCGTCGCAGAGGATCCAGGAGCGCGGATCGGCACCCGAAACCTGAAAGATACGGCCCAGCCGGGATGTTTCTAATTCAACCATGTGGTTTAATATAATCGCTCCTTTCGAAGAGTCAACCAAATGGTTTAATGACGTGCAGAGATCCTCCCTTCTGGAAATGGGATGGTGCGCTCGGGCTCGCGTCTCTGTCGAGTTGATGACGTTTCCACAAAGTAAATAATGAAAAAATCGTTAACAGATTTAAGCCAAACACAATAATTTTCTTACGAAAGCGAGCATGATTAAGTAATTCCCCGTAATGCATCGCCGTATTGGGACCGGTTATAAACGGACACCTGGTTTATGCGCGTCGCGGGGGCGCGCGCCCCTCGCGGCGATGCGAGCAGGTCATGTCAGAACCATGCGTTTCCTCAATAATCTCAAATTGATCGTCAAAATCGCGATCCCGACCGTTGTTTTCGTCGCCATCGCCATCGGATTGGTCACGGTCGCGAAAACCGGTCTCGACGCGCTGTCGGCTGACACCAAAGAGCTGACCGATGTCGAAACCGCCCGGCTGATCAGGATCCTGCAGATCAATGCCGAGGTGAACGAGGCAAGCATCCAGGAAAAGAACCTGATCCTGTTCTCCTCGGTGGAGGCCGACCGGCTTCAGAGCGCCGAAGGCGTCTATCAGCAGTACAAGAAGCTGGCCCTGCAGCACATGGACGAACTGACTGCCCTGTCCGGCACGCCGGAGCGCCGCGCCGTCAACGACAATATCAAAGCGACCCTCGTCGCCTATTTCAGCCAAATGGACAAAAGCGTTGCGCATGCGCTGAAGGATGACGATTTCTCCGCGCTGCAGATTTCCAACGGCGAGGCTCGCGACCTGCGCCGGAAGACCCGCGATCTCCTGACCGAACGCATCACCGCCAACCAGAAGGCTCTCGACCACGCGGCCCAGGAAGCGGAAGAGCTGGCGTCCGGGACCTCCACTCTCCTGATCGAAGCCTCTGTCCTCGGCCTGATCGTCGCCATCGGTCTGCTCGGCTGGATCGTGATCTACGCCATCGCGCGCCCGATCTCGGCGATGACCGGAGCCATGGACCGGCTTGCGAACGGCGACCTGTCGGTCACTGTGACCGGCACCGAGCGCAAGGACGAGGTCGGCGCGCTTGCCCGCTCGCTCCAGGTGTTCAAGGACAACGCGATCGAAGCCCGTCGTCTCGCCGCCGAGCAGGAGGTCGAGAACCAGGCCAAGATGCGTCGGGCGGAGGCGCTCGACCAGCTGACCCGGCGCTTCGAGACGAATGTCTCGACCCTGACGCAGGGCCTCTCAGCGGCCGCCACCGAGATGGAGGCCACAGCCCAGTCGATGACCCAGGTCGCAAGCCAGACCACCCGGCAATCGGTGACGGTCTCCTCCGCCGCCCAGCAGACCTCGGCCAATGTGCAGACGGTGGCTGCGGCGACGGAAGAGCTGTCGATCTCGATCCGCGAGATCGCGTCTCAGGTGGACCAGTCCTCGCAGATCGCCGACCGGGCGGTGCAGGGCGCGCGGCGCACCAACGCGGCGGTTCAGGATCTCGCGGTCACGGCTAGCCGGATCGGCGACGTGGTGCAGCTGATCAACACCATTGCCGGCCAGACCAACCTCCTGGCGCTCAACGCCACCATCGAGGCGGCGCGCGCCGGCGAAGCGGGCAAGGGCTTTGCCGTGGTGGCGACCGAGGTCAAGGAGCTGGCAAGCCAGACGGCCAAGGCGACGGAGGAGATCTCGACCCAGATCGGCTCGGTGCAGCACGCGACCCAGCAGACGGTGTCGGCCATTCAGGAGATCGCCCGCACGATCACCGAGATGGCACAGATCTCGACCTCGATCGCAGCGGCGATGGAGGAACAGGGTGCGGCGACCGCCGAGATTGCGCGCAATGTGCAGGAAGCGGCGCGCGGCACGGAAGCCGTGACCGGCAGCATCTCCGATGTGCAGCAGGGAGCGGGCGAGACGAGTTCGGCGGCTGGGCAGGTACTGGGCGCGGCTCAGGATCTGGCGCGCCATTCCAGCGATCTCGGCCAGGAGGTCGCCTCCTTCCTCCACGGCGTCAAAGCGGCGTAACGAACATCACGCGAGAGCTTCGACAATCGATTTGGGCCCGGCTATATCGTTAGCCGGGCTCATTTCTTTGCCGCTACGCTGAAACAAGCATCGCTCGAAGCGCTTTCTATTCATGACGGACCACGATCTCCCTCCTGGAGCAAGGCCCGTCAACGAGAGCGGATCGGCCACATGCTCGTGCGGGTTCCTTACCAAAGCCGCTTCCGCAGAAAATCGACAAACCGGGCACCCGCCCCGGCATAACTGGATGGAGGCTCGCATAGCGATTTCGCCTGGGCTGAAGACCCCCTCCACGTCGAGACATTGAGCGCTGGAGACACCTTCGGCCCGACAATCTGGAATTACGGACCGGTTTACCCGGATGAAACGTCAATGACGTGTGACCTTGAGTCACCGCGGGCCCGGCTCCAGCATGGAGCGGGCCCGTTTGCTTGAGGCCTAAACACGAAAGGCGCCCGCTTGGGCGCCTTTTCGATGGATTTCCTCATTCGAAGGAATTGGAGCGGGCGAAGGGATTCGAACCCTCGACCCCAACCTTGGCAAGGTTGTGCTCTACCCCTGAGCTACACCCGCACGCTCCGTTTTCTCTCTTAGCAGGATGGTGGAGCCAGGCGGAATCGAACCGCCGACCTCTTGAATGCCATTCAAGCGCTCTCCCAACTGAGCTATGACCCCCTGCCATTCCTTCCTCACCTTCAGCGATGATCACCGCCGAGGATGAGAATGGTGCCGCAAGAGGGATTCGAACCCCCGACCCCCTCATTACGAATGAGGTGCTCTACCAGCTGAGCTATTGCGGCATCGCAATTCTGCGATCCGAGAGGCCGCCCTCTTACCCTCTCACCTGCCGCTTGGCAAGGGAGGGTAAGGCTGGAATGGCTCTACCAGACCGAAAAAACGCTGCGGCGCGCGGCCGCCTCTTTCTCCGGCTTCGGCACGTCCGGCGGCGTGGTCGGGAACACCACCGGCTCTGGCAGTGGCGGTGTCGTATTGTCCTTGGTGTCGTCCTTCATGGCCTCCCTCACGGCCTCGACCTGGACCTCGTGCTCATCGACGGCAGACGCGACCGGAGGTGATGGAACGACAGGCTCGGCAACGGGTTCGCTCGGCGCGGGGACGACGGGCTCGGGCGCCAGGGGTATGGGCAGCGGCTTCGGCTCGTCGTCGAGATCCGCGGTCACGTCGTCGTGCAAGGTGAGTTCGGGCGCGATCAGAACATCCGGCGGCGCCTGCCAGACGAAGGCATCGAGGCGCCCGGTCACGGGCGAAATCGGCGCCCAATGGTCCGACACGACCCCGTCGGCGATCCAGGCCGGATCGCGCGGGGCGCGGGTGGCGCGGGCGAGCCATTCGCGGCCCTTGCCCGTCGAGCCGTGCTCGGCCTGTTCCAGATCGGACATGATGAGGCACACGCGCATGCTCGGCCGCTCCTGCAGGAGCGGTTCGAGCGCATCGCGGGCGCGGTCGAATTCCCGCGCCTCGAGGGCGGAGCGGGCGACAGCGAGGCGGCCCTCCGGCGCGTGGTTGGACAGGCGGGCGAGGGTCTCCGCGCGCTGGAGCCGGTCGAGCCCGGAATCGCCCGGCCGCAGATTGAGATAGACCTCCGCGAGATCCGGATGCGGCAGGCTGCGCCAGGCGGTCTCGACCACCTTGGCGGCCCGGCGCAGATCGCCCTTTCGCGCCAGGAGACGGCCGGCGAGCGCCGCTGCCGGCACGAGATCGGGCGCGAGCTTCACCGCATCCTGAGCGCTCCTGAGCGCCCCTTCGGGATCGTGATCGGCCCGCTCCAGGGCATCCGCGGTAAGCAGCACGGCGCGATGGCGCCGGGCGGTCGCCTTGTCGAGCAGGCCAAGCGAGGTGCGCCGCTCGACCGTCTCCAGGGCGCCGCGCCAGTCGCGGTCGGCACAGCGCGCCTCGAGCACCGCGTCGCTCGCCCAGGCCGCCGCCGGGGCGAGACGGACCGCCTCGGACGCGAATTGCTGCGCGGCCGGAATATCGCCCCGGCGCCGCGCCTCGACGAAGAGGCCGCGCAGGCCGAGCACCCGGGTCTCATTCTCCTCCATCATCTGCGTGAAGGCGGCCTCGGCAGCCTCGCGGTTGCCCGAGACCTGTGCCGCCTGCGCCTTGAGCAGCAGCGTCAGGGGCTCACGCCCCAGAAGGCGCTCCGCCTCGTTGGCATAGCGCCGGGCGGCAATGGTGTCGCCGGCGCCGACAGCCACCATGCCGCGGGAGACCGCCTGATAGCCGCGCGACCGGCGGCGCGACCGCGACGCGAAGGTCAGGCGGGAGGGAAGCTGGAGCAGGCCCGTGACCAGGGACCAGAGCAGAGCCAGAGCCAGGGCGAGACCCGCAAGCGCGATGGCGGCCACCGCCATCGACATCTGGATCTCGTAGCCGCCGAAGGTGATCAGGACCGTGCCCGGCCGGTCGGCCAGCCAGACCGCGCCGAAGGCCGCGACGCAGAGAAGACCGATGAAGACAAGTGCGCGCCACATGCTGGGCAGATCCTTTTATTGCGTCGTACGGTTGAGGGTGGCGAGAGCATCGGTGGCAACGGCCTGGGCCGCCTGCTGTGCCTGAGCCACGGCCTTGACCTGCCGGCCCCAATCCTCGGACAGCCGCCGCGCCGGCTCGGGCAGCGCGTCCCATGCGGCAGCCGCTTCCACCACATCGCCCCTGTCCAGGGCCTGCCGGATGCGCGCGACGAGGGCCGGCACGCCGGTGGAGCCGGGCTCGTTCACCGGTTTGACGGTCACGACCCGGTCGGCCATGCGCAGGATGCGGTCGGTCCAGCCCTCGGCCGGGCCGCGGCTTTCGCGCAGGATCGCCGTCTCGAGCGGATCGAAGCTCTTTGCCAGAGCCGCCGCCGTCGGTGCGCCCTGCGCCGCAAAGGGCTCGAGCGCCGCGACGCGGGCCGGATCGGTGCCGGCCTTCCTGACACCCTCGAGCACCTCCGCATAAGGCGCGCCGTTGTGCAGGGCATCGTTCAGGCGACCCGCCAGGACGACCCGGGTTCCAGTCTGGCCCGCGGTCTCGGCATTGCGGGCGTTCTCTGTCGCCTGCTGTGACAGGGCCGCGATCCGCTGCTCCTGCTCACTGAGCCGGCGTTCCGTATCCGTGAACCGGCGCTCGACATCGGTGAAACGCCTCTCGGCTTCGCCGAACCGGCGATCCTGGTCGGCGAAGCGCCGATCGAGATCCGCGATGCGGCCGTCGAGGCCCTGCGCGGCATTGGCCGCATTGGTCAGGTTTTCGGCATTGGTGCGGACCTGACCCTCCAGACCCGAGAGACGGTTGGACAGGTCGGTGAGCGCCGCCTCATTCTGCGGTGCGGGGGCCGGAGGCTCAGGGACCGGACGGTTCAAGGCTTCCTGCGCCTGTCGGGCCGCCTGCTCGGCGGATCCCTGTACGGCCTGGAGCTGCTGGTTGAGCTCGCCCTTGGCGGTCTCCAGGGTCTGGACCCGCTCAGATAGCGCCTGGAGGTTGCCCTGGACCGGGCCGGGCGGGCCCGGCTGCCGCAGGGCTCCCACGCGCTGCTCGAGCTGCGCCAGACGCAGCTCCACCGGCTGGCCTCCGCCGGGCGATGTCTGCCAGGCCTGCAATCCATAGAGGAGCCCGGCACCGATCACGCCGCCGAGCAGGCCGGCCCCGATCAGGGCACCGGCCGAGCTGCGACGCTCGGGAGCGGGTGGCGGAAGCACAGTGTCCTCACGCATCTGGAATGTGGGAGTCTCCTGGAAGAAACTATCGGATGACGTGGCATCCGACCTTCCAGGCTCCTCGCCGGAGGGAAGCGTATCCGTGCCGATGCCGGAATCGAGGGTGACCTGCTGCGGCGACGCCAGATCCTCGGCCGGAGGCTCGCTGCCGCCGACGGTGGTCTCGTCGGGCTGCACATCTGGCGTTCCGGTTGCAGCCATCGTCTCCTGAGCGGAAGCCTCCGCCGCAAGGGTATCCGGCCCAAACGCGTCCGGTCCCAGCGTCTCCTTTCCCAGGGTCTCCTCTCCCAGAGTCTCCTGGGCCTCGGCGCCCGGGCCGCTGGAAGGGGCGGTGCCGTCGTCGATCACGGTGGCCTTCAGGTCGATGGTCGCCGGCTCGCGCGAGGACTTCTTGCGGGAGGATTTCGGGCGTCGGGGATCGGATGAATCGGTCACGGGTCACTCTTGCTCGGGCGAGATCTTCAAAAGGCGAGATCTTCAATAGGTCGGCGTGTTCGGCAATTGAGGCAAGCTTGGGCGCAGCGTTTCGTTCCTTCTCTCGACCATGATCGACATCGCCGGCGGATGTTACGGGAGACGATCGAGAAGCGCGAGAAGCGCATCCTCGGAAGGATCTCCCGCCACGAGGGTTGCGGCGGTCGAAGCCAGAGGCGCGGCCGCATCGGCCGACAGGCAGAGATGGGGGAATGCCCGGAGTTCGGATGCGAGACCCGCCTCCCCCGCCAGCCGGACGACGAGATCCGCGCTCCTCCGGGAATAATGGAGCGCGGCGCCGATTTGGCCAGAGCGCAGGGCCGCGATGGCGGTCTCGGGCAGCGATTCGACGGCGCGCGCCTCGTAGGCCTCCCAGTGAATCACCAGGAAGCCTGCGGCCCTCAAGGACCAAGCCGGCTCCTCCTTGTGGTGGCGCGCCGTCACATGGAGAAGTGCGAGGCCGGCCCGCAGATTTCCGCGAATCAGCCGCGACAGGGAAACGGCATCACCATCCGCAACGGTCACGTCGCCAAATCCTTGCGAGCGCACCGCATCGGCCGTGCGCCCGCCCACGGCGAAGACCGGCTTCATCCGATCGAGATCCGCCAGGGCATCAGCCGCATGGGCACTCGTGACGATGAGGGCATCGTAATGCGCCCCGGGACAAGGATCCCCCGTCGGAACGATTCGAGTCACGGGCGCAAGACACGCCTCGTGACCGAGCGCCGCCAGCCTCTCGGCGGTGCGTTCCGCGTCATCGGGCGAGCGGGTGACGAGAACCTGCATCAGGCTTTCAGGAAATCGGGCGGCATGCGCGCGCGCAGCTCGCGTCCCGCCTCGCGTCCGAGCGCCGCCGCATCGTCGGGCGAACCGCGGCGAACCACCTCTAGGCTCTCCGACCCGTCGGGACGCAGCACGAGGCCGCGGATCTCGAGCTCGCCGCCGACGAGACGCGCATGACCCGCGATCGGCGTGCGGCAGGAGCCGTCGAGAACGGTGAGGAAGGAGCGCTCGGCAGCGAGCGCCTGGCCTGTCGGCCCATCGAGAATCGGGGCAAGCGCTTCACGCACCCGCGCATACTCGGCGCGGATGGCGATGGCGATGGCCCCCTGCCCGACGGCGGGAAGAAAATCGTCCGTTTCGAGAATTGTCGTCACGTGATCGGTGAGCCCGAGGCGGCTTAAGCCCGCCATGGCGAGCAAGGTCGCATCGACCTCGCCGCGTTCGAGCTTGGCGAGGCGCGTCTGCACGTTGCCGCGCAGGAGCGTGACCTTGAGATCGGGCCGCAGGCGGCGCACCTGCGCCTGACGCCGCAACGAGGCCGAGCCGACGACCGCGCCTTCAGGCAGATCGGCGAGGCTCTTGAAGCGATGGCTGATGAAGGCGTCGCGCACGTCCTCGCGCGGCAGGAAGCCGGCGATGGCGATACCCTCCGGCAGCGCCGTCGGCAGGTCCTTGGCGGAATGGACGGCGAGATCGATGGAGCCGTCCAGGAGCGCGATGTCGAGCTCTTTGGTGAAGAGCCCCTTGCCGCCCGCTTCCGAGAGCGGCCGGTCCTGGATGGCATCGCCCGTGGTCTTGATGATCGACAGGGGCAGGTGCTCCACGCTCCAGCCATGGGCGGCGATCAGCCTGTCCTGTGTCTCGTGGGCCTGCGCGAGGGCGAGCGGGCTTCCCCGCGTGCCGATGACCAGGGTGGGTGAAGAGGCCATTCTGCCTGAGTTCTCCTATCAAGGATTCCTGACGAAACTCACCTCAAGCCTCATTCTGAGGAGCAGCGAAGCTGCGTCTCGAAGGAGCTTCCAGAGAGTGCTGGATCCTCCTTCGAAACGGTCGCTCCGCGACCTCCTCAGGATGAGGCCGGAATTTTGTCAGATCATCCAAAAACAACATCCACGTTTGATCACGTTTGATCTTGTGCGGCGCGGCGGACTATAGGGGGAGGAGCGCCGGGCCGAAAGCCCGGACAACACCTTAATCGAGCGGCCAGAGATCATGCGCATTCTAGGCATCGAGACCACCTGCGACGAGACCGCGGCTGCCGTGGTCGGCATCGGCTTCGACGGACGCGGCGAGATTCTGTCCAACGAGGTCCTGAGCCAGATCGCCGAGCATGCCCGCTATGGCGGCGTGGTGCCGGAGATCGCGGCGCGCGCCCATGTGGAGGTGATCGACCGCCTCGTGGTCCGCGCCCTGAAGAATGCGAACTGCTCCGTGAAGGATGTCGACGGCATCGCAGTGGCGGCAGGCCCCGGCCTGATCGGCGGCGTGCTGGTGGGGCTGACCACCGCCAAGGCCATCGCGCTCGTCACCCGCAAGCCCCTGATGGCGGTGAACCATCTCGAGGCCCATGCGCTCACCGCGCGGCTCACCGACGGCATCGGTTTCCCCTATCTGCTGCTGCTCGCCTCCGGCGGCCATACGCAGCTCGTGGCGGTGCGCGGCGTCGGCGATTATGTGCGCCTCGGCACCACCATCGACGACGCCATCGGCGAGGCCTTCGACAAGGTCGCCAAGATGCTGGGTCTGGGCTATCCCGGCGGGCCGCATGTGGAGCGCGAGGCCGCGAAGGGAAACCCCGAGCGCTTCGCCTTCCCGCGCCCGATGCAGGGCCGCAAGGAACCGAATTTTTCCCTGTCCGGCCTGAAGACCGCCGTGCGGATCGAGGCGGAGAAGATCGCACCGCTCACCGGAAGCGACATCTCCGATCTCTGCGCGAGCTTCCAGGCCGCCATCGTCGACGTGGTGGTCGACCGCACCCGTGTGGCGCTGCGCGGATTCCGCGAGATCGCGGGCCATCCGACCGCGCTCGTGGTCGCGGGCGGCGTCGCGGCGAACCAGGGCATGCGCCAGGGCCTTCAGCGCCTTGCGGTGGAAGCGGGTCTCAAGCTCGTCGCCCCGCCGGTGGCTTTGTGCGGCGACAACGGCGCCATGATCGCGTGGGCCGGCCTCGAGCGCATGCGCCTCGGCCTCATCGACGATATCGGCGCCCCCGCCCGCGCCCGCTGGCCCCTCGACACGAGCCGCGACGAGGCGGGAGCGAAGGCGTGAGATGGCTGTCCTAAGTTGCATCCTCATGAAGCACGGACAGTATGTTTCAAGGCATCAGCGCCTTTTCCCTCCCCCTTGTGGGGAGGGATTAAGGGTGGGGGTGTCGGCGCCAGAGTCTGATCGGATAGCGCTCACACCCCCACCTCCAACTCCTCCCCACAAGGGGGAGGAGGGCTTGGAGGGAGCCGCATGATGAACCGAACTCTCAGTATGCTCATTGGCTTGGTCAGCATCACTTTTGGAGCGGCCGTCGGTTCGTTGATTGGCACTCTCGGTGCAGCTGAAATTTTTTCCCTGACTTTCGGGATGAGCGCTTCATCATCGGAAGGAACGAAGTACGAATTCTATTCGATCCTTATGACTTTCAATGGCGCGATCTTCGGTCTCGTCGGAGGTGGCTTTGCGGGTCTTATGCTGGCGCGAAACATGCTTCGCGCCAGAATCTCAGCTGATAATCATTTGAAATGACGGCGCAGATTCAAACCATCGGCATCGCCGGAGCCGGCGCCTGGGGAACGGCGCTTGCGAACGCGGCCGCCATCGCCGGCAACGACGTGGTGCTGTGGATGCGCTCGCCCGAACAGGCGGCGGCGCTGGCGGCAACGCGCAGCAACGCGCGCTTCCTGCCCGATGTGCCCCTGCACGAACGTATTCGCGCCACGGCGGATCTGAAGGAGCTCGCCGCCACCGGCGCCGTGCTTCTCGTCACGCCCGCGCAGACGACGCGGGAGATGACGTCCGCCCTGTCCGCCATCCTGCCCTCCGCAACGCCGCTGGTGCTCTGCGCCAAGGGCATCGAGCGCGCGAGCGGCGCCTTTCTCTGCGACGTGGTGGAAGAGGTGCGCCCCGGCTCGGCCATCGCCGTGCTCTCCGGTCCCAGCTTTGCCGACGATGTGGCGCGCGGTCTGCCCACCGCCGTGACGCTCGCCTGCCGCGACGCGGCGCTGGCGGAAGAGCTTGCGACGGCGCTGTCCGGCCCGACGCTGCGCGTCTATCACCGCCAGGACGTGCGCGGGGTCGAGATCGGGGGGGCTGCCAAGAACGTGCTCGCCATCGCCTGCGGCGCGGTGGCCGGGAAAGGTCTCGGCGAGAGCGCGAAGGCGGCCCTCATCGCCCGCGGCTTCGCGGAGCTTCTGCGCTTTGCCCGCGCCTATGGCGGCGACGCGGAGACCCTGATGGGGCTCTCCGGCCTCGGAGACCTGGTGCTCACCTGCTCCTCCGCCCATTCCCGCAACTTTGCCTTCGGCCATCGTCTCGGCTTGGGGCTCAGCGTCGAGGAGGCCGCCGGCGGCAAGCTGGTGGAGGGCGCTGCGACCGCGAGCGCCCTCATGACGCTGGCGCGTGCAAAAAACGTCGACATGCCGATCGCGGAAGCGGTCGACCAGATCCTTTCCGGCGCATGGAATCTCGACCAGGCGGTCGATGCGCTGATGAACCGTCCGATCAAGTCCGAAACGTAAAACGAAGAGTATGCGTCGATGGCCCACTGGCTCTACAAATCCGAACCCTCCACCTGGTCCTGGGACGCCCAGGTCGCCGAAGGCAAGAAGGGGACGCACTGGAACGGCGTGCGCAACCACGTCGCCAAGCAGAACCTGATGGCCATGAAGAAGGGCGAGCAGGGCTTCTTCTACCATTCCAACGAGGGCAAGGCCGTCGTCGGCATCGTCGAGGTGATCAAGGAATACTACCCGGACCACACGGACGAG
Source organism: Microvirga ossetica (assembly GCF_002741015.1). Classification (NCBI taxonomy): domain Bacteria; kingdom Pseudomonadati; phylum Pseudomonadota; class Alphaproteobacteria; order Hyphomicrobiales; family Methylobacteriaceae; genus Microvirga; species Microvirga ossetica. The sequence continues at coordinate 2,893,065 of NZ_CP016616.1, read as the reverse complement.
ACCGGCAAGTTCGGCATGGTCGACATCAAGGCAGTCAAAGCGCTGCCGAAGCCCGTGACCCTGGAAGACATCAAGAAGGAGCCGCGGCTCAAGGACATGATCCTCGTCAACAATTCCCGCCTCTCGGTGCAGCCGGTGACGGACGAGGAATGGAAGCTCATCTGCAAGATGGGCGGGCTTTAAGGATCGGAAAGCCGAACCGGAACGAGAGGATCCGCCAGGAATGAGTCCGGTCAAGGATGAGTCCGGTCAAGGATACGTGGCGGGCAGCAGACGCTGGTAGATCTGGCGGATCCGGCCGTAGCATTCACAGGCCGTCTCTTCGAGACCCGCCCGGTCGATCACGGTGATGCCGCCGCGGCTCTGTCGGATCAGTCCCGCCTCCTGGAGCGTGCGGCCGACCGTGCTGACGGTGGAGCGCTGCACCCCGAGCATTTCGGCCAGGAACTCGTGGGTCAGGGACAGTTTGTCCTGATCGGCCCGGTCATGCATGCTGAGGATCCAGCGGCAGCAGCGCGCCTCGACCGGATGGATGGCATTGCACGAGACGGTCTGGAAGGTCTGGGCAAGAAGGGCTTCGCTGTAGTTCCGGATCAGCTGGCGCAAGCCGGGACGGGCGTTGCGGACCTCGTCGAGGCGCTCGAGCGAAACGCGCGAGGCGGAGCCCGCCATCTGCACGATATAGCGTCCGAACGCCTTGTGGCTGACCTGCGCGCTCAGCAGGCCGAGAACACCCTCGCGTCCGAACACCGCCACTTCGGTGGTGGTGCCGTCCTTCATGACATTCACCAGCGAAACGATGGCGTCATGGGGGAAATAAGCGTGGCTGACATGATCCTCCATTTCGTAGAGGACCTGCTTCAGCGCCAGATCGACCAGCACGAGATCGGCTTCAAGGCATGCAAAATCCGCCGGCTCCAAGGCGGCCAGGAGCCGATTGGCGCGATGATCGGAGTTGAGGGGCTCGGCCATGGTGACTGCGACACCTCGCCAGGACAACGCCGGGAAGGCCGGATCGTCTCAGCGCCGGTTCCAAATACTTCATAGCGATGGAGCAGGATGAGGGGACTTCTTCGAAAACTCGAACGAGGACGAGGCGGTGAAACCGCTGCCGAAGCCCTGAAGCCTGGAGGAATGGAAGCTCATCTGCAAGATGGGCGGATTGAAGGAAACGTTCTATCCTGACACCTTTCCAGGGGGCTGAAGAATGTCTGGCATCAATTATCTCGCCGTTTTCCTCGCCGTGATCGCCGCATGGCTCGTCGGGGCGGTCTGGTACATGGCCTTGGGCAAGTCGTGGATGACGGCCCTCGGCAAGACGCGGGAGGAGCTGACGGGCTCCTCCGGCAAACCCTCGGTTGCGCCTTTCATCACATCCTTCGTCGCGGAACTGGTTATGGCATCGGTGCTGGCATTCTTCATCGTCCAGCTCGGGCCGGTGACGCTCGCGAGCGGAATCGCGACGGGCTTCCTCGCTTGGCTCGGCTTCGTTGCCACCAGCATGGTCGTGAATCACCGCTTTTCCGGAGCGCGACCGCTCCTGACCCTTATCGACAGCGGCCATTGGCTTGCGGTCCTGTTCGTGGAGGGGGCGGTGATCGGCGCCTTCGGCATGTAGGTCCGGTAACCCTCCGAAAGGAGCAAAGACCAAAGTCCGATCCCCGCCCCGCTTGCCGGGCCCCTCTCTCTTTCCTTAAACCTAGCGCTAATTCTATTCGAGGATGCGTCTGGGAGAAGCGCCATGGAAGAGAAGATCTACGACGTTCCGTCCGAGTGGAGCCACCGCGCCTATCTGGACGATGCCGGCTATCTGGCGAAGTACGAGGCTTCCATCAAGGATCCGGACGCCTTCTGGGCCGAGGAAGCCAAGCGCATCCACTGGTTCAAGGCCCCGACCCGGATCAAGAACACCAATTTCGGCCCCGGCAACGTCGCGATCCGCTGGTTCGAGGACGGCGTCACCAACGTCGCCTATAACTGCATCGACCGGCATCTCCACACGAGAGGCGATCAGGTCGCGATCATCTGGGAAGGCGACGACCCAGCCGAGTCGAAGACGATCACCTATCGTGAGCTTCACGACGAGGTCTGCCGCATGGCCAACATCATGCGCAACCGCGGCGTCGAGAAGGGCGACCGGGTCACGATCTACATGCCGATGATCCCGGAAGCGGCCTATGCCATGCTCGCCTGCGCCAGGCTCGGCGCGATCCACTCGGTCGTGTTCGGCGGCTTCTCGCCGGATTCGCTCGCAAGCCGCATCCAGGACGCCAAGTCCGCCTTCATCATCACCGCCGACGAGGGCCTGCGCGGCGGCCGCAAGGTGCCGCTGAAGGTGAACGTGGACGCCGCCATCGAGCGCGTCGGCGCGGGCGTCGTCGATCACGTGCTGGTCGTGCGCCGCACCGGCTCTCCCGTCAACATGGTGCCGGGCCGCGACGTCTATTACCACGAGGCCGCCGAGCTCGTGTCCGACGAATGCCCCTACGAGGAGATGAACGCGGAGGATCCGCTCTTCATCCTCTACACCTCGGGCTCGACCGGCACGCCGAAGGGCGTGCTGCACACCACCGGCGGCTATCTCGTCTACGCCGCGATGACGCACCAACACGTCTTCGACTACCACGACGGCGACATCTACTGGTGCACGGCCGATGTGGGCTGGGTGACGGGCCATTCCTACATCCTCTACGGACCGCTGGCGAACGGCGCCACGACCCTGATGTTCGAGGGCGTGCCGACCTATCCCTCGATCTCCCGCTTCTGGGAGGTGATCGACAAGCACAAGGTCAACATTTTCTACACCGCCCCGACCGCGATCCGCTCGCTCATGCAGGCGGGCGAGGAGCCGGTGAAGCGGACCTCGCGCAAGTCGCTGCGCCTCTTGGGCTCGGTCGGCGAGCCGATCAATCCGGAAGCCTGGGAATGGTACCATCGCGTGGTCGGCGACGACCGCTGCCCGATCGTCGACACCTGGTGGCAGACGGAGACCGGCGGCATCCTGATCACGCCGCTCCCCGGCGCGACGAAGCTCAAGCCGGGCTCGGCCACACGGCCCTTCTTCGGCGTGAAGCCGGAGGTGGTGGATGCGGACGGCAAGGTGCTCGACGGCACGGCCGAGGGTAATCTCGTGATCGCCGATTCCTGGCCCGGCCAGATGCGCACGGTCTACGGCGACCACGAGCGCTTCGTGCAGACCTATTTTTCGACCTATCCGGGCAAGTACTTCACCGGCGACGGCTGCCGGCGCGATGCGGACGGCTATTACTGGATCACCGGCCGCGTCGACGACGTGATCAACGTCTCCGGCCACCGCATGGGCACGGCGGAGGTGGAATCGGCGCTGGTCGCCCATCCGAAGGTGTCGGAGGCCGCGGTTGTCGGCTATCCGCACGACATCAAGGGCCAGGGCATCTACGCCTATGTCACCCTGATGGCGGGCGAGGAGCCCTCGGAGGACCTGCGCAAGGAGCTGGTCGCCTGGGTGCGCAAGGAGATCGGCCCCATCGCCTCGCCCGACCTGATCCAGTTCGCCCCCAGCCTGCCGAAGACCCGCTCAGGAAAAATCATGCGCCGCATCCTGCGCAAGATCGCCGAGGACGAGTTCGGCGCGCTCGGCGACACCTCGACGCTCGCCGATCCGGCCGTGGTCGACGACCTGATCAGCAACAGACAGAACAAGCGCACGCAGGCGGCTTAGGACGTGCCGTCGGACAAGACGCCATCATGGCCGGGCACCGTCCCGGCCATGTTCTTATCGGCAGGCTGCAGCACCGGCTGATCGATGATCGTGAAGTGACGGGACGCACAACTTGGCCGGAGGAATGCTGTTGAGCTTGCTCCGCTCCGGGCATACCCTCAAGGTGTCCTCCAGGAGCGCATCGCATGTCCTTGAAGCATCTTTTCACCGATCATCCGGAATCCGTGGGCGAAAGTTATTTCGAGCACATGAATGTCGCCCTGAGCTTCGCCGGCCCGCTTCTCGCCGCCGGTATGGCGGCCCTGGTCCACGCCTTCCTGCCCTTCCTCTTCCTCACGACCGCCAGCCGCACGGTGAAGCAGCTGCATGCGCGAATGGTGAACCGTCGTCCGCAGCAGGTTTCGCATGACGCCGACGACCGCATGCTGGCCTGGGATCCGGTGATCTGAACCGCATCGGCGCATAGCGGCTGGAACCTTGAGCATTCCTCTCGCGTCTCATCCTCACGCATCATCCGCGGGAGGGTTCGAGACATGTGTGTGCGCACCGCATTCGCCATGGCCGCCATGATCGGCATCGCTTTCAGCGCCGCAAGCGCATCCGCCCGCGAGGTCGTGCCCTTCGACGGGCGCGTTTCACCGGGCACCGTTCTCATCAAGACCGGCGAGCGTAAGCTCTATTTCGTGCGCGGCGACGGCACCGCCCTGCGCTACCGGGTGGCGGTGGGCAAGCCCGGCAAGCAATGGTTCGGCGAGGCGCAGATCGACGGCAAATATGTCCGCCCGGCCTGGTCGCCGCCGGCGGAGGTCAAGCACGACAACCCGCGTCTGCCCGACGTGATCCCCGGCGGCGCGCCGAACAATCCCATGGGCGCACGGGCGCTCACCCTCAGCCTCGACGAATACGCCATCCACGGCACCAACCGCCCGAGCTCCATCGGCACCTACGCGTCCTACGGCTGCATCCGCATGCTCAACGAGGACATCGTCCATCTCTACGATCAGGTGAGCGTCGGCACGCGCGTGGTGGTGGTGCCGTAACACCCCTCGTCACCGGCCTTGTGCCGGTGAACGCGATGACAGAAGCACCACAGTGCCCTTCCTTATGAATACAAATCCGCCCGGCTCGACGGCACGCCAGAGGCTCCGCGCGTGCGCTTGGAGGCGAGCGTCTGGTTGACGCCCACCGCCGCACGCTCGAAGGCGAGCGAGCAGCCGGCGAGATAGAGCAGCCACATGCGCGTCTTCTCCGGCCCGACGAGCGCCTCCGCCTCTTTCCGGCGGGCGTTGAGGTTTTCCCACCACAGCCGCGTGGTGCGCTGGTAATGCTCGCGCCAGGCCTCCACGTCGTGGACCTCGAAGCCGTAGCGCTCCAGGTTGGAGATGGACATGCCGAGATGATCGAGCTCGCCGCCGGGGAAGATGTAGCGGGTGAGCGCCTTGTATTCGGGCTTCAGCTTGCGGAAGGCTTTTTCGCTGCGCTTGGCGCGCCGCGCGATGGTGTGATGGAGATACAATCCCCGCGGGCGCAGCAGGCGATGCACGGCGGTGAAATAGGACGGGTGGTTGGCGATCCCGACATGCTCGAACATGCCGATGGAGGAGATCTTGTCGAACTCGCCTTCCATCTGTGTGAAATCCTTCACCAGCACCTCGACCCGGTCCTGCAGCCCTAAGCGCTGCACCTTCTCCCGCGCCAAAGCCGCCTGCTCCTCGGCGAGCGTCACGCCGGTGGCCTTGACGCCGTAATGCTGCGCCGCGTGGCAGATGAGAGCGCCCCAGCCGCAGCCGATGTCGAGAAGACGCTCGCCGGGTTTGAGCCGCAGCTTGCGGCAGATCATGTCGAGCTTGTCGACTTGAGCACGGGCGATGTCGTCGTGCCAGTCCGGCTGGAAATAGGCGCAGGTATAGACCATCTCCGGGTCGAGGAAGAGCTGATAGAACTCATTCGACACATCGTAATGGTAGGCGACGTTCTGCTTGTTGGTCTGGGGCCTGCCATCCCGCGCGTCCGCCTTGTCCTCGACCCGGGCGAGGGGGCGCGGCATGTCGGCCGGCGCGCGCAGGAAGTGATAGGCGGTCTTCAGTGCCTTGAGCTTGCCGATCCCCTTCAGCTGGCGCCCGACCTTCCCGCGCGGCCGCTGGTCGGCGAGGTCGAAGATCGTGCCATTCTTGAGATCGAGCAACCCGGATACATAGGCGTTGAGCGCCGTGTCCAGGTTCGGGCGGCGAAGAAGAGCCGCGACCACGCTCTCGCGCCTGATGACGAGGCGCATGGCATAGGACGGCAGATCCGCCGGGATCGTCGAGCCGTCCCACAGCTCAAAACCGAACTGGAGATCGAGCGCGCGGTGCGCATCGCTCAACAGATCCCGGAACATCTCCAGCCGTGCCGTCTCGCCTGCCCCAGCCATGCACTTTCCCCTTTCGGGGCAAGGTAGCGGGCGGCGGCAGGCAGAACAACCTGTCCCGCGCCACCATCCACGTCAGGAAAGGGTTTTGGAGCCCGGCAGATCCGACAGGTGCCCGAGCTTTTCGGGATTTCGCACGATGTAGATCCCGACGACACGGCCATCCTCGATGTCGATGGCCGTGGTCTGGACGACCCCGTCCTGTTCCAGGGTGACATAGCCGGGAAGCCCGTTGATCAGGCCCTTGTAGAGAACAGGCGGCATGGCGAAGTCCGTCTTGCGCGCCACGCCCCTGAACAGGCCAGAGACCCTGTGGAAGCCGAAGAGCGGATTCAGCGCCGCGTTGCGGATGCCGCCGCCATCGGTATAGGCGACCACGTTCTCGGCCAGGATCGTCCGCAAAGCCGTCAGGTCGCCGCTGCGCGAGGCGGCGAGAAAGGCGTCGGTCATCCGCTCGCCCTCCTCGCGGTCGATGGCATAGCGCGGCCTGTCGGCCTGCACATTCTTGCGCGCCCGCGCCGCGAGCTGGCGGACGGCGGCCGGATCCCGGTCCAAAGTCGTGGCGACCTCGTCGAAGCCGAGGCCGAACACGTCGTGCAGCAGGAAGGCCGCGCGTTCGAGGGGCGAGAGCCGCTCCAGCGCCAGCATCAGCGTCATGGAGAGGTCCTCGCTCATCTCGTCCGCGCCCTCCGTTTCCAGAACCGGCTCGGGCAGCCAGGGCCCGATATAGGTCTCGCGCTTGACCCGCGCCGATTTGAGGATGTCGAGGCACAGGCGCGTGACGGTCTTGGACAGGAAGGCGCCCGGTTCGCGAATGGCGGAGCGGTCCGTCTGATGCCAGCGGATATAGGCCTCCTGCACCACATCCTCGGCTTCCGCGATGGAGCCGAGCATGCGGTAGGCGAGGCGGACCAGCCCCGGCCTGAGGGGCTGGAACCGGTCCGCGGCGTCGCCGTCAGGCAGCGACACGGCTCGCCTCGACCGGATGGATGGAACGGAAGCCGATGGCGATCCGGTTCCAGGTGTTGATCGCACCGATCAGGAGCGTCAGCTTGACCTGCTCCTCGGGCGTGAAGTGCCGGCTGAGCTCCTCATAGTCCTCATCGGGAGCATGGGTCTCGGACACCAGCGTCAGGGCCTCGGTCCAGGCGAGCGCGGCCCGCTCGCGGTCGCTGTAGAGGGGTGATTCCCGCCAGGCGCTCAGGAGATAAAGCCTCTCCTCGGTCTCGCCGTTGGCGCGGGCATCCTTGGTGTGCATGTGGATGCAATAGGCGCAGCCGTTGATCTGCGAGGCGCGGGTCTTCACCAGCTCGATCAGGCTGTGCTCGAGACCGCTGTTCGTCAGGTTCTTTTCCAGCTCGATCATTGGCTTGAGGGCGCCAGGTGCGACCTCGAAGGGGATCAACCGGGCTTTCAGCATCGTCTTAAGTCCTTATGCATCGTGTTGCTTACGATGCTAAGACGAGACAGCGATGACGGATGTGACATGCGGCTAAAGATTTTTTCGGCTCCTCCGATTTTGTATAGAGCCGCTCGCTTTTCGCAACACACTCAAAAGCCGAGGAACAGAACGTCGAGTGCCCGCTTGATCGCGTCCTGATCGGTGGCGAGGGAACCGACGGGGCGCTGCAACTCGCGGACGGGAATAGACGCCAGGAGCGGGATCATCACGACGAGATCGCGCCCGTCGAGGCGAACCAGCGGAGTCAGTTCGGTGAGGAGTGGTGTCTCGCTCCGCTGGAAGAGTGGCGCAACGATGCGCGTGGCGATCGGTGCCAGGATGTCGGATTGCAGATCGACCACAAGCCGGGTGGAGCGGCCGATGCCGGCATAAACGTCGAACTGGCCCATCAGAATTGCCGGAACTCGTCCAGCGGCAACCCGTCCCGTTCGACCATCACGTTGTAGGCTTCGATGGCGTCCTTGTTTTCCTCCAGCCAACGGGCTTTCCGGGCTTCCGCCACCGAGCGAGCCAATCCGCTTTCGCAAGCCTGGGAGACATTGATGTCGAGGGCTTTCGCCTCGGAAACGAGCGCGACAGGAAGGGTGACATTGGTTGGGCGCCGATCCCGCGCTTGTCCGGCAGGCTTGGGCATTGCTATCTCCCAAAAAACATATGTGCATATATTATGCGCATATGCCGCGTGAGTAAAGTTCGGCCTTGCGGGCTGGCTCCGCATCGAGGTTCGAAAGTCGCTCTTCAAAAATCGCTCGCCAGGCCCTTCACCTCCCAATCCTCGTAGCGGACGGGCTCGAGGCCGCCGCGGCCCTGGAGTTCCTTCTGCCTGGCGATCTCGGCCGCGCGGGCATCGATCTCGAGGCGGCGTTTCGCGGCCTCCTCCAGCGCGCGCTGGGCTGCGGGAGACAGAGGCTTGCCGGGGGCGGCGCCTTCGATGGGGCGATCCGAGGGGGTGTTGTCGTTCATGCTCATGCGGCGCCTTATGCCAGATCTCCGCGCCTCATGGGAGGCTGTTGGGAGGCTCTTGGGAGAGAGCTGGACCGTTCCCACATAGGGTTCGAAGGATGGATTTTCGTTGACGTTGAGGTGGAGACCGCAATGAACACCGTCAAGACCGGAATGCTGCTGGCAGGCCTGATGGCCCTGTTTGGCGTGGTCGGCTACTTTCTCGGCGGTGGGACCGGCATGATGATCGCGTTGGGCTTAGGCCTTGCGACCAACGTCTTCGCCTATTGGAATTCCGACCGCTTGGCGCTCGCCGCCCACCACGCGGTGGAAGTGGACGAGCGCACCGCGCCGGAGTTGGTCCATATGGTGCGCGACCTTGCAGGACGGGCCGGGCTGCCCATGCCGCGGGTCTACCTGATCGACAACCCGCAGCCCAATGCCTTCGCCACCGGGCGCAACCCGGAGAATGCGGCGGTGGCGGCCACCACGGGCCTGCTGCACATGCTCTCCCATGACGAGGTGGCGGCCGTGATGGCGCACGAGCTTGCGCATATCAAGAACCGCGATACGCTCATCATGACCGTAAGCGCCACCATCGCCGGCGCCATCGCGACGCTGGCGCAGTTCGGCTTCCTCTTCGGCGGCCGGGGCGAGAACCGGCCGAACCCCATCGTGATGCTGGCCACCGCCCTGCTCGCGCCGTTCGCCGCCATGATCATCCAGATGGCGATCAGCCGTTCGCGGGAATACGACGCCGACAAGCTCGGCGCCGAGATCAGCGGCCAGCCGCTGTCGCTCGCCTCGGCGCTCGCGCGCATCGCCGGCGGCGTGGCGCATATTCCCAACATGGACGCGGAGCGCCATCCGGCCTCGGCCTCGCTCTTCATCATCAACCCGCTCTCGGGGCGGGGCGTGGACAACCTGTTCTCGACCCACCCCGCGACGGAAAACCGGATTGCGGCCCTGCACGCTTTGGCGCAGGAGATGGGCACGCCGGCGCAGCCGCCCGGCTTCTTCCAGCAGCGTTCATCGAGCCCTTGGGGTTCTACTGGGGGCTCGACCGGCACACGCCGCGGGCCCTGGGGATAAATTTTGGATCAATCGAACGAACAGGGCCTTGGGCCACGCCGCCTCGCCTGGATGGCGGTGACGGAGACCATGAAGCGGCGCGTGCCGCTCGACGACGTCATGGAGGAGCTGTCCCGCGCGGAAAATCTCTCCGCCCGCGACGAGGCGCTCGCCCGCGCCATCGCCATCGTCACCTTCCGGCGCCTGGGCACTCTCGGCCACGCCTTAAGGGAACGGCTCAACAAGCCGCCCAAGGACGAGCGCCTGATGCATCTGCTCGCCATCGGCGCCGCGCAAATCCTGTTTCTCGACGTGCCGGACCATGCCGCCGTCGACAGCGCGGTGCAGCTCGCCCAGGACGATCCCAAGCTCCATCACGCCGGCGGCTTCATCAATGCCGTCCTGCGCCGTGTCGCCCGCGAGCGCGATCAGATCCTTGAACAGGACGATCCCTGGCTCGATACCCCCACCTGGCTCGAGCAGCGCTGGATCGCGCAATACGGAGAGCCGCTCGCCGCGCAGATCGTCGAGGCGCACCGCGCCATGGCCTCCGTCGATGTGACGGTGAAGGCGGATCTGGAAGCCTGGGCCGAGCGCCTCGGCGGCGTGCTTCTGCCCACCGGCAGCATCCGCCTCGTCGAGCGCACCGCGATCCGCGAGCTCCCCGGTTACGAAGACGGCGAATGGTGGGTGCAGGATGCGGCCGCCGCCCTCCCCGCCCGCCTGCTCCAGGCGAAGCCCGGCGAGCGCATCGCCGACCTCTGCGCCGCGCCCGGCGGCAAGACCGCGCAGCTCGCAGCGGCCGGCGCCGAGGTGCTCGCGGTCGACCGCTCGGCCAAGCGGCTGGAGCGGCTCGCGGAAAACCTCGCCCGCCTGCATCTGAAGGCCGAGACCAAGGCCCTCGATGCGGAAAAGCTCGATGCTGAGCCCTTCGACGCGATCCTGCTCGACGCCCCCTGCTCGGCCACCGGCACCATCCGCCGCCATCCGGACGTAGCCTGGACCAAAAGCGAGGAAGACATCCGCAAGCTCTCGGGCCTTCAGACCCGCCTGCTCGACAAGGCGGCAGGACTGCTCAAGCCCGGCGGGCGGCTGGTCTACTGCACCTGCTCGCTCGAAGCCGAGGAAGGCGAGCGTCAGGCAGAGGCCTTCCTGGCCCGCCATCCCGACTTCGCCCGCAAGCCCGTCACTCCCGACGAGATCGGCGGGTTTTCCGAATGCATCACGCCGCAGGGCGACCTGCGCACCCTGCCGAGCCATCTGGTCCTCGCAGACCATGACCGCTCCGGCCTCGACGGCTTCTTTGTCGCACGTTTTGTGCACAAAGGATCGTAGCTAAGGTGAATCGTCTCTTACCGGCTGTTAACCGGTCAGCAGGAACTCCTCTTCTAAGTTGGCTGGGATTCAAGCCGACAGAGGGAGCGCCACGGGTGGATTTCGGGCCGGATCGCTGGCGTCTGTACAGGCTTGCCGTTCGCGAGGCCGGCCGCGCCATGCGCGAAGGCATGGTGTGGAGCCTGACGCGCCTCTCGAGCGCGCCCGTGCCGACCCGGCTGCACTTCGCGCCGCAGGATCTGCGCACGGCCGATCCCACCATCGCCACCGACATCTATTCCGGCTTCTTCGCCTTTTCCGGCCGCGCGATCACCACGGGCGGGCGCTCGCCCTTCGCCTTCACCCCGCCGAGCCGCGCCTGGGGCGAGGCGCTCTACGGCTTCGGCTGGCTGCGCCACCTAAGGGCCGCCGGCACCGCGCTCGCCCAGGCCAATGCCCGCTCCCTGGTAGACGAGTTCGTCACCTCCAAGCTCGGCGACAAGCGCATCGCCTGCAGTCCCGAGATCACCGCGCGGCGGCTCATGTCCCTGATCAGCCAGTCGCCGCTGATCCTGGAAGGCGCCGACCACGCCTTCTACCAGCGTTTCCTGAGAATCATCGGCCAGCACGTGCGCAAGCTGGAACGGCAGGTCCGCTCCGGCGCCCTGCCCTTCCAGCAGCTCATGGCGGCGATCGCGCTCTGCTATGCCGGCCTGTGCTGCGAGGGCCTCGACCGCAATTTGCGTCGCGCAAGCCGCCTGCTCGCCCGCGAGCTCGAACGGCAGATCCTGGCGGACGGTGGCCATGTCAGCCGCAACCCGCGCATTGCCGTCGATCTCCTGTTCGATCTCCTGCCCCTGCGCCAGATGTTCGCCAGCCGCGAGGTCGACACGCCGGACGCCCTGCTCCACGCCATCGACCGGATGCTGCCGATGGTGCGCCTGTTCCGGCACGGGGACGGCACCCTCTCCCATTTCAACGGCATGGGCGTGACGGCTGCCGATCATCTTGCGACGCTGCTCACCTACGACGACATGCGCAGCCAGCCGATCCAGCACGCGCCGCATTCCGGCTACGAGCGGCTGGAGGCCGGCCGCACGCTGCTGGTGGCCGATGTGGGCGCTCCCCCGCCGCGTCCCCTGTCGCAGAATGCCGGCGCCGGCTGCCTGTCCTTCGAGTTCTCGAGCGCCGCGCAGCGCATCGTGGTCAATTGCGGAACGCCCTATATCGCGGGCGATGCGATCATCCAGGCCTCGCGTTCGACCGCGGCCCATTCGACCGCTTCCATCGACGACGTGTCGTCGTGCCAGATCGTCGACAAGAAGGGCGGCTGGCTGCAGCGCAGGATCTCGGCCTGGCTTCTGCGCCGGGTCGGCCCCATCGTCCTCAGCGCGCCTGAGCGGGTGGCGGCGGAGCGCAGCGAGCGCGAGCACGCTCAGATCCTCGGCGCCAGCCATGACGGCTACAAGCCGCGTTTCGGCATCACCCATGAGCGGCGCTGGCAGCTCTCGCCCAAGGGCAACGTGCTGGACGGCGAGGACAATTTCCTGACCGTAGGCGGCCGCGCCGGAACGGCGCAGGCGGTCATCCGCTTCCATCTGGCGCCCGGCATCAAGGCGAGCCGCGCTCAAGGAGGCCGGGCGGTGATGCTGGTGTTGCCCAACAAGGAGGCCTGGCAGTTTTCCGCCGCTCCGACCGAGGCGCAGCTCGAGGACAGCATCTTTCTCGCCACCGCCGACGGGATGCGGCGCACGGAGCAGATAGTGCTGACCATCCGCCCCAGCGAGACGCCTGTCGTGCGCTGGCGTTTTGAACGTCTGGCGCGCAGCTACGATCCGAGCGAGCCTCAGGATCTGGGGCCGGAGCTGCTCTGAAGACAGGTCTGTCGATCCGTTAGTGAAGACTCGGAGGATTTGAAGTCCCCGAGCCCTCACCATCTTCGTTTCATCAAGGCGGCGGATTCATTCTCCACCACTCGTCCATCCGGCTTTCAGGCTCGCGCCAGAGACCGATGTCTCGCAGCGCATGGTCGTTGAGCTGCTCCAGCCTTTGCAATGCCCGCCGGTGGATAAATCGGTTCCACCGCCCGCGGATACTGCTCACCCAGGATGCAAAATTCCTGAAAGCGAGAATGGCCGGATAGAAGCGGATCTTGCGTTTCGGCGAAGGGAAATGTGTGTTCATGCTCGCTCTCCACAATCGACATGAGGAGAGCAGAACCACAGGACCCTACCCGCCTCGGGAGGGTCCTCGGAATGATCACGCACGCATCAGCGCAACAGCCATCCCGCGCACCCTCTCAGGTACGTCCAGTGCATGGTAAGGCGGGACACGCGGTTGATCATGACAGAAGTCCTAGCAGAAGAAACACTATCCGCCAAGCTTCTTGAACCGCGAGGCAAGTGCTGCCGAGGTCTGGCGATGTCCGCCTCCGGCCTATCTCCAAAGGAGACTGCCATCGAGGCCCGCTCATCTGCTACGATTGAGCGGCGTTGCGTTCGAATCCCCGACGACATTGGAGCGAAGCATGTCCTCCAAGTTCCATGCGAAGAGTGCCGATGCGTATGAGCAGCTCATGGGCCGGTGGAGCCGGAGACTCGCACGGCCCTTTCTCGAATTTGCGGGGCTGGAACCGGGCGAGCGGGTGCTCGATGTCGGCTGCGGCACGGGCAGCCTGACCTTCACCATCCCTGAGGTCGCCGATGTCGGCAGCATCGACGGCATCGACTATTCCGAGACCTATGTGGAAGCCGCGCGGGAGCGGAACACCGATTCCCGGATCACGATCGCCCGCGGCGATGCCTGCGAACTTCCGTTTCCGGACGATTCCTTCGACAGGACCGTGGCGCTGCTGGTGCTTCATTTCATCCCGGAATCGGAGCAGGCGCTGAGCGAGATGACTCGCGTGACGAAACCCGGCGGGGTGGTTGCTGCTGCCGTCTGGGACAGTTTCGGCGGCATGCCGGTCCAGCGCATGTTCTGGGATACGGCGGCCGTGCTCGACCCTTCCTCCGCGAGCATTCGTGGCGAGAACTACTTCAAGCCGCTGACGCGACGCGGCGAGATGCAGGCGCTCTGGACGAAAACCGGTCTCGACAAGGTCAAGGAAACCGCCATCACGATCCACATGGACTTTCAGGATTTCGAGGATTACTGGCGCCCGATCGCCGATGGCGAAGGGCCGCTCGGGAAATATACCACCGGCCTGGACGACGAGCGCCGTGCGGCGTTCGAGCGAGCCTTGCGCGCCGCCTACGAAGCCGGCGAGCCCGATGGCCCGCGATCCTTCGCGGCCACCGCCTGGGTCTGCCGCGGAATCGTGCCGCGCTAGCGTCTTCCGCCTATGCGGCCGCAGCAGGTTCCCATCCCCGGCCTGCCGTGGTATCGCGCCCGCATCTTTTTCCTTGAATGGAGCGGCCGCCATGCCGAGCGACCTGAAGCGCGTCACCCGCGCTCTGCTTTCCGTATCCGACAAGACGGGTCTCGTGGATTTCGCCCGCGCGCTCTCCGAGCGCGGCATCGAGCTCGTCTCCACCGGCGGCACGCACAAGGCGCTGAGCGAAGCCGGCCTGGCGGTGAAGGACGTGAGCGAGGTCACCGGCTTTCCGGAGATGATGGACGGGCGCGTGAAGACGCTGCACCCGTCCGTCCACGGGGGGCTCCTTGGCATCCGCGGCAATCCGGAGCATCAGGCGGCGATGCTTGCCCATGGCATCCGCCCCATCGACCTGCTGGTGGTCAATCTCTACCCGTTCGAGACGACGGTGGCAGCCGGCAGGCCCTATGACGATTGCATCGAGAACATCGATATCGGCGGGCCGGCGATGATCCGCGCCGCCGCCAAGAACCACGGCGACGTGGCGGTGGTGGTGGACGGCGCCGATTACGCGTCCGTCCTCGACGATCTCGCCCGATACGACGGCTCGGTCACGCTGACCCTGCGTCGCCGCCTCGCCCAGAAGGCCTATTCCCGCACCGCCGCCTACGATGCGGCGATCTCCAACTGGTTCGCCGCCGAGCTCGCCGAGGAGACCCCACCCTTCCGCGCGCTCGGCGGCACCATCGCGGAGGTGCTGCGCTACGGCGAGAACCCGCACCAGAGCGCCGCTTTCTACCGCACGCCGGAAACCCGCCCCGGCGTCGCCACCGCCCGGCAGGTGCAGGGCAAGCAGCTTTCCTACAACAACATCAACGACACCGATGCCGCCTACGAGGCCGTGGCGGAGTTCGTCCCTGAGCGCTCCGCCGCCATCGTGATCGTCAAGCACGCCAACCCCTGCGGCGTAGCGGAGGGCACCACCCTGCGCGAGGCCTACGAGAAGGCTTTGCGCTGCGATCCGGTCTCGGCTTTCGGCGGCATCGTCGCCATGAACCGCCCGCTCGATGCTGAAGCCGCCAAGGCCATCACCGAGATTTTTACGGAAGTGATCATTGCACCCGATGCGACCGACGAGGCCATTGCCATCGTTGCCGCCAAGAAGAACCTGCGCCTGCTGCTCGCTGGCACCCTGCCCGATCCTCGGGCGGAGGGCCTGACCCTGCGCACCGTCGCCGGCGGGTTCCTGGCGCAGAACCGCGACAACGCGGTGGTCGAGGCCATGGACCTCAAGGTGGTCACGAAGCGCGCGCCCACGGAGCGCGAGCTCGACGACCTGCGCTTCGCCTTCCGCGTCGCCAAGCATGTGAAGTCGAACGCCATCGTCTACGCGAAGGATCTCGCCACGGTGGGCATCGGCGCCGGCCAGATGAGCCGCGTCGATTCCTCCCGCATCGCCGCCTGGAAGGCCGCCGAGGCGGCAAAGGCCGCAGGCCTGCCCGAGACCCTCGCCAGGGGCTCGGTGGTCGCCTCAGACGCTTTCTTCCCCTTCGCCGACGGTCTTCTCGCCGCGGCCGAGGCCGGCGCCACCGCCGTGATCCAGCCCGGCGGCTCCATGCGCGACGACGAGGTCATCAAGGCCGCCGACGAGGCCGGGCTCGCGATGGTGTTTACGGGGTATCGGCATTTCCGGCACTAAGACCGGCGCCGGCCGCCTAAATTCTATCCCACGTCATCACCGGCCTTGTGCCGGTGATCTCGATTGAGAGAAGCGCTCTTCTGATCGGGATGGCCGGGACAAGCCCGGCCATGACGTGGCGGGTGAGATGTGAGTGTGTCACCCCGTCGAACCACCCCCACCCCTGCCCCTCCCCGCAAGGGGCGCGGGAAAGCGCAAACACCGTCCCTGATGACGTTTCTCCCCTCCCTCCCCATATGAAGCGGAGCAGAAGGAGATTTCGATGATCGTCACCACCACGCCCAGCATCGAAGGCCGCCGCATCGCCGCCTACAAGGGCATCGTCTCGGGCGAGGCGATTCTCGGCGCCAACGTGTTCCGCGATTTCTTCGCCTCCATCCGCGACGTGGTCGGCGGGCGCTCGGGCTCCTATGAGCGCGTGCTGCGCGACGGACGCGACACCGCGCTCGAGGAGATGATCGACGAGGCGCAGCGCCTCGGCGCCCATGCCATCGTCGGCGTTCACATGGATTACGGCGCCATCGGCAAGAACGAGGGCATGATGATGGTGACCGTCAGCGGCACGGCGGTGACGCTGGAGTGAGCAGCGCTCACACGCGCTTGACGCCGCTCAAGAGCCAGAAACCGACGCACAGGAACAGGATCAGCACCGCCGGTCCCGCTCCTTGAGTCTGGAATATCGCGGTGGCGACGGCGACGGCGAGCGGGGCGAGGAAGGACGTGACTTTGCCTGAGAGCGCCAGCAGGCCGAAATAGCGGCCCGCGGCCTCGGCGGGAACGAGGCGCGCGAGCAGGCTGCGGGACGAGGCCTGCAACGGTCCCGCGACGGCGCCGATGACGAGGCCGAGCAGCACGAAGATCTTTTCCGGTGCTGAGCCGTACAGGCCGTCGTCGGGTGCGGGCGGGGCCGTCGGAATGACAAAGAGAACATGCTCGCGCCCGAGCGACAGCACGCCGACACAGACCAGCGCGAGGATGAGGATCGCGCCGAGGATCACGGGCTTGGCGCCGATGCGGTCGTCGAGCCGCCCGCCGACGAGCGCGCCCAGCGTCCCGGTGATGGTGAGCAGGATGCCGAAGATCCCGAGCTCGATCGCCTGCCAGCCGAACACGCCGGCGCCGTAGATGCCGCCGAAGGCGAAGAGCGCCACCAGCGCATCCTGATAGACCATGTTGGCGACGAGAAAGCGGCCGACGCTCTCGTGGCGGCGCGCATCCGCAATGGTGTTCTTCACCTGCGCGATTCCTGTTCTGGCAGCCTGCTTGAGGCTCATGGCGGAGCGGGGAATGTCGGGCGTGAACAGAAAGAGCGGCAGCACGAAGAGAAGGAACCACAGAGCCGAGAACGGACCGGTGATGCGGTCGCCCTCGCGGGCAGCCGGATCGAGGCCGAAGAGCGGATGGAGGCCGAAGACCGTCTTCATCGAAACGGGATCGGCGGCAAGGAAGCCCAGCACGATCACGAGCGAGACGAGGCCGCCGCAATAGCCCATCGCCCAGCCCGTTCCGGACAAGCGGCCGTAGCGCTCCGGCGGCACGAGATGCGGGATCATGGCATTGTTGAACACCGCCGCCACCTCCACGGCCACCGTGCCGAAGGCAAAGCCGACGAGCGCAATCGCGATGGCATGCGATTGCCCCGGCGCCGCGTACCAGAGCGCGAAGGATGCAGCGAACAGCACGAGGCCGCAGGTCGCGATCCACGGCTTCTTGGGTCCCGTCGCATCGGCGATCGAGCCCAGCACCGGCGAGAGGACGGCAAGCACCAACCCCGCTGCCGCGGTCGCATAGCCCCAGAGGCTCTGCCCCGTCACCGGATCGGGCGCCAGCGCGGAGGCGAAATAAGGCGCGAAGACGAAGGTGGTGACGAGGGTGAAGAAGGGCTGGCAGGCCCAGTCGAACAGAAGCCAGCCGAGGATCGCGGGGCGTGAGGCCTTTCGCGAGGGCATGAGGGGATTGGTGTCTCTCACAGGGCTTTGGTTTCCCTTAGCTTAGGGCTCTCGCTCTTTCCCCCTCCCCCTTGTGGGGAGGGGCTAGGGGTGGGGGTGTTTCCGCCACACGCGGATAGGCTACGCCCACACCCCCACCTCCAACTCCTCCCCACAAGGGGGAGGAGGGCTTGCTGCACTCTGTCTCGAACAGAAGAATTCAACTCATCCGCGCGAGATCGCCGAGCAGGCTCGCCGCGACGGTGATCTTCGACAGGGTCAGGCCCGAGGAGACGATGCCGTCGACCGCGCTTCGGATACGGTTGACGTCGGCGCCGCGCTTCTCGCTCCAGGCGCGCACCGCCTCCGCGCCCGAGAGGTCGAGCGAGGACACCTCAGCCGTCAGGCCGCGATGGGCATAGGCGATGCTGTCGATGGCGCGGTCGAGCGCCAGCCGGTCGAAATAATCGCTGACGGGGATGTCCTGCGCCGCGCCGATGAGCGCGCCGAGCCGGAAGGAGGCCTCGAGCGCGAAATGGGTGCGGGCGATGTCGGCAACGGGCTTGCCGGTCTTCTGTGCCGTCTGCACGATGTCGGGAGCCGCCACCAGATCGGGCAGCGCCGCGATGCGCCGGGCAAGCTCCTCCGGCGTGCCTTCGTCCACGAGCGCCTTCGTGCGTGCATCCCATGCGGCGAGCGATTCGGGCGACAGCGTCTCCTTGAGATGACGCTCCACCTCGGCAACCCCGGACTGGTAGGTGCCGATGATCTCGTCGAGGGAGTGATTGACGAAATCCACGTTGCGGATGAACCAGACGATCCGGTTCATGAGCACATCCTGCAATTCGCCGTAGAGACGCAGCTGCACCTGCCCTGGCACCTTGTCGTCGAGCGCATCGATGGCCGCATTCATCTCGGTAAGCCCGAAGGAATCGCGGGTCGCTGCATAGGCCGCCGCGATGGTGGGCGCATCCGCGCCGGTCTGGTCGACGAGGCGGGCCACCATGGTCGAGCCGCCGCGGTTGATGATCGCGTTGGCGAGCTGCGTCGCGATGATCTCGCGGCGCAGGCGATGGCTGGCGATCGCATCGGGGAAGCGCTCGCGCATCTCGGCGGGGAAATAGCGCTCCAGCTCCTTGCCGAGATAGGGATCGTCCGGCACCGGGCTCTCGAGCAGGGCGTCGTGCAGGGAGAGCTTGGCGTAAGCCAGCAGCACCGCGAGCTCGGGCCGCGTCAGCGCCTCGCCGCGGCGGGCACGCTCGGCGAGGATGCTGTCGTCGGGCAGATATTCCACCGCGCGGTTGAGGCGGCCTTGCGCTTCGAGCATATGCATCAGCCGGCGCGCGAAGCCGAGATCCGCGAGGCCACGCTGCTCTGACAGCGAGAGCGCGAGCGTCTGCAGGTAGTTGTTGCGCAGCACGAGCGCTGCGACGTCCTCCGTCATGTCCGCGAGAAGCGCGTTACGCTGGTCTTGCGTGAGGCGTCCGTCGCGCTCAGGGGTGGTCAGCCCGATCTTGATGTTCACCTCCACGTCGGAGGTGTTGACGCCGGCCGAATTGTCGATGGCATCCGTGTTGAGGCGCACGCCCTTCTGCGCGGCCTCGATGCGTCCGCGCTGGGTCACGCCGAGATTGGCGCCCTCGCCGATCACCTTGGCGCGCACGTCCGGCCCACTGATGCGGATCGCATCGTTGGCGCGGTCGCCCACCTGCTCGTCGGTCTCGGACGCGGCGCGGATATAGGTGCCGATGCCGCCGAACCAGAGCAGGTCGACGCGGGCTTTGAGGATCGCGTTCATCACCTCGGCGGGCGTCGCGTGCGGCTTGTCGATGTCGAGAAGCGCGCGGATCTCGTCCGAGAGCGGGATCGACTTCGCGTTGCGCGGGAACACGCCGCCGCCGGCCGAGATCAGGCTCTTGTCGTAATCCTGCCAGCTCGATCGCGGCAGGGCGAACAGCCGCTCGCGCTCCAAGAACGAGGCTTCCGGATCGGGATTCGGATCGATGAAGATGTCGCGGTGGTCGAAGGCCGCCACGAGCTTGAGCGCCCGCGACAGCAGCATGCCGTTGCCGAACACGTCGCCCGACATGTCGCCGACGCCGGCCACCGTCACCGGCGTCGTCTGGATGTCGATGTCGATCTCGCGGAAATGGCGCTTCACCGCCTCCCAGGCGCCCCGCGCCGTGATGCCCATCTTCTTGTGGTCGTAGCCCTGGCTGCCGCCCGAGGCGAAGGCGTCGCCGAGCCAATGGCCCTTCTCGATGGAGAGCGCATTGGCGATGTCGGAGAAGGTGGCCGTTCCCTTGTCGGCGGCGACCACGAGATAAGGATCGTCGCCGTCATGGCGCACCGTATCGGCCGGCGGCACCACATCGTCGCCGACGATGTTGTCGGTGAGCTGGAGCAGCGTGCGCACGAAGATCTTGTAGCTCTCGGTTCCCTCCGTCAGCCAAGCCTGCCGGTCGCTCGCCGGCGGCAGGTGCTTGGGCACGAAGCCGCCCTTGGCGCCCACCGGCACGATGACCGCATTCTTGACCTGCTGCGCCTTGACGAGGCCGAGCACCTCGGTGCGGAAATCCTGCGGACGGTCGGACCAGCGGAGGCCGCCGCGCGCCACCTTGCCGAAGCGCAGATGCACGCCTTCGACGCGG
Organism: Microvirga ossetica; assembly: GCF_002741015.1. NCBI lineage: Bacteria > Pseudomonadati > Pseudomonadota > Alphaproteobacteria > Hyphomicrobiales > Methylobacteriaceae > Microvirga > Microvirga ossetica. The sequence continues at coordinate 2,872,572 of NZ_CP016616.1, read as the reverse complement.
GGCGAATAGACGAAGATCTCGTAGAGCGGCCGCGGCAGGGCAAGCCCTTCCACCTTCGCGCATTCGAACTTGAACGCGATGGTCTGGCGCGGCAGGCCGTTGTCCTCGAGCTGGAAGAAGTTGGTGCGGATCGCGGCTTCGATCAGGTTGATGAAGCGGCGCAGGATCCGGTCGTCGTCGAGGCTCGTGACATTCTTAAGCTGTTCCTCGATCCGCTCGCGGATCGAGGCCTCGGCGGCGGCGCGCCCGGCCTCCTTGCGCGGGTCGAAGCGGGCGTAGAAGAGCTTGACCAGCTCGGCAGCAATGCCGCCGTGCCGGGCCAGCGTTTCGGCGATGTAATCCTGCGCGTAGGTGACCTGGATCTGGCGCAGGTAGCGGCCGAGCGCGCGCACCATGGCGACGTCGCGCCAGCCGAGGCCGGCTTCGAGCACGAGACGGTTGTAGCCGTCCGACTCCGCGAGGCCGCGGAAGAGCGCGAGCAGGGCCGCCTCGATCAGCGCCTGGATCTCGTCGATCTTGATGACGCCGCCCGCCGCGCGCTCCAGGGTCATGTCGTGCAGCCACACCCGGTCGGTGTTGCTGAAGGCGACCCGGTAGGTTCGCTCGTTGACGACGCGGAAACCGAGGTTCTCCAGAAGCGGCACCCGCTCCGAGAGCGGCAGCGCCACGTTGAGCGAGAACACCTTCAGGTTCACGCGTGTTTCTTCGTCGCCCTCGCGGCGGTAGAGATCGACGGCGCGCGGCCGCGCCTCCGAGAGCTGCTCCAGAAGCGCGATGTCGGCGATGGCCTGCTCGGCTCCGAAAGCCTCGCGATAGGCGGCGCTGAAGGCTTCGGCATACCGGGTGGCGAGCGAACGCGCCCGCGCGCCGCCGACGGTCTCGTCGAGCGCATCGCGCAGGGCGTCGCTCCAAGTGCGGACGATGGCGGAAATGCCCTTCTCCAGGGTCTCTCGCGCCACCTGCGGCGTCTGACCCTCGTCGCGGCCGATGATGTAATGCGTGCGCGAGAGCGGCCCTTCCGGATAGGCCGGATAGGAGGCGGACATGCGCCCCTCGTAGATCGAGGCGAGGAACTGGCCGATGCGCAGGCGGGCCTGCGTGTCGTAGCGGTCCTTCGGCACGAAGACGAGAACCGACACGAAGCGGTCGAACTCGTCGACGCGGGCGAGCGCGCGTACCCGCGGACGCTCCGACAGGTTCATGATGTCGATGGCGAAGTGGTAGAGCGTATCCTCGTCGATCTGGAACAGCTCGTCGCGCGGATAGTTCTCCAGCACGTTGAGGAGCGCACGGCTCGCATAGCTCGACGGGTCGAAACCGGCGCGGGCGATCAGCTTCGCCACCTTGAGGCGCAGGTAAGGCACCTCGGCGGTGGTGTTGGTATAGGCGCTCGCCGTGAACAGGCCGACGATGCGCAACTCGCCGCGCAGGCGCCCGTTCTCGTCGAACAGCTTGACGCCGATATAGTCGAGATGCGCCCGGCGGTGGACGCGGGATTTCACGTTCGCCTTGGTGATGATGAGGGCCTGCGGCCGCTCCAGGAAGGCGCGGATTTCCGGCGTCATCGCCACGAGCTCGCGCCCGCGCCGCAACACGCGCACGGACGGATCGCGCAGAAGCCCGAGGCCCGAGCCCTCCACCGGATCAGCGGCGGTGTCGCCCGAAGGCAGACGGTATTCACGTAACCCCAAGAACGTGAAGTTGTCGCGCGAGATCCAGTCGAGGAAGGCGGTCGCCTCCTTGACCTCGTCCTCCGGCAGGGGCGGAGGGTTGAGGCGGTAATTGTGCACGATCTCCGCGACGCGGGCGCGCATGCCCGGCCAGTCGTGCACGGCGACCGCCACGTCGTTGTGGACGAGGCGCATGGTGTCGATCAGGCGGGTGCGGGTTTCCGGATCGTCGATGCGGGGCAGGTGAATGTGGATGAAGCTTTCGCGCTTCACCCCGAGCCGCAAGGCTGCCGTGGCCTCGCCGACGAGGCGCACGAGCGCACCGCTCGCATCCCGTTCCACCGCCAGGATCGGATGCGCCACGAGCAGCGGCTCATAGCCCTCGTCGACGATCTCGGCGAGCGTCGAATCGAGCAGGAAGGGCATGTTGTCGTTGACGATCTCGAGCACCGTCACGTCCTGGCGCCGGCCCTCGCGCTCGATCTCGAAATCGAAGAGGCGGATGTCGGCGCCGTCCGGGGTGCGGGGCGCCTTGAGGTGCTCGAAGGCTTCCGCTGCGAGATCCGCCAGCGTCTGCGGCGAATAGGGGGCGAGGTCCTCGGGCGGCACGCGCCCGAACAGATCGCGCAGGAAGGTTGGCGGAATGGCCTTATGGCCTTTTTCCAGCACGGCAACGGCCTCGGCCGTCAACTCGCTTCCGCTGGTCGGTGTATCCAGCTTCATGCGCGCATCCTCTTGTGTTTAGTTGCGGGAGCGTTGCCACAGAGCGTAAGGTTGCGCAACCGAAGCCTGCCGTTCCGTGCGGGGTAGCGTTAAGTTATTGCAGCGCACAGACGATTTACGCTGCCTGAGCCTCCGCCGACGACAGATTCGCGTCGCCCCATTCCTTCATCGCCATGAGCACCGGCTCAAGGCTCCGGCCGCGGGCCGTGAGCGTATATTCGACCCGGGGCGGGACCTGGGCATAGACCGTGCGGACGATGAGCCTGTCGGCCTCGAGCTCCCGCAATTGATGGGTGAGCATGCGCTGGGTGATCGACGGGATGAGCCGGCGCAGCTCGTTGAAACGCAAGGTTCCGCGCAGGAGCTTGTAGAGTACGATGATTTTCCACTTGCCGTCGATCAGGCTCATCGTCCGTTCGACGGAGCAACCCTGAACCCTCGGCACCCTCCGGGACCCACGCGGCATCACGGTATCCTTTTTGACACTATGGGCTGTTTTTGTGCGTTCTTGCAGCATCCTACCCTATGCCCAACTATGTCCCCATCACCAGGAGACAAGCCATGCGCGCCGTCGGATACCAGCAATCCCTGCCCATCGACCAAGATTCCTCCCTCGTCGATGTCGACCTGCCCCGCCCCGAGCCCGGGCCGCGCGACCTGCTTGTGGAGATCAAGGCTGTGTCCCTGAACCCGGTCGACACCAAGGTGCGCATGCGGGCTCAAGCGGAGCCCGGCGGCTGGAAGGTCCTGGGCTTCGATGCCTCCGGGATCGTCAGAGGAACGGGCAAGGACGTGTCCCTGTTCAAGGAGGGCGACGAGGTGTTCTATGCCGGGGCCATCACGCGGCCCGGCACCAATGCCGAGTTTCACGCGGTCGACGAGCGGCTGGTCGGCGCCAAGCCGAAATCCCTCAGCTTCGAGGAGGCGGCCGCCATGCCGCTCACGACCCTGACCGCCTGGGAAACCCTGTTCGACCGGCTCGAGATCAAGCGTCCGGTCAAGGGCGCGGCTCCGGCGATCCTGATCGTCGGCGGGGCTGGCGGCGTCGGCTCCATCGCGACCCAGCTCGCGCGAAAGCTCACGGATCTCACCGTGATCGCCACCGCCTCGCGGCCGGAGACGCAGGCTTGGGTCAAGGAGCTTGGCGCGCATCATGTGGTCGATCACAGCAAGCCCCTCGCCGCTCAGGTCGAGGCTTTGGGGCTCGGCGCGCCGGCCTTCATCTTCTCGATCACCCAGACCGAGACGCATTTCGCGGAGATCGCCAAAACCATCGCGCCGCAGGGCCGCTTCGCCCTGATCGACGATCCGAAGACGCCACTCGACATCAGCCTGCTGAAGGGCAAGAGCGTGTCGATCCACTGGGAATCCATGTTCACCCGCTCGACCTTCCAGACCGCCGACATGGAGCGTCAGCACGAGATCCTGAGCGAGGCGTCGCGCCTCGTCGATGCGGGCACGATCAGGACGACGCTCGCCGATGTGATCGGCACCATCGATGCCGTCAATCTCAGGCGCGCGCACGGCCTCATCGAGAGCGGCCGCACGCGCGGCAAGATCGTGCTGTCGGGGTTTTAGAGCCTCGGACCGGAAATGAGACTCCTGGCTTCTGTGCGAGGCCGAGCTGTGATTCACTGCCTGGACTGGGAGGTGGATTATGGGTCATTGCTATTCCCTGGATCTGCGGGTGCGCGTCGCCGACTTTGTCGATGCAGGTCATTCCTGCCGGGCGGCAGCCCAGCACTTTGACGTCAGCGAGAGTTTCGCCATCAAGCTGGTGCAGCGGAAGCGGCGGTTCGGCTCGCCGGCACCGGCCCGGCAAGGCCGTCCGCCCGGACGCGGCAAGCTGGTGCCCTATGAGAGCTTCTTGATCCAGACGGTCGAGGCCGAGCCGGCCATCACCATGCCCGAGCTGGCCGCAAGGCTGCTGACTGAGCATGGGATCGTTGCGGCTCCCGCGATGCTCTCGCGCTTCCTGTGCCGGCACGGCTTCTCATATAAAAAAATGCCTGATGGCGGCGGAGTGCGCACGCGCCGATGTGCGGGATGAGCGCCGGGTCTGGCATGCCCAGCGCCAGCCGCGCATGCGCCAGGAGACGCACCGGCTGGTGTTCCTGGACGAGACGTATGTCAACACCAAGATGACGCGCCTGCGCGGGCGGAGCCGCAGGGGCCAGCGCCTACGCATGAAAGCTCCCTTTGGACACTGGAAAACCCATACCTTTCTGGCTGGGCTACGGTGCAACGAGTTGTGCGCGCCGTGGATCATCGATGGCCCGATCACCCGGTTGGCGTTCGAGGCTTACATTGAGACGCAGCTCGCGCCGACGCTGCGCAAAGGCGATGTGGTGATCCTCGACAACCTGGCTGTCCACAAGAGCGAGAAGGCCGCTCAGTGTCTGAAGCAACGCGGAGCCTGGTTCCTGTTTTTACCTGCTTATTCGCCTGATCTTAATCCAATTGAACAGGCCTTTGCCAAGATCAAAGCGCACTTGCGCAAGGCCGAGGCCCGAACGTTCGACGCGCTCTGGCGAGCGCTCGGTGAGATCTGCAACCTGTTCGAACCACAAGAGTGCTGGAACTACCTTAAGGCTGCCGGATATGCGTCCGTTTAACCGTCCGATGCTCTAGAGCATCGGACGAAAAAGCGGATCCACGACGCTCCGCCTCTTTCCACTGAGCAGAGGTGGGAACCAAGCGGGTCCGACAAATCGTCCGATGCTCTAGCGCATCTTTGAAGAGCGCATCGTTGGGCGCGGACCCAGCGGGCCACGCCAGTGAAAACCGGGTCCACTTTTCACTGACGTGGCCCTCGGGTCGCTGACGCGGCCCTCTGGGTCCGCACGATGCGCTGGTGATCTGCGGATGCGGGCTTTGTCTTTACGAAACGTTAACGACAAAACGATTTCGGAGCGCTTTGCGATGTCGATGCGCAAAGCGCTCTCGACAAAAGAAAAGGCTGCCGTGAAGGCAGCCTTGTGTCTCGAGGGTGGCCCGGCTCCTCAAGCGACTCAGAGGGCTGGGGGGCTGACGTGTCCAAGCCGTTCGATGAGCCGGGCCGTCGAGGCAACTTGAGCATTTACGGAATTCAGTACGGCTCCTTCGGGGCACGAATGCGGCAGGAATAAGATTTGCAAAAGAACCCGTGATTCAATGTGTCGTGATGGGTTGATCCCTTAGCCGACGAAGCCCATCATCAGGGGACAACGTTTCATGGGAGGCTTCATGAGCGAAGGTGACGTCGCAGAGCCGCTGCGCGGCGGCGCGATGCAGGGTTCGGCCCACATCGTTCCTTTCCCCGCCGCGCCGAAACAGGTTTCATTCGACCGGGCCGAATTGCAGGCCATCTTGAATCTCTACGGCCGCATGGTGGCGGCCGGCGAATGGCGCGATTACGCGATCGACTTCATGCCCGAGAAGGCCGTGTTCTCCATCTTCCGGCGCGCCTCGGAAGTGCCCCTCTACCGCATCGAGAAGGATCCGAAGCTCGCCAAGAAACTGGGTGCCTATTCGGTCATCGTCTCGACGGGTCTGATCCTCAAGCGCGGACATGAACTCGCGCGCGTGCTGCGCGTGCTCGACAAGCCGAAGGTCGTATCCGCTTAAGCGACGGGAAGAATTAACCGGCGGCGATGGGCCGTGTCGGCGGCGCCTCGATGCCGTGCCCCAGCCTGCGCTCCATCAGCACGGTCGAGAGCCAGCGCCCGTGCTTGTAGCCGATGCCCTTGAAAACTCCGACAAGCTCGAAGCCGAGGCTCCTGTGCAGGGCGATGGAGCCATGCGAATCCTCGTCGCCGATGACCGCCACGATGAGCCGGAAATCGAGCGCCTCGCATTCATCGAGCAGAGCGCCAAGAAGCGCCCGCCCGACGCCCTTTCCCTGCGCGGAAGGCGCGACATAAATCGAGTCCTCCACCGTCGAACGGTAGGCCGGACGCGTGCGATAGGCGCCCGCATAGGCATAGCCGAGGATCGTGCCGTCCTTCTCCGCCACGATATACGGATAGCCGCCATCGAGGATCGCGGCCCGGCGGCCGGCCATCTCCGTCCTTGAGGGCGGATCAAGCTCGAAGGATGCCGTGCCATACGTCACGGCATGGGCATAGATGGCGGTGATGGCGTCGAGATCGGATTCGGCGGAAGGGCGGATGAGGATCGTCATGCGGATTCTCTAAAACACTTTCGACCGGATAGGGAATAGCATTCCGCATGTGGGAAGACTGTCTTTCGGTCCCCGTTTGGTCCTAGCATGGAGCATCAAGAGAAAGGCCTGCGCGTGAACCAGCTCAGCCCGAGCGAGATGGCGCCGTCCGGAGAATCCCGGACGCAGGCCTATGTGGTGTGGACGGCGATCCTCGCCTCCAGCATGGTCTTTGCCGATGGCGCCATCGTCACCGTCGCGATCCCGCAGATGCGGGAGAGCCTGCAGGCTTCCCTGTCGGAGATGCAGTGGATCAGCAACGCCTATGCGCTGACGCTCTCCGCCTTCCTGCTGCTGGGCGGCGCGGCGGGCGATGCCTATGGCCTCAGGCGGATCTTCATGATCGGCATCGCCGGCTTCGGCCTGACCTCGCTGTGGTGCGGCCTGTCCGGATCGGCCGGGATGCTGATCGCGGCCCGGACTTTCCAGGGGATCGGCGGCGCGCTCCTGGTGCCGGGTTCGCTCGCGCTGATCAGCGCCCATTTCCCGAAAGAGGCGCGGGGCAAGGCCATCGGCACCTGGGCGGCCGCCTCCGCCATCGCCGCGGCGCTCGGGCCGATCCTCGGCGGCTGGCTGATCGATATCGGCCCTTGGCAGGCGATCTTCTGGATCAACCTGCCCATCGCCGCCCTAGCCCTGTGGCTGTGCTGGAAACATATCCCGGAAAGCCAAGTGGCACATGGCGCCGCCATGGACTGGCTGGGCGGCGCCCTTGCCGTGATCGGCCTCGGGCTCCTCGCCTATGGATTGACGGCTTTCGGCGAAAAGGACAGCCATCGCGGCCTGGCCGTCGGGCTGACGCTCGCCGGCGCGGCGGTGCTCGGCCTCTTCATCCACCATGAGAAGCGGGCGGCGGCTCCGATGATGCCGCTCGACCTGTTTCGCTCCTCCGCCTTCACCAATGTCAATCTGTTGACGCTGCTGCTCTATTTCGCGCTCAGCGGGGCCCTGTTCTTTCTGCCGACGGCGCTGATCGAGGCTCACGGCTATTCGGCCGCCAAGGCCGGCTCCGTCTTCCTGCCGTTCACGCTCGTCATGGCCCTCCTGTCCCGGCTCGGAGGCACGATGGCCGATCGGTTCGGCGTAAAAATGCTGCTGACGGTCGGGCCCGCCATCACGGGGGTGAGCTTCGCGCTTCTGGCGCTTGCCGTGTTTCACGGCAGCTACTGGTTCGCGGTCGCGCCCGTCATGGCCGCGATGGGACTGGGCATGGGAATCACCGTCGCGCCGCTGTCGACCACCGTCATGAACGCGGTTTCCGACGACCGCATCGGGGTCGCCTCGGGCATCAACAATGCGATCTCGCGCGTCGCGGGCCTGATCGCCGTCGCCGGGCTCGGCGTCGTCGCCACATTCGGATTCCAGCACGCCGCCGCATGGGTCAGCCCGGCTATGGCCGATCTTTTCACGCAGGCGACCTTCGGCACGCCTCTGCCGTCCGAAGCTCAAACCGAGGCCGTGCGGGAGATCTATGCCGCGTCCATAATCGGCGGGTTCGCGCTGGTGGCGCTGATCTGCGCCGCGGCCGCCATCGCGAGCGCTTATTTCGGCCACCGGTCGGCGCCCTCGGGACAGGCTTAAGTTCTTTCACGCGCTCACTCACGCAAAGGACTCGCCGCTTCGCTGATTTGGGCGTTAACTGCCTCGGCTGGGGCCAAACTCTGACGGGACGAGGTGAGCCATGGCCATGTATCTTACGCGCTTCAGCTACACGCCCGAGACCTGGGCGCGCCTGATCGAGAACCCTGAGGATCGGCGAAAGGCAGCCAGTTCGTACATCGAATCGGTCGGCGGAAAGCTGCACGGGTTCTGGTACGCCTTCGGCGAACACGATGGCTGGAACTTATGGGAAGCGCCGGACAACGTGTCGATGGCGTCCGTCGTGCTAGCCATCGGCGCGGGCGGCGCACTGCGCTCGAGCGAGACGACCGTCCTCATCAGCGTCGAAGAGCTGATGCAGGCCCTCGCGAAGGCGAAGTCGGTCAAGTATCGCCCGCCGGGAACATGAGGGCTGTCGGGCGCCCGCCGCGAATAAGAAAAGCCCCGGCCTCTCGGCCGGGGCTTCGCGATCACTCGCTCCGTTCGTCCTTACTCGTTGCGGTTGCCAACGAGCGCGAGGAGGAACTGGAACATGTTGATGAAGTCCAGATACAGCGTCAGGGCGCCGAACACGGAGGCCTTCGCGGCAGTCTCGGAGTCGAAATTGCCGTAGAGGTACATCTCCTTCAGCTTCTGCGTGTCGTAAGCCGTCAGGCCTGCGAAGATCAGCACGCCGATCACGGAAATGCCGAACTGCAGCATGCTCGACGCCACGAAGATGTTGACGATCGAGGCCAGGATCAGGCCGACGAGACCCATGATCAGGAACGAGCCCATGCCGGATAGGCTGCGGTTCGTGGTGTAGCCCCAGAGCGACAGCGAGCCGAAGGCCGCCGCCGTGATGAAGAACACCTGCACGACGCTCGCGCCGGTGTAGCGGATGAGCAGCGTCGAGAGCGAAGCACCCATCACCGCCGCGAAGGCGAAGAAGGTGCCGCGGGCCGCAGCCGCCGACATCCGGTCCATCCGGAACGAGAAGAAGAAGATGAAGGCCAGCGGCGCCAGCGCCACGACCCACATCAGCGGCGAGCCGTACAGCGTCGCGCCGAACTGGGTCAGGTTCACGCCGCCTATGCGGGCGACGGCCTGGGACGGGTCGCTCGTCGTGGCCAGCATGTTGATGCCGAGCGCGACCAGGGCCGAGATGGCCAGACCCAGGACCATGTTGTTGTAGACGCCGAGCATAAAGGCGCGCAGGCCCTGGTCGACCTGAGCTGCCGTCCGGGCAAAGCCGGTGCCATAGGCGGTTTGGTTTTGCTCATACGGTTGCATCGGAGTCCTTTCTCACGGTGTCCCGATATGTTCTCTCAAAAGGCTGTGGCCAGCCCTCCGCCGCCGCAGGATTACGGCGACACGTAAAATATGAGAGGTTGGCGCTTGTTCCGCAAGAGGGATCGCCTGGCTTCAAAGTTTCGTGAAAGGATATTCGGAGAGCAGTTCTGAGGCTGCTCTCCAGCGAGGTCCAGATGCTCTTTCAGCCTTCGGTCGAACGGCCGGGCTTCAAAGATTTCTCAAGTATTGAGCCGGCTTTTGACTGAGGATGCGCCAGGTCCCCATCAGCCCCAATCCGACGCTGACGAGAACCGCCAGCAGGCAGGCGAGCAGAGCGCCGGAGAGATCCAGGGTGAAGGCGAGATTCATGACCCGCGTCAGGATGAAATAGGCGGCGAGCGTGCCTGCGAGCAGGCCGAACGCGGCGGTGGCGAGCCCCAGAAGCCCGTATTCGAGGGCATAGGCCGATAGAAGCCGCGTCCGGGTGGCGCCAAGCGTCTTCAGCACCACCGCATCGTAGAGTCGCGCCCGATGCCCAGCCGCTAGCGCGCCGGCGAGCACCAGGAGGCTCGCGATCAGGGCGATGGAGCTCGCCCCGCGGATCGCCATGACGAGTTGCGAGACCACGTCGTTGACCGCCTCCAGAGCGTCCTTCACCCGCACGCTCGTGACCATGGGATAGGCCACGGCCGAGCTTCTCAAGATTCGGGCATCGAGCGCCGGATCCGAGCCGTTCGGGAAGGTGACGGTGGCCAGATGCGTGTGCGGCGCGCCGGCGAAGGCGTTGGGCGAGAACACCATGACGAAGTTGATGCCCATGGAGCGCCATTCCACCTCGCGCAAGTTGGCGATGGTGGCGGAGATGTTGCGCCCGAGCACGTTGACCGTGATCTCGTCGCCGATCTTGAGGCCCAGGCCCTCAGCGATCTTGCGGTCGAACGAGACCAGAGGTTTGCCGCGATAGCCTTCCGACCACCATTCGCCCGCAACGATGTTCGAGCCCTCCGGCGGCCGGCTGGCATAGGTGATGCCCCGGTCGCCCTCCAGCACCCAGGAGACGTCCTCGGGCGCCTTGACTTCGGCGACAGGACGTCCGCCGAGCGTCACGAGGCGCCCGCGCATCATCGGCACGCGCTCGATATGGGCGTCGGCGGCCTGGTTCTTCAAAAAGCCTTCGAAGGCATCGGCCTGCTGGTTCGGGATGTCGAGGAAGAAGAAGCTCGGCGCCTTCTCCGGCAGGCTCTGCGTGAGCTGGCGCGTCAGGTTGCTGTCGATGACCGCAAGCGTCACGAGGAGCGTGATGCCGAGGCCGAGCGAGAGCACCAGCGAGGGCGTGAGCGCGCCCGGGCGGTGGATGTTGGCAAGCGCCAGCCGCGGCGCCGTTCTCTTCGAACGGGGAAGGCGGCGGGCGAGCGCCATGATGCCGAGCGCGACGAGGCGGAGGAGCACGAAGGATCCGGCCGCGGCACCCACGAACATGAGCGCGATGCGCTGGTCATAGGCCGCGAGCAGGGACAATCCCACCAGCGCCGCGACCGAGACCGCGAGCGCAGCGATGTAACGCTTGCGCGGCCAGCGCCGCTCCGGATCGATCTGGTCGCGGAACAGGCCTGAGACCGGCACGTCATGGGCGCGGCCCAAAGGCGCGATGGCAAAGACCAGGGCCGTGAGCGCGCCGTAGAGAAGCGCGATCCCGAGCTCGGTCCAGGCCAGCGTCGGCTGGATCGGGATCGGCAGGAGATGGCCGAAGAGGGCTGTGATCACGAAGGGCAAGGCGGCACCGAAGGCGAGACCGATTCCGATGCCGACGACGGCGATCAGCATCACCTGCGTGAGGTAGAGCAGCACCACCTGCCCGCCCGGCGCGCCGAGGCTCTTCAGGGTGGCGATGGAGGCGCGCTTGCGGTCGACGAAGCCGCGCACCGCATTGGCGACGCCGACGCCGCCCACAAGCAGGGCGGTGAGGCCGACGAGGGTCAGGAACTGGGTGAAGCGCTCGATGTTGCGGGCAAAGCGCGGATCGGCATTGAGCCGCGTGCGGACGTTCCAGCCGGCCTCGGGCAGGAGGTGGTTCGCCTCCGCCTCGATCTGGGTCAGCCCCTCCTCGGTCGAGAGCGAGGGCGGCAGGGTGAGCCGATAGGTCCAGCGCACGAGGCTTCCCGGCTGGACGAGCCCGGTCGCCTTCAGCGCCTCCTGCGACAGGAGAAGCCGCGGCCCGAAGCCGATGCCGTCGGCGATCTTGTCGGGCTCGGAATCGAGGCGCGCCCGCAACTCCACGTTGGCCGCGCCGACCGTCACCCGGTCGCCGACCTTCAGGTCGAGCCGCGCGAGAAGCGCCGGGTCCACCGCCGCGCCGAAGGCGCCGTTGCGCTCGGCGAAGAGATCGGCGGGGGCGAGCTGAGGATCGGTCTCGAGGGCGCCGACGGTGGGATAGCCCCCATCGACCGCCTTCATCTCCACGAGGCCCGAGCCTTTCTCGCCGGCCACCGCCATGGCGCGCATGGTGGCGACGACGTTGACCCGTCCCTTGGTTTCCAGGAAGGCGCGTTCGGGCCCTGCCGCCTCGCGCTGGAGCAGGGAAAAGGCCATGTCGCCGCCGAGGATCCGCCGGCCCTCGCGGGTGATGCCCTCGGTAAGCGAGCGGGAGAGGGAGGAGACGCTGGCGATCGCGGCGACGCCGAGCGCGATGCAGGCGAGGAAGATGCCGAAGCCTTGCAGGCCTCCGCGCAGCTCGCGGAAGGCGAGGCGCAGCAGGAGCGGCAGGCGGGAGCCGGAGGCAGGCCGTCTCTGCGGCGTGGCGGGAAGGGTGCCGTGCATGAAAGGTGATCCTTAAGCGACGGCGGAGGCCGCGCCGGTCTCAACCTGGCCCGAGCGCAGGCGCACCATGCGGTCGCAGAGGCGGGCGAGGTTAAGATCGTGGGTCACGAGCACCAGGGTCGCGCCCCGGTCGCGCTTGAGGGCGAACAGCAGGTCGATGATGGACTGGCCGGTAGTCTCGTCGAGATTGCCGGTGGGCTCGTCCGCCACCAGGATCGCCGGATCCGGCACGATCGCGCGGGCGATCGCCACGCGCTGCTGCTCGCCACCCGAGAGCTGCGCCGGATAATGATGCAGGCGATGGCCTAAGCCCACCGCCTGCAGCTCGGCCTCGGCCCGCTCGAAGGCCTCGTCCTTGCCGGCGAGCTCGAGGGGCAGCGCCACGTTCTCCAGGGCCGTCATGGTCGGGACGAGGTGGAAGGACTGGAACACGATGCCGATCCGGCGGCCGCGAAAGCGCGCGAGAGCATCCTCGTCGAGGCCGGAAAGGTCGGTGCCGTCGACGACGATCCGGCCCGAATCGGGCCGTTCGAGCCCGGCCATGGTCATGAGCAGGGTCGACTTTCCCGAGCCCGAAGGCCCGACGAGGCCCACCGCCTCGCCCCTGGCGATATCGAGGGAGATTCCTTTGAGGATATGCACCCGCGCAGCGCCGCGCCCGAGACTCAAATCGACGTCGTGCAGCGCGATGGCCTTGTCCTGCATGCCTCTTCACCCGATCTTTTGGAAAACTGAAACTTGTCCGGTTCTAGTCCCGGAGAGATAGGAAGCCTATCGATGAAGCGCCAATCCGGCTCATTCATGACGATCATTTTTGCGTGTGCGGCCCTGCTTGCCACCGCCTTTGCCGCCGTGATCGCCACCCTTCCGGCAGCCCAGGCGCAAGGCCAGCCGATCCGCCTCGTGGCGCTCGGCGACAGCCTGAGCGCCGGCTACAACCTGCCGCAGGAGGCCGCCTTCCCGACCGTGCTGGAGCGCGCCCTGAAGGCCAAGGGCTACAAGGTGGAGGTCGCCAATGCGGGCGTCTCCGGCGACACCTCCTCCGGCGGGCTCGACCGGCTCGACTGGTCCGTGCCCGACGGCACCGACGGGGTGATCCTGGAGCTCGGCGCCAACGATATGCTGCGCGGGCTCGATCCCGTCGGCACCCGCAAGAACCTGGAGACCATCGTCGAGCGGCTCAAAAGCCGCAACATCCCGGTGCTGCTCGCGGGCATGGTTGCCTCGCGCAATCTCGGCCCGGCTTATGTGCAGAAATTCGACAGCATCTATCCGGACATTGCGAAGACGCACGACCTTGTGCTCTATCCCTTCTTCCTGGACGGAGTCGCCGGCGATCGGTCCCTCAACCTGCCCGACGGGCTGCACCCGACGGCCAAGGGCGTGGAGATCATCGTCGAGCGCATTCTGCCCAGCGTCGAGAGCTTTCTCGCCCGCCTTGCCCAGCGCTGAAAGGTTTCAGCGCCTCATTCTTGCCTGAACGCGGCGGATGATTCCGTCGCGAGGAGCTAAATACCCATGGAACATCGCCGCCTCGGCCGCACGGATCTCAATGTCAGCCTCATCTGCCTCGGCACCATGACCTGGGGCCAGCAGAACACCGAAGCCGACGGTCATGCGCAGATGGATTATGCCCTCGACAAGGGCATCAACTTCTTCGACACGGCCGAACTCTACTCGATCCCGCCGCGGCCGGAGACGCAAGGCTCCACGGAGCGGATCATCGGCTCCTGGTTCAAGGCCCGCGGCAGCCGCGACAAGGTGATTCTGGCCACCAAGGTGATCGGCCGCTCCGACAACACGTGGTTCCGCGACGACGGCTCCAAGGGCGAATTGTCCCGGGCGCAGGTCGAGGAGGCGGTGAACAAGAGCCTGAAGCGGCTCCAGACCGACTATATCGATCTCTACCAGATCCACTGGCCCGACCGCCCGATGCCCTGGGGCTCGAACCCGACGATCTTCCGCCACCAGGAGGGCGAATCCCATCCCATCGCTGAGACGGTCGAGATCATGACGGACCTGGTGAAGGCCGGAAAGATCCGCCATTTCGGGCTGTCCAACGAGAGCGCCTGGGGCACCATGAGCTTCCTCAAGCATGCGGATGCCAAGGGCCAGGCCCGGGTGCAGTCGGTGCAGAACGCCTACAACCTCCTCAACCGCACCTACGAGGTGGCGCTCGCCGAGGTGACGATGCAGGAGAACGTGAGCCTGCTCGCCTATTCGCCGCTCGGCCAGGGCTACCTGACCGGCAAATATCTCGACGGCGCCCGTCCGCCCGGCACGCGGACCACCCTGTTCGGCCGCGGCCAGCGCTACCAGAACCCGACCGCCGAGGCCGCGATCCGCAAATACATCGCGCTCGCCAAGGAGTTTAATCTCGATCCGGCCCAGATGGCGCTCGCCTTCGTCAACTCGCGCCCCTTCCTCACATCGAACATCATCGGCGCGACCTCGATGGAGCAGCTCAAGACGGACATTGCCTCCATCGACGTGACGATCACCCCGGAGATTGAGGAGCGCATCAACGCGATCCATGTCGAGCACTGCAATCCGTGCCCGTGATGGGTACAGCGTCATCCTGGACGGAGCGCAGCGGAGATCCGGGATCGCTCGACGAGCAGACCACTGTCATTCCGGGGCCGCGCAGCGGAGCCCGGGATCCATAACCACTGACGTTGCAGAAAGAGGCAAGACGCTGCTCACTCGTCCTTAAAGCGTCGCAGTTATGGATCCCCGCCTGCGCGGGGATGACAGTCGAGTTTCCAGCGCCACCTTATTAAAGCGATCCCGGATCGGCTTACGCCGTCCGGGATGACGCTCGACAAACCGGAACAAACCCCGTCACCAATCGTCTGACGCTTTGTCAGCAAGCCTCGGGAGGTGCCGCATGCCACGCCTGTTCACCGGCATCGAGATCCCGCCCGAAATCACCCTCGCCCTGTCGCAGTTTCGCGGCGGGTTGCCAGGCGCACGCTGGGTCGACCCCGAGAATTATCATCTCACCTTGCGCTTCATCGGCGACATCGACGACCGCATGGCGGACGACGTCACCTCGATCCTCGGTGAGACCCGCGCCCGCCATCCGCTCAGCATCACCATCGACGGACTCGACAGCTTCGGCGGCGGAAAGCCCCGCGCGGTCTTCGTCCGCACATCCGGCAACGGCGAACTGAACGCGCTGCAGGCGGAGCAGGAGCGGCTCCTGCGCCAGGTCGGCCTGCCGCCGGAAACGCGCAAGTTCACGCCGCATGTGACCCTCGCGCGGCTGAAGAACGCCTCGCCCATCGATGTGGCGGATTACATCGCGATACGCGGTCATTTCCCGAAGCTCGCCTTCACCGCCGAGCGCTTCGTGCTCTATTCCTCGCGCGCCTCGGTCGGCGGCGGGCCCTATGTGGTCGAGGCCGCCTATCCCTTGAGCTGACTCGACGCGACCGTGCAGGGGAGTTACACCGCGCCCATGGCTTCGCTCATCTTCCTCACCCATCCCGAGGTGGTCATCGACCCCGACCGGCCCGTTCCCGAATGGCCCCTGAACGCCACC
This sequence comes from Microvirga ossetica, assembly GCF_002741015.1. NCBI lineage: Bacteria > Pseudomonadati > Pseudomonadota > Alphaproteobacteria > Hyphomicrobiales > Methylobacteriaceae > Microvirga > Microvirga ossetica. The sequence continues at coordinate 2,856,746 of NZ_CP016616.1, read as the reverse complement.
GGGCGCGCGCGCATGGAGCGCTTTGCCGAGCGGCTTGCGGACAGAGATGTCTCCGCCGTCTATGCGAGCACCGAGCGCAAGGCCATGGACGGCGCCGCCATCGTGGCGGAGCGGCTCGGCCTGTCCTACGACACCGACGAGGCGTTGGGCGAAAACGACCGCTCGTCGACGGGCTTCATCGCGCCGCCGGAATTCTGGGACGTGGTGCGCGAGTTCTTCGGCAATCCGCATGAGAGCATCCGCGGCTGGGAGCGCGCCATCGACGCGCAGACGCGCATCGTGAATGCGGTCAGTCGGATCCTGCGCGAAGACGAGACCTCCGGCGACATCGTCGTGGTATCGCACGGCGGCGTCGGCTGCCTGCTCACCGCGCACCTGCAGAAGGTCGAGATCGGACGGGAAAGCCGTCCTTCCCATCCGGGCGGCGGCTGCTTCATCCGCATCGACCGCGACACGTTCGCGCTGACGCAGGATTGGCGCACCATCGAGGATGGGTTTGTGTCCTGAGTAACGTTCTCCCCTGTCATTCCCGGCCGGAGCGCAGCGGAGGGGAAGGGAATCCATAGCGCCGAGCGTGCCAGTGGATCCCCTTTCCGGCCTTCGGCCGCCGGGGATGACACGAACGCGTTTCGCGCTTGCATCCTTTCGGTCCTGCGATTAGCCCCTCCGATAGGCAGACAAAACAGAACGAACCCCCATGAACCGCAACCGCATCGCGCAACTGGCGCCCGGAATCGCCCTGTGCGCGGCGATCGCGCTTGCGGCCATTCTCCTGCAGCGGCTCGAGGAGCATTGGACGGGGCGGCCCTGGCTCGAGGCGCTCGTCATCGCGATCCTGCTCGGCACAGCGACGAGAACATTTTGGACGCCCGGAACGCGCTGGGTTCCCGGCATCGGCTTCTCGGCCAAAACCCTGCTCGAGATCGCCGTGATGCTGCTCGGGGCATCGATCAGCGCCCAGGCGGTGCTCGAGGCGGGCTTCGGATTGATGCTCGGCATCGCCGTCGTGGTGACGCTGGCGATCGGCGCGAGCTACGCGCTCGGCCGCTGGCTCGACCTGCCTTGGCGCATGGCGGTGCTGGTCGCCTGCGGCAACGCGATCTGCGGCAACTCCGCCATCGCCGCCGTTGCGCCCGTGATCGGCGCAAAGCCGCAGGATGTCGCCTCCTCCATCGCGTTCACCGCGATCCTCGGCGTCGTCGTCGTTCTCGCCCTGCCGCTGCTGGTGCCGATCCTCGATCTGTCGCTCACGCAATACGGCGTGCTTGCCGGTCTCACCGTCTATGCGGTGCCGCAGGTTCTCGCGGCGACCATGCCGGTGAGCGCGATCAGCACCCAGCTCGGCACCCTGGTGAAGCTGGTGCGTGTGCTGATGCTCGGCCCGGTGGTGATCGGCCTCTCGCTGGTCGCGGGCCGCGGGGCGACGGAAGCGACAATGCGCCTGTCCTGGAGCCGGTTGGTGCCCTGGTTCATCCTCGGCTTCTTAAGCCTCGCCGTGCTGCGCTCCCTCGGCTTCATTCCCGACGCGCTCTTACGCATCGCGAGCCCGGTCGCGACGCTTCTCACGATCATCTCCATGGCGGCGCTCGGCCTCGGGGTCGATCTGCGGGTTCTCGGCCGCGTCGGCGGGCGGGTGACGCTCGCCGTGACACTCTCGCTCCTGGTGCTGATCACCATCAGTCTCGCGCTGATCCGGCTGCTCGGGCTGCCGTGAGCCCTCCATGTCATCCCCGGCGCACGAAGTGCGGGAAGGGGATCCATTCACACGGTCGGCGCTGTGGGTTCCCTTCCCCTCCGCTGCGCTCCGGCCGGGAATGACATCAAGGGCTGAGCCCTTGAAACATCGCCCTGCCGCTGCATCACTAAGGCTGACCCGTCCTCACGATGAAGCCGCCCATGCCCCGATTGACCGAGACTGAACGTTCCGAACTCCTGCCCGCCCTCGATGGCTGGACGCTCGTCGAAGGCCGCGATGCCCTGCACAAGCGTTTCGTCTTCGAGGATTTCAACGCGGCCTTCGGCTGGATGACGCGCGTCGCGCTCGCGGCCGAAGCGATGAACCACCATCCGGACTGGTCCAACAGCTACAACAAGGTCGATGTGACGCTCTCCACCCACGACGCCAAGGGCCTGACGCGCCGCGACATCGAGCTCGCGCAGCGCATGGACCAGATGGCCGCCGGGCTGGCGAGGCGATAGGCCATGACTGAGACACGGACCGAGACACGCATCCGCACGGGAGGCTGCGCCTGCGGGCAGCTCACCTTCGCGACCCGCGGCGAGCCGAAGCGCGTGGGGCTCTGCCATTGCATGACCTGCCGCAAGATCAGCGGCGCACCCGTCAGCGCCTACGTGATCTTCGCCGTCGATCAGGTCACGATTTCGGGAGATTTCCGGAGCTGGTCCGCAACGCCCAAGACAGAGGACTGCTTCTGCCCGATATGCGGCTCGCAGGTCTTCGCTCGGTATTCCGATATCGAGATCGAAATCAGGCTCGGCGCCTTCGACGAGCCCAACCTGTTCACGCCGACCTACGAATTGTGGGCCAAGCGTCGCGAGCACTGGCTCTGCACGCCGGATCTCGAAAGCTTTTCCGAGAACCGGGAAGCTTCTCCCTCAGCCTCATCCTGAGCTCGACTTTGGCCAATTTCGCGGGCCAGTAGGCCACCTGCGGGTCAGTCCGGATCGGCAAATCTCACAAGGCTCATGAGCGCGTCCATTACGGCAATCCGATAGATTGCGGTAGCAAACCGGCGATCATTGGCAATTGCGTCGGCATCGCCATGCACGCGCTCCAGCATGGTGTCGAACACCTCCTCCATCATCTCCACATCCACCGGCACGACAACCCCACACGTCATCGCAAAGGCCTCCGGAGTACTCAGCCGCATCGCCAGCGATGTGCCAGGATGAGCCGTCTGCTCCAGATGCTCATCGACCAGCCAAACCTCTTCCTGGCGCATGAGATCCAGCACCACCAAGCCGGCCGTCTCGTGGCGACGCTCAACCCGCCAGACCGAGAAGCGGGCCCGCAGCAGAGCCTGCAGCATCACGTCCTCATCCGAGCCGGGCACCACGACAGCGTTGCGGGTATAGCGGTCCATCCCGCGCGAGCGGCCCGGCGGGGCGGTGTAGAGAGCCAGGTCGTAGGCCAACGTCACCTCGTCCAGGCTCTCGGCCACCAGCATCTTGCCAGCCGTGAGCCCCAGCCGGCGCGCCTGCTCCATCAGGGCCGAATCCGGTACGCAGCGAAGAGCCTCGTTGTGATGGTGGGTGCTGATCGCGCGGAGATGACGATAGCGCGTCAGGATCTCGGTCCGACCCATTTCGGCCATGGCGACCTCCCAGGCTCTTGAGCCTGATTGTGGGAGATCGTGGCCATGCCCGTCCAGCCCCATGTTCCTGACCTCCTGTCCACCTGGCTGGCTCCGTTCCGGTCCGGCCTGACCGGACCAACCTTCCGCCATGCCCTTGTGCTCGTCCTGGGGGCTCTTCTCACCCCGGGCCGTCGCACCGTCACGGCCATGCTCACCGTTGTTGGCCTCGCCCGCACCCGCAGCTTCACGAACTATCACCGTGTGCTCAACCGCAACCAGTGGTCCAGCCGCGAGGTGGCGCGCCGTCTGCTCGGCCTGCTGGTGGCAGCTTTTGTGCCGACCGGGCCAGTGGTGATTGGCCTGGATGACACCCTTGAGCGTCGCTGGGGTGCCCGGATCAGGGCCCGTGGCATCTACCGGGATCCGGTCCGCTCCTCCCATGGCCACTTCGTCAAAGCCTCGGGATTGCGCTGGCTGTCCATCATGATGCTCGCTCCCATCCCGTGGGCCGGTCGCGTGTGGGCCTTGCCCTTCCTGACGGTGCTGGCGCCCTCCGAGCGCTTCTCGCGTGAGCATCGCCAGCGTCACAAGGCGCTCACGGACTGGGCCCGACAAGCCCTTCTCCAGGTCGCCCGCTGGCTGCCGGACCGGCGCCTCGTGGCAGTGGCTGATCAGAGCTACGCGGCGATTGAGCTGCTGAACGCGGTTCGGCATCGCCTGTGCATGATCACGCGCCTGCGCCTGGATGCGCGCCTGTTCACGCCGGCTCCGCGCCGTCGGCCCGGAACCCGAGGACGCCCTCGCGTTGTTGGTCAACGTCTTCCGAGCCTGGCCGAACGCCTGGCCAATCCCAAGACGGCGTGGCGGCAGGTTTGGGTCGACGGCTGGTACGGCGGTGGCGAACGCCTGATTGAGTTCATCTCGGGCACGGCGATCTGGCACCATCCCGGCAAGCACGTGCCGATCCGCTATGTTCTGGTGCGGGACGTGGCCGGCCTCCTCAAGCCACAGGCGTTTCTGTGTACGGACCTGCAAGCCGATCCTCTTGAGATCGTGCGCTGGTTCGTGCGGCGCTGGAGCACCGAGGTGACCTTTGCCGAGGCTCGCAGACACCTGGGGATGGAGACGCAACGCCAATGGTCGGACAAGGCGATCGCCCGCACGACACCAGCCCTGCTGGGGCTGTTCTCGCTGGTCAGTCTCTGGACCGCTGACCCCGCCATTCGGCGCTTGGCTCGCCCGCAGTGTGCCGCTTGGTACAATAAGCGCACCATCACCTTCAGCGATGCTCTGGCGGCCGTCCGACGCTCGCTCTGGGCCGCCGCAGTTTCTGATGCGTCACGCCGGCCCGCCAACATGACAAAAGGCCAAATCGATGTTCTGAAGCGATTGACGGCGACACTCTGCTATCCAGCATAAATGGCCAAAGTCGAGCTGAGAGTCTGGCTCATAAATCTCTCCCTCATCCTGAGGAGCAGCGAAGCTGCGTCTCGAAGGAGGATCAGCGCGCACTGGAGGCGCCCTGATCCTTCGAGACGCAGCTTCGCTGCTCCTCAGGATGAGGGCTTAGGGGATTGCCGAATATCGGGTCAGACTTTGAGGAGTTCGCGGAGCGACCGTCTCGAAGAATGAGGGTTTGGTGCTTTATCGGTTTTAAATCGGACCCGGAGGCTTTACTTCGGCTGCATGCGCAGGGCGCCGTCGAGGCGGATGCCTTCGCCGTTGAGCATGTCGTTCTCGATGATCGCCTTTACCAGCTTCGCATATTCCTCGGGCCTTCCTAAGCGCGAGGGGAACGGCACGTTGGCTTCGAGTGCCTTGCGGTAATCCTCGGCGATACCCTCGAAGAGCGGCGTGTGGAAGAGGCCCGGCATGATCGTCATGACCCGGATGCCGAAGCCCGACAGGTCGCGGGCGACGGGCAGCGTCAGTCCCAGCACGCCGCCCTTGGAGGCGGCGTAGGCCGCCTGGCCGATCTGCCCATCCTGCGCCGCGACCGACGAGGTGTTGACGATGACGCCGCGCCCGCCATCCGGCGTCACGGGGTCGAGCGCGGCCATGGCCGTCGCGCATTTCGAGATCATGGCATAGGTGCCGATCAGGTTGATCTCGACCGCACGGCGGAAGCTTGGCACGTCGTGCGGGATAAGCTCGCCCGTCTCGCGCTTCTTCGCGACGGTGCGCTTGCCCGGCGCGATGCCGACGCAATTGACCAGGATGCGCTCGACGTCGTTGACGGCGCGGGCCGCGGCCAGCGCCGAATCGATGGAGGCCTCGTCGGTCACGTCGCATAGGCAGAAGACGGCTCCGATCTCGCGCGCAACCGCGTCGCCGCGCTCCGCGTTCATATCGAGAATGGCTACCTTGGCGCCGCTTGCGGCGAGCATGCGGGCCGTGGCCTCGCCGAGGCCGGAGGCGCCTCCGGTGACGATGGCTGCCATCAGTTTGTCGAGCTTCATCGCTTTTCTCCCTGTGTCAGGAGATGTCTTAGGGTATCCTCGCGCAGGCGGGAACCGGAGATTACGGAAGGAAGAGTTGAGATGAGTGAACCCTTCATGAAGCCTTTCAGCAAGGCCGAGATGGAGGCCATGCGCCAAGCGACACGGGACGAGGAGGGTCTCAAGCGTCGCTTCTGGGCCAAGCTGAAGCGCGTCGCGGGCAAGATCCCCTTCGCGGAGGATCTCGTCGCCGCCTTCTTCTGCGCCACTGATCCGTCGACGCCGAGCCGGGTGAAGCTGATTCTCCTTGGCGCGATCGCCTATTTCGTCTTCCCGGCGGATGCGATCACCGATCTCCTGCCCCTGTTCGGCTTCGCCGACGACGCGGCCGTCCTCGCCGCTGCGATCACGCAGGTCGCCGGCTCCATCACCGAGGAGCACCGTGCGCGGGCCCGCGAGGCCCTGGAAGACCGCGCGGAGGATGCGGCGAAAGCTTGAGCTTGGACGAGGTAGGATAGAATTCAGAAGAAGGAATATTGACTTATTGCAATGTTATCTCTTAGCGGTATAAGTGATTCTGTTGCAAGAAAAGTGATTTTAACTCCTCTTCCTTTGGTAACAATAAGCAACCATTTTCAGTAACACTGCGTTTGGGTCGCCTCGGCGGCCCTTTTTATTGGGCTGCGGTTTAGGTGAAAGCGCCATGCTTTGACCACCGCCGCGTTTCGACGCATCGCCAATCGTTTGGCGCAGCCTTAACGGAGATGGTGAAGAGTTCTTAACCATCCGCTTGTATGGTCCGCCCCATGACTCCTGCATTCCTTCAGCGCGGCATCGCCGCGGGCATCCTTTCCGCCCTTATCGTCATCGGAACCGGGCCTGCAGCTCAGGCTCAGTCCCAGCGTTCGACGCAGCCCTCGACCCGTTCGACTCCGGCCAAGCCGGCGCCGGCGGCAAAGCCTGCCGCCAAGCCTGCACCGACGGTCAGGACCAACGCGGCCAAGCCCACAGGAGCGGCAGCGGCGGGTGTCGCGGCCGGAGCGGCGGCCACGGCAGCCAGACCGGCCCAAGCCGCGACGGGTCCGGGCGGCGCCTCGCTCCTGACCTCCTACGGCGATTGGGGCGTCTACACGGCCCAGACCGGTCGTTCCAAGATCTGCTACGCGCTCAGCCAGCCCAAGGACCGGCTGCCGAAGAATCTGACCCGGGACCCCGCCTATCTCTTTGTGTCGTTCCGCCCGGCGGAGAACGTGCGGAACGAGGTCGCCCTGGTGCTTGGCTTCACCGCCAAGGAGAACGGCCCGGCGGAAGCCGCGGTCGGCAACGCGTCCTATGCGCTCGTCACCAAGACTGCCAATGCCTGGCTGAAGAACCCCGCCGAGGAGGGCCAGGCCATCGCCACCATGGCCCGCAGCGGCAGCCTGACGGTCAAGACGCAGTCGGCCCGCGGCTCGAGCCTGACCGACCGCTATTCCCTGAACGGCTTCGGCAAGGCCCTGGAGCACGCCCGCAAGGAATGCGCTTCTTAAGGACGGCGCAGTCTCGGCACATCCGTGAGCCCTCATCTTGAGAGTCTGGCTCGTCATTCATCATGACGCGCAGATGCCCTCCCCCTCCCCCTTGTGGGGAGGGCCGGGGTGGGGGTGTCAGCGCTGAACTGGACCAGCGTAGCGCTCACACCCCCACCTCCAACTCCTCCCCCCAAGGGGGAGGAGGGTTTCCCGCGCTTTATGAGCCAGCCTCTCACGATGAGGGATGAATTCATGGCTGCGTTTTGGCGCGAGACTTTTCCCGATCGGTTGAAAATCGGTACCTTGATGAGCATCTTCCGGGCCTCGCGCCCGGAATTTGCGTGTGAAGGCTCACGTTTCCGACGCAATCGTGATATATGGCCGCTTCCATCCCAACAACGAGGCTGAAGATTTCCCATGGCGACGGTGCTCGACATCGCCAAGCATAACCCCAATGCGGCCACCTTGGCCGTGAGCGATGCCGCGCGCGTGGCCGGGTTCGTCGAAAAGAAGGCGGAGTTGAACGTCGTGGCGGGAGCCGCTCCCGGCGGCGCTTCGCTGATCGGCCTCACCCGTGACCAGCTCAAGGATTCGCTTGCCGCCATCGGCGTGCCCGAGCGCGATCTCAAGATGCGCGTGGCCCAGCTCTGGCACTGGATCTATTTCCGCGGCGCGAAGGATTTCGCCGAGATGACCAATGTAGGCAAGGAGCTGCGCGCGCGTCTCGCCGCTGCCTACACCCTTGCCCGCCCGCAGGTGGTCTCCGAGCAGGTGTCGAAGGACGGCACCCGCAAGTGGTTGATCCGCATGGCCTCGACCGGCCCGCTCGACAAGGGCGCGGAGATCGAGTGCGTGTATATTCCGGAAGTCGACCGCGGCACGCTCTGCGTGTCGAGCCAGGTCGGCTGCACGCTCACCTGTTCCTTCTGCCACACGGGCACCCAGCGCCTCGTGCGCAACCTGACCTCGGCCGAGATCGTGGCGCAGCTCATCGTCGCCCGCGATTCCATCGGCGACTGGCCCCATGCGACGCCGCCGGAGGGCGCCCAAGAGAAGGGACTTTTGCCCACCGACGGCAGCCGCTTCGTGTCGAACATCGTGTTCATGGGCATGGGCGAGCCGCTCTACAACACCGACAACGTGATCGCCGCCATCGACGTGATGTCGGACGGCGAGGGCCTGACCCTCTCGCGCCGACGCATCACGGTCTCCACCTCCGGCGTCGTGCCGCAGATGGAGCGCTTGGGCAGCGAGGCGAACACGATGCTCGCGATCTCGCTCCACGCGGTGCGGGACGAGCTGCGCGACGACCTGGTGCCGATCAACCGCAAATACGACATCGGGCAGCTGCTCGATGCCTGCCGCGCCTATCCCGGCCTGTCGAATGCGCGGCGCATCACCTTCGAATACGTGATGCTCAAGGGCGTCAACGATTCGGACGCCGATGCGCGCCAGCTCGTGCGGCTCCTGAAGGGCATCCCGGCGAAGATCAACCTGATCCCGTTCAATCCCTGGCCCGGCTCGAAATACGAATGCTCGGACTGGGAGCGGATCGAGCGCTTTTCCGAGATCGTCTTCCGCGCCGGCTACGCCTCGCCCGTGCGCACCCCGCGCGGCCGCGACATCCTCGCCGCCTGCGGCCAGCTCAAGAGCGAGACCGAAAAGCTGCGCGCCCGCGCCCGCATGATGGCCGAACAGGGCATCGGCGCCGAGGGCGTCTATGCGGTGGGGAACGGGGAGTAGCCTCGAAGGCCTGGCCTTTCCTGAGAAGAAGAAGACAAAACCCACCGTGTCATTCCGGGGCGCACCTCTGGTGCGAGCCGGAATCCATAACCACGACGTGTCAAGAAAGAGCGAGCTGCGTCACGCCTCGCTCTGCATCGTCAGCGGCTATGGATCCCGGGCTCACCTTCGGCGCCCCGGGATGACAGCGGGAGCAATTTTTCCCTGCGTCACGGCCGGGCTTGTGCCGGCCGTCCCGATGCTCTGGAGTGCCACACCTCAGGCAATCCTACATCCCACGATACGCTAAGCGTTGTCCCGCACGGCCTGCGCGCGCTTGCCTGCCTGCGAGATGCGGCCGGCATCCATCGGGTTGACGATCCGGTCGCGGCGGGTGCTCGCGTTCTTGCGCATGCCCTTCCGGGGCGTCCTGCCCGAATCGGGACGGGCTGCCTCCTCCGCGCCCTGCCGCAGGCGAAGTGCACGACGGGCATTCTCCCGGAGTTCCTCCGCCTTGCGGCGCGTCCGCTCGCTGTTGATCCGGGTCAGCGCCTCCGCAAGAATGCGCGCCTTCTGACGGTTGCCGGCATCCTGCTTCTCGAAATTCGTGGCCTGCCGGCTCTTGCCGCGGACCTCGCGGCGCTGGCGATGGGCGATGTCCCTTGCCCGGTCGCGCCGCTCCCGCAGGCGCTGGGTCAGGTCCTTGAGCGCTGCGTCCTCCAGCTTGCCCAGGACCGGATAACGGGTCTGTTCGACGAGGGTGAATTCCTCGTCGCTCATGAGCCGCCGCTCGTCCAGCTTCGACGTCGCCATGGAATCCTCCTCCTGCACGGATGCCCGCCGCCCGGCCGTTTAAGTAGCGCAGTCCTCAGTGAGGGAAACCGGACCCCGCTGCCTCTGGCGGGGCGAGGTGAACTTTGCCACTATGCGGCAACATGGTCCGCTGGCTTCTCCTCATCCCCTTCGCGCTCATCATCGCCATCGGTGTGAGCGGCACCTTCTTTCTCATCGCCTCCATCGTCGATCCGGTCATGGCGACGCTGACGGGCGACACGCTCTTCGTCGGCTTCTGGTCGCTGATCGACGCGGTCTTTGCCGCGGACGATCCCACGCCCATCGTGGAGGACGCGTTTCTGGGGGTCGGCCGGATCATGTTCACGCTGCTGATCTTCCCGCCGCTGCTGATCGCGGTGATCAGCGAGGTGCTCGGAATGCGCAGCCTGCTCTGGCATGCGCTCGCCACGGGCGTGCTGACTGCGGCGGTGCCGTGGATCCTGCGCGGCGCGGCGCGGGTCGGCACGCCGGCGGAGCTTCACGTGAGCCTCGTCCTCGGGCTGACCGGGGCGGTCGCCGGCCTCGTCTATTGGGCGATCGCCGGCGGACGGGAGCCCCGCCGCCCGGAGCCTAGCGCGCCGATGTCGTCAGGATCTTGATCGCGAAGGCCGGGACAAGGCGGGCGAATCGTCGGGATCGTGCTGCAATCCCGGTTGCAATCCCATGTGCATGGGTGCCCGAACACAGCTTGTTGAAACCCGAGCCCTGCTCCATCTCTGATCTCGGCAAAGGTTCGAAGAAACCGAATCGCGAGAAGGACCGACATGACGGCTTTGCTTTTACGGATGCGCGTGGCGCTGACCGGCATGATCCTGGCCCTGGCTCTGTCCGGCTGCGGCATCAACAACGTCCCGACCCTGGAAGAGCAGGCCAAGGCGGCCTGGAGCGAGGTTCAGAACCAGTACCAGCGCCGGGCCGACCTCATTCCCAACCTCGTCGAGACGGTGAAAGGCTTCGCCCAGCAGGAGCGCGAGGTGCTGACGCAGGTCACGGAAGCGCGGGCGAAGGCGACGCAGATCCAGGTCGATGCCTCGACCGTCACCGATCCTGAAAAATTCCGCCAGTTCCAGGAGGCGCAGAACCAGCTCTCCGGGGCGCTGGGCCGGCTTCTCGCCACCGTCGAGCGCTATCCCGAGCTGAAGTCCAACGCCAATTTCCTGGCCCTGCAATCCCAGCTCGAAGGCACGGAGAACCGCATCGCGGTGGCGCGGCGCGACTACATTTCCTCGGTGCAGGCCTTCAACACGGAGCTGCGCACGATCCCCGGCCGCTGGATCGCCGCCATCGTCTATCCGAACGCCAAGCCGATGGAGACCTTCACCGCCACCGCCGGCTCCGAACGCCCGCCCGAGGTGAAGTTCTAGGCGAATGACAAGCGCTGGCGATCTTCCCTCCCCCTTGCGGGGAGGAATCGAGGGTGGGGGTCGAAAGGTCGAAGCGCTGCAGTCGATTCAGAAAATGCGCGACTGCTACAGCGCGTTCTGGTTTCGCCGTACGCCCAGTCGAACCACCCCCACCCCTGCCCCTCCCCGCAAGGGAGAGGGAAGAATCGTGGCGCTCGTCCTCATCGCGCTTGCCCTCCTCCTCGTCTCCCTCCCTGCCCTCGCCCAGACCTTTCCGCAGCTCACCGGCCGCGTCGTCGATGCCGCGAACCTTCTCAGACCCGAGGAGCGGGCGGCGATCGAGGCGAAGCTGAAAGCCCATGAGGACAAGACCACCGACCAGGTAGTCGTCGCCACATTGCGCTCCCTCGAAGGCTATCCGATCGAGGATTATGCCAACCGCCTGTTCCGGCACTGGCAGATCGGCCAGAAGGGCAAGGACAACGGCGCCCTTCTTCTCGTGGCGCCGCAGGAGCGCAAGGTGCGCATCGAGGTCGGCTACGGGCTCGAGGGCGCGCTGACGGATGCGCTCTCCAAGGTCATCATCACCACTGCCGTCGCGCCGCAATTCCAGAAGGGCAATTTTGCCGGGGGCATCGATGCGGGGGTCGATGCCATGCTCTCGATCCTGACCGGAGATGCGGAGGAATGGCATCGCCGCGCCGAAGTGCGCGAGGACGACACCACGGGCTTCGACCCGGTTGTCGCCTTCATCATTCTGCTGATCCTGTTCATCCTGATCTCGCGCCTGATGGGCGCCGGACGGGGTCGCAGCGTCAGGGGCGGGCGCCGCGGGCCGTGGATCATCCCGACGGGAGGCGGCTGGTCCGGCGGCGGCGGAGGGTGGTCCGGCGGGGGTGGCTTCTCGGGGGGAGGCGGTTCGTCCGGCGGCGGCGGTGCTTCGGGGAGCTGGTAGATGATTTCAGCCCAGGATCAGGCGCGCCTCGCCCAGGCGATCGGCGACGTGGAGGACGACACCTCCGGCGAGATCGTGCTCGTGATTGCCGAGCAGGCGGGCCATTACCGCGCCATCCCCCTGCTCTGGGCCCTGCTCGCAGCCCTGGCGACGCCGTGGTCGCTGCTCTGGCTCACGGCGCTCAGCGCTTCGCGCATCCTCCTGATCCAGCTCGCGGTGGCGCTCGTGCTGAGTTTCGTCCTGTCCTGGCCGAAGCTGCGCTACGCCCTGGTGCCGCGCTCCATCAAGCATGCGCAAGGACACGAGGCGGCCTCGCGCGAGTTCCTCCGGCGCGGTCTCACCCGCACCCGGGAGAAGACCGGCGTGCTGATCTATCTGGCGCTCGCCGAACACCATGCGGAGATCCTCGCCGATACCGGCATCGCGGACCGGGTCGATGCGGGGATCTGGGCCGGCATCGTCGCCGATCTGACCGCCGCCATCGGGGCGGGCCGGCTCACGGAGGGGCTGATCGAGGCGATCCGACGCATCGGCGCGATCCTGGCGGAGCACGTCCCGCCGCGCCTCGACGACGTGGACGAATTGCCCGACAAGGTGATCATCCTGCCGTGACCGGCGCGGCACGGGCGGGCGGATCCGCTTAGAAGTCGGGGCTCTTCGCGGCGCCCAGGATGATTCCCGGCTTTGCCGCATCGGTGCTCTGCAGCAGCACCACATAGGCGTCCCCGCCCCTGCGGGCGGTCTCGACGGACACCTCGAAGCGGGCGGAGCCGCCGCGCCATTCGCCGAGGCGGTTCAGGCCGCGCACCACATTGGCGTAGGTGATGGTCTTGCCGCGGTTCTCGCCGCGTTCGATCGGCACCGTCTGCGCCTTCAGGACGGGCAGGAGCCAGATCTCCGCATCGCGCTGCGCGGTCTCGGGCGTCTCCTCGACTGCGATCGTCACCGTGCCGTTCTGCTCGCTGAGATTGACCGCGACCGGCAGGGTCTTGCGACCCTTCGAGGTGTATTGGATCGCCTTCTCGATCTGGGCCCTGTCGGAGCCGATGCAGGACTTCTTGCCGTTGACGATCATCTGCGGCGTGAAGACCTGCCGGTCGCTGCGGCCATGGGCATAGGCCTTCTGCCGCTCGGTGAAGGCCACATGGGCAAGCGTGTCCTTCCAGCCGAGATAATCCCAGTAATTGACCGGCAGGGACAGGGCGATGATGTCAGGCTGGCGGGAGTATTCCACCAGCAGCGCATCGGCCGGCGGGCAGGAGGAGCAGCCCTGGCTGGTGAACAGCTCGACAACCGCGCGCGGCGGATCTGCCAAGGCAGGCTGCAGAAGAGCGGCGAGACCGAGGGCCGCCAAAGTCAGTGTCAAACGGGACGCCATGATGGCCGCCATGGAACACGAATTCAGGCTGAAGGGAAACTCACGTTACCTTGAACGCCAGCGCATCGTGCGAAAAAGTGGACCCGGTTATTCGCTGACGCGGCCCTTCGGGTCGCGCTCAACGATGTGCTCTTCAAAGAGCGGAGCATCGGATCAGATCCCAAAAGTGGAGCCCACTTTTGGGTCCGATGCTTTGGCAGGCGCGCGCCAGCGGCGATGCATCCACAGCCATTGCTCGGGATATTGCCGCACCCATTCCTCGACTACGGCGGTCATCGCCTGCATGGCGCCCTGAACGTTGATCTGTCCGTCGGGGTCGCGCGGCAGGTCGAGGGGCGGCGTGAGCTCGAGGCGGAAACGATGATTCGGCAGACGGATCACCCGCACCCCGTGGACCGGACAATCGAAGCGGCGGGCGAATTTTCCCAGGATCGGGTTCACCAGAGCCGGGCGGCCCATGAAGGTCACGATCACGCCGCGGGTGAAATGCTGGTCGATCAGCATGCCGAGATGGCCGCCCTTCTCCAGCGCGCCCTGCATGGCGAAGGCCGCGCCCTGGCGGGCCGCTTCCAGGCTGCCCATGGTCTCGCTGCGGATCTCGTGCAGGACGCGGGCGATGGCCGGATCGTTGGGGGCGCGGAACACGGCCGTCGTGTCGAGCCCGAAGCGGGCGGCGCAGATGGCGGGCAATTCCCAATTGGCGAGATGGGCCGAGAAGACGATCCCCGGCTTGCCGTCGTCCCTCAGGCTCAAGAAGTGATCGATGCCGTCGACCTCGGTGCGGCCGGGCACGGCGCTCTCGGGATCGAAATCGAACAGGCGGCCGAGATGCGGATATTCGCCGCCGGTGCGGCCGAGATTGTCCCAGGCGGCGAGCGCGATGGCCTTCACCTCGGCGTCCGATTTTTCCGGATAGGCGGCCCGGATATTGGCAAGCGCGGTCCGATGCGGCTTGAGGAGCGGACCGAAGGTGCGGGTGATCGCGGCGCCCAAGGCGCCGGAGCGCTCGGGGCCTAGCGCCCGCGAGAAGGCAAAGACGCCGCGCACGACCCCGACCATGACCGTTCCGACGAGACGCGAGAGAAGGTTGCGGGAACGGTGGGGCTGCTGCACGTGGGTGAAATCCTGGCCTGAAAAGAAAAGTTCTCGCGTCATTTCGCGAGGAGGCGGTTTAGTCAAGGACTGATCGCGCGACCCTTTTACCAGAGACCGGCATAAGATCTGTTATCCCTGAACCCTCATCCTGAGGAGGCTAGAATATTGCGTCGGGCCAATCGGAAAGGTGCACCGGATCAGAACGTCACGACCACCTTGCCGAACACCTTTCTGCCCTCGAGCCGCTCCAGGCCCTTTTGGAACTCGTCGATCGGGAAGACGGCATCAATGACCGGATTCATGCCTCCGGCTATCTTGTCGAGGGATTGCGCGATGTTCTCGATCCGGCAGCCGAAGGATCCGAAAATCCGGTATTGCTGCTGGAAGAGCTGCATCAGGTTCATGGTCGTGGAGACGCCGCTCGTCGATCCGCAGGTGACGAGGCGCCCGCCGCGCTTGAGGCAGAGCAGGGAGCCGTTCCAGGTCTCGGCGCCCACATGCTCGAACACCACGTCGACGCCTTTCCGCTTGGTGAGCCGACGGACCTCGCCCTCGAAGCGCTCGGTGCGGTAATTGACCACGTAATCGGCGCCGAGCGCCTTTGCCTTCTCGCCCTTCTCGTCGTCGCCGACCGTCGTATAGACCGTGCAGCCGATGACTTTCGCCATCTTGATCGCCGCGGTGCCGATGCCGGAGCCGCCCGCATGGACCAGGATCGACTCGCCCGGTTCCAGCTTGGCGTTGTCGAAGAGCATGTGCTGCACGGTGCCGAAGCCGATGGGCGCGCAGGCCGCCTCCTCGAAGGACACGCCCTTCGGCACCGGGATGACCAGCCGCTCCGGCCGGTTGATCAGCTCGCGGGCGAAGCCGTCGATATGGAAGCCCATGATGCCGGCGACGTTCTCGCACAGATTGTCCCAACCCTTCAGGCAGGCCTTGCAATGGCCGCAGGTCTCGGCGCCGTACATGGTCACCGGATCGCCGGCCTTGAACCGGGTGACGCCCTCGCCCACCGCCGCGATCTCGCCCGAGGCCTCGACGCCGACCGCCTGCGGCATCTTGCGCTTGGCGAACGCCATGCCGCGAAAGCCCCAGACATCGAGGTAGTTCAGCGCCAGTGCCTTCACGCGCACCTGCACCTCGCCGGGAGCAGGCGGCGGAGGCGCCTCCATCTCGGTAATGCGAAGGTCACGGTCGCCGAAGAGCTGAAGGGAGCGCATGCGTAAAATCCTTGTCATCGTCATCCTCGGACTTGTTCCGGGGATCTTCGTCTTGCCGGGCAAAGACGTGGATGGCCGGGACAAGCCCGGCCATGACGCGGAGAAATTGCTTGCGGGGGCTTAAAGGGCGGCGGAGCGGATGGCAAGTTCCGGCCTAAGCTCAAGCCGTCATCCCGGACGGCGCAGCCAATCCGGGATCGGGTGCAGGTAGCGTTCTGGAAACTCGACTGTCATTCCCGCGGAGGCGGGAATCCATAACCGCTGACGGCGCCGAACTGGATTAGGGTCGTGGTTATGGATCCCGGCCTTCGCCGGGATGACAGTGCTTCATCCTGAAAGTGAACCGGATCTGCTCCGCTGCCCCGGGACGACGTCGTATCTACCGATGCACGCCGAGCATCGAGGTGAGCCCACCGTCGATGGGAAGCACTGCGCCGGTGATGTAGGCGGCGGGATCGGACAGGAGGAAGGCGGCGAGGCCCGCGATCTCCTCCGGCTTGGCGAAGCGGCCCGCCGGGATCTGCTTTTCCATGTTGTCGCGGTAGGCGGCGTAGGGCGCCATCATGTCCGTGTCGATGAAGCCCGGCGCGATCACGTTGACCGTGACATTGCGCTTGGCGGTCTCGACGGAGAGCGTGCGGCAATAGGAGATCAGCGCGCCCTTGGACGCCGCATAGGCCGCATTGCCCGGATTGCCCTGCAGCGCCGCCACCGAGCCGATGGCGACGATGCGGCCCTGCTTGGCGCGGATCATGCCGCGCATGAGCGCCTTGGCGATGCGGGTGAACGACCAGAAGTTCACCTGCATGGCGGCTTCGGCCTTGTCCTGCTGCATCATGGCGGCGAGCGCATCGTAGGGCTGGCCGGCATTGTGCACGAGGCCGAAGAAGACCTCGCCTTCGATGCTCTCGCAGAAGGTGTCCAGAGCCGCCTTGTCTGACAGGTCGACTTCATGGGCCGTGACGGTGCGGCCGGCATTCGCCTGCACCAGCTCGGCGGCGAGAGCCTTCGCAGCATCGCCCGAGGAGCGGTAGGTGAAGTCGACGTCGTGCCCGGCCACCACCAAGGCCCGCACGATGGCGGCGCCGACGCCCTTGCCGCCGCCTGTCACCAGAACCCGGGTCATAAATTGAACTCCGAAAATCCTCCTCCCCCTTGTGGGGAGGGGTTAGGGGTGGGGGTGCCGGCGCCAGACTTTGACAGGCTACCGCTCACACCCCCCTCTCCAACTCTCCCCCACAAGGGGGGAGAGGGTCGGTTGGCGCTCGTCAGAAAAGATGCTTGGCCCATGGCCATCACTTCGGCTCGGCCCCGAAGACGAGGCAGGTGTTCTGGCCGCCGAAGCCGAAGGAGTTCGAAAGCACGTAATTCACGCTCGCATCCCGGGCGACGTTCGGCACCACGTCGAGCGGGATCGCGGGATCCGGCACCTGATGGTTGATCGTCGGCGGAATGCGGCCGGTGGCCAGCGTCAGGAGCGACATCACCGCCTCGACCGCGCCGGCGGCGGTGAGCGTATGGCCGATCATCGACTTGTTCGAGGAGATCGGTAGATGGGCCATGCGCTCGCCGAACACGGCGGTGCAGCTCATGGCCTCCATCTTGTCGTTCTCCGGCGTCGAAGTGCCGTGGGCGTTGATGTAGCCGATCTCGTCGGGCGTAAGACCGGCATCGTCCAGCGCCTGGCGGATCGCCGTGATGGCGGGCATGCCGTCCGGCGAGGAGCGGGTGCGGTGGAAGCCGTCGCCCTTTTCGCCGCAGCCGAGCACGTAGCCGAGGATTTTCGCGCCGCGCGCCTTCGCGCTGTCCGCGTTCTCCAAAACGAGCGCCGCGCCACCCTCGCCCATGACGAAGCCGTCGCGGTTCTTGGAGAAGGGTTTTGACGCGCCTTCCGGATTCTCGTTCTGGGTCGAGAGCGCCGAGAGCAGCGAGAAGCGGATCAGCGACTCGGGATTGACCGAGCCGTCGGTGCCGATGCAGAGCGCCGCATCCGTCTCGCCGCGGCGGATCGCCTCGACGCCGAGCTGGATCGCGGTGGCGCCGGACGAGCAGGCGGTGGAGAGCGAGATCGGCGAGCCCTTGGTGCCGAAGCGGTCGGCGACCCGGTCGGCCACCGTGCCGAAGATGAAGAGGTCGTGCCACGGCTTGAAGCGGCCCGTGGCAGCGGCCGTGAGAAGATCCTTATAGGTGACGTCACCGGTTTGGCCCGAGGCCTCGGCGAGGGCCTCGCGCTGCGGCCATTCCATCTCGACGGGAGGCACGGCGATGAACAGAGCGCCCGGGAAATCCTCTTGAGCAAGCCCGGACTGGCCGATGGCCTCCGCCGCCGCCAGCGTGGCGAGGCGCTCGGAGAGCACCGGCGCGCAGAAGGGCTCCACATCGACCGAGTCGATGGTGCCCGCAATCGTGGTGCGCAGGCCTTCCGTGGGAAAGCGCTCGATGCGGTGGATGCCGGATTTGCCCGCCGTCAGGGCGGCCCAGGTGTCGTCCTTGCCCTCGCCGAGGGATGTGACCACGCCCATGCCGGTGACGGCGACGAGCGGACGGCCTTTCGTGTCGCGAAGCGCCATTGCCTTCTCCTCAAGCCTTTGTGAGCCGGATGGCGCCCTCGCCGCGCCAATGGCCGACGGAGGTGACGAGCGCCTCGCCCGCCTTGCGCTCGGCGATCAGCCCTGCGGCAATCGCCACGCCCGTGGCAGCCTGTGCCTCGATCGTGTGACCGACGAGATCGCCGGTGGCATGCACGGCGGCCTTCGGCGCGATGTCCTTGAGAGCCGCCTGCTCCTCGTCCGTGATGCCCTTGATGCCGGTCGCGCCGGACAAAACCACGTCGGGCTTGGCTCCGAGCTGCTTCGACAGGGCATGGAGCGCTGCCTCGACGCTGCCGGCCCTGCGGCGGGAGCGGTCGGAGGCGACGCCCGCGACGGCCGCAAGCGGCTTCGCACCGCGCGAGGCGGCATGCTCGCGGGATTCCAGCACCAGGAAGCAGGCGCCCGATCCGAGAATCATGCCGCCGCCCTCCGCCGGGCGTTCCCGGACCGGCCGATAGGGCTTCTTCCAGAGGAAGCCGCCCATCTCGTAGATCAGGAGCACGTCGGGACGCTCGGCATTGTAGGCCCCGCCGACGAGGAAGATGTCGTCCTGGCTGGAGGCGATGCGCTCGCGGGCGATGCGGATCGCATCGACCCCGCTCGATTCCTCACCCATGAAGGTGCGGGAGGCCCCCGTCACGCCATGGACGATGGAGATGTTGCCGGCGAGCAGGTTCGAGAGCTGGGCGAGAAAGAGGGTCGGGCGAAGATCGCCCATCAGGCGCTCGTTGAGGAAGACGCCCGGATTGTCGGCTTTCGCCAGGCCGGTGAGGATCTGCCCGTCGACCGCGTAGTCGCGCTCGCCGCCGCCGGCGGCGACGATGAGCTGCATGCGGCTCTTCAGGGCCGCATCCTCCTTGGCGCCAGCGGCGTCGAGGGCGAGGCCCGCGGCGTAGCAGCCGAGCCTCTGCCAGGCCTCCATCTGCCGCTGATCGGACTTCTTCGGGATCTGCCGGTCCCATTCCAGCGAGCCGACGGGGTGAACCGTAAAGGGTGCGAAGGTGTCGGCATCCGTTTTCGGGGCGCTGCCGCTCGCAAGCGCCGTCAGATGCGCCTCCAGGCCTTCTCCGGCGCTGGAGACGAGACCGATCCCCGTGATGACCACATCCCGCATCAAACACTCTCCTCGAGGAGGCCGATGCGCCGGGCTTGAGCGCGCATCAGGCCATCCATGCCTTCCGGGAAGGGCATGATCCGGAAGCGCAGCTCCGCGTCGCAGATCGGCTTGCCCTCGGCCGCAATCTTGGCCTTGGTCACCGCATAGCCCGAGCCCTCATGCTCCAGCTGCGCCGTGACGGTGAGCACCGTACCCGGTCCGACGAAGGTGCGGAAGCGCGCCTTGTCGACGCCCATCAGGAACGGCATGTGGGTAAAGCCCATCAGGCCGAGCACGAGATAGCCCGAAGCCTGGGCCATGGTCTCGGTGAGAAGAACGCCGGGCACGAGGGGATGGCCGGGGAAGTGCCCTTCGAAGACAGGGCTTTCCTGCGGAACGGTGGAGGACACCTCGATCCGCTTGGTCTCGCGGTCGAGGCTCGTCACCCGGTCGATCATTTCAAAATATTCGAGGCGCATTTGCTTTTTGCAGAACCTGTTCCCCCTCCCCCTTGTGGGGAGGGGCTAGGGGTGGGGGTGCCAGCGATGAACTGGACCAGCGTGGCGCTTACACCCCCACCTCCAACTCCTCCCCGCAAGGGAGAGGAGGGCTGCGTCGCGCCTGCCACCCCGGCTGGCGTATCAAAGGCTTACTCGCCGGGATGGAGTTTTAAGGTATCAGGCCTGCTTGGCGGCAACCAGCGCGTCGATGCGCGACACGAGGTTCTTGAGGACGAAGTATTCCTCGGCCGGGGCCTTGCCCTCGTTCACTTCCTGCGTCCATTGCTCCAGGGGCAGCTTGATCCCGAAGGCCTTGTCGATCGCAAAGGCGATGTCGAGGAAGGCGAGCGAGTCGATGCCGAGATCCTCGATGGCATGGCTCTCGGGCGTGATCTGCTCGCGCGGGATATCGGCGGTCTCCGAAATGATGCCGGCGACGGTCTCGAAGGTGGACGACATGACGCCGCTCTCCTGAAGTGCTTGTTGGTCTCAACGATTCAGCGCCGGCAAGCTTGAGGCCCGGTGTCCAGCCGCTCTTTTCGTCGAGGAGGGTTGTTTCGAACGGCACCCCTTACACGAGAGGCCGCAGGGCGGCAACCGATTGGTTGCATTCCTTAAGCTCGAACCTGAGCCGGAGACCCCGATTCTGCCTGCGGCAACCACTCGAGGGCTAGGCGATTGATTAATCGGCTGCCATCGTCGATAAGGGCGGCCTTCGGCCAAACACCGAATTGTCTTACACCGACAACAGATTGCTTGGATCCACGTGTTCAACAGGTTCCTCAAACCTGAAATCCGCTATGCCCGCCGCATGGCCCGCATCGCGCGCTGGGACCGGCCCGTGGAGGGGCTCTCCGGACGTGTGCGCGCCTGGGCCCATATGCTGCTGGCCGATCACGGGGTCTTCCGCCTGTTTTACCTGAACAAGCACCAGGTCACCGACCGGCTGTGGCGCTCGGCCCAGCCGGCCCCGCACCAGATCGCTGCTCTCAAAGCCGAGGGCGTGCGCACCATCGTCAACCTGCGCGGCGGCCGCGAGCACGGGTCCTGGCAGCTCCAGAAGGAGGCCTGCGAGAAGCTCGGCATCCAATTGGAAGAGTTCATCGTCCGCTCCCGCGGGGCACCGGACCGGGAGACGCTGCTCTCCGCGAAGGAATTCTTCGACAGAATCGAGTATCCCGCCGTCCTGCATTGCAAGTCGGGGGCGGACCGGGCCGGCTTCGTCGCCGCCCTCTATCTCGTGGCCTTCGAGGGCAAGTCCATCGACGAGGCCCAGCGCCAGCTCTCCATGCGCTACGGCCATTTCCGCTTCTCGAAGACCGGCATCCTCGACGAATTCTTCGATCTCTACCGCCGCGAAGGCGAGGCCAGGGGCATCCCCTTCCTGACCTGGATCGAGACGCAATACGACGCGGAAGCCCTGGAGCGGAACTTCCGCCCGAGCTTCTGGTCGAGCCTGCTCGTCGACCGCATCATGCGGCGCGAATAGGCCGCAGCTCGAGGACTACGATGTCACGAGGCTGTGCTCGCCATCGTCGGCGAGCTGCAGCCGATGCAGGCGGGCATAGGCGCCGCCCTTGCCGATCAGGACCTCGTGCGATCCCGTCTCCGCGATGCGGCCGTTCTCCATCACCACGATCTTCTCCGCATTGCGCACCGTCGAGAGCCGGTGCGCGATGACGAGGGTGGTGCGGCCCTTCATGAGCCGGCGGATGGCGTCCTGGACGAGGCGCTCCGATTCGGAATCGAGCGCGCTGGTCGCCTCGTCGAGGAGCAGGATCGGCGCGTCCTTCAGGAAGGCGCGGGCCAGCGAGATGCGTTGGCGCTCGCCGCCGGAGAGGCGCCCGCCGCCGGTGCCGACCACCGTGTCGTAGCCGTCCGGCAGCTTCATGATGAAATCGTGCGCCGCCGCGGCCTTGGCCGCCCCTACAATCTCCTCGTCGGTGGCGTCCGCCCGTCCGAAGGCGATGTTGGCCCGCACGGTGTCGTCGAAGAGGATCACGTCCTGGCTCACCACGGCGATGTCGCGGCGCAGGCTCGCCAGGGTTACGTCCCGCACATCCTGACCGTCGATCAGGACGGCGCCCTGATTGACGTCGTAGAGGCGCGGCACGAGGGCAAGCAGCGTCGATTTGCCCGAGCCCGAGCGGCCGACCAGCGCCGTGGTCTCGCCGGCCTCGGCCACGAGGTTGACCCGGTCGAGGGCCACGGCGTCT
This sequence comes from Microvirga ossetica, assembly GCF_002741015.1. Taxonomy (NCBI): domain Bacteria; kingdom Pseudomonadati; phylum Pseudomonadota; class Alphaproteobacteria; order Hyphomicrobiales; family Methylobacteriaceae; genus Microvirga; species Microvirga ossetica. The sequence continues at coordinate 2,834,530 of NZ_CP016616.1, read as the reverse complement.
CCGTCATAGGAGAAGGTGAGGTTGGAAAACCTGACCTCGCCGCCCGCGAGCTGGAGCGGCTTGGCTTCCGGCCGGTCCTGGATGCGGGGCGCCTCGTCCATGATCGCGAAGGTACGCTGCAGGGCGGCGGCCGCCTCCTGCACGATGGCGTTGAGGTTGCCGAGCGCCCGGATCGGCTGCGCTGCCATGACGAGGGCGGTGACGAAGCCCGTGAAATCGCCGACCGTGCTGCCGCCTGAGAGAATCCGATGGCCGATCAGAATGAGCACGATGGCGACCGCGAGGCCGCCGCCGGTCTCGAGGATCGGGTCCATCCGGCCGCGGGCATTGGCGGCCTTCATCTTGAGGTCGCGTACGTCGTCGAAGGTCTTGGCCGCCTTCGCCTTGAGATAGCGCTCGAGCCCATAGGTCTTGGCGATCCGGGTGCCCGCGAGGCTTTCGGTGATGAGGCTCGCCATCGATCCAGACTGCTCCTGGGTCGAGATCGCGACCCGACGCAGCTTGCGGCCGATCTTGTTGACCGGATAGGCGAAGAACGGCGCGATGACGGCGGCCACGATGGTCAGGACCGGGTCGATCCACAGCATCGCCGCGATCAGGGCGATGATCGTCGTGATCTCACGCAGGAACACGGTGGAAAGGCGGGTGAGCGCCTCCCGGATGAAGGCGAAATCCGTGGTGAAGCGCTGGGTCAGCGCGGCCGGGCTCTCGCGCCCGATCTGGGCGAGATCCGCCTCGATCATGTGGCCGTAGAGCGCCGTCTGCATGTCGGCCTCGATCCGCGTCACGACCTTGTTGGTAAGGATCGTGAGCGCGAGCAGGGAGAAGCCCTTCACGGAGGTGACCGCGATCACGAAGAGCGGCGCCAGCGCGATGGCCTGCGCATCCTTGGCGTCGAAGGCGTCGAAGGCGGCCTTGATCAGCACCGGGTAGAGGCCCGTCGCGCCGGAGACCAGGATCACGAGCAGCAGCACCAGGGCCAGCGTCTTCGCGTGCGGACGCATCCAGTCCCACCACAGGCGACGGATCAACGGAAGGGTATCGCCCCGAAGGAGGATTTTGCGGGCCATGCTCTGCCTGAAACTCTTGCTTTAATCTCTTGCACCGGAAGGCTCGCGGTTAGCACGCATTGGCCTCGGCCCGCAAATCCGGAGCCTGACCGGAAGCCGGTAGGCGCCGCTTGCCGCTTCCCTGCAGGCGGTGCCCTCGACAGAGGTGCCGTTCTATGGCTGCATGGCGCGATCGAACGGGGAAACACCATGACGCTCGAGACCTGGCTCGCCTTCACCGCCGCCTCCGCCGTGCTGCTCGTGATTCCAGGCCCGACGATCCTCCTCGTCGTCTCCTATGCCCTGGGACAGGGCTGGCGGACCGCTCTGCCCATGGCCGTCGGGGTCGCGCTCGGCGATTTCACCGCCATGACCCTGTCGCTCTTAGGGTTAGGCGCCGTGCTCGCGGCCTCGGCCACCCTGTTCACGGTCCTCAAATGGTGTGGTGCCGCCTATCTGGTCTGGCTCGGGATCAAGCTCTGGCGCGCCGGCGGTGCGCTCGATGCCAAGCCGCGCACCGATGCCGCATCCGCAGCGAAGATGCTGGGCCATGCCTGGCTCGTCACCGCGCTCAACCCGAAGGGCCTGACCTTCTTCATCGCCTTCCTGCCGCAGTTCATCGACCCGAAGCTCGCGCTCCTGCCGCAGATCGGCGTGTTCGGGGCGACCTTCCTGACCCTCGCCTTCGCGAACGTGATCACCTACGCCCTCATCGCCTCGCGGGCCCGCCGTGTCGTGCAGAACCCGCGGACCATGCGCGCGATCAACCGGACCGGCGGCAGCCTGCTGATCGGCGCCGGAATCGCCACAGTGGCGCTGAGGGCGGGGCAGGCTTAGGAGGCAAGCCAAAGACTTAACCTGAACCCTCATCCTGAGGAGCCGCTGAAAGCGGCGTCTCGAAGGAGGATCCAGAGCGCACTGGATGCTCCTTCGAGACGGATTGCTCACGCAATCCTCCTCAGGATGAGGTGACACTTTATAAGCGACCGCTCAGACCGCCACCCTCACACCGCCTTGAGATGCCGGATCGGCCGGCCGGGGGCGATCATGGCGGCTGCCGCGATGATGCCCTGGGCGTCGATGCCGAAATGGCGGTAGAGGTCCTTGATCGTGCCGGTCTGGCCGAAATGCTCGACGCCGAGAGAGCGCGTGCGGTGGCCCATCACCGAGCCCATCCAGGCGAGCGTCGCCGGATGGCCGTCGATGACGGTGATCAGCCCGCAATGGGGCGGCACGTCGCCAAGCAGGCGCTCCACATGGGAGCGGGCATGGACGAGGCCGCGCTCACGGGCGCGCTGCGCCGCCGTCCAGCCGGCATTGAGCCGGTCGGCCGAGGTGATGGCCAAAAGCCCGATATCGCGCCTGTCCTCGGCCATCAGCCCAACCGCCTCGATGGCTTCCGGCGCCACCGCGCCGGTATAGGCGACCACGACCTGCGCGTTCGGGCCGGGCTTGCGCAGCCAATAGGCGCCGGCCCTGATGTCGTCGGCCAGTTCCGGCGTCATCTCGCGCTGCGGCTGCTCGAGGCCACGGGTGGAGAGGCGCAGGTAGACCGAGCCGCCGGTCTCGTCGCGCAGCCACGTCTTCTCGTCCGCCTCGCCTTCCCCGTCGCGCTGCATGTAGTCGAAGGCCCAGCGCATGATCACGGCGAGCTCGTCCACGAAAGCGGGCTCGAAGGAGGCAAGCCCGTCCTGCGCCATGCCGACGAGCGGCGTGCCGATGGATTGATGCGCCCCGCCCTCCGGCGCCAGCGTCACGCCGGACGGCGTGGCAACGATCATGAAGCGGGCATCCTGATAGCAGGCATAGTTCAGCGCATCGGCGCCGCGATAGATGAACGGGTCGTAGAGCGTGCCGATGGGCAGGATCCGCTCGCCGAAGAGCGAATGCGAGAGGCCGAGCGCCGAGAGCAGGATGAACAGGTTCATCTCGGCGATGCCGAGCTCGATATGCTGGCCTTCCGGCGAGAATTCCCAGTTGTAGGTCGAAGGAATGCGCTCCTTCTTGAAGGTGTCGACCAGGCTCTCGCGGGCATAGAGGCCGCGCCGGTTGACCCAGGCGCCGAGATTGGTCGAGACCGTCACGTCGGGCGCCGTGGTGACGATGCGGGAGGCCAGTGCCTGATCGGAGCGGGCGAGCTCGTTGAGGATGAGCCCGAACCCCTGCTGGGTCGACATGGACGGATTGGCGGGAAAGGCGAGCGTCTCCGGCACCGGCACCTGCGGCGCCGCATAGCGGCGCGTGCCCTTCTGGACGAACGGCACCTCGGCCAGGAATTGTTCGATCTCGGCCTGCGGGGCCTTGATGCCCTCGAACTTGTCCCATTCATGGCCCGGACGCACGCCTTGCGTCTTCTGCCAAGCCTCCATCTGCGTGGGAGTCAGCAGGCCGGAATGGTTGTCCTTGTGGCCGGCGAGCGGCAGGCCGAAGCCCTTGATCGTATAGGCGAGGAAGCAGACCGGACGGTCGTGCTCCCGCGCCTTCTCGAAGGCGTCGAGCAGGCTCGGCAGGTCATGGCCGCCGAGATTGGACATGAGCTGCGCCAGCTCCTCGTCCGAGCGCTTCTCGATGAGCCGCGTTACCGGCCCCTGGTCACCGAGGTCGTCGAGGAGACGCTTGCGCCAAGCGGCGCCGCCTTGATAGGTCAGGGCGGAATAGAGCTGGTTCGGGCAGGAATCGATCCAGTCGCGCAGGCGCTCGCCGCCGGGCTCCTTGAAGGCCTCCTGCATCAGCACGCCGTGCTTGAGGATCACCACGTCCCAGCCGAAATTGCGGAACAGCGCCTCGAAGCGCTCCCACAAGCCCTCGCGGATCACCGCGTCGAGGCTCTGGCGGTTATAGTCGATGATCCACCACGTGTTGCGGATGCCGTGCTTCCAGCCTTCGAGCAGCGCCTCGAAGATGTTGCCCTCGTCCATCTCCGCATCGCCCACGAGCGAGATCATGCGGCCTTCCGGCCTGTCCTTGGCCCAGCCATGGGCCTTCACGTAATCCTGCACCAGGCTGGCAAACAGCGTCTGTGCGACGCCGAGGCCCACCGACCCGGTGGAGAAATCGACGTCGTCGATGTCCTTGGTGCGGGAGGGATAGGATTGCGCGCCCTTGTAGCCGCGGAAATTCTCCAGCTTCTCCCGGGTCTGGCGCCCGAACAGATACTGGATCGCGTGGTAGATCGGGCTGGCATGGGGCTTCACCGCCACCCGGTCCTCCGGCCGCAATCCCGCAAAATACAGCGCGGTCAGGATCGTGGAGAGGGAAGCGGAAGACGCCTGGTGCCCGCCGATCTTCAAGCCGTCCTCGCTGGCGCGCAGGTGATTGGCGTTGTGGATCGTCCAGGTGGAGAGCCAGAGCACCTTACGCTCGAGTTCCTTCAAGATGCTCAGGTGCCGCGCGTTCGCCATAAGGTTCTCCCGGTTTTGCCGAGATATACGCCGGGAACCGTCGAGAGGCGAGGCCCAAGCCCGCAGCATCGGATTGGCTTTTGGGAGGGCCAAAAAACGAAAAGCCCGCCAAGCGGCGGGCCTTCGTAAGCTCTCAAAACTTGAGAGAAATTGGAGCGGGCGAAGGGATTCGAACCCTCGACCCCAACCTTGGCAAGGTTGTGCTCTACCCCTGAGCTACACCCGCACGCTCCGCGATGCGCAAGGCATCGTTTCGAGGCCGTGATGTGCCCGAAAATGCGGCGCATTGCAAGAGGGGCCGGCAGAACTTTTCCGAGGAACCCTTGAGCCTGCTTCATCCGGTCGCTAGAAGCCCAAGCAAGATTTGGAGGATCGTCTTGGCCCATCTGTCCCCGCAGGAACTCCTGGATCGCCTGTCGTCGCTCGGCATCGCGGCCGAGACCGTGGAGCACGCGCCCGTCTTCACCGTGGCCGAATCGAAATCGGTCAAGGAGCAGGTGCCCGGCGCCCATTCCAAGAACCTGTTCGTGAAGGACAAGAAGGGCCGCTTCTTCCTCATCTCCGCCAAGCACGACACCGAAATCGACCTCAAGCGCACGCATGAGGCCATCGGCGCCTCGGGCCGCCTGTCCTTCGGCTCGGCCGAGCAACTGCGTGACCTGCTCGGGGTCGAGCCGGGCTCGGTCACCGCCTTCGCGGTGGTGAACGATACGGCAGGCAGGGTGACGATGGTGCTCGACGCCAACCTCATGGAGCATGAGCGGGTGAACTTTCACCCGCTGATCAATTCCATGACCACCGGTGTGTCGCGGGAGGATCTGGTGACCTTCCTGCGCGATACGGGACACGATCCGCTCATCCTGCGCCTGCCGGAGCCCGCGGCGGAATTGCCAGACCACACCTAAGCTCCCATTTAGGGAGCGTTCTTCCTACGATTCGAGGATCGCATGCTCTCCGACAATCCCGTTCCCTCCGACGATCTCGTGAAGGACACCACCACGGCGACGTTCCGCCAGGACGTGCTGACGGAATCCATGCAGCAGCCGGTGCTCGTGGATTTCTGGGCGCCCTGGTGCGGGCCCTGCAAGCAGCTCACCCCGATCCTGGAAAAGGCCGTGCGCGCCGCGGGCGGCAAGGTGAAGCTCGTCAAGATGAACATCGACGAGCATCCGCAGATCGCCGGCCAGCTCGGCGTGCAGTCGATCCCCGCCGTCTTCGCCTTCCAGCGCGGCCAGCCGGTGGACGGCTTCATGGGCGCCCTGCCGGAAAGCCAGATCAAGGGCTTCATCGAGCGCCTCGTGGGGCCGCTCGGGCCGAGCGCGGCGGAGGAGATCCTGGCCGAGGCCGACGGTCTCGCCGCCGAGGGCGATATCGGCGGAGCGGCCGAACTCTATTCCGCCGTCCTGGCGCAGGATCCGGAAAACATTCCGGCGCTGGCCGCCCTCGTGAAGCTCCATGTGGAGGTGGGCGATCTGGAGGGCGCGAAGCGCTTCCTCGCCATGACGCCGGAGGGGAAAGCGGGCGATCCGGCCATCGCCGGGGCGCGGGCGGCGATCGAGCTCGCCGAGCAGGCGGGCTCCCTCGGCGATCTCGCGGATCTGCAGCGCCGGATCGAGGCCGACCCCGCGGATTACCAGGCGCGCTTCGATCTGGCGGTCGGCCTGAACGCCCGCGGACGGCGCGAAGAAGCTGCCAACCACCTCCTTGAAATCGTTCGCCGCGACCGCAATTGGAACGAGGACGGCGCACGCAAGCAGCTCGTCCAGTTCTTCGAGGCCTGGGGCCCGACGGACGCGATGACGCTGGCAGGACGGCGGAGGCTCTCCTCGCTCCTGTTCTCTTGACGCCGTAAAGCGCTGTGGGAGATTTGGATGGGAATGAACGCGGTATACCGAGGGCCGGAGGATTGCCCCTCGGTCATCCCGGTCTTTCCCCTGCCCGGCGCGCTGCTGCTTCCGCGCGGCCAGATGCCCCTGAACATCTTCGAGCCGCGCTATCTGGCGATGGTGGATGAGGCGCTGAAAGGCGACCGCGTCATCGGCATGGTGCAGCCCGACGCCGACAACGATCCCCACGCCTCCGTGCCGAAACTCTACCGGGTCGGCTGCGCCGGCCGCATCACGCAGCTCGCGGAGACCGGAGACGGGCGCTATCTCGTCACCCTCATCGGCATCTCGCGCTTCCGCATCGAGGAGGAGCTGCCGCCGATCGATCCGTTCCGCCGCTGCCGCGTCGCCTTCGAGCCCTTCGCCGCCGATTTCACGGCACGCGCCGGGGAGAACGAGGTCGACCGGGCCGGCGTGGTCAAGGCCCTGCGCGACTTCGTCGAGGCGGTGCATGTGAAGGTCGATTGGCGCGGCATCGAGGAGGCGCCCAACGAGGCGCTCGTGAACGCGCTCTGCATGATGAGCCCCTTCGGCGTGCGCGAGAAGCAGGCGCTGCTCGAGGCGCCGAACCTCAAGACCCGCGCGGAAGTGCTGATCGCGCTCACCGAGATCGAGCTCGCCCGCGGCGGCGCCGGCTCCGACTCGACGCTTCAATAGGATATGACGACGATGGTGCCCGACACGACCCCCGGCGAGACGCCCCCACCCGTGGAGGCGACGCGGATCGACCCCAAGCTCCTGGAGCTTCTCGTCTGCCCGCTCACCAAGGAAACCCTCGAATACGATGCGGCCCGCCAGGAGCTGATCAGCCGCCGCGCCAAGCTCGCCTACCCGATCCGCGACGGCATCCCGATCATGCTGCCGGAAGAGGCACGGCCGCTGGGGGATTGAGCGTTTCGTTCAAGCGTCATCCCGGACGAGCGAAGGGGGTCTTCCCTCCCCCTTGCGGGGAGGGATTAAGGGTGGGGGTCGCAAAGTCGAACGCTGTATCTGATCCAGTTATGATCACGCTTCTACAGCGGTTCATTCGGCAATTGCTTACCCCGTCGCACCACCCCCACCCCTACCCCTCCCCGCAAAGGGGGAGGGAACATGTGCTCCATCCTGCACCCGATCCCGGATCGGCTTCGCCGTCCGGGATGACGTTTCAGGCTGACCTCTCTCCAATCGCCTCCGCCAGCGCCAACGTCCTTCTCGCCATCTCGGCATGCAGCCGCTCGACCATGCGGCCGTTGAGGCTGATGGCGCCCTTGCCGGCATTCTCCGGCTGCGCGAAGGCCGCCACGATGGTCCGGGCGTTCTCCACCTCGCCTTCAGACGGCGCGAAAATCCCGTTGGCGGCGGCGATCTGGTCCGGGTGGATCAGGGTCTTGCCGTCGAAGCCGCAATCGCGGCCCTGCTCGCACTCGGCGCGAAAGCCTTGCCTGTCGGACAGGCCGTTATAGACCCCGTCCAGGATGTCGATGCCGTGCGCCCGCGCGGCGGCGAGCGCGCCCATCAGCCAGGGCAGCATGGCGGCGCGGCCGGGCAGCAGCCGGGCGCGGGTGTCCTTGGCGAGATCGTTCGTGCCCATGACGAAGCAGGACAGCCGCGTGTCGACGTCGTGCGCCGCGCTCGCGATCGACTCCGCCCGCAGAATCGCGAGCGGCGTCTCGATCATGGCCCAGATTCGGGTGCGCTCCGCAGCGCCGAACTTGCGCAGGCGCAGGCCCACCGCCGCGAGAGTTTCGGCCGAAGACACCTTCGGCACGAGGATTGCATCCGGCGCCGCGGCGATGGCGGCCGCAAGATCGGCCTCGCCCCAGGGCGTCTCGAGCGCGTTGATGCGTATCACCAGTTCCCGCTTGCCGTAACCGCCCGCCTGCACGGCGGCGCAGACCTGCTCGCGCGCCTCGGCCTTCGCATCGGGCGCCACCGCGTCCTCGAGGTCGAAGATCACCGCGTCCGCGGCAAGCGTCTTGGCCTTCTCGATCGCCCGCGCGTTGGAGCCGGGCATGTAGAGCGCGCTGCGACGCGGGCGGATCGGAGTCATGGCGTTTTCCTCACGGTGCGGATCGGTTTTAGTCGTGGCCGGACTTGAAGAACAGTGTCATTCCCGACCGAAGCGCAGCGGAGGGGAAGGGAATCCATTGTGCGCTGAGCGTGTGGATCCCCTTCCCGGTCCTGCGGACCGCCGGGGATGACAGGGGGAGTGGAAAGAATGTGGGTCGCAGGCGTCGACGGCTGCAGGATCGGGTGGATCGCGGTGCTCATGCGGGTCGACGATCCGCAGATCCACCGCATCATGACGGCGCCGTCCCTTGCCGCCATCGCCGAGGCGCCGGAGCGGCCGGCCGTGATCGCCGTCGACATGCCCATCGGCCTGCCGGAGCGCACTGAAGGCTCGGGGCGCGCGCCGGAGCAGCTGATCCGGCCCCTGCTCGGCGCGCGGCAATCCTCCGTCTTCGCCATTCCCTCGCGCCGCGCCGTCGAGGCCACGGATTATGCCGAGGCCTGCGCCATCGCCGCCGCCACCTCGGACCCGTCGCGAAAAGTGTCGCGGCAGGGCTTTGCCATCTTCCCCAAGATCCGCGAGATCGACGCGCTGCTGCGCGCCCGGCCCGATCTGCTGCCGCGCATCTACGAGGTGCATCCCGAACTTGCCTTCTGGGCGCTGAACGGCCGCCGGTCGCTGACGCTGCCGAAGAAGGTGAAGGGCACGCCCTACGGGCCGGGCATGGACCTGCGCCGAGAGCTGTTGCGTCGGTCCGGCCTTCTGCCCGAGAGCCTGATCGAGGCGCTCCCGCCGCGGGGCGCGGCCCAGGACGACCTGCTCGATGCGCTTGCGGGGTTGACCGTGGCGCTCGATCTCGCGAGAGGTGGGGGACAAGCCTTTCCCGACCCGCCCGGCCGCGACGCTCACGGCCTGCCGGTCGCCATCTGGACGCTCCGCCAAAAGCCTCAAGGTTCGACCATGACCATCACCCGCACCGAGATCGAAGCGGCCCATGCCCGCATCGCCCCCCATATCCGCCGCACGCCTCTCCTGAACTTAGGAAGCGCCTTCGGCCATGACGGGCCGGTGAGCCTGAAGCTGGAATTCCTGCAGCATGCGGGCTCGTTCAAGACCCGCGGCGCCTTCAACACCCTGTTGTCGAACGAAGTCCCTGCTGCCGGCGTGGCGGCGGCGTCCGGCGGCAATCACGGTGCGGCGGTGGCCTATGCGGCGAGGCAGCTCGGCGTGACGGCGCGCATCTTCGTGCCGGAGATCTCGAGCCCCGCGAAGATCGCCGTCATCCGCTCGCACGGCGCCGAGGTGGTGATCGGCGGCGCGCGCTATGCGGATGCCCAGGATTCCTGCGATGCTTACGTGGCCGAGAGCGGCGCGCTGCGTATCCATCCTTTCGCGGCGGAGAGCACGGTGATCGGCCAGGGCACGGCGGGGCTCGAATGGGAGCAGGACGGCCCTGCCCTCGACACGGTGCTCGTGGCCGTCGGCGGCGGCGGCCTCATCAGCGGCGTGGCGAGCTGGTGGGCCGGCCGCGTGAAGGTGGTGGGCGTGGAGCCCGAAGGCTCGCGCGCGCTCCATGCCGCGCTCGAAGCCGGGCGGCCCATCGATGTGGATGTGGATTCAGTGGCTGCCGATTCGCTCGGCGCCAAGAACACCGGCGATCTCGTCTATTCGATCTGCAGCAGGACCGTCGATCACGTCGCCCTCGTCGCGGATGCAGCGATCCGCGATGCGCAGCGGCTTTTGTGGCGCGATTATCGCATCGCCTCCGAGCCCGGCGGCGCGGCGGCACTGGCCGCGCTGATCTCGGGCGCCTATAAACCCCGCTCGGGCGAGCGCATCGGCGTGCTCCTATGCGGCGCCAATGTCGAACTGCAAAAACTTGCCGAGATCACCCACCCGTAATGGAAGGACGCCCATGTTCCCGCAACGTCTGACCGAAGGCTACCGCGCGTTTCTCGACGAACGCCTTCCGCGCGAGAGGAACCGCTACGAGGCTCTGGCAGAAAAGGGGCAATCGCCCGAGGTCATGATCATCGGCTGCTGCGACAGCCGCGTCTCGCCGGAGGTGATCTTCGATTCGAGCCCGGGAGAGATGTTCGTTGTCCGCAACGTGGCCAATCTCGTGCCGCCCTTCGAGACCGGCGGCGATTACCACGGCACCTCGGCAGCGCTCGAATTCGCCGTGCAGGCTCTGCGCGTGAAGCATATCGTCGTGCTGGGCCATGCCCGCTGCGGCGGCGTGCGTGCCTTCGCGGACGACACCGCGCCGCTCTCCCCGGGCGACTTCATCGGCCGCTGGATGAGTCTCATCGCGCCTGCCGCCGAGCGGATCGGCCCGCGCGAAGGCGATCCGACGGATTATCTGACACGCCTGGAGCTGGCCACCGTCGAGAACAGCCTCAGGAACCTGATGACGTTTCCCTGCGTGCGCATTCTGGTCGAGCGCGGCAAGCTGCAGCTCCACGGCGCCTATTTCGGCGTCGCGACCGGCGTGCTCCTGGTGCGCGATCCCGAGACCGGCGAGTTCAAGCCGGCGGTGGAAGGCGTCCCGGAGCGGTTCTCGATGTTTTCGGCGCGGGATGCGGGACCGCTTTAAACATCGCTTGCCTCACTGTCATTCCGGGGCCGCGCAGCGGAGCCCGGAATCCATAACCACAATATTTCAGAAAAGAGCGAGCAGCGTTACGCCTCCTTCTGAATCGTCAGCGGTTATGGATTCCGGGCTCGGCTCTACGAGCCGCCCCGGAATGACAATCGAGAGGGCGGCAGAAACGAAAATGGCCGGGACAAGCCAGGCCATTTCAAAACACATCGGCGGCCTTTTAAGCCGCCTGCCTCTTGGCCTTCAGCAGGCCGCGATTGGCCATGGCTTCGGCGATCTGTACGGCGTTGAGGGCCGCGCCCTTGCGCAGGTTGTCGGAGACGCACCAGAAGGACAGGCCGTTCTCGACCGTGATGTCCTCGCGGATGCGGGAGATGTAGGTGGCGTCCTCGCCCGCCGCCTCATGCGGGGTGATGTAGCCGCCGGGCTCGCGCTTATCGACCACCATGATGCCGGGCGCCGCGCGCAGGATATTGCGCGCCTCGTCCGCCGTGATCGGCTTCTCGAACTCGACGTTGACGGCTTCCGAATGGCTGATGAAGACCGGCACGCGCACGCAAGTTGCGGTGAGCTTGATCTTCGGGTCGAGGATCTTCTTGGTCTCGACCATCATCTTCCACTCTTCCTTCGTGTACCCGTCCTCCATGAACACGTCGATATGGGGGATCAGGTTGAAGGCGATGCGCTTGGGGAACTTCTTCTCCTGCACGTCCTGCAGCGAGTAGAGCGCCTTGGTCTGGCGGTCGAGCTCGTCCATGCCGTCCTTGCCCGCGCCGGAGACCGACTGGTAGGTGGCGACGACCACGCGCTTGATGGTGGCGGCGTCATGGAGCGGCTTGAGGGCCACGACGAGCTGGGCGGTGGAGCAGTTCGGATTGGCGACGATGCCCTTCCTGATGTCGCGCAGGGCCTCAGCATTCACCTCCGGCACCACCAGCGGCACGTCGGCGTCGTAGCGCCAGGCGGAGGAGTTGTCGATCACCACGGCGCCCTGGGCCGCGATCTTCGGCGACCATTCCTTGGAGACCTCGCCGCCGGCGGACATGAGGCACAGATCGACGTCGGAGAAGTCGTAGGTGTCGAGGGTCTTCGTCTTCAGGATCTTGTCGCCGTAGGAAACTTCCGACCCCTGGCTGCGGCGGGAGGCGAGCGCCACCACCTCGTCGGCCGGGAAGGCCCGCTCGGCGAGGATGCTCAGCATCTCGCGGCCCACATTGCCGGTCGCACCGACGACGGCGATCTTGAAACCCATTGATCTTCTCCTGTTGTCGCTCTCCCCGGAAAACTAAAACCCTGTTCGGGTGTCGCCTCTCGCCCCGAGGGAGAGAGGACCGGGGACGACGAGGCTTATTCGGCTGCTTTCGCAACCGCGGTTTTCACCGTTTTGGCGGTTTTCGTTTTGCTCGTCGTCTGAATGAGCAGCGCCATTGCCATCGTCCATTCAAAAGCCCGGTCCGGGCTTCGATACACCGCCACCAACACACCAAAGTCACGCTGTCGTCAAGTGTTCTGTTGACTCTGCCAGGAATCAATCGCCCGTCAGCACGTCGGTCGAGAGATTGAACCGGTAGAAGACCTTGTTCATGCGCTCCGCGCCGAGGCGCTCGTAAAACGCCTGAGCCCCCACATTGGTGCCGTCGGTGGTGAGGTCGATCCGCGTCAGCCCCTCGGCGCGGGCGAAATCCGCCAGCCAGCGCATGAGCATGACGCCGACCGCCTGCCCGCGGGCGTGGCTTTCGACGAAGAGCTCCTTGACGAAGAGCAGGCCCGAAAGCTTGAAGCCGGGCCGCAGCACGGCGAAGCAGGCAAGGCCCACGGCGCGGCCGTCCCGATAGGCCAAGGCGTAGCGCGTGCCTTCCGCCTCCCGCATGGAGCGCTCGACCATCGCACGCGTCGGCTCGAGCGGCTGTGCGACCTCCGGGCCGACATAATGCAGGTCCAGGGCCCGAACCAGAGCCGCGATATCGGCCACGTCCTCCAGAGTGGCGAGGCGGACGGCGAACTGGGACATGCAGGTGCTCTGACGGTTTAAGCTTTGGTTAACCTTGCTTAGCAAAACCTTTCGATGCCTGGCCAGTGCCACGCTAGAACATGTTGATGACGTGGTCTTGGGACTTGATCGGTTGAGCGATGCCGCGGGCGGTTTATGCGGAATGGGATGAGGAGGACGTCGCCGGGTGGGTCGACGAACGCCCGGCCCGTCGCCTGCGCCGCAGGCCCCTGCCCTGGCTGCGCATCGTCCTGATGTCGTCCTGCAGCATCGCGGGGCTCGTCTATTTCGCCCTCGAACAGGAGCAGAACCCGCGTCCGACTGAGCGTGCGAAAGCCGCTCCCTCCGCCACTCTGGTCGCTCCCGCCCCGGCCTGGTCGCCGCTGCCGCCCTCGACCCCGGTCTATTCGCTTGCCAATGCCTCCGGCCCGGTCGCGTCGGAAGCGCGCCAGCATGCGGATGGGGCACGGGAGGACAGCCTGGTCCTCGGGCGCTTCGGCGATGCGCGCTACGCGCAGCTCGCCCTGACGCAAGGGGCGGCCGAGACGGCGGGCAGCTTCTATATCGATACCGTCCGCCGGGCCGCCCGCTCGGGCCTCGCAGTGGCGCATCAGGGCCAGGGGCGGATGATCGCGACGAAGTTCGGCGCCGTCGAAGCGGCTCCTCTGACCTTGTCCGCCAAGACCGAGCAGGCCTGCCAGGCCTTCCGCTTCACCGACGAGAGCGCCGCTTTCACGTTCCAGGGCTGGCTGTGCGGATCCTCCGCCCCCGACGACGCCCAGCTTGCCTGCTTCATCGACGGCATCGGGCTCGCCGGCAGCAGCAACCCGTCCCTCAAGGCGATCTTCGCCCGGGCCGAGCGCAACCGCACCGAAGCCTGCGGACCGGAGGCCCGCACCGCCTCGGTCGCCGTCAGGCCTCGGGCCCGACCGTAACCCGCACCCGGTGCATGACGTTGCAGCCGTAGCCGTTCGGGTTCCAGTTGGCGGCATGGAAAGGCTGGGCGCGGCCTTGCGAGTCCGTGGCGCGGGCGAAGATCTCGTAAGGGCCGTCGCCCGGCAGCGAAGCCGAAGCCTGCCAGCGCACCCAGTCGTAGCGGTTGCGCGGCGGCGTCATCGCCGCCTCGGTCCAGGTCGCGCCGCCGTCGAGGGTCACGTCGACCCGCGCCACGGCATCGTCGCCCGCCCAGGCAGCGCCGCGGATGTGGATGGCGCGCGTGCCCTCAGGATAGTGGGCGCCGTCGGCCGGCGCGGAGACGATGCTGCGGACGGGCATCGATTCGAGGATGCGCAGCGCGACGCCCTTGCCGTCGGACCCCGGCGGCAGAGGATGGACCGGGAGGCGGTAGGACAGGCCGGTCATGCCCGGTCCGTCATGCTCGCGGTTGCGGATCCAGATCCGGGTGAGCCATTTCTGGCTGAGCGACCCCGGCCAGCCCGGCACGATCAGGCGCAGAGGGCCGCCATGGAGGAACGGCAAGGGCTCGCCGTTCATGGCCCAGACGAGGAGCGTGTGCTCCTCGAGAGCCTTGGCGATCGGCACGCCGCGGGACATGGCCTGATGCTCGTGGCTGCCATGCTTGTCGGGATCGGCCCCGAAATGGCCGGTGAACAGGGCGGTTTCCTTCAGTCCTGCCTCGCGCAGCACGTCGCTTAAGGAAACGCCCGTCCATTCCGCGCAGCCGGCGCCGCCATTGGTCCAGGGATTGCCCGCGGCCTGGGGTTCGAAGAAGGAGCGCCCGTTGCCGCCGCATTCGAGCACCATGCGATAGGTCTTGTGCGGGAAGCGGCTCTTCAGCTCCGCGAGCGTCAGGCGGAGCGGGCGCTCGACCTCGCCGTCGACGACGAAGCTCCAGCCTTCCGGATCGCCGGTTGGCTGGGGCATCAGGCCGTTGTTGCGAACGAAGAAATGGGCAATCGGCGTGGTGTCGTCGTCAAGCAGCTCCTCCGGCGTCTCGGCGACCAGGGGCACCTCGCCCAAAAGGCTCAGACCCATTTTAGCCGATAGAGCGAAACCAAGCTTGGGCTTATCCTGCATCGGCGGTTGTCCTTCCTACCTCGCCGTTACCGTCACGCTTCGAAGGAACCATTTTAACAGCGTCGCCTTGTCTTGACAGTATTTGCATGTGTTGACGGCGCACAACAGAAGGTCCATGCGCCACTTCTGGAGGTTTACCCATGCGCCGCATCGCACTTTTGGGTTTGGCTTCACTCGCTGCGCTCACGACCGCCTCGGTCGTGGCTGAGGCACAGACCCGGAACCGCCCCCTCGTCCTCAGGGTCCAGCCCCGCAGCTTTCTCGATCCGGGGCCCGTCGTGCCGGTCGGCTCGATCAATCCAGGCTATACCGGGTACGGGCAAGCCCAGTCCTATCTGCTGAGCCCACCCTATGCTCCCAACGGCGCAGGCTTCGGCGTCGCCACCCTGCCCGATCCGATCACCAACGGGCCTTTCGTCGGATCACGCAATCCCTTCCCGATGTTCGGCGTTCCAGAGGTCGAAGTGACAGGTTCGATCCGCTAATCGCTCCATGGAATGGAAAGCCCCGGGCACGGCCCGGGGCTTTTTTCGTTACGACTGAGCTTCCAGCTCCCTGACGATGGCGTCGCCCACATCCTGCGTGCCGACCGCATTCGCGCCCGGAGCCGCGATGTCCTTGGTGCGGGTGCCGGAGGCGAGCACGTTGGCGATGGCCTTGTCCAGGCGATCCGCCTCGTCGATGAGGCCAAAGGAATAGCGCAGGGCCATGCCGAAGGAGCCGATCATGGCGATGGGATTGGCGAGGCCCTTGCCGGCGATGTCCGGCGCGGAGCCATGCACGGGCTCGTAGAGCGCCTTGCGCCGGCCGGTGGCCGGATCCTCCATTCCGAGGGATGCGGAGGGCAGCATGCCGAGCGAGCCGGTGAGCATGGCGGCGATGTCGGAGAGGATGTCGCCGAACAGGTTGTCGGTGACGATCACGTCGAACTGCTTCGGGTAGCGCACCAGCTGCATGGCGCAATTGTCGGCGAGCACGTGCTCGAGCTGGACGTCCGAGAACTCGGCCTTGTGGATGCGGGTGACGACCTGGCGCCAGAATACGCCGGTCTTCATCACGTTGAACTTCTCCGCCGAGGAGACCTTGTTGCGGCGCTTGCCTGCCAAGTCGAAGGCGACGCGAGCGATGCGCTCGACTTCGTGCGTGTGGTAGACCTGCGTGTCGACCGCGCGCTGGGAGCCGTCCTCGAGCGTCACGATCTCCTTCGGCTCGCCGAAATACACGCCGCCGGTGAGCTCTCGCACGATCATGATGTCGAGGCCTTCCACCACTTCGCGCTTGAGCGAGGAGGCATCGGCGAGCGCCGGATAGCAGATCGCCGGGCGCAGATTGGCGAAGAGGCCAAGATCCTTGCGCAGGCGCAGGAGGCCAGCCTCGGGGCGCACGGCATAGGGAACCGTATCCCATTTCGCGCCGCCGACGGCGCCGAAGAGCACCGCATCGGCTCCTTTAGCGCGATCCATGGCGGCTTCCGAGATCGCCGCCCCATGCGCGTCATAGGCCGAGCCGCCGACGAGATCCGTCTCGGTCTCGAAGCCGACGCCCCGCTTGCGGAACCAACCCACGATCTTCTCGACCTCGCGCATGACCTCCGGGCCGATGCCGTCGCCGGGGAGAAGGAGAAGCTTGTGCGTTGCCATGTTGCAGTGTCCTCAGCTCGATTGTCGCTTCGTCGTCCCCAGGCCTGCCCAAGGACTCATGTTCCCACATTGCTCAACCTCATCCTGAGGAGCAGACGAAGTCTGCGTCTCGAAGGAGGCTCCAGTGCTCTCCGAACCCTCCTTCGAGACGGTCACTGACGTGACCTCCTCAGGATGAGGGCATCAAGAGTCCACCGGTCGACAACGGGACGTGGATGACCGGGTCAAGCCCGGCCATGACGAGAGGGTTTAGGCGCGCGACCCTTGCCTTGGCAAGCATTTGTCGCGTTGGCCGTTAGGCGGAGGCTTGCGGCTCGCTGTCCGTTCGCCGGTCCTTCGCGGTCCTGACGACCGTGACCGAACAAGGCGCCTCTGCCACCACCTGGGACGAGACGCTGCCGAGATAGCGCCTGAGCGCCGAGGAGGCGCGCGCGCCGATCACGATGTGATCGACATTGTTGCGGCGGGCATAATCGACGAGGGCACCCGCCGGGTCGGGCGCCTCCAGCACGCTGTAGGAGATCCGCTCGCTCGGGATGTCGAGGGAGGCGCCCCAATGCCGGAGCTGCACGAGACGCTGCACGTGCAGGCTCCTCCCCTCCTCGTCCTCCAGGATATCCACCGCGATGCGCGAGGTTTTCAGGACGTTGACGCAGGCGATGCGCGCCTCGCCCTCGATGGACAGGATTCGCCCGATCATCAGGCGCAAAGAATCGGCCAAGTCCTCGCTGCCGGGCGAGAGATCGATGGCGGCGAGCACGATCGGGGCCCGGGAGAGCTGGCCCGCGATGTTGGGCGTCTCGAGGGGCTGCGCCTTGCGGGCCTTGAGCCAGCGGCGGAAGGTCTTCATGCCGCCGTCCCGTTCCAGGCGCTCGGCGCGCTCGGTCAGCTTCACCCGATCCGGGTTCTCCAGATCGAGCGCGAGCAGCGCCGCGGTGGCATAGCGGTCCTGCGGATCGACCTCGAGGCAGCGCAGGATGATCTCCTGCAGCCAGGGCGGGCAATCGGGCCGCAGCGCCCGCGGCGGGACCGGAACGCGCCACAGGCGCCGGCGGATCTGCCCGCCGCGCGGATTGCCGAAGGGACGTTCGCCGGTGACGAAGAAATACAGCATCACGCCGAGCGCGAAGAGATCGCTGCGCGGATCGGCCCTGTCCTGCAGCACCTGCTCCGGCGCCATGTAGGGCGTCGTGCCGAAGGGCTCGCGGAACTCCTCGGCCAGGAGATCCGGCAGGCGCTCGTGGCGGGCGAAGCCGTAATCGATGAGAACCGGCTCGCCGCTCGCGCGGATCATCACGTTGCTCGGCTTCACGTCGAGATGGATCACATGCTGCCGGTGAAGATCGTGCAGCGCATGCGCCACTTTCGCACCGATGGCGACGACGTCGGGCCAGGGCAGCGGCACCGCGTCGAGATGTTTTTTAAGCGATTCGCCCGGTATCCGCTCCATGACGATGTAGGGCATGGGCTCGAGCGGACCGGTTGCGACGAAGCGGGGAACATGCGCGCCCGAGAGGTGCGGCATGATCATCTGCTCGGTCTCGAAGCAGACGATGGGCAGGGGATCGTCGCTGTCGATCAGCAGCGGGATCTTCATGACCAGCGGCGTCGGATCGCCTTCCCGGGCGACGGCCCAGAGCTGCGCCATGCCGCCGGTGCCCAAATGCTCCTGAAGCTCGAAACCGTCGATCGCCGTTCCGGGGCTGAGGCGCCAGCGCACGCGCTATCGTCCCTCTTCGAGACGAAGCGCCAGTTTTTCGGGCAACCCGGCGGCCCGTACCTTGCGGGCGGCTGTTGCCGTGTCGTAGGGCACGCGCAGATAGCGCAGGGTCTGGCGGGCCGTATCGAAGACGGCGTAGTTCGCCGCCGCCACCCCGTCGCGAGGCTGCCCGACGGCGCCGATCACCGCAAGCCATGTGCGGCTCGGCAGAAGCGGGATGTCGTTGTCGCCCACCGGCGAGAAGGCGCCCACCTTGGCGGTGGTGCTCATGTGATAGAGCATGGGCACATGCACATGGCCGCAGAAGGTGATGTGCGCATCGACCCGGCTGAAATGCCGGATCGCTTCCATGGGGCCCGACATGTAGTCCCAGGTCCGCGGCGCATAGCCGTTAGCATGGACATAGAGAATGCTCCCCTCGTCATGCGTGAGGGGAAGATCGGCGAGGAAGCGGCGCTGTTCCGAGCCGAGCTGATTGCGCGTCCAGCGGATTGCCTCGCGGGCGACGCTGTTCATGTCTTCGTCGGAGCCGTCAATGGCCGCATCGTGATTGCCGAGGAGCGCAACTGCACCCTTATCCACCAATCCCCTGACCTGATCGACGACCCAGGCCGGATCGGCGCCGTAGCCGACATAGTCGCCGAGGAAGATCAGCCGGTCGACGGAGATCAGGCGCGCATGGGCAAGGCAGGCCGAGAGCGCCTCGCGATTGCCGTGGATATCGGTGAGGATGGCAATGAGCATGGGGCAGTACAACTCCAAAGCCGCCGATGCTGCAACTGGCCGATGGCCGGCAGGAAGCGAAAAGGCTAACCCCGCAGCGCCTGCAGCACCTTGCCGCCGGGCCGGCCGCGCGGTTCGAGGCCGATGCGGCGCTCCACGTCCTTGATCGCTTCGCGGGTCTTGGCGCCGATCTTGCCGTCCGGCTCGCCCACATCGTAGCCGCGGGCGGTCAGCAGCTGCTGCAGCTCGCGGCGCTGGGCGCGCGAGAGCGGCGGATCGTCGGTCGGCCAGGCCGTCTGGATGCCGGGCTGGCCTTTCAGGCGGTCGCCGAGCAGGGCGATGGCGAGACCGTAGGATTCGGCGGCGTTGTAGGAATAGACCGCATCGAAATTCTTGGTGACGATGAAGGCCGGGCCGTTCACGCCGGCCGGGATGATGATGCCGGCGGCATAGTTGCCCGAGAGCGGACGCCCGTCGACGCGGGTCACGCCCATGGCGGCCCAGGATGCGAGCGGCTTCTTGTTCTTGCGTCCGGCGAGACCTGCATTGAAGCTTTGCGGCAGGCGCACCTCGTAGCCCCAGGGCAGGCCGTTCACCCAGCCGGCCTTTTTGAGGAAGTTGGCCGTCGAGTGCACCGCGTCCGGCACGGAGGTCATGATATCCCGGTGCCCGTCCCCGTCGCCGTCGACGGCGAGACGCTGGAAGGTCGAGGGCATGAACTGGGTATGGCCGAAGGCGCCGGCCCAGGAGCCGCGCAGGTTCGCCGGGTTGATGTCCCCGTCCTGCACGATCTTGAGCGTCGCCATCAGCTCGCCCTTGAAATATTCGTTGCGGCGCGGCGCGTAGCAGACGAGGGTCGACAGGGACTGGATCAGAGGCCGGCCGCCGATATCCTTGCCGAAATTGGATTCCACGCCCCAGACGCCGGCGATCGCATGGCGATCGACGCCGAAGCGTGCCTCGGCCGCGGCAAGCGCCTGTCCCGCTTGCCGCATGGCGGTGCGGCCGTCCTGCACCCGCTCCTCGTCGACGAGAGCCGCCAGGTAATCCCAGATCGGCGTCTTGAACTCGGGCTGGTTGTTCATGAGGTCGAGGATGGTCAGATCCGGGGTGACGCCGCGGGTCGCGACGTCGAAAGCCTGGCCGGACACGCCCTTGGCGGCGGCCTGGCTGCGCAAGGAGGCGAGGCAGGAGCCAAAATCGGCCTGGGCCGAAGCCGGGGTCGCGAGGCCGAGGGCGGCAAGAACGAGGAGAGCGGGGGCAAAAACGTGCTTCATGCGCCGCACCTTGCAGGAAATTAGGTTAATCTTGTGAAAACGGAGCGGCTCTTCACGCTTTCGTTAGATTGGACTGTCCTGTCCTGCCCTTTCTCTCCTCTCCACTACCTGCGACGTCCTCAGCTCGACTTTGGCCATTTATGCTGGATAGCAGAGTGTCGCCGTCAATCGCTTCAGAACATCGATTTGGCCTTTTGTCATGTTGGCGGGCCGGCGTGACGCATCAGAAACTGCGGCGGCCCAGAGCGAGCGTCGGACGGCCGCCAGAGCATCGCTGAAGGTGATGGTGCGCTTATTGTACCAAGCGGCACACTGCGGGCGAGCCAAGCGCCGAATGGCGGGGTCAGCGGTCCAGAGACTGACCAGCGAGAACAGCCCCAGCAGGGCTGGTGTCGTGCGGGCGATCGCCTTGTCCGACCATTGGCGTTGCGTCTCCATCCCCAGGTGTCTGCGAGCCTCGGCAAAGGTCACCTCGGTGCTCCAGCGCCGCACGAACCAGCGCACGATCTCAAGAGGATCGGCTTGCAGGTCCGTACACAGAAACGCCTGTGGCTTGAGGAGGCCGGCCACGTCCCGCACCAGAACATAGCGGATCGGCACGTGCTTGCCGGGATGGTGCCAGATCGCCGTGCCCGAGATGAACTCAATCAGGCGTTCGCCACCGCCGTACCAGCCGTCGACCCAAACCTGCCGCCACGCCGTCTTGGGATTGGCCAGGCGTTCGGCCAGGCTCGGAAGACGTTGACCAACAACGCGAGGGCGTCCTCGGGTTCCGGGCCGACGGCGCGGAGCCGGCGTGAACAGGCGCGCATCCAGGCGCAGGCGCGTGATCATGCACAGGCGATGCCGAACCGCGTTCAGCAGCTCAATCGCCGCGTAGCTCTGATCAGCCACTGCCACGAGGCGCCGGTCCGGCAGCCAGCGGGCGACCTGGAGAAGGGCTTGTCGGGCCCAGTCCGTGAGCGCCTTGTGACGCTGGCGATGCTCACGCGAGAAGCGCTCGGAGGGCGCCAGCACCGTCAGGAAGGGCAAGGCCCACACGCGACCGGCCCACGGGATGGGAGCGAGCATCATGATGGACAGCCAGCGCAATCCCGAGGCTTTGACGAAGTGGCCATGGGAGGAGCGGACCGGATCCCGGTAGATGCCACGGGCCCTGATCCGGGCACCCCAGCGACGCTCAAGGGTGTCATCCAGGCCAATCACCACTGGCCCGGTCGGCACAAAAGCTGCCACCAGCAGGCCGAGCAGACGGCGCGCCACCTCGCGGCTGGACCACTGGTTGCGGTTGAGCACACGGTGATAGTTCGTGAAGCTGCGGGTGCGGGCGAGGCCAACAACGGTGAGCATGGCCGTGACGGTGCGACGGCCCGGGGTGAGAAGAGCCCCCAGGACGAGCACAAGGGCATGGCGGAAGGTTGGTCCGGTCAGGCCGGACCGGAACGGAGCCAGCCAGGTGGACAGGAGGTCAGGAACATGGGGCTGGACGGGCATGGCCACGATCTCCCACAATCAGGCTCAAGAGCCTGGGAGGTCGCCATGGCCGAAATGGGTCGGACCGAGATCCTGACGCGCTATCGTCATCTCCGCGCGATCAGCACCCACCATCACAACGAGGCTCTTCGCTGCGTACCGGATTCGGCCCTGATGGAGCAGGCGCGCCGGCTGGGGCTCACGGCTGGCAAGATGCTGGTGGCCGAGAGCCTGGACGAGGTGACGTTGGCCTACGACCTGGCTCTCTACACCGCCCCGCCGGGCCGCTCGCGCGGGATGGACCGCTATACCCGCAACGCTGTCGTGGTGCCCGGCTCGGATGAGGACGTGATGCTGCAGGCTCTGCTGCGGGCCCGCTTCTCGGTCTGGCGGGTTGAGCGTCGCCACGAGACGGCCGGCTTGGTGGTGCTGGATCTCATGCGCCAGGAAGAGGTTTGGCTGGTCGATGAGCATCTGGAGCAGACGGCTCATCCTGGCACATCGCTGGCGATGCGGCTGAGTACTCCGGAGGCCTTTGCGATGACGTGTGGGGTTGTCGTGCCGGTGGATGTGGAGATGATGGAGGAGGTGTTCGACACCATGCTGGAGCGCGTGCATGGCGATGCCGACGCAATTGCCAATGATCGCCGGTTTGCTACCGCAATCTATCGGATTGCCGTAATGGACGCGCTCATGAGCCTTGTGAGATTTGCCGATCCGGACTGACCCGCAGGTGGCCTACTGGCCCGCGAAATTGGCCAAAGTCGAGCTCAGAATCTGGTTCGTAAAGCGCGGGCAACCCTCCTCCCCCTTGTGGGGAGGAGCTGGAGGTGGGGGTGTTGGCGCCAAACCTTCATAGGCTATCTCCCACACCCCCACCCCGGCCCTCCCCACAAAGGGGAGGGGGAAGGCGCCTGCGTCTCATGATGAATGACGAGCCAGCCTCTGAAGAGGTAAGGGAATGCGGGGAAGGGAGGACAGCCAGCTGTTGGCCAAGCGACTCTTCATCCAAGCTCAGGATCGGGAAGATCCGTCTGGATCCAACGGTCGCTCATATGGATGTCGGTTGTCTCCAGCCGCCCCGGGCCGAGATTGACGAACTTGTGCGGCACGCCGGCCGGCCCGAGAAAGACCTGCCCCGCCTCGCATTCGAAGCGCTCGTCGCCCACCGTGAAGAGCGCCCGCCCCTCGCGGATGATGAAGAGCTCATCGTAAGGATGGACATGCCATTTCGGCCCGACGCCGACCTGTTCCGTGGTGTAGAAGAGCACGGTCACGCCGGTGCCTAAGGTATGCCCCTCCACATGGCCCTTCCAGAAAAGGTCGGGATGGGTCGCCCAATCGGCGCGGCTGAGAACTTTTGGCTTGCCCTGTGTCATCGCTTACTCTCATCGAGTGGATTACATTAAGAATTATTTCCGACTATGCCGCTGAAGGCTGACCGAACACATAACGAGATAAACGATGATACTGGAGGAGCACACCACTGCAGACGGCCTTCTGACAGTTAGTGTCCAGCAGTTCGACGATGGCATCGCTATCGGTTTTGATGGTCTAGCTTGGCATACCCACCCGAACTTGCTGATCGAAACCTACGGCGAGGATGAGGAGAAGGCTCTAAGAGGCTTCATATCGGCGATGCTCAATGACGAACTCTTGATCATCTGTTCCATGGCAGGAGATCGCCTCGTCGAGGCATGGATCGATGACGACTTCCAAAGCGCCATGGAGTTCGCTTCGCAAAGCGAGACCATAAAGGTCAGGCATTGGAGTGGTTGGATCGAGGCGAATACTTCCGCACGGGGCTGAGTTTCCCCGCACCCTGGGCGGCAAAGGGGCGGGCCGAGACTCGCCAGCCTCAAGCAATCTTCTACGCCCAGGCGCGTTCCGAAAGCTTCTTCTCGAAGGCGTCGATGGCGGGCGCCTTTTCCATGGTCAGGCCAATGCCGTCGAGGCCGTTGAGCATGCAATGCTTCTTGAACGGATCGATGTCGAAGGTGACCGTGCCGCCGTCGGGGCCGCGGATTTCCTGCTTCTCCAGGTCGATGGTGAGCGTCGCATTGGCGCCGCGCTCGGCATCGTCGAAGAGCTTCTCCAGGTCCTCAGGCGAGACCTTGATCGGCAGGATGCCGTTCTGGAAGCAGTTGTTGTAGAAGATGTCGGCGAAGCTGGTGGAGATCACGCAGCGGATGCCGAAATCGAGCAGCGCCCAGGGGGCGTGCTCGCGGGACGAACCGCAGCCGAAATTGTCGCCCGCCACGAGGATGTTGGCCTTGCGATTGGCCGGCTGGTTGAGCACGAAATCCGGGTTCTCCGAGCCGTCCTCGCGATAGCGCATCTCCGAGAACAGGCCCGTGCCAAGCCCCGTGCGCTTGATCGTCTTCAGGTACTGCTTGGGAATGATCATATCGGTGTCGATATTGATGATCCGCATCGGCGCCGCGACGCTTTCCAGCACGGTGAACTTGTCCATGGTCTTCACATCCCTGAAGGCGGCGGCCCAGCCGCTGTCAGGTGCCTCTTATCAAAGGCTTGGCGAGCCGACTAGGCCAACGATGGTCGCGGCGGGAAATTGCGTCACCGCCAGAGATTCGTCTTGGCGAGGTCATAGACCTCGTCGGCACGGCCGCTCAGCACGGCCTTGACCATGTAGAGGGTGAAGCCCTTCGCCATGTCGAGCGTGACCGAGGGCGGCATGGCGAGCTCCGTGCGGTTCACCACCGCATCGACCAGGACCGGCCCGTCATGGGCGAAGGCGGCGGCGATCCCCTCCTCCACCTCGGACGGATCCTCGAGCCTGATGCCGCGGATGCCGGCGGCCTCGGCCATGGCCGCAAAATTCGGGTTCTGCAGCTCCGTGCCGAAATCGAGAAAGCCGGTGGATTTCTGCTCGAGCTCGACGAAACCGAGGGTGCCGTTGTTGAAGACCACGACCTTCACCGGAAGGCGCTGCTGCGTCAGAGTGAGGAGATCGCCCATCAGCATGGCGAAGCCGCCGTCGCCGGAGAGCGAGATCACCTGCCGGCCGGGGAAGGCGGCCTGGGCGCCGATCCCCTGCGCCATCGCATTCGCCATCGAGCCGTGCCAGAACGACCCGACGAGCCGACGCTTCCCGTTCATGGCGAGGTAACGCGCGGCCCAGACCGTCGGCAGGCCGACATCGCAGGTGAAGATCGCGTCCTCCGCCGCCCGGTCGCTGATTGCCTTGGCGACCTGCTGCGGGTGGATCGGCCGCTTGCCCGGGGTGCTAACGGCCAGATCGTCGAGGGACTCGCGCGCCTTGGCATAATGATCTCTCGCCTTCGCGAGGTGCGTGCCGTCGGTCTTCTGGTCGATGAGCGGCGACAGGGCCGCCAATGTCGCACGCACATCGCCCACGACGCCGACATCGACGGGCACGCGGCGGCCGATATTCTCACCCCGCAGATCGACCTGAGCGATGCGAACCTTGGTGCCGTCGGGGTAGAACTGGCGATAGGGGAAATCGGTGCCGAGCATCAGCAGGACGTCGCAATCGCACATGGCGTAATAGCCGGACGAGAAGCCGATCAGCCCGGTCATGCCGACATCGTAGGGGTTGTCCCACTCCACATGCTCCTTGCCGCGCAAGGCATGCACCATGGGCGCCTGAAGACGCTCGCCCAGAGAAAGCAGCTCGTCATGAGCCCCCGCGCAGCCCGAGCCGCACAGGATCGTGATGCGCTTGCCCTCGTTGAGCAGGGCCGCGAGACGCTCGAGATCGCCGGGCGCGGGCGCGACGACGGGAGCGGAGGGCAGCAGACCCTCGAATTTCGTCGCCGGCGCGGCGGCGGCCGGCTGCAGCGCGACGTCGCCGGGCAGCACCAGCACCGACACGCCGCCCTTCGCCCTCGCCGCGCGGATCGCTGTCTCGAGGATGCGCGGCATCTGGCTGGTCGCGGAGACGAGCTCGCAATAATGGCTGCATTCGCGAAACAGATTTTCCGGATGCGTTTCCTGGAAAAAGCCGCTGCCGATCTCGGGCGAGGGAATATGCGCGGCGATGGCGAGCACCGGCACGCGCGAGCGGTGGCAATCGAACAGGCCGTTGATGAGGTGCAGGTTGCCCGGCCCGCAGCTTCCGGCGCAGACGGCAAGCGCGCCGGTCAGATGCGCTTCGGCCCCGGCCGCGAAGGCCGCGACCTCCTCATGCCGGACATGGATCCATTCGATATTGCCCTGGCGGCGGATGGCGTCCGTCAACCCGTTGAGGCTGTCGCCGACGAGGCCGTAGACGCGTTTCACGCCGGCAGCGGCCAGGATCTCGACGAATTGTTCGGCCAGCATCTTCGCCATGAAGCCCCTCCTCCCATGAGAATCGTCCGCCGCGGCGCGGGCGGGCCGATGAGACGTGGAGCAAACTATGTGGCGCAGCATCCAGCTGCTGGCAGGTGCCCGATATCAAAGGCTCGTGAATCCGGCCGCGCCAATGACTGGCTGAGCAACCAGCGCTCTTGGCGCAGTCCCCGCGTTCCGGAGCGTCGATACGCCTTCCACGGTACCACGTTTTCGCAATCGCAATTTGCAACTATTGGGTGATATCAACCGGATTAATATCACTTTAGTTGTGTCTCCGAGCAACCCTTCGAAAGCAAGTTGACTGCCATGGATGCCGAAAGGATCAACCAGCTTATCCAGATCACGGGCGCTCAATGGGAGGCGAAGGATACGCCCCTGTCCAAGGCCAAAGTCGCACCGGGAGCGATGAAATACATGGGGCTGGCGATATCGCCGACCGAGATTTCCAAGGAAGCCAAGCTCGCAGCGAGAACCGAGCCCAGGGCCGTCTCCCTCCAGCCGCCGCCGCCGAAGGTGGATTGGCGCAACAACGGCGGAAATTTCGTGACTGAGATCAAGAACCAGCACGAATGCGGCGCCTGCGTTGCGTTTGCCACCTGCGCCGTGCTCGAGTCCCGTGCGCGCATTGCGCAGCAAGCGCCTCATCTGAACATCGACCTGTCCGAAGCCCATCTGTTCGCCTGCGGCTGCGGCGATTGTTGCGACACCGGCTGGGTCAACAGCAAGGCCTTGGACTTCGCGCGCAGGAAGGGCATCGGCGCGGAAACCGATTTCCCCTACAACACAATGAGAAGGGACGGATGCAAGCCGATCAATGCCATCGTCAAGGTCAGGGCCTACGCCGCCATAGAGACCCTGACCGTCAGGAAGAAGGTCGTCGCGGCAAAGGGGCCCGTATCCGCCTCGATGGAGGTCTATGAAGACTTCCTGTCCTACGGAAGAGGGATTTATCAGCATGTCACCGGGTCCCTCATCGGATATCATGCGGTCTGCGTCGTCGGCTACGACGATACCGATCAATGCTGGATCGTGAAGAACAGCTGGGGCCGCGAATGGGGCGATGGCGGCTTCTTCAAGATCGCTTACGGACAATGCGGGATCGATACCAGATTTGCCTTCTATGATGCGGATCTCGTCGGCATCGGGACGGCGACAAGGACGCGGGCCAGGAAGAGCGCCAGGGAAAAGGAACTCGAAAATGCCTAGGCAGCCACCCTTCGAAGCTCTGGCGGAAACAACGGGCCATGTCGGCGAGCCGCTGACGGTCGAACTGAAAGGCGGCGGCGGAACGGGCTTCGTCTGGCAGCCTCAAACGCCTCTTCCGGAGACCGTGAAGCTGGACAAGGAATATGTCGTGCCCGACCCGGAACATGGGATGGGAGGCGCGGGGAAAGAGAAGCTGACCTTCAGCTTCGCCCAGCCCGGACATTACGAACTCGCCTTCGGCTTCGTTTCCCCATCGGGCGATCGGATCGTGGAGAATGCGATCCTCAGGTTCGAGATCGAGTGAGATCGCGATTCGTCGCAGCGAGCGCATCTTGTTCTGCGCTCGCCGTCGCATCGTTTCGCCCGCCGATGCGTCTTAAAGCATCGGACCCAAAAGTGGACTCCACTTTTGGGGTCTGATCCGATGCTCCACTCTTTGAAGAGCGCATCGTTGAGCCCGACCCGAAGGGCCGCGTCAGCGAATAACCGGGTCCACTTTTTCGCACGATGCGCTAGCTCGCCGCCGCCTCGATCGCTTCCATGTCCTCGTCGGAGAGGCCGAAATGGTGGCCGATCTCGTGCACCAGGACGTGGGTGACGATCTGGCCCAAGCTCTCCTCGTGCTCGGCCCAGTAATCGAGGATCGGGCGGCGGTAGAGCCAGACCATGTTCGGGAACTGGCCCGTCTGCATCATCGCGCCGCCCTGCGCGAGGCCGATGCCGCGGAAGAGCCCGAGCAGGTCGAAGGGTGTCTCGCAGCCCATCTCCTCCATCGTCTCGTCGTCGGGAAAATCCTCGACCCGGATCACCACGCCCTCGCAGAGCCGGCGGAACGCTTCCGGCAGGCGCGCATAGGCATCCCGCGCGAGAGCTTCGAGATCGTCGAGGGAGGGTGCCTGGAGATTGGCGAGGCTCGTCATGGCGTCAGAGGATCCTCAGCTGGACCAGAAGCCAGATAGTGAGGATGACGACGCCGACCAGCGACAGCGCGCGGCCGATGCGCCGGCCCCAGAGCTCGATCGGATCGGTGCCGCCGCCCTCGCCCGCACCGACGGCGTCCTTGGCCCCGAAATGCTCCCCCGCCTGCCGCCCCATCCGCGCAAGCGCCGAGGAGCCGAGGGTTTCCGTATCCCGCCGGACGCGCTCCAGCGCCTCACGGGCCTCGCGGGCTTTCTCCTGGTCCCGTTCGCTCATCGATCCCTCCTCCAGCCCTCCTCCAGGCCTTCACCATTGCTTTACCATGGCCGGCGCAATGCCGCCTTGCAACGGAACGCCTGACCTCCTTCGCCGTTAACAGCCCCGGAACTGTCAACATTCGATGAGGCAACAATGCGTAAAGTGTTTGGTATCCTGGCTGTGGCCGGGCTGGTGGTTTTCGGCGCCGGTGCGGCGTCGGCTCAGGGCGTCGACGTGCGGATCGGCCCGTCG
Organism: Microvirga ossetica; assembly: GCF_002741015.1. Lineage (NCBI taxonomy): Bacteria > Pseudomonadati > Pseudomonadota > Alphaproteobacteria > Hyphomicrobiales > Methylobacteriaceae > Microvirga > Microvirga ossetica. Next base: position 2,805,788 of record NZ_CP016616.1, on the reverse strand, counting down.
GGCGTTCGTGTCGAGCAGGAGCGGGATTACCGTCCGCGCTATCGTGAACGCATCGTCGAGCGCCGCGTGGTGCGCCCGGTCCGGACGCGCACCGTGTGCCGCACGGTGATGGAAGAGCGGGTGCGCCGGAATGGCGTGGTCGTCCGCCGCCCTGTCGAGCGTTGCCGCCAGGTCGTGGCCGGCCGCCGGGTCTACGTGGATTAAGCACTGAGACTTTTATCATGAAAAGGCCGTGGCTCGGCTGAGCCACGGCCTTTCCGTTTGTCCGTGAAGACGACGATCAGCGGAAAGTCCGGATGTCCACGAAGCGGCCCGCAATCGCGGCCGCCGCCGCCATGGCGGGCGAGACCAGATGGGTGCGGCCCTTGAAGCCCTGGCGGCCCTCGAAATTGCGGTTCGAGGTGGAGGCGCAGCGCTCGTGGGGCGCGAGACGGTCGGCGTTCATGGCAAGGCACATGGAGCAGCCTGGCTCCCGCCAGTCGAAGCCGGCTTCCTTGAAGATCCTGTCGAGACCTTCGGCCTCGGCCTGCATCTTCACGATGCCCGAGCCGGGCACGATCATGGCGTTGACGCTCGCGGCGACGCGCTTGCCCTCGACGACCTTGGCCACTTCGCGCAGGTCCTCGATGCGGCCATTGGTGCATGAGCCGATGAAGACGCGGTCCAGCGCGATGTCGGTGATCTTCGTGCCGGGGGTGAGGCCCATATATTCCAGCGCCCTCCACTTCGAGCGGCGCTTGTTCTCGTCCTGGATGTCGTCCGGGTTCGGCACGACGCCGGCGACGGAAACGACATCCTCGGGGCTCGTGCCCCAGGTGACGATGGGCGGGAGATTGGCCGCGTCGAGACGGATCTCGGTATCGAAGAACGCGCCCTCGTCCGTGCGCAACGAGTCCCAGTAGCGCACGGCCGCGTCCCAGGCCTCGCCCTGCGGCGCCTTGGGACGGCCTTTCAGATAGGCATAGGTCTTCTCGTCGGGAGCGACCATGCCGGCGCGGGCGCCGCCCTCGATCGACATGTTGCAGATCGTCATGCGGCCTTCCATCGACAGGGACCGGATGGCCTCGCCCGCATATTCGATCACATGGCCGGTGCCGCCGGCGGTGCCGATCTCGCCGATGATGGCGAGGATGATGTCCTTCGCGGTGACGCCGGCGGGCAGCTGCCCGTCCACGGTCACGCGCATGTTCTTGGCCTTCTTCTGGATCAGGGTCTGGGTGGCGAGCACATGCTCGACCTCGGACGTGCCGATGCCATGGGCGAGCGAGCCGAAGGCGCCATGGGTCGAGGTGTGGCTGTCGCCGCAGACGATGGTCATGCCCGGCAGGGTGAAGCCCTGCTCCGGGCCCACCACGTGGACGATGCCCTGGCGGATGTCGAGCTCGTTGAAGTACTCGACGCCGAATTCCTTGGCGTTCTGGGCGAGAGCCGCAACCTGGGTCGCGGCTTCGGGATCCTCGATGCCGTGCGAGCGGTCGGAGGTCGGCACGTTGTGGTCGACCACGGCCAGCGTCTTGCCCGGCTGGCGCACCTGGCGGCCGGTCATGCGCAGGCCCTCGAAGGCCTGCGGGCTCGTGACCTCATGGACGAGGTGGCGGTCGATGTAGAGAAGGCACGTCCCGTCATCCTGCTGATCGACGACGTGGTCGTCCCAGATCTTGTCATAGAGGGTGCGGGCTTTAGCCATGGTTCTCTTCCAACGGTCGACAATAAGTGGTTCGGCGTTTTTAGCGGCAGGACGCCGGGACGGGAAGATGTCCTGAGCGCACACCGCCTTGAAACGATCGCATAGCAGACACAAGCCTTCGCGCAATTATATTTTTGTCGCGATGGCGTGCCGCAACGCTTGTCCTGTCAGCAAAAAGGCGCGGTTCGAGCCGCGCCTTTGTCACTTCCAAAGATGGAGACGAGAGCCTTACTCGGCGGCAGCCGGGGTCTCGGTCTTCTTCTCGGTGCGCTCGGCGATACGGGCCGACTTACCGCGACGGTCGCGCAGGTAGTAGAGCTTGGCGCGACGGACGGCGCCGCGGCGCACGACCTTGATGGAATCGACCAGCGGCGAGTAGAGCGGGAACACGCGCTCGACACCTTCGCCGTAGGAGATCTTACGGACGGTGAAGCTCTCGTGCAGGCCGCTGCCGGAACGGGCGATGCAGACGCCCTCGTAGGCCTGGACACGGGTGCGCTCGCCTTCCTTCACCTTCACGTTGACGATGACAGTGTCGCCGGGCTGGAAAACGGGAATGGTCTTGGCGAGCTTGGCAATCTGCTCTTGCTCGAGCTGCTGAATGAGGTTCATCGTAATACTCCTGCCGTTGCGTGGCCTTGAGCAATCTCAAAACCCGCGGGATTTCGGCGTCCTGTTTTAAGTTGAGGCCGCGCCTATACAGCAGATTGGGGGGGTTGTCGAGCCTGTAGGCTGGCTGTCATCCCGGACGAAGCGCAGCGAAGATCCGGGATCGCTTGACGAGATTGGCGCGGGTCCCCTCCCCCTTGCGGGGAGGGGCAGGGGTGGGGGTCGTGCAGCTGGGTGATCGCTCAGACAAGCAAGGCGCTGTAGCAATCTCGCGCCGTCTTGATGAAGCGCAGCGCTCTGACTTTCCGACCCTCACCCTCAATCCCTCCCCGCAAGGGGGAGGGAGGGGCCTGCAGCCGACGCGACCTCAGCGAACACATACCGCTCGAACCAATCCGGAAACGCCTGCACCAGAGTCTTAGGCCCCTCCACCGTGAGCCCGATCCGCCGCGCTTCGGCGAAGCTCACGTCACCCCGCCACTAGGCGACCAGCACGGGAAGTCTTGCCCGAACGCAGATGGGCTCGGGAAAACCCGGGTTCTGTGTACAAAGCGAAGACTCCGCCTCCTTGAGCAGCAGGAAGCGCGGCTGGCGCTGCCCCTCGATCTCGAAGCGGACGACGATGGGTTCGGGTGGGAGGGCCTCCGGGCGGACCCGCCGCTGCATGTCGACGAGAACGGGATCGAGGTCCAGATCCTCGGACCCGGCCTGCCGCGGCAGCCAGCGCTGGCCCCAGGTGCCGAGGGCTCCGACGATGCCCATCAGCTCCCGGCCCGCCTCGGTGAGCGTGTATTCGGGGCCGTGCTCGCCCTCGACGCGGATCACCGCCCCCACATGCACCAAGTCCTGCAGGCGCTCCGAGAGCATGGTGCGGGAGATGCGCGGGATGCCGCGGCGGATGTCGTTGAAGCGCCGGCTGCCGCACAGGAGCTCGCGCACCACGAGAAGGGTCCAGCGCCCGCCGATGGCCTCATGGGCGCGGGCCACGGAACAGAACTGACCGTAATCTGCCATGGCGGAAGCGCTATCATGGCGGTGAGCCGTGGAGAAGTCCGGATTCCGGACCTGACGACGGTGCGATCCCGGTCTATCGAGGATCGACCTTTTTCGGACAGAACCCATGACCGGCCAGCCCAGCACCATCCTCGACCGCATCGGCAACACGTCGCTGATCGCCCTGCGCCATATCCGCCCCGCCAACGGCGCCCGCCTCCTGCTCAAATCCGAGAACGAGAACCCCACCGGCAGCATGAAGGTCCGGATGGCGCTCGCGATGATCGAGGCGGCGGAAGCCGACGGGCGTCTCAAACCCGGCGGTTCGGTCGTCGAATATACCGGCGGCAGCACCGGCGTCTCCCTGTCGCTGGTCTGCGCGGTGAAAGGCTACCCCCTCGACATCGTCACCTCCGATGCCTTCAGCAAAGAGAAGCTCGACCACATGCAGCTGCTCGGCGCCACGCTGCATATCGTTGCAAGCGAGAGCGGGCGCATGACGGAGAAACTCACCAAGGACATGATCGAGCAGGCCCGCATCATCGCCGAAGCGAAGGGCTCCTTCTGGACCGACCAGATGAAGAACCGCGACCAGATCGCGGCCTATCACCGGATGGCGGACGAGATCTGGCAGCAGACGGAGGGCCGCATCGACGGCTTCGTCCAGAGCGTGGGAACGGCAGCATCCTTAAGCGGGATCGCGGAAGGCCTGCGGCGGAAGAAGCCGATCGAGATCGTCGCCGTGGAGCCGGCCGAATCGCCCGTTCTGTCCGGCGGCCCGTCCGGCGCGCACAACCGGGATTGTCGTTCTATTCCAGCAGATCCGGCCGCCGCTCGCGCGTGATGCGCTCCGATTCCGCGCGGCGCCAGCGCTCGATCATGGCATGGTTGCCGGAGAGCAGCACGTCGGGAATCGGGCGCCCCTCCCATTCGCGCGGCCGCGTGTAATGCGGATATTCGAGGCGGTTCGATTCGAAACTCTCTTCGGTGCCGGAGGCTTCCTTGCCCATGACCCCGGGCAGCAGACGCACGCAGGCATCGAGCACGATCATCGCCGCCATCTCGCCGCCGGAGAGCACGTAGTCGCCGATGGAGACTTCCTCGAGGCCCCGCGCCTCGATCACGCGTTCGTCGACGCCCTCGAAGCGGCCGCAGACGATGACCGCGCCGGGGCCGGCCGCGAGCTCACGCACGCGGGATTGCGTCAGCGGCTTGCCGCGCGGGCTCATCAGAAGCTTCGGACGCGGATCGTCTTGCGCGACGTTGGCATCGATGGCGGCGGCGAGCACGTCGCAGCGGATCACCATGCCGGGACCGCCGCCCGCCGGCGTGTCGTCGACCGTGCGGTGTCGGCCAAGGCCGTGATCGCGGATGTTCTTCGCCGTCAGGGACCACAAGCCGCGGGCAAGCGCATCGCCGGCGAGCGACACGCCGAGCGGGCCTGGAAACATCTCGGGATAAAGGGTGAGGATGGTGGCGGAAAAGCTCACGCCTCGTCCTCGGACTCAGGAGCGGGCTTCGCCTGTTCGAACAGGTCGTCCGGCGGCGCGGCTATGATGCGCTTTTCGGTTACATCCACGCTCGGCACGAAGGCCTTGGTGAAGGGCAGAAACGCGGTCGGGCCGCTTGGAACGGGCGCGATTTCCAGAAGATCGCCACCGCCGTAATTGGGCACGTCGACGACAGTGCCGATGATCTCGCCCGCTTCGTTCTGAATCGAGAGACCGATCAGGTCGGCGAGCAGGAACTCGTCCTCCTCGTCGGGCGGCGGAAGCTTGTCGCGCTCCACGTAAAGCTGCACGCGGTTGAGCGCCTCGGACGCCTCGCGCGTCGTCACACCATCGACGATGGCGATGAGAAGATCGGGCGCGCCGCCGGGTGCAGGCCGCACGTTCTTGAGCGAAAAGGTTTTGCCGTTGCTTGCGATCAGCGGCTTGTAACCGGCAATCGCCTGCGGATCGCCGGTATGGGATTTCAGCCGCACTTCGCCCTTGAGGCCATGGGCGCGACCGAACTCACCGACGAGGACCAACCCTCTCCCCTCTGCGGGAGAGGGTGGCAAGCGGAGCGAGCCGGGAGAGGGGGCGTTCTTCGATTGAGCGCGGCCCCTCTCCCGCCCCTCGCTGACGCGAGAGGCACCCTCTCCCGCATTGGGGAGAGGGCGAAGGTCCTGCTTGTTCGAACGCCCCCGCTTCATCGGTCTGCTTTACGCAGCCTCGCCTTCGCCGGCGCCGGCGGCAGCGGCCTTCTCGGCAGCGCGCTCCTGGGCCTTCTTGCCGGGCACCGCCTTCTGCGGGTTGTTGCGGGCCGGACGCTTCAGAAGGCCGGCGGCGTCGAGGAAGCGCAGGACGCGGTCGGTCGGCTGGGCACCCTTGGCAAGCCAGGCCTGGATCTTCTCGTTGTCGAGAACGACGCGGGCGGCATCGTCCTTGGCCTTCATCGGGTCGTAGGTGCCGACCTTCTCGATGAAGCGGCCATCGCGCGGGGAGCGCGAGTCGGCAACGACGATGCGGTAATAGGGACGCTTCTTCGCACCACCACGGGTGAGACGGATCTTCAGGGACATTGTTAGCTCCTAGTGTCTAAGCTTTTCACCAAATTCGCTGATCAGGCGTTCGATGGAGGACTCGTCCTCCAGGTCACCCGCGGTCCGAAACACTTCCACATCGGTCGTGCCGTCCTCGAGGAGATCAATCTCCCAGTATTCACCGGGAACACGCGCGAGAACGGTAATACCGTCCTCTCGGAAGAGGCGGATCTCATTCCAGATACCCGCACCTTCCAATTTCCTGGACAGCGTATGAGCCCGCTGCAGCAGCTCCGTCGCCATCAAACCATCGGTCACTTCTTTTTCCCTCCGAACGGGAAGCCGCCGATGCCCGGGAGCCCGGGAATCTTGCCTGCGCCGAGACCGGGAAGCCCCGGCACGCCCTTCGGCATCGCCGGCAGGCCACCGGCGCCGCCGGGGAAATCGGGCAGCTTGCCGCCCATCTGCTTCTGCAGCGCCTCGATCTGCTCCGGCGTCGGCTGGGGCATGCCGCCCATGCCGCCGCCGCCGATCCCGAACATCTTGCCGAGCGCGCCGGCCATGCCCTTGCCCTTGCCGCCGCCCATCATCTTCATGACGTCGGCCATCTGGCGGTGCATCTTCAGGAGCTTGTTGATCTCCTCGACCTTCGCACCGGCACCGGCCGCGATGCGCTTCTTGCGCGACGCTTTCAGGATGTCCGGGTTGCGGCGCTCGGAGGGCGTCATGGAATCGATGATGGCGCGCTGGCGCTTGATGATCCGGTCGTCGAGATTGGCGTTCTCGAGCTGCGACTTCATCTTGGCGACGCCCGGCAGCATGCCCATCATGCCGGAGAGGCCGCCGATCTTCTCCATCTGCGCGAGCTGGTCGCGCAGATCTTCGAGATCGAACTTGCCCTTGCGCATCTTCTCGGCCATGCGCTGGGCCTGCGCCTGATCGAAATTCTCGGCCGCCTTCTCGACGAGCGAGACGATGTCGCCCATGCCGAGGATGCGGTTGGCGACGCGGCTCGGGTGGAATTCCTCGAGCGCGTCGACCTTTTCGCCCGTGCCGATGAGCTTGATCGGCTTGCCCGTCACGGCGCGCATCGACAGAGCCGCACCGCCGCGGGCATCGCCGTCCATGCGGGTCAGCACGATGCCGGTGACGCCGAGGCGCTGGTCGAAGGCACGCGCCGTGTTGACCGCGTCCTGGCCGGTGAGCGCATCGGCGACGAGCAGCACCTCGTGCGGGTTGGTGGCGGCGCGCACGTCGGCCGCTTCCACCATCAGCGCCTCGTCGACCGTGACGCGGCCGGCGGTGTCGAGCATGACCACGTCGTAGCCGCCGAGACGGGCAGCCTCCATGGCGCGCCGGGCGATCTGCACCGCCGACTGGCCGGCGACGATGGGCAATGTGTCGACGCCGACCTGCTTGCCGAGCACCGCAAGCTGCTCCATCGCCGCAGGGCGACGGGTGTCGAGGGAAGCCATGAGCACGCGGCGGTTGTCGCGATCCGTCAGGCGCTTGGCGATCTTGGCGGTGGTGGTGGTCTTGCCCGAACCCTGCAGGCCGACCATGAGGATGCCGACGGGCGGAACCGCGTTGAGGCTGATCACCTCCGCATCCGCGCCCAGCATCTCCACGAGCTGGTCGTGGACGATCTTGACCACCTGCTGGCCGGGGGAGACCGACTTGACCACCTCGGCGCCGACCGCGCGGGCACGCACCTTGTCCGTGAAGGAGCGCACCACCTCGAGCGCCACGTCGGCCTCGAGCAGGGCGCGGCGGACCTCACGAAGCGCCGCGTTGACATCCTCCTCGGTGAGCGCGCCGCGGCGCGTCAGCCCGTTGAGGATATTGGAAAGCTTGTCGGAAAGGCCTTCGAACATGGTCACTCAATTCCTTTTGCGATGAGAGGTACATCGCGATCCGCAAGCGCCTTTTCAAAGTGGTCGATCGCCGCCTTGAATTTGTCGCGGCAGCCGGGATTGCAGAAACCGACGACCTCGCCGCGATAGAGGGTGAGCGAATCCGCCGCGATCGGCTTTCCCGACCACGGGCAGGTCTCGTTGACCGCGTCCTCGATGCGCAATGTGTCGTCCGACATCCGTTTCATCCTCAACGCGAAACCCAAATGAAAGCGCGCCCGAGGGCGCATCGCGCTGTCGGACGTTGACCTCCAGCCTCTCGGGCTGGGCGGCGGCTCAAAAGGGCTCGCTCTACAGATTTGCGGTCAGCGCTTAAGGGGAAAAGGCGGCGGAGTCAAGGAAAGAGGCTGAAACGGAGAGGCTTGAGGCTTATGTGGCATCCCGGACGGAACGCAGCATTTCTTCCCTCCCCCTTGCGGGGAGGGATCGAGGGTGGGGGTCGGAAAGTCGGAGCGTCGCGTTTCATCAAGAAAGCCTGAAGACCGCGACAACGCCCCCCTCTCCCGTGCGGGAGAGAGAGGATCGCATACCTGCGCAACCTCTCACTCAGTCGCACCACCCCCACCCCTGCCCCTCCCCGCAAGGGGGAGGGAAACACGCGCTTCATTCTGCAACCCGATCCCGGATCGGCTTTCACCGTCCGGGATGACGCTGCGGCCTCTTGCCGATCGGCCCCCGCATCCCCACGCTTAAAGCTTCACCACACACGATGCCCCGATGAACCGTCGCACCCTTCTCAAGGCCCTGGGCCTTCCCGCCCTCGCCGCCACCGGAGCCTTGGGCTGGATGAAAGCCGCCCGGGCGAGGAACCGCTATTACGAAGGCCCGGTCAGCGACCATTTCGACGGGGTGCGGTTCTTCTCGCCGGGACAGCCGCAGGACAAGGGATTTCTGGAACTCGCCCGCTGGCAACTCGGCGGGGGGCGTAAGGACTGGCCGGACAGCTTTCCGAGCCCGTTCCGTGACAAGCCGCCGGCCGAGGTGCAGGGCCTGCGCACGGCGCTCATCGGCCATGCCTCGTTCCTGATCCAGGTGGCGGGGCTCAACATTCTCACCGACCCGGTGTTTTCGGAGCGGGCGAGCCCGGTCTCCTTCGCAGGCCCGAAGCGCGTCAATGCACCGGGCATTCCCTTCGAGGATCTTCCGCCGATCCATGCGGTGCTGATCACGCACAACCATTACGACCATCTCGACACCGAGACCTTAGGGATGCTCTGGCAGAAACATCGCCCCAAGATCGTCGCGCCGCTCGGCAACGACGCGGTGATCCGGGCCGAGCATCCGGAGATCCCGGTCGAGACGCGGGACTGGGGCGGCTCGGTCGATCTGGGCCGCGGCGTCATGGCCCATATCGAACCCGCCTATCACTGGTCGGCGCGGGGCATCAACGACCGGCGCATGGCGCTGTGGTGCGCCTATGTGCTCACCACGCCGGCCGGCACGATCTACCACATCGGCGATACCGGCTTCGGCGACGGCAAGATTTTTCATGCCATGCGCGAGCGCTTCGGCAAGCCCCGCCTCGCGCATCTGCCCATCGGCGCCTATGAGCCGCGCTGGTTCATGGAACCGCAGCACATGAACCCGGAGGACGCGGTGAAGGTGCTGCGGATCGTCGAGGCGGAGCAGGCGCTCGGCCACCATTGGGGCACGTTCCGGCTCACCAACGAGGGCGTCGACGAGCCGCCACAGGAACTGACGGCGGCGCTCCAGGCAGCCGAAATTCCAGGCGACCGGTTCAGGCCGTTGCGGCCGGGCGAGGCGTGGACGCCGCCAGCGTGAGGATCGCCCCCTCCAGCCCCTGGGGATTGTCGACAAGGCAGGCGGCGCCCGCATCCTTCAGCTCTTGCCGGGAGCCGTAGCCCCAGGTGACGCCGATGGACGCGATGCCGTTGGCCCTGGCGCCGATGGCGTCGTGCTTCCGGTCGCCGATCATGACGGCGCGCGCCGGATCGAAGCGCTCCCGGTCGAGGATGTGCCGGATGAGATCGCTCTTGTCGGCATTGCGGTTGTCGGGCTCCGCGCCGTAGATCTCGACAAAGGAACTGGAGAGATCGAAATGATCGAGGATCCGCCGCGCGAAGACATTCAGCTTCGACGTGGCCACGTAGAGGCGAAGGTCCCGTTCCTGAAGCTGACGCAGCAAAGCGGGAATGCCCGCATAGACCTCGTTCTCGAACAGGCCGACATCGCTGTAGCGCTCCCGGTAGAGGCGCACGGCCTCCTGCACGTCATGCGTTCCGCCCAGAAGCTCGGTGAACCCGGCTATCAGCGGCGGCCCGATCATCCAGGTCAGAGCATCCGCCTCGGGAACGGGGCGTCCCAGCCGCTCGAGCGCATATTGAACCGAGCGCGTGATGCCCACTTTCGGATCCGTCAGGGTTCCGTCGAGGTCGAAGAGCGCGATCATTCTTTCGGCTGAACGTAGATGTTCACCTCGAAATTGGTGTCCTGCGAATCTGTGAAATCGCTCACGTATTCCTCGATGAAGGCGTCCTTGGCCACGATCTCCTTGATGTCGAGATAGGCCGTGATGGTCTCGTAGGTGCCGTCGATCTCGTCATAGGCGTCCTTGTGCACGAAGCGGAAGGACTTGCCCTCCGGCGTGCGGCCGAACTTGATCTCGGGGGTGAGTTCGGTCTTGCCCTCGGGCACCTTTGCGATCGGCACCATCGCCTCGTATTTGAAGCCGTTGTCGTCGGTGTCGACGAAGATCGTCAGCGGCCGGCCAGCGGGGTCGATCCCCGCCTTCTTCATCGCGCCCTCGATCTTGGCGAAGGCGTTTTTCAGGTTGTCGAACGCCTCGTCCCAGGTGCTGGTGCCCGAGAACACAACCGTGGGTTTGGAGAGCAGCACGCCCTCCTCCACGCCGGTCGGATCGCTCGGGCCGGGGAAGAGGGTCGCACGATCGGCCTGCTGGACCGGCGCGGGCGTCGCAGGGACGGATGCCGGGGGAGTGGCCGGCGCCGGGCTCGGAGCGGATTGCGCCTGCGGTACAGCAGGGGGCGTAGCGGGTGCAGGTGCCGCCGGCGCTTCGGAAGCAGCGGGTGGCGGGGAGGCGGCCGGGGGCGTCTGCGCGAAGGCGACGCCCGAGCAGAGGGCAAGAACGAGGAGAACACCAGAAAAGCGCAGCCGCATGGGAAGGACGCCTTGACCCGAATCAGGAGGGATAATGTGCTGCACCATAAGAGGCTTTCTTGGCAGCGGCGAGAGCATCCGGAGGCAGCGACGGGACGTCTTTAAGGCGACCTGACCGGACATTGCGACGATGCGGCGAACAGAGAAGCGCGATCCCCCTCGCGATTTTCGGCGTTTTGCGCCATATACGGCCCCATGAACGCCCTTTCTAACAGCCGCTTCCTGAAAATGAACGGTCTCGGCAACGAGATCACCGTGCTCGACCTGCGCGGCTCGAGCCATCGCGTGCATGCGGCGGAAGCGCGCGCCATCGCGGCCGATCCCCGTTCGCGCTTCGACCAATTGATGGTGCTGCACGACCCGGTCACCCCCGGCACCGACGCCTATATGCGCATCTACAACACGGACGGCTCGGAATCCGGCGCCTGCGGCAACGGCACCCGCTGCGTCGCCTGGGCTATGATGGCCGATCCAATCATGAGCCGCCCGGTCGAGGGCGACCTCGTTCTCGAGACCGAGGCCGGGCTTCTCCCTGTGGAGCGCGTCTCGGACAATGTCTTCACCGTCGACATGGGCCCGCCGCGCCTCGCCTGGAACGAGATCCCCTTACGCGATCCCTATCCGGACACCCGCACCATCGCCCTCGACACGTCGCTGCCCGAGGCGCCCGAGCTTCAGGGCCCGTCGGCGGTGAGCATGGGCAACCCACATGTGATCTTCTGGGTCGACGACGCACTCGCCTATGATCTTGTCGCCATCGGCCCGGTCTTCGAGCATGATCCGGCGCTGCCGGAGCGCGCCAACATCTCGTTCGCTCAAGTGACGAGCCCGGAGCATATCGTTTTGCGCGTCTGGGAACGCGGCGCCGGCGCGACCCGCGCCTGCGGCTCCGCCGCCTGCGCAACGCTCGTGGCAGCCGCACGCAAGGGCCTGACCGGCCGCAAGGCCGCGGTGACGCTTCCGGGCGGCGATCTCGTCATCGAATGGCGCGAGAGCGACGACCACGTGCTCATGACCGGCCCGACCGAGCTGGAGCACGAGGGCACCCTTTCGCCTGCCCTCTTCACCGAGGTGGCGTGATGGCGGTCGAGGTCGTCACCTTCGGCTGCCGGCTCAATACCTACGAGTCGGAGGCGATGCAGCGCCACGCGCAAGACGCGGGGCTTGGCGAGGTGGTGATCGTCAACACCTGCGCCGTGACGGCCGAGGCGACGCGCCAGGCGCGCCAGTCGATCCGCAAGCTCGCCCGAGAGAAGCCGAACGCCCGCATCGTCGTGACAGGCTGCGCCGCGCAGGTCGAGCCTGAAACCTTCGCCGCCATGCCGGAGGTGTCGCAGGTCGTCGGCAACCACGAGAAGATGAAGGCCGAGACCTGGGCCGGCATGCGCGATTTCGGCGTGGGCCAAAGCGAAAAGGTTCTCGTCAACGACATCATGGCGGTGAAGGAAACCGCAGTCCACCTCATCGACGGCATGCGCGGGCGCACCCGCGCCTTCATGCAGGTGCAGAACGGCTGCAACCATCGCTGCACCTTCTGCATCATCCCCTATGGCCGCGGCAATTCCCGTTCCGTGCCGATGGGCGTCGTGGTGGAACAGGTGCGCACCCTCGTCGAGCACGGCTCGCGCGAAGTTGTGCTCACCGGCGTCGACATCACCAGCTACGGCAAGGACCTGCCCGGCGAACCGAAGCTCGGCACCATGGTGAAGAGCCTCCTGCGCCACGTGCCGGAGCTGGAGCGGCTGCGCATCTCCTCCATCGACTCGGTCGAGGCGGACGACGATCTGCTCGACGTGATCGCCACCGAGTCCCGTCTGATGCCGCATCTGCATCTCTCATTGCAGGCCGGCGACGACATGGTGCTGAAGCGCATGAAGCGCCGCCATCTGCGCAACGACGCGATCGCCTTCTGCGAAGAGGTGAAGCGCCTGCGTCCCGACATGGTCTTCGGTGCCGACATCATCGCGGGCTTTCCGACGGAAGACGAAGAGATGTTCGCGCGCTCCCTCGACATCGTCGAGGAATGCGGGCTGACGCATCTCCACGTCTTCCCCTTCTCGCCCCGCCCCGGCACCCCCGCCGCGCGCATGCCGCAGGTCGCCCGCGACGTGGTGAAGGACCGGGCGCGGCGGCTGCGCGCAAAGGGCGAGGCGGCGTTGCTGAAGCATCTCGGCGGGGAAATCGGCGCAAGACGCAACGTGCTGATCGAATCGAACCAGCTCGGCCGCACGGAGGGCTTTACGCTCGTGCGCTTCGACAGGCCCATGACCCCGGGCGAGATCGTGCCCGCGACCATTGCCGGCCATGACGGCAAGGAATTGCTGGCGGCATGACCGACTGTCATCCCGGAGGGGCACAGCGGAGATTCGGGATCGCATGCAGAATAGAGCACTGTCATTCCGGGGCGCCACAGGCGAGCCCGGAATCCATAACCGCTAGTGCCCGAAGCTATGAAGCTGCGGTAGCCGTACAGCTTTCTTGAGTTCCTTCGTGTTTATGGATTCCCGCCTGCGCGGGAATGACAGTGTCGAGGTTCAGACGCCTATTTGGGTAACGATCCCGGATCGGCTTCGCCGTCCGGGACGACGCCGCAGGATTGCACCCGCTCCCGCATATGCTCCGGCACCGGCGCCTCGACGGTGATCGGCGGCTTCTTCGGATAGAGAGGCACGGTGACGCTCCGCGCGTGCAAATGCAGACCCGGTCCACCGAAGCGTGGGGCCGTGCCGTAGATCGGGTCGCCGAGGATCGGAAAATTCATGGCGGCGCAATGGACCCGCAGCTGATGGGTGCGGCCGGTGATCGGGCACAGTTCGAGCAGGGTGAGGCCATCCCCCCGCCCCAACACCGTCCACTTTGTCAGCGAGGGCTGGCCCTTGGGATCGACCTTCATCCACCAGCCGCGCTCGGGCGATTTCGGTGCGAGCGGGAGATCGATCTCGCCCTCGTCGGCCTGAGGCCCGCCCTCGACCACGGCCCAATAGACCTTGTCGACCTCGTTCTTGCGGAAAAGCTCGTTCAGCCGGGCGATGGCCTTGGGGTGGCGCCCGAGCACGAGGCAGCCGGAAGTGTCCTTGTCGAGGCGGTGCGCCGCTTCAGGCCGGCGCGGCAAACCGAAGCGGAGGGCGTCGAGATGGTGAAACAGGGTCTCGCCGCCCTTTGGGCCGGGATGCACCGGCAAGCCGGCCGGCTTGTCGATCACGAGCATCAGGGCATCGCGATAGAGCAATCGGCTTACTATCTCTTCCGCATTCATGATGCCTCGGCTAGAGCATCGGACCCAAAAGTGGAACCCACTTTCGAGATCCATTCGATGCTTACGCTTAATGATGGCGCATCGTTGGGTGCGGAAAATTCCCACTTTTCCGCACGATGCGCTATGAGGCACGCACGTTAAATCAAGCACAGCGTTCATAAAGCAAAGCGAGACCCATGGCCGAAACGAAGCCCGACAAGCCCGGATTCCTCTCCCGTCTGTTCGGGCGCAAGGCCGAGGCCCCCGTGGCTCCCGCACCGTCGCCGGAGACCCCACAGGCCGGTGGCCTACCGGAGGCCGGTGGCCTGCCGGAGGCGATGCCCTCGCCGCCCGCGAATGCCGCGAACGACCTGACGGCCGCTCCCTCGACGGTCACCTCCGCCTCTCCCGACACGCCGGAGGAGAACAAGACAGCGCCGGAGCTGGCAGGCGCCGATCTGCAGCCCATCGAAGGCCTCGATCCCGAAGGCGCGGCGCCGCTGGAGCCGCTGCCGAGCATCGTCACCGAGGCGGGTCCCGTGCTGCGCTCGGACATCGCGGCCGCGGATGTGCCGGTCCCTGAGCCCGCTCCCGCCGAGGTCGTCCCCCCTCTTGCACCGGAACCCGATGTCCCGGCGCCCGCCGCGGCCCCGGCGCGCGGCTGGTGGCAGCGCCTGACGGAGGGCATGCGCCGCACCTCCTCGTCCCTGTCGGACAGCGTCACCGGCCTGTTCACCAAGCGCAAGCTCGACGATGCCACGCTGGAGGAGCTCGAGGACGCCCTGGTCCAGGCCGATCTCGGCGTGCCCACCGCCATGCGGATCACGGAAGCGATTGCATCGGGGCGCTACAACAAGGAAATCTCGCCGCAGGAGGTGAAGGCGATTCTGGCCGGCGAGGTCGAGAAGGCGCTTCAGCCCGTCGCCCAGGCGCTGACCGTCGATCGCGAGAAAAAGCCCTTCGTCATCCTCATGATCGGCGTGAACGGCGCGGGCAAGACCACCACCATCGGCAAGCTTGCCCAAAAATTCCGTCAGCAGGGCCTGAAGGTAATGCTCGCCGCCGGCGACACTTTTCGTGCCGCCGCCATCGAGCAGCTGAAGGTGTGGGGCGAGCGGGTCGGCGCATCGGTCCTCGCCCGCGAGCAGGGCTCGGATGCGGCGGGCCTGGCCTATGACGCCCTCCAGGAAGCGAAGGCCAACGGCACCGATGTTCTCCTCATCGACACGGCCGGGCGCCTGCAGAACAAGGCCGGGCTCATGGCCGAGCTCGAAAAGATCGTGCGCGTGGTCAAGAAATTCGACCCGAGCGCCCCGCACGCCACGCTGCTCGTGCTCGACGCGACGGTGGGCCAGAACGCCATCAGCCAGGTCGAGCTGTTCCGGAAGTCTGCCGGCGTCACGGGCCTCGTGATGACCAAGCTCGACGGCACGGCCCGCGGCGGTATCCTGGTGGCGCTCGCGGCCAAGTTCGGCCTGCCGGTGCATTTCATCGGCGTCGGCGAAGGGGTCGAGGACCTGGAGCCCTTTACCGCACGGGATTTCGCAAAAGCCATTGCCGGGCTCGAGGGATGACAGCGCTGCGGCAATGCCGAGCCACGACCTGAGTCCCGCTTCCCATAAAAATGTTCTAGAAGAGACCGCATGACCGACGCCAAGCGCCTCCCTCCCCTGCTCAAGCTCGCCCTGGAGCTGGGCCCGCTCGCCCTGTTCTTCCTCGGCAATGCCTATGGCGACCGGTTCGGTTTCCCGGAAGGCCAGCGCATCTTCGCGGCCACGGGCATCTTCATCGTGGCGACCCTCGTTGCCCTTGCCATCAGCTATGGGCTCACCCGCAAGCTGCCGATCATGCCGGTGGTGTCGGGCATCGTGGTGGTGGTGTTCGGCGGCCTCACCCTGTTCCTGCAGGACGAGACCTTCATCAAGCTCAAGCCCACCATCGTGAACACGATGTTCGGGCTCGTGCTGCTCGGCGGCCTCTATTTCCGCAAGCCCCTGCTCCAGATCGTGCTCGACAGCGTGTTCGAGCTCACCGAAGAGGGCTGGCGCAAGCTCACCTTGCGCTGGGCGCTGTTCTTCTTCGCGCTGGCTGCGCTCAACGAGATCGTCTGGCGCACGCAGACCACGGATTTCTGGGTCAGCTTCAAGGTCTTCGGCATCATGCCGCTCACCATCGCCTTCGCCCTCGCCCAGACGCCGCTGCTGCTGCGGCACGAGGTGAAGAAGGCAGGAGAGGTTTAAACACCCTCGACACTGTCATTCCGGGGCCGCGCAGCGGAGCCCGGAATCCATATCCGCTAACGGCGCAGAAGAAAGTTTCAACGCTGATCACGCCTTCCTGGGACGTGGTGTTTATGGATTCCGGGCTCGGCTCTGACAAGCCGCCCCGGAATGACAGCGCGATTATCCTCACCCCGCCGGCTTCATCAGCACCATCTTGCGCGTGACGCCCGGCAGCGGTTCGCATTCAACCTCGGACCAAAGCTCCTCCTCGCCAGCCGCCATGACGGTTTCCTGGGAGGCCAGGAGCTCGCAGCCGGCCGCCTTCGTCGCCTGCTCGATGCGCGAGGCGATGTTGACCGTCTCGCCGACCACGGTGAATTCGAGCCGGCTCTCATCGCCCACCACGCCGCAGAACACGTCGCCCGTGTGAACGCCGATGCCGAGGCGCACCGGCGGGTTGAAGCCGCGCTTGGCGTTCCAGCGCTCGATCAGGGTCAACAGGGTCTGACCGCAGGCAAGCGCGCGCCTCGCATCGCCCTCCTGTGCCGCCGGCACGCCGAAAAGGATGAGCGCCCCGTCGCCGGTGAACTTGTCGATGACACCGCCGTGGCGCGAGGCCGCCCTCAGGACCCGCCTGCGGAAAGAGGTGATGAACACGGCGAGCTGCGCCGGCTCCATGGTCTCGCCGAAGGTTGTCGAGGCGCGGATGTCGACGAAGAGCAGGCTCACCGGAATGCGCCGTCCCTGGCGCAAAGACGCGAAGGCCTGATCGGTGAGGATCGGCGCGAGCTCGCGCGGCAGGTAGCGGGTGAGCGTGACGCGCAAGGTCGTCTCGCGCACGGCCCGCTCCAGCATCAGCCGCCCCTGGCGCGCCACCAGGATCAGGATCAGGCCTGCGGCGAAAACCATGACGATACGGATCATGTTGGCCTGCGCCGAGAACAGGCCTCCCATGGCGGAGAGGTCCTGCTGACGCTCCTCCAGGCTCAGCATGTCGCCGCCGAAGGCGAGCAGCGACAGGCCCACGACATAGACCGCCGCTACGAAGACCTGCAGTCGGGGCTGGTAATGGATGGCGGCGGCGGCCATGGTGATCGGCACCACCCAGGCGACCGGAAAGACGGAATAGAAACCGCCGGGAACGCCTAAGCCCCAATGGCTGTAGCCGAGGTTGCCGAGGACCAGGAAGGCGTCGAGCAAAGCCGTGATGATCGGCAGACTCTGGATGGCGATCCGCTTCGAGGCGAGCCAGGCTCCGACCCAGCCCACCATCCCGAATAGGGCCAGGGTCAGCTCCGCGGCCCAGATCTGCTTGACCGCCATGGGGTTGGTGAAATCGATGCTAGCGGTTGCGACCACCACCGCCAGCAGCAGCAGCCCGCCGGTGATGATGCGCGCGACCCCTGCCCGCTGCAGCGCGCCGGTATCGGCCTCGCGGATCAGCCGGTGCGTGGCATCGCTCAGCACGGGGGTCGTGCGCAGATTGTCGAGCAGACCGAGGGTGGCGCGGATGCGGGATCGAGGGGTCACAGGTTTCCTTCTGTTCTCCAGAATTGATATGGTCAGGTCTACACCTGACTCAACGCGCATTACCGATTGGTTACGCCATTCCTTCCTGCCGGTCAGGCCCGGCATCATCCCCGCATGTCACAGGAATATATGGTCCATGGACGAGACCTTCCAAGCAATCACCATCTATGTGGATGCCGATGCATGCCCGGTGAAGGCCGAGATCTACCGGGTCGCCGCACGTCACGGCCTGAAGGTCTTCGTGGTCTCGAATTCCTTTTTCCAGGTGCCGCAGGATCCGCTGATCGAGCGCGTGGTGGTGAGCAGCGGCTTCGATGCCGCCGACGATTGGATCGCCGAGCGCGCCGGGCGCGGCGCCATCGTGATCACCGCCGACATCCCGCTGGCCAGCCGCTGCGTGAAGGCCGGAGCCGAGGTGATCGGCCCGACCGGAAAACCCTTCACGCAAGCCTCCATCGGCATGGCGCTCGCCACCCGCAACCTGATGGAGGACCTGCGCGCCATGGGCGAGGTGACGGGCGGGCCGAAGGCGTTTTCGCCAAAAGACCGCTCGGCCTTCCTCTCGGCGCTGGACGTGGCGATCAACCGGCTCAAGCGCGCGGGGTTTGGCGCAGCTTCTCCTTGAACGCCCCAAAATTCTCCGGCGTCAGGGGCCCGATATGCTTGTGGCGGATGGTGCCGTCGGGGCCGATGATGAAGGTTTCAGGCACGCCGTAGACGCCCCAGTCGATGGAGGCGCGGCCGTTCGGATCGACGCCGACGGCCGCATATGGGTTGCCGAGCGTGCCGAGGAAGCGGCGGGCGTTGTCGGGATTGTCCTTCTGGTTGATGCCGACCACGCGGATCGACGGGTCCCTGGCGAGATCGACCAGGAGCGGATGCTCCTGGCGGCAGGGTGCGCACCACGACGCCCAGACATTCACCACCGTCACGCGGCCCTTGAGATCCGCGTTCGAGAAGCCGGGCACGGGCTGGCCGTTGGCGAGCAGGCCTTCGAGCGGCGCGAGGCTGAAGACCGGGACCGGCTTGTCGATCAGGACCGAAGGCACCTCGGCGGGATTGCGGCCTGAGATCAGCTGCACGCCGAAGAGCAGCACCAGCGCGACGAAGACCAGCGCCGGCAGCAGAAAGAGCAAGCGCGAGCGCGGGCGCTCGACGGCCTCAGCCATGGCGCGACCTCCGGCCGATGCCGCGCGCTTCGAGATCGGCCAGCGCGCGCACCTGGATGCGGTGGTCGATGACGGCGCGCAGGATCAGGCCGGTCATGACCAGAGCCGTCAGGACATAGGAGAACGCGATGAAGAATGTGTGCGACATTGTTTAAGCCGCCTGTACGTCGAGGCGCTCGGCCTCGAGGATGGTGAGCGTGCGCACCCGGCGGCGCAGGATCTCCGTGCGCATGCCCGATAGATGCAGGGCCACGCCGACGAGGGTGAAGGCGAGCGCCATGATCAGCAGCGGCACGAGCATGGAGGCATGGATCGTCGGCCCGTCGAGGCGGAACACGGCGGCCGGCTGATGCAGGGTGTTCCACCAATCGACCGAGAATTTCACGATCGGCACGTTCACCGCGCCGACGAGGGTGAGGATCGAAACGGCGCGCGCGGCGCGGTTCGGCTCCTCGATGGCGCGCCAGAGCGCCAGGATGCCGAGATAGATCAGCAGCATCACCAGCATGGAGGTGAGCCTGGCATCCCATTGCCAGTAGGTGCCCCACATGGGCTTGCCCCAGAGCGAGCCGGTGACGAGGCAGATCAGGGTGAAGGCGGCACCGATGGGGGCTGCCGCCTTCTGCGAGACGTCAGCCAGCGGATGGCGCCAGACCAGGCTGCCGAGCGCCGACGATGCCATGATCATGTAGAAGAACAGGGACAGCCAGGCCGCTGGCACATGGATATACATGATCTTGACCGTCTCGCCCTGCTGGTAATCGGCGGGCGCCGTGAACCAGACCATGTAGAGACCGACCGCCATGAGCAGCGCCGCCAGCCCGCCTATCCACGGCAGCAGCGCGCCGCTGAGGCTCATGAAGCGGGTCGGATTGGCAAGCTCTCGGATCATGGGCTCGATGTAGCGGTCTCGGGCTGCGCCTGCAACGGAGAGAACGCCGCAAGCCGCATAACGTTTTCGACAGGACGCGAGGCTTTTAGGGGCATCCGACGGCGTTGGGCATTCAGGACATATGCGTAGGAGCCTGGCCGCGGCTTCCTCAGCACTCGGATAGGTAGGGCGCGGGTTCACCTCTCCTTGAGGGAGAGGTCGCGCCGGAGGCGCGGGTGAGGGGTTACGCCTTATTCGGATAGACCTGTGCCCCCTCACCCTCGCTGCGCTCGACCTCTCCCCACTGGGGAGAGGTGAATCGCTGTAAGAGCGTGTTCCCAAGTGGAGAAGGGCAGTGCTCCGACTTTCCGACCCAACCCTCGATCCCTCCCCGCAAGGGGGATGGAAGAAGAACCTGCCCTTCATCCGCCATGCGAACCGGCCTATAGTCCCGCATCACTGTTGCGGAGCGATCATGCGTCCTGGTTTTCCGAGCCTCATCGGCCTTGCTCTTCTCGCCTGCCCCGCCGCGGCGCAGGACATCGCCTTGCGCCTGCCGGTGGCGTGTGAGATCGGGCGCGACTGCTTCATCCAGCATTACGTCGACCGCGACCCGTCGCCGGCGGTGAGCGATTACCAATGCGGCACCCTCACCTATGAGGACCATAACGGCACCGATATCCGGATTCCGACCATGGCCGCCCAGAAGGCCGGCGTCGATGTGGTCGCGGCCGCTGACGGCAAGGTGCTGCGCGTCCGCGACGGAGTCGAGGACGTCTCGATCACCGGGCGCGGGCGGGAGAGCGTCGCCAACACCGAATGCGGCAACGGTGCGGTGGTCGATCACGGCAATGGCTGGGAAACGCAATACTGCCATATGGCCAAGGGCAGCCTCGCGGTGAAGCCAGGCGATGCGATGAAAGCCGGCGACCGGATCGGGCGGATCGGGTTGTCCGGCATGACCGAGTTTCCGCATCTGCATTTCACCCTGCGCAAGGACGGCAAGCCGGTCGATCCCTTCGCCTATGGCGCGCCGGAAAAATCCTGCGGCGGCGGCAAGTCCCTGTGGGAGGCCTCGCTCCAACGGGCGCTGGCCTATCAGGGCGGCAGCGTGCTGAACAAGGGTTTTGCCACCGGCCCCGTGACGATGGATGGTATCGAATCGGGCGCGGCCGGGCAGGAGATTCCGACGACGAAATCGCCGGCCCTCGTGGCCTATGTGCGCGCCATCGGGCTCAAAGGCGGCGACGTGCAGACGCTGACCTTAGTTGATCCCGACGGCAAGCCGATCGCCCAGAACAAGGCCCCGCCGCTCGACCGCGCCAAGGCGCAGTGGATGGCCTTTGCCGGCATCAAGCAGCCGGCCGGTGGCTTTCGCCCCGGGCTTTACCGGGCGATCTACCGCGTCGAGCGCGACGGCAGGCCCGCCATCGAGCAGGCCTTCGGGATTACCTTACGCCCGTGACGCCCTCGTGCACCTCGCGGCTGTCGGCGGGCGCCTCCGCGCGCTCGGTCAGGCCGTAATCGCGGATCACCGCCGCCACCCGCAGACGGTAATCGCGAAAAACGCCGGCGCGGCCAGCGCCCTGCGTCGAGCGATGGGAGGGCAGGTTGCGCCAGGCCCGCACCGCGTCCTCGTCGCGCCAGAACGACAGCGACAGGAGTTTCCCGGGCTCGGTGAGGCTCTGAAAGCGCTCCACGGAGATGAAGCCGTCCATGCCCGTCAGGTCTGAGCGGAGCGCCGCAGCGAGGCCGAGATAATCCCGCTTGCCGTCCTCTCCATCGGGCCAGACTTCGAAGATCACCGCGATCATGGCTTGATAAGCTCCGCATGAGGCGCCGAGGCGAGCCGGAGAAAGATCCGGTCCTCCCGGCGGATGAACTCTTCTCTTTTAGCGAATTCGTAATTGGCGCGCCCTGCGGAATCGTTCTTCAGGCGGGCGCGATAGGCCTCGTATTCGGCCAGGCTCCCGATGTTGTAGACGCCATACGCCGTGGTGGCGGAACCCTCATGCGGCGCGTAATAGCCGATCAGATCGGCGCCGCAGCGGGGAATGGCTTGGCCCCAGTTGCGGGCATATTCGTTGAAGGCGTCCACCTTGAACGGGTCGATCTCGTAGCGGATGAAGCAGGTGATCATCTGAAAAATCCTGTCTGTCGAAAGCACGCTCTTTTCTAGCCGATTGCCCGACGTCGATGGTTCGGCTATGATCGAAGTATGAAGGAAGGTCCCGTCATCGCCTCCGTGGCCGCGCTTCTCGGCGATCCGGCCCGGGCCAACATTCTCACCGCCCTCATGGACGGGCGCGCGCTCACCGTGAGCGAACTCGCCGAGGCCGCGGGCGTCACGCTCCAGACCGCGAGCGGCCATCTCGCCAAGCTCGATGCGGCGAACCTCCTCGTCGCGGAGAAGCAGGGGCGGCACCGCTATTTCCGGCTCTCGGGGCCGGACGTGGCCCAGGTTCTCGAGGCCCTGATGGGCCTCGCCCAGCGCACGGGCGCGACCCGCGTGCGGACCGGCCCGAAGGATGCGGCGCTGCGATCCGCCCGCGTCTGCTACGACCACCTCGCCGGCGAGCGCGGTGTCGCGATGCTGAATGGAGCGCAGCGGCAGGGTCTCCTCTCGGATCGCGAGGATCTCGCCCTGACCGGCAAGGGCCGCACCTTCTTCGCCGATTTCGGGATCGATCTGGCCGCGCTGGAGAAGGGCCGCCGCCCGGTCTGCCGCGCCTGCCTCGACTGGAGCGAGCGGCACAGCCATCTCGGCGGCGCGCTCGGCGCCGCGATCCTCAACCGGCTGATCGAGAAGCAGTGGGTCCGGCGCGATGCCGGCCGTGTGCTCACCTTCACCCGCGAAGGCGCGGAGGGGTTCGACGCGGCGTTCGGCCCGGCATAGGGACGTCGTTTACAGCCGCTTCTCGAACCAGTGGTGGGCATAGGGCTCGCTGTTGAAGGGCGCGACCTCCTCGTAGCCTTCCTGGCGATACAGCGCCTGAGCCTCGGTCAGGGTACGGTTGGTTTCCAGATGCAGCCGCGCAAGGCCGACCTCGCGCGCCATTTCCTCGAGCCTCCGCAGCACTTTTCGCGCGATCCCGAGACCCCGCGCGGAGGGCGCCGTCCACATGCGCTTGATCTCGCCGGTCAGGGCGTCGGACACCTTGAGGGCCCCGCAGCCTGCAGGCTGTCCGTCGAGCCAGGCGACCACGAAAAACCCCGCCGGGGGCGTCATCTCCGCGACGCTCGCAGAATTGCTCCGGGCCGGGTCGAAGCCGATCTCGAAGCGTTCGGCGAGCTCCCTGAAATACTGCTCCAGGCAGGATTGCGCCGCCGCACTGTCCGCTGCCTCGAACCGCAGCTCCACCGCGCCGGCCCGCAACAGGCGTTCGACCTCGGCCATGGCCTGGATGAGACGTTCGCGCTGCGGCGGATCGAGAGGCGCGAGGAAGGAGGCCGCCAGTTCGTCGGAAAGCGTGTCATAGGTGTCCCGCTCGGCCTGCCCCTTCGGTGTCAGGGCGGCCCGTCGGACCCGGCCGTCAGCCTTTCCGCTTCCCATCTCGACAAGCCCCTGCCCTTCGAGCGCGCGCAGCAGGCGGCTGACATAGCCCGAATCCAGCTTGAGCCTGTCGCGTAAGGTCCGCACCTCGATGCCGTCCGGCCCGATCTCGTGCAGAAGCCGGGCCTGTCCCAAGGGGCGGCCGCGCCGGAGATAGCTCTCCTCCAGCGCACCCACATGCTGCGTGACGATGCGGTTGAAGCGGCGCACCTGCTCAATCTGACGCTCGATCATTCTCTGACTTTAGTCAGAGAATTGGCATGGTGCAATGGCGGCTTTCGATCCCTAGAGCTGGTTCCACTTGCGTGGAATCATCTCTCTTCTTTGGTTTGCCGCATTTTTTTGCGGCGAACCGGATCCGCTTCGCCGAAAAATGCTCTAGCCGAGACGGTACGTCTCGACCGTCTCGAATCCCAGCGATCGATAGAGGCGAAGCGCCCCGGACGGGTTGTCCGCATCGACCTTCAGATCGACGGAAGGAACGCCTCGCTCGGCAAAGGCGCGGAAGACATGGCTCAGCAGGGCCGCACCCAGGCCCTGACGGCGCATGGCGGGATCAACGGCGAGATCCTTGACGAAGGCGCTCGTCCAGCATTGCGCGACGCCGACGAGCTCATCCTGCTCGTTCGCCGCCAGGAAGCACAGCGTCGGATCGTATTCCGAATCGTCCCGCAAGCTCGGCCACCAGATCGCGAAGGGCTCCACATAGCCGCCGCCTTGCGCATAGGCCTTCACAAGCAGCGCGTGGACCTTTTGCGCATGCCGGTCGGGCTCGAACGGCACGAGCCGGATGCCCGCAGGCCAGAGGGGCTCCGGAATGGCATCCGCCAGCGAGCGGCGCATCCGAAGGACGAGACGTTCCGGCATCCGGCTACTCCCCCGACCGCAGGGCGGCGGCCGCGCCCACCGTGCCGACCACGGCCGCGATCAGTGACAGGGCGACGAGCACCAGGAAGGGCGTCATGAACGGGATCGTGCCGCCGAGCGCCGCATTGGCGGCCGAGACCCCGAAGATCAAGGTCGGGATCATGAAGGGCAGGACCAGGATCGCCAGGATCAGCCCGCCGCGCCGCAGCGACGAGGTCAGCGCCGCACCGACTGCGCCGATGAAGGTGAGCGCCGGCGTGCCGACCAGAAGTGTCGCCACCATGGCGAGCATGCCTTCCGGGGAAAGAGCGACGAGCAGGCCGAGGAACGGCGCGGCGATGGCGAGCGGCAGCCCCGTCACGAGCCAATAGGCCAACACCTTCGCCAGCACCACGATCTCCAGCGGCGCATGCGAGAGACGCAGCAGGTCGAGGGAGCCGTCCTCCTGATCGGCCTGGAACAGCCGGTCGAGGCCGATCAGGGTTGCGAGCAGGGCCGCGATCCACAGGATCGCCGGACCGATGCGTGAGAGAAGATTCAGATCGGGCCCGAGCGCGAAGGGGATGAGCGTCACGATCATCAGGAAGAAGATGAGGCCCATGACGCCCGAGCCGCCGACACGGGCGGCAAGCTTCAGGTCGCGGATCAGGAGGGCGTTGAAGGAGCGGATCATTGTCCCTCTCCCCCATCTGGATCGGGTGTTCCCGATCCAGACTTTCTTGATGCCCAAGTCGGGAACACCCGACTTGGGTGCGGGAGAGGGTGGCCCGGAGGGCCGGGAGAGGGGACGTCCGGACTTGAATACTGCCCCCCTCCCGCCTCGCTCCGCTCGGCACCCTCCCCCGCAGAGGGGGGAGGGAGAAGGCGCTCGATCTGGATCTCCTTCGCATCCTGCAGGAACAGCGGCGAATGGGTCGTGGCCGCGATCATGCCGCCGCTCTCACGATGGCGTTCGAGAATGACGCGCAGGGTTTCCTGGGAGGCGGTGTCGAGAGCGGCGGTCGGTTCGTCGAGGAGCCAGAGCGGCCTATGAGCGACGAGCAGCCTGGCCAGCGCCACCCGGCGGCGCTGCCCGGCCGAGAGATAGGCCACGGGCAGGCGCGCGGCATGGGCGAGGCCCACCGCGTCGAGCGCCTCGCGCGCGGTGAGCGCCGGGTTTCCGAGGAAGTCGCGGGCGAAGGCGAGGTTTTCTTCCGCCGTGAGCGCCGATTTGAGGGCATCCCTGTGCCCGATATAGTGCAGGCATTCGGGCAGGGTCCGCTCGCCGGCACCCTCGAGGCGGATCGCCCCCGCTTCAGGGTGCAGGCGGCCCGCCAGGATGTCGAGCAGGGAGGATTTGCCGGCGCCGTTGCGGCCGGTGATCACCACGGCCTCGCCGGGCGCAAGGGTGAATGAAACGCCCGCGAAGATGCGGCGTTCTCCCCGGGTACAGGCCAAATTGTTAACGCTGAGACGCAAACTGCTTAGACCCCTGCCCTGATTGCACCCCGGAACGGTTCTAATCCGTGTAGCGGGATGGTTCGAAATGATCTATAGCACCCCTGGCTGCGCCGCGCGCCAAGGCGTCCAATCCGCCTCGCGCGCTTACTCACCTGTCCGGGCACCCCCGGAGCGGCGCGCGCTTATCGCGCTTTCGGCCGAACAAACTGTTCGTAACCCAAATGCACGCGAGGATTCGCCGTGACGCTCAACAACAGCTTCAATGCCCGCCAGACCCTTCAGGTCGGTGACAAGTCCTATACCTATTACTCCCTCGTCGAGGCCGAGAAGAACGGCCTGAAAGGCGCCTCGAAGCTGCCCTTCTCCATGAAGGTGCTGCTCGAGAACCTTCTGCGCTACGAGGACGGCCGCACGGTCACCAAGGCCGATATCGAGGCCGTGGCCGCCTGGCTCGACAACAAGGGCAAGGACGAGAAGGAAATCGCCTACCGCCCCGCCCGCGTCCTGATGCAGGACTTCACCGGCGTTCCGGCGGTGGTGGATCTCGCCGCCATGCGCGACGCCATGAAGAACCTCGGCGGCGACCCGCGCAAGATCAACCCGCTCGTGCCCGTCGATCTCGTCATCGACCATTCGGTGATCGTCGACGAGTTCGGGACGCCGAAGGCCTTCGACCGCAACGTGGAGCTGGAATACCAGCGCAACGGCGAGCGCTACCGCTTCCTCAAGTGGGGCCAGACCGCCTTCGAGAACTTCTCCGTCGTACCCCCGGGCACCGGCATCTGCCACCAGGTCAACCTGGAATTCCTGTCCCAGACCGTCTGGACCCGCAAGGACACCGCGACCGGCGAGGAGACCGCCTATCCGGACACCCTCGTCGGCACCGATTCGCACACCACCATGGTCAACGGCCTCGCCGTCCTCGGCTGGGGCGTGGGCGGCATCGAGGCGGAGGCCGCCATGCTCGGCCAGCCGGTCTCCATGCTCATTCCGGAAGTCATCGGCTTCAAGCTCACCGGCAGGCTGAAGGAAGGCGTGACCGCGACCGACCTGGTGCTCACCGTCACCCAGATGCTGCGCAAGAAGGGCGTGGTCGGCAAGTTCGTGGAATTCTACGGCCCCGGCCTCACCGACATGACGGTCGCCGACCGCTCGACCATCGGCAACATGGCACCCGAATACGGCGCCACCTGCGGCTTCTTCCCGATCGACGACAAGACCATCGCTTACCTGCGCACCACGAGCCGCACCGACGAGCGCGTCGCTCTCGTCGAGGCCTATGCCAAGGCGCAAGGGATGTGGCTTTCCCCCGACATGGCGGACCCGGTCTTCACCGACACTCTCGAGCTCGATCTCGGCGACGTGGTTCCCTCCCTTGCCGGCCCGAAGCGCCCGCAGGACCGCGTGACCCTCGACACCGCCAAGCCCGAGTTCCTCGGCGCGATGGAGAAGGAGTTCCGCAAGGCCGGCGAGATCGGCAAGCGCGTGAAGGTGGACGACGCCAATTACGATCTCGGCCACGGCGACGTGGTGATCGCGGCGATCACGTCGTGCACCAACACGTCGAACCCGAGCGTGATGATCGGCGCCGGCCTTCTCGCCCGCAACGCGGTGAAGAAGGGCCTGACCTCCAAGCCGTGGGTGAAGACCTCGCTCGCGCCCGGATCGCAGATCGTCGAGGAATATTTCAGGAAGGCCGGCCTCCAGGGCGACCTCGATGCGCTCGGCTTCAACCTCGTCGGCTTCGGCTGCACCACCTGCATCGGCAATTCGGGCCCGCTGCCGGAAAACATCTCGAAGGCGATCAACGACAACGACCTCGTCGCCGTGTCGGTGCTCTCGGGCAACCGCAACTTCGAGGGCCGCGTGAACCCCGACGTGCGCGCCAACTACCTCGCCTCGCCGCCGCTTGTGGTGGCCTATGCGCTCGCCGGCTCCATGCTGGTGGATCTCGTCAACGATCCGCTTGGGCTAGGCTCGGACGGAAAGCCGGTCTATCTCAAGGACATCTGGCCCTCCTCCGTGGAAGTGCAGGAGTTCATCGACCGCACGATCACAAGCGAGCTGTTCAAGACCCGCTACGCCGACGTGTTCTCGGGCGATGCCAACTGGAAGAAGGTCACCTTCGAGCCCGGCCTCACCTATACCTGGCCGCCCGGCTCGACCTATGTGCAGAACCCGCCCTATTTCGAGGGCATGACCAAGGATCCCAAACCCGTCACGGATATCGTGAACGCGCGCATCCTCGGCCTCTTCCAGGACTCGATCACCACCGACCACATCTCGCCTGCGGGCAACATCCGGGCGGCCTCGCCGGCCGGCAAGTATCTGCAGGAGCACCAGGTCGCGGTCGCCGACTTCAACCAGTACGGCACGCGGCGCGGCAACCATGAAATCATGATGCGCGGCACTTTCGCCAATATCCGCATCAAGAACCAAATGGTGAAGGACGAGAGCGGCCACGTGGTCGAGGGCGGCTACACGATCCATCATCCCTCGGGCGAGCGGATGTTCATCTACGATGCCGCCATGCGCTACAAGGACGAGGGCGTTCCGCTCATCGTTCTCGCGGGCAAGGAATACGGCACCGGCTCGTCCCGCGACTGGGCGGCCAAGGGCACGGTCCTGCTCGGCGTGCGCGCCGTGATCGCCGAGAGCTTCGAGCGCATCCACCGCTCGAACCTGGTCGGCATGGGCGTTGCGCCCTTCGTGTTCGAGCAGGGCACCTCGTGGGAGACTCTCGGCCTGAAGGGCGACGAGACCATCACCATCAAGGGCCTCGCCGGCGAGATCAAGCCGCGCCAGCGCATGGAGATGGAAGTCACCTCCGCCGACGGCTCGGTGCGGCTCGTGCCGGTCCATTGCCGCATCGATACGCTCGAGGAAGTCGAATACTTCCGCAACGGCGGCATCCTGCACTACGTCCTGCGCCAGCTTGCGGCGTAACGTGTATAGCAAAACGCCCGCTCTTCGGACGAGGAGCGGGCGTCAACGACAGGCGGGGCGCTCCATGCCGGAGCGCCCCGTTTCGTTTCGGGTCAGATGACGAAGAAATCCTTTTCGGTCATCTTGAGCTTCTTCGAGAGGGTGGCGATTTCCACCGCCTTGGCTTTGCCCGAACCGTCCGCATCGTAGAAGAGCTTGCCGGTTTTCTTATTGTAGATCAGGTGATCGTTCGCATCCTTGGCCTTGTCGAGAGCGAAGAAATCCTTGGCGAGCTTTGCAGGCTTCTTCTCGCTCCCTTTCGTCCCGAGCTTCTTGAAGATCTTGTTCTCGAGCCAGACCGAGTCGTCCTTGACGCTGAAGTCGAGGATCCTGTCTACGTTCGTGCTCTTGTGCGGCTTGGTGTCGAACACGAACACGTCCTTGCCCATGCCGCCGCCGAGCTGATCGTTGCCCAGGCCGCCGGCGATCCTGTTGGCGCCGCCATTGCCGGTGATGCTGTTGCCGAACGCGTTGCCTTTCAGCGACAGGGCTGCGATCCCCGCGGCCGCGGTGAGGTTTTCCACGTCCGCGCCGAGGGTGAAGTCGATGGACGTCCGAACCGTATCGGTGCCGCTGCCGCCGCTCACGCCATCACCGGCATTGTCGACGATGAGGATGTCGTCGCCCGCACCGCCATCCATGATATCGGAACCGGAACCGCCATCGATGACATTGGCGGCAGCATTGCCGGTGAGCCTGTTGTCCAACGCATTTCCGGTCAGCGAGATCGCTGCGGATCCGGTAGCGGTCAGGTTCTGCAGCGCGTTGCCGAGCGCATGGCTGAACGCGCTGTGAACCGTATCCGTCCCGCCGCCGGCGAGTTCGACGATCGTATCCACACCGTCGACGATATACGTGTCATCGCCACCCCCGCCGGACAAGGTGTCCGCACCCGCACCGCCGTCGAGCGTGTTGGCCGCCGCATTGGCCTGGATGAGGTTGTCGCCTGCATTGCCGGTGAGCGAGACCGCCGCGGCTCCGGCCGCTTTCAAATTCTCCAGATGGGCACCGAGCATGTAGGACGCGGCCGTCACAACTGTGTCGATGCCTTCATTCGCCTGTTCGATGATCGTATCGGCGCCGTCGACCACATAGGTGTCGTCGCCCGCTCCATCGATCATCGTGTCAGCACCGGCACGGCCGTCGAGCACGTTTGCCGCGGTGTTGCCGGTCAACCTGTTGCTCAACCCGTTGCCCGTCAGGTCGATCGAAGCCGTTCCCGCGGCGACAAGGTTTTCGAGATTTGCTGCGAGAACAAAGGACGCGCGAGTGAGAACCGTGTCCGTGCCTTCTTCCGCAAGCTCGGTGATGCTGTCGTTCGCATCGATGACGTAAAAATCGTCTCTCGCACCGCCCTGCAGATGATCGGCGCCCGCTGCGCCATCGAGCGTGTTGGCAGCGGTGTTGCCGATGAGGGTGTTGTCAAGCCCGTTGCCGGTCAGGGTGACCGCCGCGAGACCCGTTGCGATCAACCTCTCCAAGTGATCGCCGAGCGTGTGGCTGAATGCGCTGTAGACCGTATCCGTTCCGCCGCCGGCAAGTTCGATGATCGTGTCGGCGTCGTCGACGACATACATGTCGTCACCGCCTCCACCGGACAAGGTGTCCGTACCGGCGCTGCCGTCGAGCGTGTTGGCGGCGGCATTGCCCAGAATCAGATTGTCGGCTGCGTTGCCGATCAGGCTGATCGCCGCCGATCCGAGCGCCGTCAGGTTCTCCAGGTGATCGGCCAGCGTGTAGGACGCGGTCGTCATGACCGTGTCGATGCCTTCGCCGGCCTGCTCGATGATGGTATCGCTGCCATCGAATAGATAAGTGTCGTCGCCCGCTCCACCGATCATCGTGTCCGCGCCGGCGGCGCCATCGAGCACATTGGCTGCACCATTGCCGGTAAGACTGTTGTCCAGGCCGTTGCCCGTCAGGTCGCTCGGGGCCGTGCCGGCGGCGACCAGGTTTTCGAGATGGTCTCCCAGACCATAGGACGAGCCGGTGAGAACGGTGTCGATGCCTTCTCCCGCGAGCTCGGTG
This sequence comes from Microvirga ossetica, assembly GCF_002741015.1. Classification (NCBI taxonomy): domain Bacteria; kingdom Pseudomonadati; phylum Pseudomonadota; class Alphaproteobacteria; order Hyphomicrobiales; family Methylobacteriaceae; genus Microvirga; species Microvirga ossetica. Next base: position 2,775,021 of record NZ_CP016616.1, on the reverse strand, counting down.
ATGTTGTCGGCCTCGTCAATGATATAGAAATCGTCTCCTGCGCCTCCGTGCAGATGATCGGCGCCCGCACCGCCATCGAGCGTGTTCGCTGCGGTGTTGCCGATGAGGGTGTTGTCGAGCCCGTTGCCGGTCAGGGTGATCGCCGCGAGACCCGTTGCGATCAGTCTTTCGAGGTGGTCGCCGAGAACATAGCTCGTTGCGCTGCGGACGGTGTCGATCCCGCCCTCTGCCACTTCCACGATCTTGTCCGCATCGTCGACGATGTAGGTATCGTCGCCATCGCCGCCGATCAGGGTATCGGCGCCGGCGCCGCCGTCGAGCACGTTTTCGGCGGCATTGCCGGTGAGCGTGTTGGCGAGGGCGTTGCCGGTCAGGGCAATGGCCGCGTTCCCCGACGCGACGAGGTTCTCGACGAAGGCCGCGAGGGCATAGCTGACGGAGGTCTCGACACTGTCGATCCCGCCGTCATCCTCCTCCTCGACGACATCGTCCGTGTTGTCGACCCGATAGAGGTCGTCCCCTGCGCCGCCGCGCAGCACATCGATGCCTGCTCCGCCGTCGAGCGTGTCGTTGCCGTCGCGGCCTTCCAGGGTGTCGCTGCCGCCGTCGCCAGTGATGCGGTTGTCGAGACCGTTCCCGATCCCGGCGAGGCCCTGGCTTCCGACGAGACGGAGATGCTCCACATGGTTGCTCAGGGTGTAGCCGATCGAAGCGATGACCAGGTCCTCGCCGCGGTTCTCGTCCTCGCTGACGACGTCGCCGGGATCGTCGACGATGAAGGTGTCGTTGCCCGACCAGCCCCAGAGCTCGTCGGCCCCTTCGCCGCCGTCGAGGGTGTCGTCCCCGTCGAACCCGAACAGTCGGTCGTTCCCGCCCAGGCCTTCGAGCAGGTTGCTGCCGCCGTCGCTGCCCAGGAGCGTGTTGGCGAGGCCGTTGCCGGTGCCGCGGATATTCTCAAATCCCTGGAGAATGAGAACTTCGACGTGATCGGGGAGAGTATAGGAGATGTAGGCTGTGACGGAATCGCCGCTGCCGCCGTCCTCAGCCTCGATCACCACGTCACCGGGATTGTCGACGGCATAGGCGTCGTTGCCCGCGCCACCTTCCAGGGTGTCCGCGCCCTCCCCGCCATCGAGCCGGTTATCCGCATCGTTGCCGATGATGGTGTTGTCGAAGGCATTGCCGGTCACGCCGGCATTCGGATCGGTATGATCCTGGCCGTCGACCAGAGAGAAATTCTCGGCTTCCTCGAGGAAGTAGGTATTCCAGATCGGATCGAATCGGTATTGGGCCATGGCACGCACACTCCCCCGAAGAGAAGGTCCGGCCTCTCACCCGAGAGTTTCTCTATATCATATCGTGACAATTTTCATATGACCTCCGGCTTGCATTTCGGGCACCGAGATTTTCCGAAATGCAGATCCGACAGCTGCTCGCACAGCCTTGCGTCATTTTGACCTGCCCACTACCCCGCTGGGGAGGCTTAAAACGCCACGCTTTCGCGCCTAGGCTTCGAGGGTGCGTTAGGGTGCCATTAACCCTTTCGCGCGGACACTGAGTGCGTTGCCTCTTACCCCTTTGCTAAAAGCCATGAGCGACCTTCTTGTCAGTATCCGCCATGCGAAGTCCGACGACGCTGATGCGCTGTCGAAGGTCTTCGAGGAGGCCTGGCGGGAGGCCTATCTCGGGATCATCCCCGGGTTGACCCTGGACAAGATGATCTCCCGGCGAAGCCGGCGCTGGTGGCGCTCCACCGTGTCCCGCGGACGGCCGCTCGTGGTGCTCGACATGGGCCAGGGGGCGGTCGGCTATGCGTCCTACGGACGCTGCCGTGACCGGTCGCTGCCGGCGAACGGGGAGATCGACGAGCTCTACCTGCTGCCGGAATACCAGGGCATCGGCCTGGGGCGGCGCCTGTTCAAGGCCGTGCGCAACGATCTCCGTCACCGGGAGCTGGAGCGGATCGCGATCTGGGCGCTCGAGGAGAACGAGCGCGCCTGCGCCTTCTACGAGGGCATGGGCGGGCAACGGATCGCCCGCGTCGACGAGCGCATCGGCGGAGCGCCCCTGTCCAAGGTCGCCTATCTCTTCCGCTGACCGGATCTGTCCTCTCTTGACCCGAAAAGTCCTGAATCCTCGGGCGTTTCGCGCTTCGAAAAGGGTTTTCCTTTTGGAACCGATGCTCTAGGGAAGCATCCAAGCTTCAGAAAGCGGCCTTTCGCTTAAGCCGCTCTCAAACCGAGCCTTTGCCGCATTTTCGGTGGTGCCGTCTCCCTCCCGTGGAGGATGCCGCACCTGAAAATGCTTCAAGCCTTGTTCCGGAGAACAGCTCTATGCGCCTTGATGCGATCAAGATTGGAAAGAACCCGCCGGACGACGTGAACGTCGTCATCGAAGTGCCCCTCGGCGGCGAGCCCATCAAGTACGAGATGGACAAGGAATCCGGCGCGCTCGTCGTCGACCGCTTCCTCTACACCTCCATGCGGTATCCCGGGAATTACGGCTTCATCCCGCACACCCTGTCGGGCGACGGCGACCCCTGCGACGTGCTGGTCGCCAACACCCGCGCCATCGCGCCGGGCGCCATCATGAACGTGCGCCCCGTCGGCGTTCTCGTGATGGAGGACGACGGCGGCCAGGACGAGAAGATCATCGCCGTGCCGTCGAGCAAGCTGACCCAGCGCTACGACCGGGTGGCGAACTACACCGACCTGCCCGAGATCACGATCAAGCAGATCGAGCATTTCTTCGAGCACTACAAGGATCTCGAGCCCGGCAAATGGGCCAAGATCATCCATTGGGGCGATGCCGAGGAGGCCCGCCGGCTGATCCTCGAAGCCGTTGAGCGCGCGAAGGCCGCGAAGTAGGGCCGTTTCGGCTTCCGAAGCACTGAAGGCACAGCCCGGCTCAAAAGTTTGAGCCGGGCCTTTTCGTCCGATGAGATCGCCCTCAAAGTCTTGCGCGATGTTCCGCACCTCCTGAGCCCTCATCCTGAGGGCCGCCGCAGGCGGTGTCTCGAAGGATCAGGGCGCTTCCAGAGAGCACTGGCTTTCAGATCACGAAGAAATCCTTGTGCGTGATCTTCAGGTTCTTGCCGATGCTCGCGAACTGGATCGCCTTGGCGGATCCCGATCCGTCCGGATCGTAGAACAGGGCACCGGCTTTCTTGAGGTACAGGACCCGGTCGTCCTTGTCCTTGAAGTGATCGCCGATCAGGAAGGCCTTGCTCGACAGCGTGCCCTTGGAGAGCTTGGAAAAGACTTTCTTCGACAGGTGAACGACATCGTCGACCGGGAGGAAATCCGCGACGGCGTCGCGGTTCGAGGCCGCGGGCTTTTGATCGAACACGAAGACGTCCTTCCCGTCGCCGCCAAAGAGCGTGTCGTTGCCGGTTCCTCCGGTAAGCGTATCGTTGCCGATCTGGCCGGAGAGCTGATCGTTGCCACTGAGGCCGAACAGCCGGTCGTTTCCGGATTCGCCCGTCACAGTCTCGGCCTTCGCCGTCCCGGTGCGCACCAGAGGATTCGTCTCGACCACGTTGCGGATTGTGATGGTGAAGGATTTGGTGAACTCGCCACCATAGGCGTCCTGCACCTTGACGGTGATCGCGTGCTCGGCGGCGGTCTCGTAGTCGAGTGCTCTCGCGAGCACGATTTCGTTGCTGCTGTTCAGGCCGAAGAACCCGCCCGCATTCGACACGAGGGTATAGAACAAATCGTCGGCGTCGGGATCGCTGCTGTAAAGATCGGCCACGCTGGCGCCCACCGCCGTGCTCTCGGAGACGCTCGTGCTCGACAGGGAGATGTTGGTCGCGGCGCGATTGGTCAGGGCGATGGTTTGGTCCGCAAACTTGACCAGGCGGATGTCCTTGAGCGTGTCGGTTCCGTTTTCCGAATTTCCCAACAGATGCTCGACGGTCACGGTCCCGTCCGCGTTGTGCACAATCTTGTATTCCGCGCGGCCGCCCGAGAACTCGGCCATATCCTCGCCGGAACCGCCATCGAGCGTGTCGTTGCCGCCTCCGCCGATAAGCGTGTCGCTGCCGCTGCCGCCGACGAGCCTGTTGTGAGCCTCATTGCCGATGAAGCGATCTGCGCCGGAACCGCCTTCCAGATTCGTAATTCCGATCAGCATATCGGAGCCATAGCCACCGGTAGGCTGGGCAATTTGAATCCTGAGATCGACCTTGGCTGCGGAGGAGCCGGTATATCGGACCGTGTCGGTTCCACCACCCCCGTTAAGGGTATTGTTGCCTGTGCTGCCGACGAGCGTGTCGTTATGGGCGCTGCCGATCACGTTCTCGATGTCGATGAGAGTATCGCTGCCCTGCCCGCCGTTGATCGCCTGCGACGTGGTCCGGCTGAGATCGACGCTCACGCCGCCAGTCGCGTCGGAATAATTGACCGTGTCGTTTCCGGCACCGCCGTCGATGGAATCGTTACCCTCGCCGCCGGCGAAGATCTCGGCTTCCACTCCGCCATAGGCGGTGTCGTTGCCGCTCCCGAGCTTGATGGTGCCGCCGAGCGCCCGCCCCATGAGGCCGTTATAGAAGTCGTGTCCGTCGCCCAGATCCATGAGGACGGCATCGGGCGCAGCGGACGTCGTCCGCAGCGTGCCGGCATTGATGACCCGGTCGCTGTCGACATTGCCCGAGATGACCAGGCCTCCGGCCGTGATCGTTCCCACATTATCGACGATGTGGGCGCCCCCTTGCATGAAGAGGATGCCCGCACCTCCGGCATCGATCGTCCCCATATTGTTGACTGTGTGGTCCGCAGCTGACACCGCGAAGCGGATCGCCGCACCGTCGCCACTCGTGGTCCGGAGCGTGCCTTCGTTGGTGACCGTGCCCAGATGGCCCATCAATTGCAGGATGTCGTATCCGTTTGTGATGGTCCTGCCTTTGCTGATCAGGATGTGACCCGTGTTGGTGGCTATAAGAACAGCTGAACCGCCGTCCGGATTGTCGACGTTGAGCACGATCAAATCGTACCCGTCATGTATAAGGGGGTACTGAATGGGATTCTCTTGGGTGTAGATCACGCTCGGCATGGGACATCCGCTAAACCTGAAAAGCTGGATGTCATATTATATATTATTTCGTTACATGAGAAGCGGTACCTGACCGCAGGAAAGCCGAGCTTTGGCCCGGACTCCGCGTTCAACCTTACTCCGCCGGAGCCGGCACCGCGCTCCCCGCGCTGCGGTACTCGGCCCAGGCCTGCCGCAGGATCTGTACAGCCGAGGATAGGAACAGGGCCGCCATGATGCCGGCGACGATCAGGTCGGGCCAGGCGCTCGTCGTCGCCCACACGGCTCCCGCCGCCGCCATGACGATGACGTTGCCGATGGCGTCGTTGCGCGAGCACAGCCAGACCGAGCGGACATTGGCGTCGCCGTCCTTGTAGCGCATGAGCAGCAGCACGCTGGCGAGGTTGGCGGCGAGCGCCAGGATCCCGATCGCGCCCATGATCTCGGCACGCGGCAGGCCGAGGATCAGCAGGTGATAGAGCGTCGAGCCCAGCACCCAGGCGCCCATCAGCGACAGGCTCACGCCCTTGAACAGGGCCGCCGTGGCGCGGATGCGCAAGGATGCGCCGATGACGGCAAGGCTCAGGCCGTAGGTGATTGTATCGCCGAGAAAGTCGAGGGCGTCCGCCTGCAGGGCCTGCGAGCGGGCAAGGTGGCCGGCGACGATCTCGGTGACGAACATGGCGGCATTGATCGCGATCACGGTCCAGAGCACCCGCTTGTAGCGCGGATCGACCCCGTCGAGGACCGGCACGCCGCCATGGCAGCCGCAGGCCTCCTCCGCATGAGCGTGTCCCATTGCCGGCCCATGGGCGTGATGCGCATGGCCATCGTGCGCGTGGTCGTGGTGCTCATGCGAAGAACAGCAGGCCCCGTGCCGATGGTCGTGATTCTCGCTCATCCGAATCTTCCTCTTGTCTGCCGGGACAAGTCGTACAATCTCTAGCGACTAGAGGTTCAAGAGGAAAATGATGGGTCTGTCGATTGGAGACCTGTCGCGCCGGGTCGACGTGAAGGTGCCGACCATCCGCTATTACGAGCAGATCGGCCTGCTGCCCTCCCCGCCGCGCACGGAGGGCCGGCAGCGGCGCTATGGGACGGAGGATGTGTCGCGCCTCAGCTTCATCCGCCATGCGCGGGATCTCGGATTCGAGGTCGATGCGATCCGCGAGCTGCTGAGCCTGAGCGCGAGGCCGGAACAGCCCTGCGAGCCCGCCGATCAAATTGTGCTGCGGCACCTGGGAAACGTCGAGCGGCGCATCGCCCAGCTGAAGCTCCTCCGCTCGGAGCTGCGGCACATGCTCGACGATTGCAGCCACGGGCAGGTCGGCGAATGCCGCATCATCCAGGTGCTCGCCGATCACGACCAATGCCGGCACGAGCACGGCAAGGTGGGCTAACAACCGAGCCGAAATATCACCCTCATCCTGAGGAGATCGCGAAGCGATCGTCTCGAAGGAGGATCCAGTGCGCGCTGGAAGCTCCTTCGAGACGCAGCCTACGGCTGCTCCTCAGGATGAGGCAGGAGTCTTTCAATAACGCTTCTACAGCGCCTCGCCCTTCAGCAACCGCGGCGCCTCGCGCTTGGTCAAACCAGCCGCTTCGCGGATGAAGAAGCGCTTGAGGCCGGGCATGCGGTCGACGAGGCCCAAGCCCAGATCGCGGATCAGGCGCACGGGCAGCACGTCGTTGGAGAACAGCCGGTTCAGGCCGTCGGTCATCACGCCCATGGCGGTGATGTCGGTGCGCCGCGCACGCTCGTATTGATCGAGCACGTCGGCCGCGCCCGGATCCAGCCCCAAGCGCATGGCGTCGGTGACGATCTCGGCCAGAGCGGCCGCATCGTGCAGGCCGAGATTGAGCCCCTGGCCGGCAATCGGGTGGATCACGTGGGCGGCGTCGCCGAGGAGCGCCAGCCTGTCGCCGACGAAGGAGCGCGCCACGCCGAAGGACAGGGGATGGGCCTGCGGCCGGGTCTCGAAGGAGAGCCTGCCGAGCTGCAGCCCGAAGCGGCGCTCCAGTTCGATCAGCAGATCCTCGGGATGGGACTCGAGCAGGGCCGGTACGTTCTCCGTGCGCTCGGTCCAGACGATGGAAGAGCGGTGCTGCAGGCTGCCGTCGGCCTGCGGCTCGTCTTTAAGCGGCAGGATCGCGAAGGGGCCGGAGGGCAAAAAGTGCTCCACCGCCCGGCCCTCATGATCGCGTTCATGGGCGATGGTGGCGACGATGCCGGATTGCTTGTAAGGCCAGGCGATCCAGCCGATGCCGGCCTGCTCGCGCAGGCGCGAGCGCGCACCGTCGGCGGCGACGAGAAGCGCGGCCTGCAGGCTGCCGCCGCCCGCCAGGGAAACATCCGTGCGGGTGCCCTGAACCGCAAAGCCCTTCACCCCCTCGGCCTTGAGATCGACGCCAGCCTCCCGGCAGGCATCGAGCAGTGCGGCGGTGATGTCGCCCGCCGTGATCATATGCGCGAAGGGTTCGTCTCCCTCCACGTCGCCTGCGAAGGTGAGAAAGGTCGGCCGCACCGGGTCCTGCAGGCGGCTGTCGGTGATCACCATGTCGAGAATGGGTTGCGCCCTGTCCGCAACCTCCGTCCAGACGCCGAGCGCCTCCAGCATCCGGCGCGCGGCGGCGGCGATGGCATAGGAGCGCTTGTCCCCGTGCGGATCGCGCTTCAGCGCCGGATCGCACATGACCACGTCGACGCCGTCGGAGAGCGCCCGCTTGAGCGCCAGCGCCAGAGACAGGCCGGCAAGGCCGCCGCCGGCGATGACGATGCGCGGCTGCGCCAAGGATCGCTCTTTCCTTTTTGCTGCGCTCATCGCTCTTTCTCCATGACTCGACCGTCAGCACTCGAATGGTCAACGCTCGAACGTTATAGGTGGGTGTCAGCGATCCATCGGCCAGCGTCAAGCTTGACCTTCTTGCACCTCTCCCCGATGGATGACAGCATCCCGTTGAAGGATCTTGCGAAGGATTTTTACGCCCCATGTCCCGCGCCGTTTCCGATCTTCTCGCCATTCTCGACCTCGAACAGCTCGAGGTGAACCTGTTTCGCGGACAGAGCCCGAAGAGCGGCTGGCAGCGCGTGTTCGGCGGGCAGGTGATCGGCCAGGCGCTGGTCGCCGCGACCCGCACCGTGGGCGGGCGCCATCCCCATTCGCTCCATTGCTATTTCATGCTGCCGGGCGATCCCAAGGTCCCGATCATCTACGAGGTGGACCGCATCCGCGACGGCAAGAGTTTTACCACGCGCCGGGTGCTGGCGATCCAGCATGGGCAGGCGATCTTCGCCATGTCGGCCTCCTTCCATCTCGACGAGGAGGGTTTTGCGCATCAGGCCGAGATGCCGAAGGTGCCGGGACCCGACGAGCTGCCGAGCGAGGAGGATGTGAAGGGCCGGCTGCTCCTGCAGATGCCGGAGCCCATGCGCACCTATTACGAGCGCGAGCGGCCGCTCGAAATCCGACCCGTGGAGATCAACCGCTATCTCTCGCGCGATCCGGGCGAGCCGCGCTTCCATGTCTGGATCAAGACCACCGGGCGCCTTCCCGACGATCCGGCGATCCACCAATGCGTGCTCGCCTATGCCTCGGACATGACGCTCCTCGACACCTCGCTCATTCCCCACGGCCGCACGGTGTTCGAGCCTTCGATCCAGCCGGCGAGCCTGGATCACGCCATGTGGTTCCACCGGCCCTTCCGGGCCGACGAATGGCTGCTCTATGCGCAGGACACCCCGAGCGCCGGCGGTGCCCGCGGCTTCTCCCGCGGACTCATTTTTAAGCAGGATGGGACCCTGGTCGCCTCGGTTGCGCAGGAAGGCCTCATCCGCGAGCGCAGAACTTAAGTCATCTGCCTAAAAATTAATCAATAAAGCTATTTTATAGCCGAGCTTCGCCTGCCTCTTTTCGAGGCAGAGGCCCTCCTCCTATGGCTCGTATAGTTTGGCATGTTTCTTGCCTAAAGCCCCACGACACCCGTCCGGACCAGGCCGGGTTCACAGTGGAAACCGCCGCTCGACTTCGGGCGGACGTCTCAAAAAGGGGGCTTAACCCATGAAAATCGTGATGGCGGTCATCAAGCCGTTCAAGCTCGAGGAGGTACGCGACGCGCTCACCGCTCTCGGCGTGCACGGCCTCACCGTGACCGAGGTGAAGGGATACGGGCGGCAGAAGGGCCATACGGAGATCTATCGCGGCGCGGAATATGCCGTGAGCTTCCTGCCGAAGCTGAAGATCGAGGTCGCCGTGGCAAGCGAGCTCGTGCCGCAGGTGATCGACGCGATCACGGCGGCCGCGCGCACGGGCCAGATCGGCGACGGCAAGATCTTCGTCACCTCGCTCGAAAAGGCGGTCCGCATCCGCACGGGCGAGACCGACATCGACGCCCTTTGATTTCCCTTTCTTGCTGATTTCCGGAGTTCACATCCGATGAAGTTTCGTCATCTCCTCATGCCGGCGCTCGGTGCGCTGGGTTTAAGCCTCGCATTCATCGAGCCCACGCTCGCGCAAGACGCAGCGGCTCCCACCGTCAACAAGGGCGACACCAGCTGGATGCTCGTCTCGACGATCCTCGTGATCCTCATGACGATCCCGGGCCTCGCCCTGTTCTATGGCGGCCTCGTGCGCACCAAGAACATGCTCTCCGTGCTCATGCAGGTCTTCGCCGTCTTCTCCCTCGTCGCGATCCTGTGGGTGTTCTACGGCTACTCGCTCGCCTTCACCTCCGGCGGCGAAGGGGTTGGCGCCTTCATCGGCGGCTTCTCCAAGGCGTTTCTGGCCGGCGTGACCACGGATTCCACCGCCGACACCTTCACCAAGGGCGTCGCCATTCCGGAATTCACCTTCATCGCCTTCCAGCTCACGTTCGCGGCCATCACCCCGGCCCTGATCGTCGGCGCCTTCGCCGAGCGCATCAAGTTCTCGGCGGTGATGGTGTTCACGGGCCTGTGGCTGACCTTCGTGTACCTGCCCATCGCCCACATGGTGTGGTTCTCGGAAGGCTATCTCTTCGGCCTCGGCGCTCTCGACTTCGCCGGCGGCACGGTGGTTCACATCAACTCGGGCGTGGCCGGCCTCGTCGGCGCCCTCATGATCGGCAAGCGCATCGGCTACGGCCGCGACCTGCTCGCCCCGCACTCGCTGACGCTCACCTTCGTCGGCGCCTGCCTGCTCTGGGTCGGCTGGTTCGGCTTCAACGCCGGCTCGAACTTGGAGGCCACGGGCGGCGCGGCGCTTGCGCTGATCAACACCATCCTGGCTCCGGCCGCCGCCGGCCTCGCCTGGATGACCGTCGAGGCGCTCGGAAAAGGCAAGGCCTCGCTGCTCGGCATCGCCTCGGGCGCGGTCGCCGGCCTCGTCGCCATCACGCCGGCTGCCGGTCTTGCCGGCCCGATGGGCTCGATCGTCCTCGGCCTCGTCGCCGGCGCGGTCTGCTATGTGGCGGTCACGGGCGTGAAGAACGCGCTCGGCTATGACGACGCCCTCGACGTCTTCGGCATCCACGGCGTCGGCGGCATCATCGGCGCCATCGGCACCGGCATCGTCGCGGCTCCCTCCCTCGGCGGCTACGGCGTCGGCGAGTACTCGATCAGCGGCCAGCTGGTAACGCAGGTCATCGCGGTGGTGGTCACCCTGGCCTGGACCGGCATCGGCTCCGTGGTGCTCTACAAGATCACCGACCTGATCGTCGGCCTGCGCGTCACCCAGGACCAGGAGCGCGAAGGTCTCGACCTCGCGGATCACGGCGAGCGCGCCTACAACTACTAAAGAACAGCCTTCCAGAGGCTCGAACAGGAAAGCCCCGGACCGAAAGTCCGGGGCTTTTCTCATAGCAGTCCGATTGGGTCATCCCGGGCGAGCGCAGCGAGATCCGGGATCGTTGGACAAGTGTGGCGCGGGCGTCCCCTCCCTCCTTGTGGGGGAGGGCTAGGGAGGGGGGTGTGAGCGCCAACCTTTCAGAACGAAGGCGCCAGCACCCCCCTCTCCAACTCTCCCCCACAAGGGGGGAGAGGGTACTTGCGCCACACTCATCAGGCGATCCCGGGTTCTGCTGCGCTCGCCCGGGATGACGCTCGCGAACCTCACCCGTTCTTGATCAACTGCCGCAGCTTGGAACGCCGTGTCTCCTCCGGCTCCTGGAAGTTGGAGGTGCCGTAGAACTCGCCCTTGCCGTCCATCAGGAACAGGGTCGCCGAATGGTCCATGGTGTAGTCCTGACCCTCGGCCGGCACCTTGCGGTAATAGATCTTGTAGGCGCGGGCAGCGGCTGCGATCTCCTCCTCCGTGCCCGACAGGCCGACGATGCGCGGATCGAAGGAGGAGAGATAGGTCTTCATCAGTTCCGGCGTGTCGCGCGCCGGATCGACCGTGATGAAGGCGGCCTGCAACCTGTCGGCATCCTTGCCGAGGGCTGCCATGTCCTGGGTCAGATCGTAGAGGGTCGTCGGGCACACCTCCGGGCAATGGGTGAAGCCGAAGAAGACCACGAAGGGCTTGCCCTTCAGGTTCTCATCCGTGAACGGCTTGCCCTCGTGGCTGGTGAGCTTGAACGGCCCGCCGATCGGCACCTTGCCGGCGCTCTGCTGCTGCCCGGACGGGAACAGCAGCAGGCCCGCCGTCGCCACCAGCACCAGGAGGCCGGTCGTGAAGACGAGGAGCGGCACGAGAAGACGTTTGACCGTCATGGATTCTCTCCCGCACTAGTGCTTGTGTTCGGAAGACGCTGCGCCGCCCATGCCGCGCACCGCGTATTCCACCGCGACGGAGCCAGCCTTTTCGAAGACGAGGGTGCCCTTGATCGTCTCGCCCTCTTTCAGCGGCTCCTTCAGGTCCATGAACATGAGGTGGTATCCGCCCGGCTTCAACTCGACCGTGGCGCCGGGCCCGATCTCGAGCCCGCCCTCGACCGGCTTCATGCGCATGACGTCGCCTTCCATGCGCATCTCGTGCACTTCGACCTTGGCGGCGAACGGAAACGAGCCGCCGACGAGGCGGTCGGGCGTTGGGCCGGCATTGGTGATGCTCACATATCCGCCGCCGACCTTGGCGCCGCCCGGCGTCGCCCGCGACCAGGGTTGCGCAAGCGTGAGCGGACCGGCCTTCACCGGTTGCGCGGCGGCAACGGCTCCGGCGACGCGAATGCCCGGCGCGGGCGATTTCAGGCTGTGCGGATCCTCGCCCGCGGCCGGCACCTGGGTCCATTCCTCCGCGACACCGTCGCATTCCTGCACCACGGGGAAATAGACCGTCGCGCCGGGCTGATAGGCATCGGTGAAGCGGGCCTGGAACACGAACTCGTCGTAATACGCATCGTCGAGGGAGCCGGTCCAGACGATGTCCGTCACGCCCTCGCTCACCGCTTCGCCGTTGACCTGGTAGGCCTTCACATAGGCGCCCTTGGCAGTCTCGAGCTTCCAGCCGGCCTTCGGCATGGGCTTGACGGCGACGATGCCCTCCGGGATGCGCACGCGAACTTTCTGAGTCGGCTTGCCGGCGCAGCCATGGGGGATGCGTAAAATCGCCTTGTAGGTGGAATTCGGATTGGCCTGCCCGTTCTCGAAACTGACATGGGCGAGCGCGGGAGCGGATACGGCAACGAAGGCGGCGGCAAGCGCGCCGAGGCGTGACGGGATCATGAAAAACTGTCCTGGCAGAAGAGGTTGGAATCGATAGTCGGCAGCTCAGCCGAGGCGTGGCGGCGCGCGCGATCCCAGAGGCAGGACAGTGGATGTGAGGCGTAAGTCGGACGCATCGCCGGAAAGGTCGGCGGCAGCTGCAACCGGCTCGATCCGCTCGAGGATGGCAGCGACCGGAGCCGGCCCGGTCGCTCCCGCGCCATGACAGCTCACGGTGCAGCAGAGATTTTCGTGGGCCTTCTTCGGTCCATGGTCCGGTGCGGAGGAGCCATCCTGCAGACAGATGATGCCCTGCGCCTCGGCGGCCGCTGCGGCATGGAATGCGCCGCTGACGGACAGGAGCACGAGCTGCAGCACGAACGCATAGGCCATCACCGCCGCAATCGCGGCGCGCGTCCAACCGGTCCGGGGAGCCCTGCGAGTCATCGCCGGGACACTGATCTTTTCGGAATCGGACGTCAACAGGACAGAAGGTCGGCAGTGGCTCAGTTTGATGTTCTACGTCATGACCGGCCTCGTGCCGGTGATCCCGATGCGAGAGGCGCCGCGCTTTTCCGCATCGGGATGGCCCGGACAAGCCCGGCCATGACGTAATGGTTGTCATTCCCTGCGAACTGAAGACGAGGAAGCCGCGAGCACTTTTCCGCCCAATGCGTTTACGGTTAAAGGACCCTTAACCCGGCACCGCTAGCATCCATGGCAACAATGTCCCGTCCCATGGTTTTCAGAGTGGCTCGATGCGTACGGCCCGCCGTTCTTCCTCCGCCTATGATGGCCTCTTCAGCGCCTTTCGGGCCTTTCTCGCCCGCCGGGCGCAGGAGCTGACGGGCCTGTGCCTGATCGCTGCCGCCGGCGCGGTGGCGGTGGCGCTGGGCACCTGGTCGGTCGACGACCCGAGCCTGAACAACGCCACCGATCTTCCCGTTCGCAACCTGCTCGGCTGGCCCGGCGCCATCGTCGCCGACCTGCTGATGCAGCTTCTGGGCCTTGGCGCCATCGCCGCCGTGCTGCCCCTGGCGCTCTGGGGCTGGCGCCTCATGAAATCCGGCGATCTCGGCCGCCTGCAGCTGCGCCTTGCCCTCTGGGTCATCGGCGCGGGCGCCGCAACGGCGCTGGCGAGCGCCCTGCCCCCGACCCAGAGCTGGCCCCTGCCGACCGGCCTCGGCGGCGTGGTCGGCGACGCGATCCTGGCCGGAGCCAAGGCGATCACGGGGTTGTCCAGCGGGGCTGCGAGCGCGGTTCTCGGCTTCCTGTTCGCCGGCATCGCGATCCTGACCCTCACCGCCGCCTGCGGCCTCGGCCCGGCGGAGGGACGCCGGCATGAGGAGCCGGAGGAGCTCGACGAGCCGCTGCCGGCAAGGCGCCGCAAGATCCAGGACTGGGATGAGGCGGAGGAGATCGGCCACGACGAGCCCGGCTGGGGCATCGTGTCGCTCGGGGCGCTTGCCCATGGCCTCATGAGCCTGCGCGCCAGCGCCCGCCGCTGGAAGGAAGGGCGCCGGCAGGCAGTCGATGAGGACTACGAGACCGCACCCGAACCGCAAAGGCGTCCTTCGCGCCAGCCCGGGCTGCGCCGCGAGCCGGTGCTCGACGGCTCACCCCCGCGCCCGCGCCCCGCACCGTCCTCCGTGCCGATGCACGACGAGGACGAGGCCGGCTGGGACGAGGACGAGGTGCCGCCCGCCCGTCCGGTCGCCCGGCCGGAACCGGCCCCGGCACGCGTCGGACCGGCCCATGCGGCGCCGAAGCCCGGCAAGCGCATGGCCCGCGAAGCGCAGCCCTCGCTGCTCGACGAAGAGAATTACCAGCTGCCGCAACTGGGCCTGCTCGCCGAGCCGAAGCGGCCGTCGGTCCCGACGATCTCGGCCGAAGCGCTGGAGCAGAACGCCGCGCTGCTCGAAGGCACGCTCGAGGACTTCGGGGTCCGCGGCGCCATCACCAAGGTCAATCCCGGCCCGGTCGTGACGCTGTATGAGCTTGAGCCTGCGCCTGGGACGAAGTCGTCGCGGGTGATCTCGCTCGCGGACGACATCGCGCGTTCGATGAGCGCGGTCTCGGCCCGCGTCGCGGTGGTCCAGGGCCGCAACGCCATCGGCATCGAGCTGCCCAACCACAAGCGCGAGACCGTGTTCCTGCGCGAGCTGTTGGCAAGCCAGGACTTCGAGACCTCGAAGCAGAAGCTGGCGCTGTGCCTCGGCAAAACCATCGGCGGCGAGCCGGTGATCGCCGACCTCGCCCGCATGCCGCACCTGCTGGTGGCCGGCACCACCGGCTCGGGCAAGTCGGTGGCGATCAACACCATGATCCTGTCGCTGGTCTACAAGCTCTCGCCGTCCGAGTGCCGCCTGATCATGGTCGATCCCAAGATGCTCGAGCTCTCGGTCTATGACGGCATCCCGCACCTGCTCACCCCGGTCGTCACCGACCCGAAGAAGGCGGTGGTGGCGCTCAAATGGGCGGTGCGCGAGATGGAGGACCGCTACCGCAAGATGTCGAAGCTCGGGGTGCGCAACATCGACGGCTTCAACGCCCGCGTGGTCGAGGCCAAGGCGCGCGGCGAGACCATCACCCGCACGGTCCAGACCGGCTTCGACCGCGAGACCGGCGAGGCGGTCTACGAGGACGAGGTGATGGAGCTCGATCCGTTGCCGTACATCGTGGTGATCGTCGACGAGATGGCGGACCTGATGATGGTGGCCGGCAAGGAGATCGAGGGCGCGATCCAGCGCCTCGCGCAGATGGCGCGCGCCGCCGGCATCCACGTGATCCTGGCGACGCAGCGCCCGTCGGTGGACGTGATCACCGGCACGATCAAGGCGAACTTCCCGACCCGGATCTCGTTCCAGGTGACCTCGAAGATCGACAGCCGCACGATCCTGGGCGAAATGGGGGCGGAGCAGCTGCTCGGTCAGGGCGACATGCTGTACATGGCCGGCGGCGGGCGGATCACGCGCGTGCACGGGCCGTTCTGCTCCGACGAGGAGGTCGAGAAGGTGGTGGCGCATTTGAAGCGCCAGGGCCGGCCGCAATATCTCGAGGCGGTCACCGCGGAAGAGGACGAGGGCGGCGGGGCTGGTGCGGACGCAGCCGTCTTCGACCAGGGCGAGTTCGGGGCGCCCAGCGGCGATCTCTACGACCAGGCGGTGGCGGTGGTCTTGAGGGACAAGAAGGCCTCGACGAGCTACATCCAGCGCCGGCTGCAGATCGGCTACAACCGCGCCGCCTCGCTCATGGAGCGCATGGAGAACGAGGGCATCGTCGGTCCCGCCAACCACGCCGGTAAACGCGAGATTTTGCTTGAAACGCAGGGAATGGGAGAGGATTAAGGGGTCCATCGGAACCTTGACCGGCCCTCTGCGTCATTCTGGAGCCATGGACAACGGCCAGGCTGCGGTCATCATGGTCCTCTCGCGGAGATTCGTCGGATGCGTCCCCCCTCCCTTGCCAGCCTGGCAACCGCCCTGTCCGTCGGGACGGGCGCGCTGCCGGCCATGGGGCAGGTGCTGCCGATCGAGATGATCATGCCGCCGGCGCGACCGGTCGCGGCCCAGGGCTTCGGCCGCTCCGCCGCCCAGCTGCCGACGGCCTTCTTCCACCGCGGCGCGACGCCGACCTCGCAACCCTCCCGGCCGGTGATCCCCCGACCCGCGAATGCGGAGCAGGTCCTGGCCGTCACTACGCCGCTGCCGCCGAGCCGGCCCCCGGCGGCCGAGATCCCAGATAACCTTGAGACCGAGCCCATGGCGATCGCACCCGTTGCGACGGCAGCGATCGAGCTCGCTCCTCCGGCGCGGCCCCTGTCCAACAGCGCGGTGGTGGAGAAGGCCAATGCCTATTTCACCCATCTCAACACCCTGGTGGCCGATTTCACCCAGGTCGGCGGCGACGGGCGGCGGGTGAAAGGCACGCTCTTCCTCCAGCGCCCCGGCCGCGTGCGCTTCGAATACGATCCGCCCGCCACGCTGCAGGTGATCGCCGACGGCCGCTCGGTCGCGGTGCGCGACCGCAAGCTCGCGACGCAGGACCTCTATTCGATCTCGCAGACGCCGCTGAAATTCCTGCTGCGCGAGCGGGTCAATCTCGGCCAGGACATCCGAATCACCGGCATCGCCAACGACGGCGATTCGGTGCGCATCAACCTGGAGGATTCCTCGACGCTGGGCGGCACCTCGCGCATCACCCTCTATTTCGACAGCCAGGTGGAGATCCTGAACCAGTGGCGCATCGTCGATGCGCAGGGCTTCCAGACCGTGGTGATGCTCGACAAGGTCGAGCGCGGTCGCCGGATCGACCAGGACATGTTCAAGATCCAGTACGAGGCGATCCTGGGTGGGAACAATTAGGCCCGCTGCGCTTCCCTCCGGCGCAAATCTGTCGTAGCCGGAAAAGATCTTCCGAGGGCTTTTCCCGTGCAATTGACGATCTCGACCTGGAACATCAATTCCGTTCGCCTGCGCATCGATCAGGTGGGCCGCTTCCTGAAGGAGCGCCGCCCCGACATCCTGTGCCTGCAGGAGACCAAGTGTCCGAACGACAAGCTGCCCCTGAAAGAGCTGCAGGCCTTCGGCTATCCCTTCATCGTCCATATGGGCCAGAAGGGCTATAACGGCGTCGCCATCCTCTCCCGTTATCCGTTCTCGGAGACGAGCGTGATGGAGATGTGCGGCCGCCAGGATGCCCGCCACATCACCGTCACCTTGAGCCGCGAGGCCAAGGCGGCGGCGGGGGTGACGATCCATAACTTTTACGTTCCAGCCGGCGGCGACATTCCCGATCCGGGCCTCAACGAAAAATTCCGCCACAAGCTCGACTTCATGGCCGAGATGCGCTCCTGGGGCGGAAAGGCGAAGCCTACCTCTCAGCCTGCCATTCTCGTGGGCGATCTCAACGTGGCGCCGCTCGAGCACGACGTGTGGAGCCACAAGCAGCTCCTCGACGTGGTGAGCCACACGCCGGTCGAGACGGCGGCGCTGGAAGAACTGCGGCAGGAGGCGGAATGGATCGACGCCATGCGCGTTCTTCGTCCCGAGCCCGAAAAGATCTATTCCTGGTGGAGCTATCGCTCGCCGGACTGGGCCGCCGCCGACAAGGGCCGCCGGCTCGACCATATCTGGCTCTCTAAGGGCATGCAGGACACGATTCGCTCCATCGACGTCACCCGCGCCACCCGCGGCTGGGATCGCCCGTCCGACCATGCGCCCGTGACGGCTGTGCTGGAGCTGTAAGACCGTTTTCGGAGCGGGAACCGGGGCGCTCTTCTGCCGGGTGCGCTGACAGCGCAGCTGTCTTCGGCCTGCGAGACTCTGCTATGGTCGCTCCATGATACAACAGAATGCCGTCGCCACCGTCGAGTCCGCTCCGGCTCTCGACAGCGCCTTGGCCGCGGAGGTCGAAGCGATCGGGCGCATCGGTTCGGTCTCTTCCATCCTGCAGATCCTGCTCGAAAGCACCGGCCTCGGCTTCGCCGCCGTTGCGCGCGTGACCGATAGCTCGTGGACCGCCTGCGCCGTGCTCGACAGGATCGGCTTCGGCCTGCCCATCGGCGGACAGCTTGAGGTGACGACGACCTTCTGCTCGGAGATCCGCGCCTCGTGCACGCCCATCGTGATCGACCGGGCCAGCACGGACGAGGTCTACAAGTCCCACCGGACGCCGAGGATGTACGGCTTCGAGAGCTACATCGCGGTGCCCATCGTCCTTCGCTCGGGCGAGATCTTCGGCACCATCTGCGCCCTCGATCCGAAGCCCGCCCAGGTGTCCGATCCCAAGATCCTTCGGAGCCTGCAGCTTTTCGCCGAGCTGATCGCCTCGCAGCTCGAGCTCGACAGCACGCTGGCCGCTCAGAAGCGGGCGCTCGCCCATCAGGATCTCCTGATCAACGAGCTGAACCACCGGGTGAAAAACACCCTGGCGACCATTCAGTCCATCGCGTTCCAATCTCTCAGGAGCGCAGAGACCATGGATCATGCCAGTCAAAGGCTGGAGAGCCGGCTCATGGCGCTCGCGCGGGTTCATGATGTGCTGACGCGGGAGAGCTGGGACAGCGCCGAGCTGCGCACCATCGTGCATCAGGCCATCTCCCCCTTCGAAAGCGTGGACCTGCAGCGCTTCGTCCTGACGGGCCCCTCGATCAAGCTGCCGCCGCGCCAGGTGCTGCCCCTGTCCATGGCGATCCATGAGCTGTTGACGAACGCGCTGAAATACGGTGCCCTCTCCGCGCCGTTCGGGCGGGTCTCGATCTCATGGGACCTCGTCGCGGATGGGAACGAGGTGAGGCTCCGGTGGGACGAACACGGCGGACCTCCCGTCGTGCCCCCAACCGCGCGCGGCTTCGGCACCCGCCTGATCGAGCGTGGTCTCGCTCAGGAGCTTGGCGGATCCGTCGCCATCGAGTTCGACCCATCCGGGGTGACCTGCGCGATCGCGTTTCCGCTCAACGATCAGCCGATCTGAGTTCTGTGGGCGCGCGCCGCGCCCGCAAGCCAGCCGCAAGCTTAGCTGCCTAAGGAACCATTTCCTTTCGGAAACACGGCGCCTTGGGGGCAAGCGGATGATTCTCAAACTGCGTTCGATCAAAAGCCGGGTCCTGCTGCTGGCAGGCGCGGGCTTCGTCGGGGCCTGCACGATCCTGACCTTCGCAGGCACCCAGATTATGATGAGCTCCGCCCGCAGCGAGGCGGTCGTCGCCGCCAACACCCTGCTCAACCAGTACAAGGGTCAGGTCCAGGCGGAAATCGGACGTGCCATCTCGGCCGCGATGGTGATGAATTCCGCCGTCGAGGCGGTGATCTTCGACCAGAAGGTCGACCGGGACGAGTTGGCCGAAATCGTCGCGAAGACGGTCGAGAGCCAGCCCGATCTCCTCGGCATGACGCTCGCCTTCGAGCCGAACGCCCTCGACGGGCATGACAAGGACTTCCTCGCCCACACCTATTCCGACCCGACCGGTCGCTTCGCGCCGTATTTCTTCTGGCGGCAGGACCGCAAGGTCGGCGTCGAGCCGCTCGACCTGACCAAGGCACCGGCCATCGAGCGCTGGTACACCAGGCCCCTGCGCGACAACCGCAGCCAGATCGTCCCGGCCTATACGGATTCGGTCGACGGGAAGGATGTGCTGATGTCGACGGTGAGCGTCATCGTGCGCCGCTATGGCACCCCGGTCGGCGTCATCACGGCTGATATGAGCCTGAACGCGATTGCCGGGTCCATTGCGGCGCTGAAGCCCTTCGAGGCCGGCACGGTGAGCCTCGTCGGCGCCGGCGGCTTGTGGGTCGCCAACAAGGATGCGCAGCTGCTCGGCAAGCGCGCCGACGACGCGCAGCTTACCGAACTGAAGGGCAAGGCCGCCTCAACCGGTTTCGCCGACATGGTGATCGAGGAGGCCGGCGTCGAGACCTATCGCGCCGTGGTTCCGGTGGCCTTCCCCGGAATCGAGGAGCCCTGGCTCCTGTCGGTCTCGGTTCCCGTCGATGCCATGGTCGACGGCGCGCTGGACGCCCGCAACCTGATGCTGCTGACCGCGGGCGGCCTGCTGGTCCTGGCGCTTCTCGGCGCCTGGTGGGCCGCCCGGTCGCTCGCCACCCCGATCGCGCGCATGACGCAGACCATGAAGGCCCTCGCCGACGGCGACACCGGCGTCACGGTCACCGATACCGGGCGCGCCGACGAGATCGGCGCCATGGCCGGCGCGGTCCAGATCTTCAAGGACGCGCTGATCGCCAAGTGCGAGGCGGACGAGGCCGCGGCCGTGGAGGCCGACGCGAAGATGCGCCGCGCCCAGGTTCTCGACCGGCTGACCAAGCAGTTCGAGGCCAATGTCTCGGTGCTCACCAACGGGCTGTCCTCCGCGGCTTCGCGCATGGAAACCACCGCCCGCTCGATGACCACGGTGGCGGACCAGACCACGAGCCAGTCGGTGACGGTCGCCTCCGCCGCCGAGCAGACCTCCGCCAACGTGCAGACGGTGGCCGCCGCCACGGAGGAGCTCTCGATCTCCATCCGCGAGATCGCCTCCCAGGTCGGCCAGTCCTCGCGGATCGCGGAGCAGGCCGTGAGCGAGGCGCAGCGCACCACGCAGACGGTGCAGGCGCTCGCCGCTTCGGCGGAGCGCATCGGCGATGTGATCCAGCTCATCAACACCATCGCGTCGCAGACCAACCTCCTGGCGCTCAACGCCACCATCGAGGCGGCACGCGCCGGCGAGGCCGGCAAGGGCTTCGCCGTCGTGGCGAGCGAGGTGAAGAACCTCGCCAGCCAGACTTCGAAGGCGACGGAGGAGATCTCCTCCCAGATCGGCGCCGTGCAGCAGGCGACGGTGGAGGCGGTGCAGGCCATCGAGACCATCGCCCGCACCATCGGCGAGATGTCCCAGATCTCGGTGTCGATCTCCGCCGCCATCGAGGAGCAGGGCGCCGCGACCTCCGAGATCTCGCGCAATGTGCAGGAGGCCGCCCGCGGAACGGAGGCTGTCACCGGCAACATCAACGACGTGCGTCAGGGCGCCGGGGAAACCGGCACGGCGGCGGCTCAGGTGCTCGCCTCGGCCCGGGAGCTCGCCCGCCATTCCGACACCCTCGGCGCGGCGGTCGGCTCGTTCCTGTCGGGGGTCAAGGCAGCGTAAAGGGAGAGCTAGTTCTCATAGGCTGGCTCATAAAGCGCGGGTAACCCTCCTCCCCCTTGTGGGGAGGAGTTGGAGGTGGGGGTGTCGGCGCCAGACCTTGATAGGCTACCGCTCACACCCCCACCCTTAATCCCTCCCCACAAGGGGGAGGGAGACGGCACCTGCGTCTCACGACAAATGATGAACCAGCCTCAGCCTCTAACTTTCGGGCTTGCTCTCGCCGTCGATGGCGATGAGCTGCTGGCGCACCCGCTCCAGACCCTCCGCAAGGCGGCTCAGCTCCTCGGCCATGGCATCGTGAATGGCGGCGGCGGCATCCGGGAATTCCTCCAGGACCCGGCGCATGAGGCTTGGGCTGACGCGGATGATCGTCGAAGGCTCGCGGGCGGTGGCCGTGGCGCGGCGCTCGATGCGGGCGAACAGAGCCGCCTGCCCGATCAGCGCTCCGGGACCGGCCAGGAACGTCTCGGGCGAGCCGTCCTCGAGGGCGTCGAGGGCGATGGCGCCCTGGCTCACCACATAGCCGCCGTCGGAACGGTCGCCCTTGCGGAACAGGACGTCGCCCGCCCGGAAGGTCCGGTTCTCCGACGCGAAGGCGACGAGGCGCAGGGCATCCTTCTCCAGCAGGTTGAACAGTGGAGCCTGAGTCAAAACCGCGATGTCGTCGTCGAGCGCCATGATGGTCTTTAAGGGATCAGCTTGTAGCCGCCGGGCTCGGTCACGAGGATGCTGGCGTTGGACGGATCGGATTCGATCTTCTGACGCAGGCGGTAGATATGCGTCTCGAGAGTGTGCGTGGTGACGTTGGAATTGTAGCCCCAGACCTCGGTGAGCAGCGTGTCGCGGCCGACCACCGCCTGGCCTGCGCGGTAGAGATAGCGCAGGATCGCCGTCTCCTTCTCGGTCAGCTTGAGCTTGGAGCCCTTCTCGGTAGTGAGCAGCTTCGAGCCCGGGCGGAAGATGTACGGCCCGATCTGGAACACCGCGTCCTCGCTCGCCTCGTACTGGCGCAGCTGCGCGCGGATGCGGGCGAGCAGCACCGCGAACTTGAACGGCTTGACCACGTAATCGTTGGCGCCGGCTTCCAGGCCCATCACCGTGTCCGTATCCGACCCCTGGGCCGTGAGCATGATGATCGGGCTGCGAAAGCCGTTCTGGCGCATGACCTTGACCGCCTCGCGCCCATCCATGTCGGGCAGGCCCACATCCATGATGGCGAGATCGATCCGGTCGCCCTTCACCGCGTCGATGGCGCCTGTGGCCGTTTCGGCGGTCGCCACCTGGAACTCGTCATAGAATCCGAGCTGTTCGGCTAGGGTGTCGCGCAGGTCCTGATCGTCATCGACGACGAGGAGGCGGCTTGCATTCGACATCTCAAACCCTTCAACACGATGAATCGCAAAAGTCGCTGGCGCGGCCTTCCGAAAGCGTGAACCCCAAGCCAAGAAACCCTTTGAGCCTCGAGCTGGTTCGTCCGCCCCTTGTCGCCGCGCACGATCCGGGTCGAAAATCGCGGCCTGGCATGACACCGGCGCGAGCCTTGAGCTTCGGATCATGCTCGAGGCATAAGAGTAGTCATTCCCAGCTTGACAACAAGAGGGGCCTAACCTCCCTTCCACTGCCCATGAAACCGTCTCGCGTCAATGTCATCCGCGTCTTCCGCTCAGCCACCGACCCTCGGCGCGGGCGCCTTCAGGCCGGCAATCTCGTCCTGCCCTGCGCCCTCGGGCGCTCCGGGACGAGCCATGCCAAGCGCGAGGGCGACGGCGCCTCGCCGGTCGGACGCTTCCGGATCCTGCAGGCCTTCTACCGGGCCGATCGCGGCCAACGTCCCCGCACGGGCCTCCGCTTAAGGCCGATCCGGCCCGGCGACGGCTGGTCCGACGACGTGCGCGACCGCCGCTACAACCGCCTCGTCCCCCTGCCCTGCCCCACGAGCCACGAGAGGATGTGGCGCGACGACCACCTCTACGACGTGGTGCTCGACATCGCCTGGAACCGCGGCCCCATCGTCAAAGGCCGCGGCAGCGCTATCTTCCTGCATCTGGCCCGCCCCGGCTTCCTGCCGACCGAGGGCTGCGTCGCGGTGGACAAGCGCATGATCGGCCGCCTCATGGAGCGGATCGGGCCGCGGACGCGGATCGAGATCGTGGGCTGACGCCCGACCATCCACGTTTTGACACAAACACCACCTCATCCTGAGGAGCCGCTGAAAGCGGCGTCTGCGACCTCCTCAGGATGAGGTTTGAGACAAAACAGACGAGGATTTCAGTTCCGGAATTAAGTTAAGCGCAGCCGTCATCATTGCCCGACCACGCTCTCGTAAAACACCTCCGGCCCGTCGATCTCGCGCATGCGGCCCTTGTCGATGAGCAGAAAACGCGTGCCGATGGTTTTGACGAAGCTGCGGTCGTGGGAGACGAGGATGCAGGTGGCCTCCGCGTCGAGGATTTCCGATTCCAGCTGCTCGCGGCCGGGGATGTCGACGTGGTTGGTGGGCTCGTCCATGAGGTAGAAGTTCGGCTCGGAGAGACGCAACGCCAGAAGCCCGAGCCGCGCCTTCTGGCCCGGCGACAGCTTTGCGATGGGCAAGCCCTGCTTCTCGATGGAAAAGCCTGCCTCCGCCAGCACCGCGCGGCTGCGCTGATCGCCCAGTCGAAACCCTGACAGGATGAAATCGTGCGCGGTGCTCTTTTGCGGCAATTGCCGCATGTCCTGATCCACGAAGCCCAGCGCAAGGCTCGGGCTCACGCGGATGCCGTCGCGTCCTTCCGGTCGATGCATCGCCTCATGCAGCAGGCGAACAAGCTGCGACTTGCCGGCGCCGTTGCGGCCGAGCACGACGATGCGGTCGCCTTGAGCGACTTCGAGCTTTTGAATCGCAAAGAGCTTGCGCCCGCCCGGCGCCTGGACCGTGACATTCTCCAGCGCCACGAGCACGCGCGCATGGGTGCCGCGATTGCCGAGCCTGATCTCGCCCGGCCGCTCCTTGTGCACGGCGCGGGCGCCCTGCTCCAGCGCATCGGCACGGCGCTTGATCTGCGCCGATTTCACCTGCGCCGCATCGCTGCCGCTGTTGATGCCGACATTGCGCAGCTCCGATGCGCTCTGGCGCAGGCGCTTCACCTCGCGCAGGGTTTTTTCGCGCTGCGTCTGTGCCGCTGCATCGTGCGCGTCGAGCAGCGCCCGCGCGCGGCGATAGGGATGCGCGAAGGCGACGGATTCCTCCGGCCGCAGGAACAGCGTTTTCGTGGTGCAGGCATCGAGGAAGTCGCGGTCGTGGCTCGCCACCACGATGGGCGCGGTGTAGCCCGCATTGTTGATCCAGGCCTCGAGCTTGAACAGCTTTTCGAGATCGAGGTGGTTGGTGGGCTCATCGAGAAGCAGCAGGTCCGGCTGCGTGATCCAGGCGCGTGCGATCAGCGCCAGACGCTGCCAGCCGCCGCTCAGCGCACGCATCGGCAGAGCGCGCAGATCGGCCGGCGTCTCGAACTCGTCGAGCACCATGTCGACGCGCCATTGCTGGCTTTCCCGCTCTTCCGCTGGAAGCGCGTCGAGCAGAACGTCGTGCAGCGACACATCGAGCATACTGTCGGGAACGTCCTGCTCCACCAGCGCGATGCGCAAACCGCGCGAGCGGACGATGTCGCCGGCGCTCGGCTCCATGAGGCCTGCGAGGCATTTCAGAAGAGTCGATTTGCCGGCGCCGTTGGCGGCGACGAGCCCGAGGCGGTCGCCCTCGCCGATGACGAGGCTGAGGTTCTGGAACAGGGGCGTGTGGGCAATGAATGTGACATTGCGAAGGCTCAAGGAAGCCATGGGAAACTCACTGGTGCAGCGCGCAGGCAAAGGCCTCGCGCGAAAAGTCTGGAACGTGTCAGACGCGGCCGATCCTTGCGGAGCACGGGCGCGATGAGCCGTTCAGAGCTGACCAGAATGGAGATGGAGACGAAGAAGCCGTCAGATCCGTTCGATGGCCGGCCCTGCAACAAGCTGCTGCAGGGCATTCCAGGGGCCGAACATGCGTAGATGCACCGCTTCACACATGCAGCCCTCCTTCGGTTCGATGTGGATCGATGCGCAAGGCTTACCCGGAAAGCGCCGCCGATGCAACGTCGCCCGCCTTGCGGCGCTTGATGAAATCGACGAAGGCGCGCAGGGGCGCCGGCATGTGGCGACGACTAGGGTAGTAAAGAAAAGGCCCGGAAAACGGCTGCAGCCAATCCTGCAGAACCGGCTCCAGCGCGCCGCTCTTCACATATGGCTCCACGAATCCCGCGAAGGTGGCGATGAGCCCGAGCCCCTGGATCGCGGCGGCGATTTCCAGATCGATGCTGTTGGCGATCACCCGCGCGTTCGGCGTGATCTTCACGATCTCGCCGTCGCGCTCGAATTCCCAAGGATGCATCACGCCGCTGGCGAAGCGGTGGCGGATGCAGACGTGAGTGAGAAGATCCTTCGGATGCGAAGGCCGGCCGCGGACGTCGAGATAGGACGGCGCTGCGACGACGGCGAAGCGCTGCACGCGCGGGCCGACGGGCACCGCGATCATGTCCTTTTCCAGCCGCTCGTCGTAGCGGATACCCGCGTCGAAGCCCGCCGCCAGCACATCGACGAAGCTGTCCTCGGTGGTCACTTCGAGATTGATGCCCGGATGAGCGGTGAGAAAAGGACCGATGATCGGCGGGAGCGCCAGACGGGCCACCGCCGTGGGCACGTTGAGCCGCAGTGTCCCGGTCGGCGAATCGCGAAAGCCGTTGACCGCATCGAGCGCGGCGGCAACCTCGCTCAGGGCCGGGCTCAGGCGCTCCAGCAGGCGCTGGCCTGCTTCTGTCGGCGTGACGCTGCGGGTCGTGCGGTTGAGAAGCCTCACCCCGAGCCGAGCCTCCAGCCGGCGCAGGGCCTCGCTCAGGGACGAGGCCGAGACCCCGCGCAGGCGGGCCACGCTGCGAAAGCTCCGCGCCCGCGCCACCGCCGCGAAGGCTTCGAGATCGGCGAGATCCACATCGCTCATTGTTCGAAAATCCAAACAGCCTGTTTCGTTTATGCCGGATTATCGCACGAACCGGAAGCGGGCATGATCCCTTCATGGCGGGTGCCGGCCCGGGGCCTCAAGCTCCGGCGAGAACCCGTCACTCCCGCAGCCCTCACCCTGAGGAGGCGCGCAGCGCAGTCTCGAAGGGTCTGGAAGAGTTTCAGCAAAGATTTGTGAACCAACGGTCAGGAGATCATCGGATGCAACATCGCCAATTGGGACAAACCGGCCCCACCGTGTCCGCCCTCGGCCTCGGCTGCATGGGCATGTCGGGCATGTACGGGCCGGCCGACAGGGCGGAGAGCATCGCCACCATCCATGCGGCGATGGAGGCCGGCATCACCCTGGTCGACACGGGCGATTTCTACGGCATGGGCCACAACGAGATGCTGATCGGCGAAGCGCTTCAGGGCCGCGACCGCGACCGGGCGCTCATCAGCGTCAAGTTCGGCGCCATGCGCGACCCGGCCGGGGCCTGGCTCGGCTACGATGCAAGGCCCAGTGCCGTCAAAAGCTTCCTCGCCTATACGCTGCAACGCCTGCGGGTCGATCACATCGACATCTACCGCCCGGCCCGGCTCGATCCGAACGTGCCGATCGAGGACACCATCGGCGCCATCGCCGACATGGTGAAGGCAGGCTATGTGCGCCATATCGGCCTGTCGGAGGTCGGCGCCGACACCATCCGCCGCGCCGCCGCCGTGCATCCGATCTGCGACCTGCAGATCGAGTACTCGCTGATCTCGCGCGGCATCGAGGACAGCATCCTGCCCGCCTGCCGCGAACTCGGCATCGGCATCACCGCCTATGGCGTTCTCTCCCGCGGGTTGATCAGCGGGCATTGGCAGAAAGGCGGTGAAAGCAAGGGCGATTTCCGAAGCCACAGCCCGCGTTTCCAGGACGGCAATGTGGAGAAGAACCTGGCGCTGGTCGAAGCGCTCAAGACTCTGGCGGAGACGAAAGGCGTCAGCGTCGCGCAGATCGCCATCGCCTGGGTCGCGGCGCAGGGCGAGGACATCATCCCGCTGATCGGCGCGCGCCGCCGCGACCGGCTCGCCGAGGCCCTCGGTGCGCTGGACGTGCGGCTGACGGTGGAGGATCTCGCCGCCATCGAACGGATCGTCCCCAAGGGCGCCGCCGCCGGTGATCGCTATCCGAAGGCGCAGATGGGCATGCTGGACAGCGAGAGGGCGTGAGCGTCGAAAATCCGTGCTTTATCACCCGACCTCATCCTGAGGAGGTCGCAGAGCGACCGTCTCGAAGGAGGATCCAGTGCTCTCTGGAGCCTCCTTCGAGACGCAGACTTACGTCTGCTCCTCAGGATGAGGGCCGAGAGAGACGAAAGCTTGATGCAAGGCTCCTATTTCGATGGTCGCGGCCTTGCCCCAAAGATCGCACTCCCCACCCGCACATGGGTGGCCCCTAACTGGATCGCCGCGTCGAAATCGGCGCTCATGCCCATGGAGAGGGTCTTGAGCCCGTGCTTCCGGGCGATGGTGTTGAGCAGCGCGAAATGCGGCGACGGCGGATCCTCAGCCGGCGGGATGCACATGAGGCCTTCGATCTCCAGGCCATATTTGCTGCGGCAGGCCTCGAGAAAAGCGTCGACCTCGGTGGGGATGACCCCGCCCTTCTGCGGCTCCTCGCCGGTGTTCACCTGCACCAGCAGGCGCGGCTGCTTCCCCTGCTTGGCGATCTCCTTGGCGAGCGCTTCCGCCAGCGAGGGCCGGTCGAGGGTGTGGATCGCGTCGAAGAGTTCCACCGCCTCCCTGGCCTTGTTGGACTGGATCGGGCCGATCATGTGCAGTTCGACGCCGTCATAGCGCTCGCGGAGGCTAAGCCATTTGGCCTTGGCCTCCTGCACGTAGTTCTCGCCGAAGATCCGCTGGCCTGCATCCAGGACAGGTTCGATGGCCTCCGCCGGAAAGGTCTTCGAGACCGCCACGAGGGTGATCGAGGACGGGTCCCGGCCATAGTCGGACGCCGAGCGCCGGATGCTCTCCCGCACCAACTCCAAGCCTTCGACTGCGTCGTTCTCGCTCATGGATGTCCTCACCTGCTTCTACGCTGTCGTCCCCGGCCTTAAGATGGCGTCAGCCATCGCAGGGGAAGGGGATCCACGGTCAAGCGCGTCGTCGTGGATGCCCTTCCCGGCCCTTCGGGCCGCCGGGGATGACACAGACGTCGAATCTCGACCATCTCGCATGCGCGAAACCGTTGACCGCGCCGGAGAGCTGTGTCCTAGTCCGGCGCAACCCGGCGGCGCAAGCCGCTTGAATCTCCATCATGACGGAACTTTGAGAAAAATGAGGCCCGAGCGCTACAACGCCAAGGAAGCCGAGCTGAAATGGCGGCAGGTCTGGAACGACCGCGACCTGTTCAAGACGAACAACGACGACCCGCGTCCGAAATACTACGTGCTCGAGATGTTTCCCTATCCGTCGGGGCGCATCCATATGGGCCACGTGCGCAACTACACCATGGGCGACGTGGTGGCGCGCTACAAGCGCGCCAAGGGCTTCAACGTGCTTCATCCGATGGGCTGGGACGCCTTCGGCATGCCGGCCGAGAACGCCGCGATGCAGAACAAGGTCCACCCGAAGGAATGGACCTATGCCAACATCGCGACCATGCGCTCACAGCTGCAATCGATGGGGCTTGCCATCGACTGGAGCCGCGAGATCGCGACCTGCGATCCGAGCTATTACAAGCACCAGCAGCGCATGTTCCTGGACTTCCTGGAAGCAGGCCTCGTCGACCGCAAGACGGCGAAGGTGAACTGGGACCCGGTCGATCACACCGTGCTCGCCAACGAGCAGGTGATCGACGGGCGCGGCTGGCGCTCGGGCGCTCTCGTCGAGCAGCGCGAGCTAACCCAGTGGTTCCTGAAGATCAGCGATTTCGCGCAGGATCTCGACGACAGGCTCGACACCCTCGACCGCTGGCCGGAGAAGGTGCGCCTGATGCAACGCAACTGGATCGGCCGCTCGGAGGGCCTGCTGGTCCGCTTTGCGTTGAAGCCGGAGACCGTGCCGAACGGCGAGACCGAGCTGCAGATCTATACGACTCGCCCGGACACCCTGTTCGGCGCGAAGTTCATGGCGGTTGCGCCCGATCATCCGCTGGCGAAGGCGGCTGCCGAGAAGAACCCCGAGCTCGCTGCCTTCATCGAAGAAGCCAAGCGCATGGGCACCGCGCAGGAGACCATCGACAAGGCGGAAAAGCTCGGCTTCGACACCGGCATCCGCGCCGAGCATCCGTTCGACCCGAACTGGACACTGCCGGTTTACGTCGCGAACTTCATCCTGATGGAATACGGCACCGGCGCCATCTTCGGCTGCCCGGCGCATGACCAGCGCGATCTCGACTTCGTCAACAAGTACGGCCTCGGCAACACCCCCGTCGTCTGCCCGCCGGACGTGGAGCCGGACGCCTTCGTCATCACCGATACGGCCTATGACGGCGACGGCCGGATGATCAATTCCCGCTTCCTCGACGGCATGACCATCGACGAGGCGAAGGAGGAGGTCGCCCGCCGCCTGGAGAGCGAGACCCGCGGCAATCGTCCGGTGGCCGAGCGCAAGGTGAATTTTCGCCTGCGCGACTGGGGCATCTCGCGCCAGCGCTATTGGGGCTGCCCGATCCCGATCATCCATTGCGATGCTTGCGGCGTCGTGCCGGTGCCGAAGGACCAGCTGCCCGTGGTGCTGCCGGAGGACGTGTCCTTCGACGTGCCGGGCAACCCGCTCGACCGTCACGCGACCTGGAAGCACGTCGATTGCCCGCAATGCGGAGGCAAGGCCCGGCGCGAGACGGACACCATGGACACCTTCGTCGATTCGTCCTGGTACTTCGCGCGCTTCACCGACCCGACGCTTGTCGACAAGCCGACCGACCGCGCGACCGTCGATGCCTGGCTGCCCGTCGATCAGTATATCGGCGGCATCGAGCATGCGATCCTGCACCTGCTCTATTCGCGCTTCTTCACCCGCGCGATGAAGAAGACGGGACATGCCGGCCTCGACGAGCCCTTCGCGGGCCTGTTCACGCAGGGCATGGTGGTGCACGAGACCTACCGGGACGCGGACGGCGGCTGGGTGCTGCCCGCGGACGTGCGCTTCGAGACGCAAGGCAACGCGCGCAAGGCCTTCCATGTGGAGACCGGCGCACCGATCGAGATCGGCTCGATCGAGAAGATGTCGAAGTCGAAGAAGAACACGGTCGATCCGGACGAGATCATCGCCTCCTACGGCGCCGACACGGCGCGCTGGTTCATGCTGTCCGACTCGCCGCCTGAGCGCGACGTGATCTGGACCGAGGAAGGCGTGCAGGGCGCCGGCCGCTTCGTGCAGCGCGTGTGGCGCCTCGTCGGCGAGATCGCGGACCGCGCGACCGGCGCGGATGCAACCATCGGCACCGGCCCCATTGCCACCGCCGTGCGCAAGGCCGCGCACAAGGCGCTGGCCGCCGTAGAGGACGACGTGGAGCGCCTGCGCTTCAACCGCTGCGTCGCCCATCTCTACGAGCTCGCCAATTCCCTGCACGACCTGGCGAACCAGGCCAAGACCGGCGACGAGCCGGGATTGGGTGCGGCTTTCGCCGAGGCGGGGCGCATCTTCGTGCAGCTGCTGGCGCCGATGATGCCGCATCTCGCCGAGGAATGCTGGGAATCCCTGGGCGAGCCCGGCCTCGCATCCGACACGGCCTGGCCGGTCGTCGACCGGTCTCTGCTGGTCGAGGACACGATCACCCTGCCCGTGCAGGTCAACGGCAAGAAGCGCGCCGACGTGACGGTTGCCCGCGATGCGGATCAGGTTACAGTCGAGGCGGCCGTGCTCTCGCTCGACGCCGTGCAGAAGGCGCTCGACGGGAAGCCGGCCCGCAAGATCATCGTCGTTCCCCAAAGGATCGTGAATGTCGTCGCTTAACCTCAAGATCCTTGCCCGCGTTGCAGTGGTGGCAGGTCTCTCTCTCGGCCTGTCCGCCTGCCTCCGGCCGCTCTACGGTCCGACCGCATCCGGCCAGTCGCTCCAGACCGTGCTCGCCTCCATCGACGTGCCTGAGGTTCAATGGCCGCCTGCGCTTGCGAATACGGGGCATTACCTGCGCAGCGAGATGATCTATGCCTTGAACGGCTCGGGATCGGACACGCCGAAGCGCTATGCCCTGAAGATGACCCTGGCGCAGAGCCAGTCGAGCCCGGTGATCGACACCCAGATCGGCGCGCCGAGTTCGGTGATCCTCGGCGGCACGCTCACCTACACCCTGACCAGCCTCGATGGGAAAACCGTGGTCACTCAGGGCGTTGCGACCTCCTCGGCCAGCTTCGACCGTTTCCCGCAGCGCTTCGCCAATATCCGGGCCAACCGCGATGCGGAGATCAAGCTCGCCAAGGATCTGGCGCTGCAGGTGCGCACCCGGCTGTCGGCGGTGCTGGCGAACAGCTGAGCCCATGGTCGCCGTCAAAGCGGGAGACGTGGACGGGGCATTGCGGCGCCCCGATCCGCGCATCGGGATCTTCCTGTTCTACGGGCCCGATATGGGCCTGATCAACGAGCGCGCCCGGACCGTGGCCGAGCGCTCGGTCGACGACCCCTCCGACCCGTTCCAGCTCATCCGGATCGACGGCGACGACATCGCGGCCGATCCCGGGCGCCTTGCCGACGAAGCCGGGACCATGGGTCTCTTCGGGTCCAAGCGCGCTATCTGGGTGAAGGCGACCTCGCGCAACATCGCGCCGGCCGTGGATGCGGTCCTGAAAGGCGAGCTGCAGGATACGGTGATCGTCATCGAAGGCGGGGACCTGCAGAAATCCTCGCCCCTGCGGACATTGTGCGAGCGCTCGCAGAAGGCGCTCGCCCTGCCCTGCTATGCCGATACCGGCCGCGATCTCGGCAACGTGGTCGACGACACCTTGAAAGACAATGGCTTTTCCATTCAGCGCGAGGCCCGCGCGGCCCTGATCGCGAGCCTCGGCGGCGACCGCCTCGCCACCCGCGGCGAGCTCGCCAAGCTGATGCTCTACGCCCACGGCCAGCGCGAGATCACGCTGGCCGACGTGGACGCGATCATGAGCGACGTGTCGAGCCTTGCCATGGATGCGGTGGTGGATGCAGCCTTTGCCGGTGAAGGCACCGGTCTCGAGACCGGCTCCCGGCGGCTGGCCGCCGAGGGCGTCAACTCCTCGGTGCTGCTCGGCTCAGCGCTTCGTCACGCGCTGATGCTGCTGACGGCGCGCCTTTCCGTAGAGGAAGGTCGCCCCATCCCGGCGGTGATGGAAACCATGCGCAGCCTGCATTTCCGGCGCAAGCCCCTGGTCGAGCGCCATCTCCAGCGCTGGACCGGCGACAGCCTCAGGAACGCCATCACCCTCTTGCAGTCGAGCCTCCTGCAGACCCGGCGCCTGTCCGATCTTGACGACACGATCGCGGCGAAGACGCTGCTTGATATTGCACGGGCGGCGAGGCGGTAAGTTACAGCCGCTTCCGTTCTCGACAGGCACCACCCTCATCCTGAGGAGCCGCTGAAAGCGGCGTCTCGAAGGAGGTTCCAGAGCACACTGGATCCTCCTTCGAGACGGTCGCTGTGCGACCTCCTCAGGATGAGGCTTCTTGGTGTTGAGCGTGTGAAATCCTACGGATTCAACCGCCGGCACAGGCCGTCGAGCTGCTCCAGGGTCTTGTACTTGATGCGCAATTCGCCGCCGCTGCCCTTGTGGTCGATGCTGACGGTGAGGCCGAGCACGTCCTGCAGCGCCTTCTCGAGCGCCCGCGTGTCCGGGTCCTTTTCCGTCCTGGCGGGCTTGGCGGCCTTGGCCTCCGCCTTCGCCGGCGTTGCATTCTCGGTCTGGGCGATCTCCTCGACCTGGCGCACGCTCAGGCCCTCGTCGAGAACGCGCTTTGCCACCTGGACCGGGTCCTTCACCGAGAGCAGCGCGCGGCCATGGCCGGCGGTGAGCTTGCGCTCCATCAGCATCTTGCGCACGCCTACGGGCAGATCGGTGAGGCGGAGCGTGTTGGCGATGTGGCTGCGGCTCTTGCCGATGACCTTGGAGAGGTTCTCCTGCGTGTAGGAGAACTCGGCCATCAGGCGCGAATAGCCTTCCGCCTCCTCGATGGGATTGAGGTCGGCGCGCTGGACGTTCTCGAGGATCGCGTATTCGAGCGAGGTCTGGTCGTCGATCTGGACGACCACCACCGGCACCCGGTGCAGCCCGGCCTTCTGCGCCGCGCGCCAGCGGCGCTCGCCGGCGACGATCTCGTATTTATCGGTCGTGCCCTGGATCGACCGCACCACGATCGGCTGGATGATGCCGCGATCCTTGATCGACTGGGTCAGCTCCTGCAGATCCGCATCGTCGAACGCCTTTCGCGGATTGCGCGGGTTCGGGCGCAGGAACTCCACTGGCACCGAGCGCGGCACGAAGCCTTTGCGCTCGAGGTTGCCCATCTCGTCCCCCACCTCGCCAATCAGGGCGGCCAATCCACGGCCCAGACGCGACTTACCTTCTTCTGCCATTGTCACTCTCAAATATTCTTAGGCTGCACGCAGGGCGCGTTCACGCTGGATGACTTCCGAGGCGAGCCGCAGATAAGCCTGCGAGCCGGCGCATTTCAGATCGTAGAGCAGGACCGGCTTGCCGTGCGACGGCGCTTCCGACACGCGCACGTTGCGCGGGATCATCGTCTCGTAAACCTTGGCGCCCATGAACTGGCGCACATCCGCCACCACCTGTCCCGACAGGTTGTTGCGCGGGTCGAACATGGTCAGAACCACGCCGTGAATCGACAGATCCGGGTTGAGGGCGGAACGGACCTGTTCGACCGTCTTGAGCAGCTGGCTGAGGCCTTCCAGAGCAAAAAATTCGCATTGGAGGGGGACCAGAACCGCGTCAGCGGCGGTCAAGGCATTGATGGTCAGAAGATTCAGCGAAGGCGGGCAATCGATCAAAACATAGGTAAAAGGTTCGCTTACCTCGAAGGCCGAAAGACTGTCGATCGCCGAGCGGAGTCGGTGCGCCCGGTTGCGCTCGTTCGCGATCTCCAATTCGACGCCGAGGAGGTCGAGAGTCGAGGGCGCGACCGACAATCCGGGCACCACGGTCTCGGTGATGCTCTCCTCCAGCGACGCTTCGCCGGCGAGCACATGATAGGTCGAGACCTGACGGCTCTTGCGGTCGATGCCGAGACCCGTCGAAGCATTTCCCTGCGGGTCGAGATCGATGATCAGAACCCTTTCGCCGATCGCAGCGAGGGCCGTGCCGAGATTGATTGCCGTCGTGGTCTTGCCGACACCGCCCTTCTGGTTGGCGAGCACGAGGACACGCGGCTTCCCACGCGCGCCTGGTTCGGGTCCGTTGCGGTCGGTCATCATGAATGGCTCTCGATGGAGGAAATGCGCAGAATCCTGGCGTCAGGATCGGTCAGGCTCGGCAGGATCTCTGCCTCGAATGTCCACTTTTTCCGGGCCTCGGTCAATTCAATCCCGGCGTCCCGACCCTTGGGAAACAGGCCCATTGTCCCCGCTTTCAACAACGGGGCGGTCCAATCCAGGAGCATGTTCAACGAGGCGAGCGCCCTCGCCGAGACCACATCCGCCTTTCCGACGAAGCCCGGAACGACCGTCTCCAGCCGCGCTTCGTGGATCGTGGCCGCAGCGCCGGTGAGCCGGGCGATCTGGCGCAGGAAGGCGCATTTGCGCGAATTGCTCTCCACGAGATGGACGGTAAGCCCCCGCTCCGCGCCGGCGATGGCAAGGACCAAGCCAGGGAAACCGGCGCCGGAACCGAGGTCGAGCCAAGTCTTGGCCTCGGGCGCAAGGTCGAGAAGCTGCAGCGAATCGACGATGTGCCGGTCCCAGATCTGGGTCAGCGTCGCCGGTCCGACGAGGTTCTTGATCGCCTGCCAGCGGCGAAGCTCGCGCTCGAGCAACTCCAGCTTCTCGAATGTTTCACGTGAAACATTCAGGTCGGATGCGGTCACCATGGCGGATCTCGTCACGACAGCGGCTCGAGAGTGCGGGCGGACCGACCGGGCGCTTTGCGGGCATGGGCAGCCAGAAGCGTGAGTGCCGCGGGGGTGATGCCTTCGATGCGAGCTGCCTGCCCCAGGGTCTTGGGCCGGACGAGATCGAGCTTGGCCTTGATCTCGTTCGACAGGCCGGGCAGCCCTTGGAAGTCGATTCCGTCGGTCAGAACCACGCCCTCATCGCGGCGATAGGCGGCAATATCGGCCTGCTGGCGGTCGAGGTAGACCGCATAGGTGGCGTCCGTCTCCAGCCGCTCGCGGACGGTCAAGCTCACCGCCGACAGGTCGGGCCATACCCGCGCAAGGTCACTCCAGCCGATGCTGGGATAGGACAGAAGCTGATAGGCGGTGCGGCGGATTCCATCCTGGTTCAGCTCCAAGCCATGGCGGGCGGCTTCCTGCGGCGTGAGGGTAAGGGCCTGCAGGCGCTTCCTCGTATGCCCGATCTCTTGCTGAGAATGCTGAAAATGCCTCTCGCGCCGCGAGCCGACGCAGCCGATCTCCAACCCCTTGCCGGTCAGGCGCTCGTCCACATTGTCGATGCGCAGGCTCAGGCGATATTCGGAGCGCGAGGTGAACATGCGGTAGGGCTCGCTCACGCCGCGGGTGATGAGATCGTCGACCAGCACGCCGATATAGGATTCGGCCCGGTCGAACACGATGCCGTCCTGTCCGGAAGCGCGGCGGGCGGCATTGAGGCCGGCGACCAACCCTTGCGCCGCTGCCTCCTCATAGCCCGTGGTGCCGTTGATCTGGCCGGCGAGAAAGAGGCCCTCGACAGCCTTGGTTTCCAGCGCCGCGGTCAGGTTGCGCGGATCGACATAGTCGTACTCGATGGCATAGGCCGGCTGCAGCATCCGCACCCTCTCCAGGCTCGGAATATGGGACAGGAAGGCGAGTTGCACCTCCTCCGGCAGGGAGGTCGAGATCCCATTGGGATAGACGGTGAAATCGTCGAGGCCCTCGGGCTCCAAGAAGATCTGGTGGCCGTCGCGGTCGCCGAAGCGCACCACCTTGTCCTCGATGGAGGGGCAATAGCGCGGCCCCCTGCCCTGGATCTCGCCCGAATACATCGCCGAACGGTGCAGGTTGTCCCGGATCAGCGCGTGGACCTTGGCATTGGTGCGGGTGATGCCGCACTCGATCTGTGGGTTCTCGATCCGTGTGGTGAGCAGGGAGAACGGCACCGGCTCATCGTCCGCCGCCTGCTTGTCGATACCGGCCCAATCGATGGTCCGGCCGTCGAGGCGCGGCGGGGTGCCGGTCTTCAGGCGCCCGAGGGTGAAGCCGAGCCGCGCAAAAGTCTTCGGCAGGCCCAGAGACGGACGCTCGCCCATGCGGCCGGCCGGGATCTTCTTATCGCCGATATGGATCAGGCCCGACAGGAAGGTGCCGGTGGTGATGACCACGGCCCCAGCCGCGAGAATGCGCCCGTCTGTCAGCAGGAGACCGGCGATCCGGCCCTCGCGGACGACGAGATCGTCCGCCTCCCCTTCGACGATGGTGAGATTCGGCGTCTGCCGCAGCTCCGCCTGCATGGCGCGGGCGTAGAGCTTGCGGTCGGCCTGGGTGCGCGGCCCGCGCACGGCCGGGCCTTTGCGGCGGTTGAGCAGGCGGAACTGGATTCCGGCCTTATCGGCGATGCGGCCCATCACGCCGTCGAGGGCATCGATCTCGCGCACCAGATGGCCCTTGCCGAGCCCGCCGATGGCCGGATTGCAGGACATGGCGCCGATGGTCGAGAGCTTATGGGTGACAAGCGCCGTGCGCGCACCCATGCGCGCCGATGCGGCGGCCGCTTCGGACCCTGCGTGGCCGCCGCCGACGACGATCACATCGAACACCGCGCTCATGCTATCTCCATACCGGAGCATCGGATCCGAGGTAGTTTCCACCTCCGTTGGATGCTCACTGCTCCTGAACTAATCGTTCGGCGCCACTATGGGCCTCGCATAGCAAAGCCGGGCGCAAATTCATCCGATGCGCTGATCTAAGTGCTCGTTCGGCAGAGGTCAAAAGGGCAAAATGTTTCACGTGAAACATTTTGGTTCTGCACAGCCGGCCCACAGCCCATGCACCACGGATTCAGCACCGTTCCACCGATTCGTGAATGGGGGAAACACGGCCCGTCGCCGGTTTGTCCAATAAGTTCGGCACATAAAGGTTGTCTACCCCACAGCCCTCACCCTGAGGAGGCCACGTAGGTGACCGTCTCGAAGGGTCGGGCGTCTCCTGCACCCACTAGGTCCTCCTTCGAGACGCTGCGCTGCTCCTCAAAGTCTGGCTCGTAAAGCGCGGGAAACCCTCCTCCCCCTTGTGGGGAGGACTTGGAGGTGGGGGTGTGAGCGATAGCCTATCGGTGTGTGGCGGATACACCCCCACCCCGGCCCTCCCCACAAGGGGGAGGGAGAAGGCACCTGCGCCTCATGAGGAACGACGAGCATCCTCTAAGAATGAGGATAGAAGATTTTAGCCGGTCTTCCATGGATAACATTCTCGACGTCATGGCCAGGCTTGTCCCGGCCATCCCGATCGGAAGACTGCCGCACTTTTTGAATGAGGACCGCCGGCACAAGGCCGAGAGTTTCGGGGCACCAATGTTCTTCAGCCACAATCATTTGCCGATGCAGAAGCTGGAGAACAGCCGGTCGAGCACATCCTCCACATCGACGCGACCCGTGATCTCGCCGACGGCGCGGGCAGCGAGCCGCACCTCCTCTGCTGCCAATTCGAGCGGACCGTGGGTTGCGAGTATCGACCGCGCCCGCTCCAGTGCGGTATGAGCACGCTCCAGCGCCTTGCGGTGGCGCTCGCGGGTGACGATGGCATCGCCCTGCCCCATCAGGCTCTCCGCCTCGGTCTCCAGCCGTTGGATCAGTTCGGGCAGACCCTCGCCGGTCGCGGCGGCGATCATCACATCGCAACCAGACCGGACCGGATCCATATCGGCCTTCGTCCCCACCTTCAACAGGCGCCGAGCCTCAGGCGGAGCGCCCTCCTCGCCCTCCGGCGGCACGAGCCAGAGGACGAGATCGGCGTCCTGCGCCCGGGCGCGGGCGCGGGAGACGCCTTCCTGCTCGATGAGATCGCCGCTCTCGCGCAACCCGGCCGTGTCGACGACGACCACCGGCAAGCCGCCGAGATCGCAATGGACCTCGATCGCGTCCCGGGTGGTGCCGGCGATCGGCGAGACGATGGCGACATCGCGCCGGGCAAGGGCATTCAGCAGAGTCGACTTGCCGGCATTGGGCGGACCGACGAGCACGACGGTGAGGCCCTCGCGCAGACGCTCGCCGCTGCGGTCGGCAGCAGCGCGACCGATCTCGTCCGCGATCCGGTCGATCGTGGCGAGGATCTCCGCCTCCAGATCCTCCGGCACATCGCCCTCGTCGGAGAAGTCGAGGCTCGCCTCGAGCAGAGCCAGCACCTGCAGCACCTCCTCGCGCCAACCCTCGGCGGCATGTCCCAGCTTGCCGCCGAGCTGGCGCATGGCCTGGCGCCGCTGCGCCTCGGTCTCGGCGTCGATGATGTCGGCGAGGCCCTCGACCTGGGAGAGGTCCATGCGGCCGTTGAGAAAGGCGCGACGGGTGAACTCGCCGGCCTCCGCCGGGCGGCAATTCTCGACGGAGCCGAGAACGCGCAGCACCGCGGCCCTGGTCGCCAGCCCGCCATGGATGTGGAGCTCGGCCTGATCCTCACCGGTAAAGCTCTGCGGCCCCGGCATCCAGAGGACGAGCGCCTGATCGAGAGGCTCGCCGGTTGCCGGATCCGTCAAGATCCGCACGACGGCCCGGCGAGGATCGGGCACGCGTTCCGCCAACCGCTCGAGGATAGTGCGGCTCTCCCCACCGCTGATCCGGATCAGGCAGACGGCGGCGCGGCCGTGACCGGAGGCCATCGCGAAGATCGTGTCGTCCGAACGCATGAGCGTGAACCTCGTGAGGAGAAGAGGATTTAAGGTTGATGACGTCTTAAAAACAGCAGGCGCAGTCTGCAACGAGGCCGGCGCCGGAGCAGGATTCATGAACCGCCTGAGCGAGGCCCATTCTCCCTACCTTCTGCAGCACAGGGACAACCCTGTCCATTGGTGGGAATGGGGTCCCGAGGCCCTGACCGAAGCCAAAAGGCTCGACAGGCCGATCCTGATCTCCATCGGCTATGCCGCCTGCCATTGGTGCCACGTCATGGCGCATGAGAGCTTCGAGGACCCGGGGGTCGCCGCGGTCATGAACGCGCTCTTCGTCAACATCAAGGTCGACCGGGAGGAGCG
This sequence comes from Microvirga ossetica, assembly GCF_002741015.1. Classification (NCBI taxonomy): domain Bacteria; kingdom Pseudomonadati; phylum Pseudomonadota; class Alphaproteobacteria; order Hyphomicrobiales; family Methylobacteriaceae; genus Microvirga; species Microvirga ossetica. The sequence goes on along the minus strand of NZ_CP016616.1, from coordinate 2,735,400 downwards.
GCCGGATGTGGACCACGTCTATATGAGCGCGCTTCATCTCCTGGGCGAGCAGGGCGGCTGGCCGCTCACCATGTTCCTGACGCCGGAGGGCGAGCCGTTCTGGGGCGGCACCTACTTTCCGAAGGAGCCGCGCTTCGGCCGCCCCGGCTTCGTCGCGGTGCTGCGCGAGATCGACCGTCTCTACCGCGCCGAGCCCGAGCGGATCCTCAAGAACCGGGACGCGATCAAGCAGAGCCTCGCGAAGGCGGAAGCGGGCGACGGCGGCACGCTCGGCCTCGACGATCTCGACCGTTTCGTTCTGCGCCTCTCCGAGCTCATCGACAGGGAGAACGGCGGCCTGCAGGGCGCGCCGAAATTTCCCAATCCGCCGATCCTCGAATTCCTCTATCGCTATGCCCGCCGCAGCGGCGATGAGGCGGCGAAGCAGCGCTTTCTCCTGACCCTGGAACGCATGGCGCTCGGCGGCATCCGCGACCATCTCGGCGGCGGCTTCGCCCGCTATTCGGTCGACGAGCGCTGGCTCGTGCCGCATTTCGAAAAGATGCTCTACGACAATGCGCAGCTCTTGGAACTCTACGCGCTGGCCTACGCCGAGACCGGCCGCCGCCTTTTCCGCGATGCGGCCGAGGGGATCGTCGCCTGGCTGCAACGGGAGATGGCGCTTCCCGAGGGCGCCTTTGCCGCGAGCCTCGATGCGGATTCGGAGGGCGAGGAAGGCCGCTTCTATGTCTGGAGCCTGGCCGACATCCGCGAGAACTTAGGCGAGGAGGATGCGGCCTTCTTCGCGCAGGTCTACGACATCACCGCCGAGGGCAATTTCGAGGGCCACAGCATCCCGAACCGTCTCCTGTCCGGCGAAGCCCCTCCCGCGATCGAGGAGCGATTGGCCGTGATGCGGACGACGCTTTTGGAGCGGCGGGCTTCCCGCATCAGGCCCGGCCTCGACGACAAGGTGCTGTCGGACTGGAACGGGCTGATGATCGGCGCTCTCGTGCGCGCGGCGCCCCTCCTCGGCCGGCCCGAATGGATCTCCCTGGCGCAGCGGGCCTATGGCTTCGTTCAGCGCGCGATGAGCCGTGACGGCCGGCTCGGCCATTCCTGGCGCGGCGGCGCGCTGATCTTTCCGGGCTTCGCCCTCGACCACGCCGCCATGATGCGCGCGGCGCTCGCCCTCTACGAGGCGACCTCGGAATCGTCCTACCTCCAGGACGCGCGAACTTGGCGCGATGTCCTGCTGTCAGAGTTCCTGGTGGAAGATGCCAATTGCCTTGCCATGACGGCTGAAGGAACCGACCCCCTCGTTGTCCGGCCGCAGCCGAGCCAGGACGACGCGGTGCCCAACGCCAACGGCGTCTTCGCCGAAGCGCTTGTGCGGCTGGCGCAGATCACGGAGGCCGAAGAGGACATCGTGCAGGCGCGGGAAATGTTGAGCCGGCTCGTCGGCATCGCCCGCTCGTCGCCGCTCGGCCACGCCTCGATCCTCAACGCCCTCGACCTGCATCTGCGGGGCGTGAGCATTCTCGTCACGGGAAACGATGTCGAAGCGCTGTACGACGCCACCCTCGCCCTTCCCTATCTCGACCGCAGCGTCCGCCGGCTCGGCGCGGACGAATCGTTGGCCGATAACCACCCTGCCAAAGCCCTTGCCACCTCAGGAACCGAAGCTCAGGCCCTGGTCTGCGCCGGCATTCGCTGCTCGCTCCCGGTCACGGATGAGGACGGCTTGAGGGCACGGGTCGCGGAAATGCTGTCGTCCCACGCGAGTAGAATTCCGGATTAACAATCCGGCTCCTGTCGCTCCGTCTCGCGTCTGAGATGCGTCAGCGGCAGGGCGGCGTCGGATTTCACGCGGGTGAGGGCGAAGTTGGACCGGATGTCGCCGATCATCGGCAGGACAAGGAGCTTTTCCGTCAGCAGCCGCTCGTAGGCCTTCAGGTTCGACACCACGATCTCGGCGATGAAATCGGCCGTGCCGGAGACCATGTGGCAGGCTACCACCTCTGGTATGGCGGCAAGCGCCTGCTGGAGCGCCTGCGCATTGTCGCGGGAATGCTTCTCGACCTTGATCTCGACGAAGACCGTGAGACCGAGACCGACCGATTCGCGGTCGAGCACGGCGCGGTAGGTACGGATGAAGCCGTCGCGCTCGAGCCGTCGGACCCGGCGCAGGCAGGGCGAGGGCGAGAGGCCGACCTGATCCGCCAGTTCCTGGTTGGTCAGCCGCCCGTCGGATTGAAGGGCATTCAGGATCCGCAGGTCGATGGCATCGAGATCGACGTAAGGCATTTCTTGCCTGAACTCATTTTCACGCAATCATCTGCCAATAAGTATCTCCTATCCAGTACAACTTCGCAAGGACATGCCATGCCACGCCAGGATATGCTCAGGCGCATTGATGGAGACACGCCATGTCCGATCTCGCCTATTCCTGCGCAGGCCCCTGCCCGCCCTGCCCTCGTTGGCTGGCTGGCCGTCTTGGCGACGGTTACGATCTGGGCTGTCTGGGCCGTGGCGACCCGCCATGCGGTGACGCACGATCTGCCGCCTTCCGCCATCGGCCTGTTGCGGTTCGGCGTGCCTGCGCTCCTGCTCCTCCCGTTCGCCTGGCGCAGCGGTCTTTTTCCGAAAGGCTTGGAGCTGCCGAAGGCGCTCGGGCTTCTCGGCTCCGGCGCCCCGTTCTTCCTCATCGTTGCGCTCGGCATGCAATTTGCTCCGGCAGCCGAGATCGGCCCCCTATTGCCAGGCACCATGCCGCTCTTCGTCGCCCTGATCGGCTGGCTCGTCTTTGGTGAAAAGCTCGGGCGCCTGCGGATGCTCGGCTTCGCCCTGATCCTCATCGGCGTCGCCTGCATCGGCGGCTATGGGCTGTTCGTGACCGGAAGCGGTGCCTGGCGCGGCCACTTGCTCCTTTTGACCGGCGCCTGCCTGTGGGGGATCTACACCCATGCCTATCGCCGCAGCGGATTGTCGGCATTGCAGGCGGCTGCCCTGATCGGGCTGTGGTCCTTCCTGATCCTGCTGCCTTTCGGTCTGCCGCCGCTCATCCGCGCGATCGGTAACGGGTTGGCCGGCCCGCTCGTCCTGCAGGCCCTTCTGCAAGGCTTCGTCGCGGGCGTTGCCGGCATCGTGCTCTACGGCATCGCCATCGACCGGCTCGGCGCCTCCCGTGCCGCCGCCCTCTCGCCGCTCGCCATCGTGCTTGCGGCTCTGCTCGCGATTCCGGTGCTCGGCGAGATTCCGGATGCGGCAGCGATGATCGGGATAACCTTGGCGACCCCCGGCGTTGTGCTGGCAAGCGGCGTCTTTACATCCGCCAGCAGGAGTTGACGACGCCCATCACAGCACGGGAGCGGCGATGTTTCTGTTCTTCTCGAACCGATTGGGCTGCGCAGGCTCGCTCCTGATCTCTGCCGTGCTGACTGTGATCGTACTGGCGCTCATGGGGGTGTTCTGAGGACAAACAAAAAACCCCACCCTCCGCGAGGAGGATGGGGTCAAATTTTGCAGACGGAGGTTCCGCCTCAGGTGTTCATGGAATCGAAGAAGTCCTGGTTCGACTTGGTCTGGCGCAGCTTGTCGAGCAGGAACTCGATGGCGTCCACCGTGCCCATCGGGTTGAGGATGCGGCGCAGCACGTACATCTTCTTGAGAGTATCCGTCGGAACCAGAAGCTCTTCCTTGCGGGTGCCGGAGCGGGTGATGTCGATGGCCGGGAAGGTGCGCTTGTCGGCGACCTTGCGGTCCAAAATGATTTCCGAGTTGCCGGTTCCCTTGAACTCTTCGAAGATCACCTCGTCCATGCGCGAGCCGGTATCGATCAGCGCGGTGGCGATGATGGTGAGCGAGCCGCCCTCCTCGATGTTGCGCGCCGCGCCGAAGAAGCGCTTCGGGCGCTGCAGGGCGTTGGCGTCGACGCCGCCGGTGAGCACCTTGCCGGAGGACGGCACCACCGTGTTGTAGGCGCGTCCCAGGCGCGTGATCGAATCGAGCAGGATCACCACGTCGCGGCCATGCTCCACGAGGCGCTTGGCCTTCTCGATCACCATCTCGGCCACCTGCACGTGGCGGGTCGCCGGCTCGTCGAAGGTGGAGGCCACGACCTCGCCCTTCACGGAGCGCTGCATGTCGGTGACTTCCTCCGGCCGCTCGTCGATGAGCAGAACGATGAGGTAGCACTCGGGATGGTTGGTGGTGATCGACTGCGCCACGTTCTGCATCAGCACGGTCTTGCCGGTGCGCGGCGGCGCGACGATGAGCGCGCGCTGGCCTTTTCCGATGGGCGAGACGATGTCGATGATGCGCGGCGAGAAATCTTTTCGCGTCGGATCGGCGATCTCGAGATTGAAGCGCTCGTGCGGGAAGAGCGGCGTCAGGTTGTCGAAATGCACCTTGTGCCGGATCTTCTCCGGATCCTCGAAATTGATGGTGTTGACCTTGAGCAGAGCGAAATAGCGTTCGCCTTCCTTCGGGCCGCGGATCGGGCCATCCACCGTGTCGCCGGTGCGCAGGCCGAACTTCCGGATCTGCGAGGGCGAGACATAGATGTCGTCGGGACCGGGCAGGTAGTTCGAATCGGCCGAGCGCAGGAAGCCGAAGCCGTCCTGCAGCACCTCGACGACGCCGGCGCCGATGATCTCGACCTCGCGCGCCGCCAGCTGCTTGAGGATGGCGAACATGAGCTCCTGCTTGCGCATCGTGCTCGCGTTCTCGACCTCGAGCTCTTCGGCGAAGGTGATGAGTTCGGTGGCGGATTTGGATTTCAGATCTTGAAGTTTGATTTCCCTCATCGGGGAACACTCTCGGGGTAAAGTCGCGGGCAGAGGGGCTGTACGCGGGGGAGATTAAGGGGAACGTTCGACAGGGCCGCCGGGTTCACGAACCGTGACCGAGAGAGCCCTGAGGCCCCGTGCAGCGCACCTGTCTTTAGAGGAGGAGGCCTTTGTTCTAGCCGTTTTCTCCGGAAATCACAAGAGCCTTCGTCACGCCTGCCCGGAACGGAACGTTCCGAAGAGAGGTTATCGGTGGCCGATCAAGGAGAAAATCGCCGTGAGCCAGCTGACCCTCGCCGACCTGTCCGACAAGATGCGCGACATCGACTTTGCCATGCTCTCGACCCATGCGGAGGGCGGCGAGATCGCCGGACGTCCGATGAGCAACAACGGAGATGTCGCCTACGAGGGCGATTCGTATTTCTTCTCCTATGAGCAGACGCGGACGGTCGAAGACATCAAGCGCGACCCGAAGGTATCCCTCGCCTTCCAGGGCAGCAAAGGCCTTCTAGGCAAGCCCCCGATCTTCATCGCCGTCGAAGGCCGCGCCGAGCTGATCCGCGACAGAAAGGCCTTCGAGGAGCATTGGACGAAGGACCTGGAGATCTGGTTCAAGGACGGGGTCGACACCCCGGGGCTCGTCCTGATCAAGGTTCACGCAACCCGCATCCATTACTGGCACGGCACGGACGAGGGCGAAGTGAAGGTCTGAGCGACACCCCTGCCCCACAGGGACGTCAGAACGGCTTCACGATCACCAGGATCACGATGCCGATCATGAGAACCGTCGGAACCTCGTTGATCATGCGGTAAAATTTCGCCGGGCGCACATTCGCGTCGGCGGCGAACACCTTCACGGTCTTCGACAGGAATCCGTGCACCCCGGAGAGGATCAGCACGAGCAGCACCTTCGCATGCAACCAGCCGGAGGTGTACCAGCCGCCCTGCCAGATCAGGATCAGGCCGAGGATCCAGGCGAGGCCCATGGCCGGGTTGATGATCGCCTTGAGCAGGCGCCGCTCCATGAGCTTGAAGGTCTCGGACTGGATTGAGCCCTTCGGCACGTCGCTATGATAGACGAAAAGCCGCGGCAGATAGAGCATGCCCGCCATCCACGCGATGATCGCAATCACGTGGAACGCCTTGATCCAGTCGTACAGCATCGTCTCAAGCCCCCCGCACGCGAGCGATCATCCGCTCGACATGGTCGATCGGCGTCTCCGGCAGGATGCCGTGGCCGAGATTGAAGATGTGCGGCCGTCCGCGCACCGCCTCCAGGATATGGTCGACGCCGTCGTCGAGCGCATCGCCGCCGGCGATCAGGGCCAGCGGGTCGAGATTGCCCTGGGTGGCGATCGTCGCCGGCAGGATCGGCAGCACGAGAGCCGGATCGAGGGTCCAGTCGAGCGCCAGCCCGTCGCCGATGCCGGCGGCCGCGAAGCGGTGCAGGTTGGCGCCGCCGCCACGCACGAAAACGATGGCCTTCGCCTCCGGCCGCGCGCTTTTCAGGCCCTCGACCATGCGGCGGATCGGGTTCAGCGACAGCCGGTCGAAGAGTGCCGGCGGCAGGGCCGACCCAAAACTCTCGAAGATCTGCACCGCTTCCGCACCCGCATCGATCTGGCGGATGAGATAGGCGGTCGAGGCCCGAACCAGCCTGTCGATGAGCGCATCCATGAAGGCCGGGTCGCGATAGGCGGTGAGCCGGGCCGGGGCCTGGTCCGGCGTACCCTTGCCCGCGATCATGTAGCTCGCCACGGTCCAGGGCGCGCCGCAGAAGCCGAGAAGCGTCGTCTCCTTCGGCAGGCTCCTGCTCAGACGATCCAATGTTTCGAAGACGGGATCGAGACGCTCCAGCGGCAGCTCCTCGGCGAGCCGCGAGAAGTCCTGCTCCGAGGTGACCGGATCGAGCTTCGGCCCTTCGTTCTCGACGAAGCGCACGTCCTGGCCCAGCGCATGGGGAATGACGAGAATGTCGGAGAACAGGATCGAGGCGTCGAAGCCGAAGCGGCGGATCGGCTGAAGCGTCACCTCCTCGGCAAGCCTCGGATTGTAGCAGAGGTCGAGGAAGGATCCCGCCTGCCTCCGGGTCTCGCGGTATTCCGGCAGATAGCGGCCGGCCTGACGCATGATCCAGATCGGCAAGGGCCAGACCGGCTCGCCGTTCAGCACGCGTAAAATCGCTTTGGTGGGACGCTCGCTCACAGGCCTTCTCTCAATAAATAGAATCTTTGAATCTTTGAATCTGATGTTTCTCTTGGGCCGTGAATCACAAAGCCGCAACCCCGTCCACAGACGGTCCACACGGCCAGCGCCGTTAAGGGTTCATTAACGGATGGGGCAGGCCCGTCACAATCCTTTCCGAAATCTTAAAGCTTAACAGCCCGTTAACGAAGATTAACCAGATCTGAATCGAAAAGGCCCGAGTGATTCGTGCCGGATTCTCCCAATGGGCCACCCGCGATGTCGCACAACGGCGAGCGCTGTTGATGGATTCGGCCGAAGCCCACAGGCCCTTGTGCTGGACCTCTCACCTCAGGCGTTTTATCCACACTGATCGACTCCTCTTCAGAGAGAGTACCAGCCGTGGGACGCAGCTATTTCCATCTCCATCTCGTCTCCGACTCGACGGGCGAAACGCTCATCACCGTCGCCCGCGCGGTCGTCGCGCAATATGAAGGCGTTGCCGCCATCGAGCATGTCTATCCCCTCGTGCGTTCGAACACCCAGCTCGAGCGCGTGATCAGCGAGATCGAAACCGCGCCCGGCATCGTGCTGTACACCCTGGTCGAGCAGGACCTGGCGCACCGGCTGGAAGAGGTTTGCCGCAACACGGGCTCGCCGCATCTCTCGGTGCTCGAGCCGGTCCACGCCCTGCTCTCTTCCTATCTCGGCACCCATTCGACGGCGCGGCCCGGTGCGCAGCACATGCTGAACGCGGAATATTTCAAGCGCATCGACGCCATGAACTTCACCCTCCTCCACGATGACGGGCACCTGCCGCACGATCTCGACGAAGCCAATGTAATCCTGGTCGGCGTGAGCCGCACCTCGAAGACGCCGACCGCCATCTACCTCGCCAATCGCGGCCTCAAGACCGCCAATATCCCGCTCGTCCCCGGCGTGCCGCCGCCCGCCGTTCTCGGGACAGCTCGCAAAGCGCTCATTGTCGGGCTCGTCGCGACGCCGGAGCGTATCGTGCAGATCCGGCAGAACCGTCTCCTCAGCCTCAACGCCGACGACGACACGTCTTACGTGGATCGCGACGCGGTGGCGGAGGAGCTCGCAGCCTCCCGGCGGCTTTTCGCCCGCAACGGCTGGTCGGTGATCGACGTGACGCGCCGCTCCATCGAGGAGACGGCGGCGGCGATCATCGATCTCTATCGCGACCACCGCCTGCGCTTCATCGCGGAGTAAGGTCATGCCGTCGCTTTGGACCCCCTCCGACAATCTGCTCCTCGCCTCGAAGAGTGCGACCCGCCTCGCCCTGCTGGTCAGCGCGGGGATTGCCGTGGAAACGCAGAATTCCGGCCTCGACGAACGCGCCGTCGAGGCGGCGGCAGAGCAGGAACGGCTCGATCCGCCGGCGCTCGCCCAGCGTCTCGCGGACGAAAAAGCCCTCGCCGTCAGCCGCCGCCATCCCGAGCGGGTAGTGCTCGGGGCCGACCAGGTGCTCGAGGGTGCCGCCGGCGAGATTTTTCACAAGCCGGCGGACCGGGAAGCCGCACGGGCGCAACTGATGAAGCTGTCCGGACGCTCCCATGCTCTCCATTCCGCCGGCAGCCTCGCCATCGGCGGGCAAGTGGTCGAGCGGTTCTCGAGCAGTGCCTATCTCGCCATGCGGCCTTTGACGGAGGAGGCGGTCGATCTCTATCTCGACCTCGCCGGGCCCGATGTGCTCAAAAGCGTCGGCGTTTACCAGGTCGAAGGGTTCGGGGTTCATCTGTTCGAGACGGTCGAGGGGGATCATTCGACGATCCTAGGGCTCCCTCTCCTTCCGCTGCTCGCCGCCTTACGCCGTCTCGGCTGCCTGAGCCTTTGAGGATATGAGTTCATGACGAAGGCCTTCGTCACCGGCCATCCGATCAAGCATTCCCGCTCGCCGCTGATCCACGGTCATTGGCTGAAGGAATACCGCCTCGACGGGTCTTATGAGCGTATCGACGTGGCGCCTGTGGATTTCGGGGATTTTCTGCGCGGCTTTGCGGCACGCGGCTTTGCCGGCGGCAATGTCACCATCCCGCACAAAGAGGCGGCCTTTGCCGGCGTCGATCGCAGGACGGCGCGGGCCGAGCGGGTGAAGGCGGTCAACACGCTCTGGGTCGAGGACGGTCTGCTCTGGGGCGACAACACGGATGTCGCAGGCTTCATGGCCCATCTCGATGCGACCTTGGGGACAGGCTGGGAACAGGATGTGGATACGGCTCTCGTGATCGGTGCAGGAGGCGCCGCCCGCGCGGTGGTGGCCGGCCTGCAGGACCGACCCCTGAAGCGCATTCTCGTCACGAACCGCACGCTCGCCAAGGCGGAAGACCTGGTCCGCGAACTTAGGCCGGGCAGCCGGGTCGGTCTGGAGACGTCCGCGTGGGAGGCTCTCGGGCGGGTGATTCCGCATGCCCGTCTCATCGTCAACACCACGTCGCTCGGCATGGCGGGCCAGCCGCCTCTCGCCCTCGATCTGGGCCGCGCTCCGCGCAATGCCGCCGTGGCGGACATCGTCTATGTTCCCCTGCAGACGCCCCTTCTCGCCGCCGCCGCGGCCCGGGATCTGAGAATTGTCGACGGGCTGGGCATGCTGCTGCACCAGGCGGTGCCGGGCTTCGAGCGCTGGTTCGGCGTGAGGCCCCAGGTCACGCCGGAGCTGCGGGCCCTGATCCTCGCCGATATCGAGGGTCAAGGATGACCTTCGTGCTAGGGCTCACCGGCTCCATCGGCATGGGAAAATCGGCGACCGCCGATCTCTTCCGCCGGCTCGGCGTCCCGGTCCACGATGCGGATGCCACCGTGCACCGGCTCTATCGCGGCCGCGCCGCGGCACCGATCGAGAAGGAATTTCCCGGCACCGTCGGCGATGGCATCGTCGACCGGACGAAGCTGGGGGCTGCCGTTTTCAACGATTCCGAGCGCATGAAGCGGCTGGAGGCCATCGTGCATCCGCTGGTGCGCGAGGAGGAGGATGACTTTCTCAAAAGGGTATCGGCCCTTGCGCCCGTCGCCGTCCTCGACATTCCCCTCCTCTTCGAGACAGGCGGCGAGCGGCGCTGCGATGCAGTTCTCGTGGTGACGGCACCATCTTCTGTGCAACGCGATCGGGTTCTCGCCCGTCCCGGCATGACGGAGGAAAAGTTTTCTGCCATCCTGGCCAAGCAGATGAGGGACGAGGACAAGCGTGCCCGCGCGCATTTCCTGGTCGATACGGGACGGGGGTTCGCCTCGGCCGAAGCCCAGGTGCGATCCATTCTCGCCTGTCTCGCCGGAAGGCCGGGACGGCGTCACCGTTTTTGATGATGAGTTTTCCTGATGTTGCGTGAAATCGTACTCGATACCGAAACCACCGGCACCGACCATGCCAAGGGCGACCGGGTGATCGAAATCGGCTGCGTCGAGCTCCTCAACCATATCCCGACGGGCAGGAACCATCACGTCTACATCAACCCTGAATTCCCGGTCGCGCCCGGCGCCTTCGCGGTGCACGGCCTTTCCAACGAGTTTCTCGCCGACAAGCCGGTTTTCGCTGCCATCGCGGACGAGTTTGCCGATTTCATCGGCGATGCGCGTCTCGTCATCCACAACGCGGCCTTCGATATCGGCTTCCTCAATGCGGAATTCGCCCGCACCGGGCACCGGCAGTTCAAGCTGGCGGAGGCGGTCGACACCCTTGCGCTGGCCCGCCGCAAGCATCCGGGCGCTGCGAACAACCTTGATGCGCTCTGCGCCCGCTACGGCATCGACAATTCCAAGCGCACCAAGCACGGCGCGCTTCTCGATGCCGAGATCCTGGCCGAGGTCTATATCGAGCTGATCGGCGGCCGGCAGGTCGGCTTCGACCTGTCGATGCAGCCCGCTGCCCGGGCCGGCGCCTTTATGCAGGCGGAAGCGGCCGGCCGCGAAGCCCGCCCCCGGACCCTGATCTCACGCCTGACCGATGCCGAGCGCGCAGCCCATGCAGCCTTCATCGAGTCGCTCGGAGAGAATGCTCTCTGGCGTGACTATCTCGGCGAGACTGCATCCGAGGCGTCCTAGAACGCTACCGGAATGCTATTTCCGTCGGCTATCGTCTTCGGGACAATAGTCCTGAAGCAGTCCTAGAGAATGGTCTCGATCCCCTTCTTGTCCGCCAGCGTCAGCAGCTTCAGTGCCGAACCTGTAGGCTTCTTTTCTCCGCGCTCCCATTTGCTGACCATGGCGGCCGTTACATTGAGGGCCTTCGCGAAGGTCGCCTGGCTCATATGGGATTTTTCCCGGATCCGCTTCACATCGTCCGGCGCAACAGGATCAACCGCAGTGAGACAAGCCACATCAAAGTGGCGCATCGTCGCCTTGTCGATCGCTCCGACCTTGTGAAGTCCTTTCATCGCCAGATGAACCGACCGAAGAGGATCGCTTCGATATGTCTTTCTATTGCTGCTCATAATCAATCTCGATCCAGTCTCCGGCGTCGATCAATGCCTTGATGTGTGTGTCACCGAGATCCGCCAGCGTCTTCGCCGCCTCGCGGTAGATCTTCTCTTCGGCCGAGGTCAGGTTGGCCTGCGCGTTCTTGGGAAACATATGCACGAACACGGCACGATCACCGTGCTTGTGCACGATGATCGTGCGGTAGTCGCCGGAGCGCCCGACACGCTGCTTGATCAGAAATTTTCCGATTACAGCATCGGCCAATCCCTTCTCGGCCCGAGCGACTGCGTTGCTCAACTCCTCATCGCTGATCTTGCTCTTACGCGCCTGTTTGGCGAAATCTTTCAGTTTGTAGACTTTCATTGGACCCCCGCCCCGCACGAGCCGTCCAGAAATGTTGTTTATTCATAGCATTTAGCGTCCTCTGGAAGTGCGTGCTGGCCGCGAGGCAGCAGCCAAGCGACGGCGCCAATCTATAGTCTTTAGGGCTATATTTCAAGCGAGGTCGCTTGGCCGAGCAGACAACAAAAAGGGTGGAGCAGTCTCCCGCTCCACCCTCTCACTGAACAACCCAGTTTAGGCGCCTTCGAAATCTCGTCTTACGACAGTGTCTGGCCTTCGCCATTCTGCTGGCCCTGCACCTCGGCAGCGCGCTGGCGGTAGAGGGCGACGAAGTCGATCGGGTCGATATAGAGGGGCGGGAAGCCGCCGTTGCGCACCGCCTCGGCCACCATCTGGCGGGCGAAGGGGAAGAGCAGGCGCGGGCACTCGATCATCACCACCGGGTGCAGCTGCTCCTGCGGGATATTCTGGATGCGGAACACGCCGGAATAGGTCAGCTCGAAGGCGAACAGCACTTCCTTGCCGCCGATCTTGGCATCGCCCTCGAGGGTCAGGTCGACCTCGAAATCGGCCTCGGCCAGCTGCTTGGCGTTCACGTTGACCTGCAGGTTGATCTGCGGGCCTTCCGCCTGCTGCTGCAGGGAGCGCGGGGCGTTGGGATTCTCGAAGGAAAAATCTTTGCAGTATTGCGCAAGCGCGTTGAGCGCGGGCGCTCCGTTGGATGCCGGATTCTCGGCCATGGGTTTCATGCTCCCTAAGGGGGTGTCTCGTCCGGCCCTGACGGAACACTTTGTAAAGCAAAGCGCCGGCTCGCTTCGGGCCATGGGCCCCGCGCTACCAGCTTCTCATAGCCGAAGCAAGGTTGGCCGAGGCAAGATTGAGCCGATGCATTCGCTTGTCGGGGGAGGAGGTGGATGTTACGACCTCAGGACCCCATATGCGAAGGATGACACCTTCGCCTCCTCGGCACAACGCCCGGCGGCAACCGGGCGCGGGGGGCTCACAACGGATCGACGATGCAGGATTCCTTCGACATCACGACCCTTATTTTTATCGTACTCGCCGTTTTCGTGATCTGGCGTCTCCGCTCCGTCCTGGGGCAGAAGACCGGCAGTGAGCAGCCGCCCTTCGATCCGCTCTCGCGCCGCGATGCGCCCCTGCGTCCAGGCAACGCACCTGCCGAGCCGGATCACAATGTGGTGCGCCTGCCCGGCGCCGCCGAGGCCCGTCCCACCGCCGAGGTCGCCCCGTCCGAGCGCTGGAAGGGCATCACTGAGCCCGGCACGCCCACGGCTGCCGCCCTCGACGGCATCGTGCGCCTGGAGCCGAGCTTCAATCCGTCGGAGTTTCTGGAAGGGGCCAAGTCGGCCTACGAGATGATCGTCACCGCCTTCGCTCAAGGAGACCGCAAGACCCTGAAGGATCTGCTCTCCCGCGAGGTCTATGAAGGCTTCGAGCGCGCGATCACCGAGCGTGAGCGCCGCGGCGAGACGGTCGAAACCACCTTCGTCTCCATCGACAAGGCCGAGCTCGCCGGCGCCGAGCTGCAGGGCAAGACGGCCCAGATCGTGGTGCGCTTCCTGTCCAAGCTGATCTCCGCCACCCGCGATGCCTCCGGCAGCGTGGTCGACGGGAGCCCCGAGGCGGTGTCCGACGTCACCGACGTGTGGACCTTCGCCCGCTCCTTAGGCAGCCGCGACCCCAACTGGCAGCTCGTGGCGACCGAAGCGGGGCAATGAGGCATGTCGGGCGGGCTCTTCTCGCTTGCTCTTTTCTCTGGACGCTGAGCATGTCCGCCGCGGCCGGATCGGCGCTTGAGGCACAGGCGCGCCTCGAGCCTGTGCCCTTCGCGGCGCTTGCGGGTTGGGCAAAGGACGATCACGCCGCCGCCTACCATGCCTTCCTGCGCTCCTGCCGGGCGCTCGACGCCAGTGCCTCTGCATTACGCCCGGCGCAGGCACCGCAGGCGGATCTCCTCGCCATCTGCCGCGAGGCGTTGAAGACGCCGGATCCCGGCAAGACCGAGGCACGGCTTTTCTTCGAGACGCATTTCGAGCCTGTCGCGGTCACGCCGCATGCGGGCAGCGGCTTTCTCACCGGCTATTACGAACCCGAATTCCAGGGCTCGCGCACGCCCGATGCGACCTATCGCGTTCCTCTGCTCGACCGGCCCGAGGATCTCGTCACCGTTGCGCAGGGCGAAACCTTGCCGGGCCTTGAGCCGGGCCTGCAGGCCGCGCGGCGCACGGGTCGCGGCTACGAACCCTATCCCGACCGCGCCGCCATCGAGGAAGGGGCGCTGGGACCGCGCGCCAGGCCCATCGTTTTCTTAAGCGAGCCGGGCGAGGCCTTCATCATCCATGTGCAGGGCTCGGCCCGCATCCGCCTTGGCGACGGCTCGGTGATGCGGGTCGCCTATGCCGGGCGCAACGGACGGCCCTATACCTCCATCGGCCGCCTGCTGGTGCAGCAGGGCGAGATCGACCTGGAGACCATGACGCTGGCAAAGCTCATGGGCTGGCTCAAGGATCATCCGGAACCGGCCAAGGCCCTGATGCGCCGGAACGAATCCTACATCTTCTTCCGCGAGGCGAGCGAGCTCGCCCCGGAGGACGGGCCCATCGGCGGCGCCGGCATCCCGCTCGTTCCCGGCCGGAGCCTTGCGGTCGACCGCTCGCTCTGGGCCTACGGCCTGCCGATCTGGCTCGATGGGCAGCTGCCCTTGACGCTCGACACGGCCGAGCCCCTGCAGCGGCTGATGATCGCGCAGGACACGGGCTCGGCCATCGTCGGGCCGGCGCGAGGCGATTTCTTCTTCGGCAGCGGCGAGGAGGCGGGGCGTCGCGCCGGGCTCCTGCGCCATCCCGTACGCTTCGTGGTCCTGCGGCCGAAACCCCGTTCATGAGCAAAGGCCGCCGTACCCGCCAGCTCAGCTCCGAGGAGAAGCGGCTCTGGTCCCATGTGGCCCGGAACGTCAAACCCATGAAGGGCAAGCTGCCGCCGCCCGAGCCGGAGCCCGAGGAAAAGCCTGCGACGGCACCCGCTCCGCTTGCCGTCGCACCGAGCCTGCCCCCTCTTCCGCCTCCCGCCAAACCGGTCATGCCGCCGCTCGCTCCCGTAGAGCGCAAGACGCTCCAGGCCCTGCGCCGCGGCCGCAAGGATGTGGACAGCGTCATCGATCTGCACGGCATGCGCCAGGAGCAGGCGCATTTCGCCCTCCTGCACTTCCTCCACCGGGCGCAAAGCTCCGGCTACGGGCTCGTTCTCGTCATCACCGGCAAGGGCGGCGCGGCGGCCGGGTTCGGCATTTTCGAGGAGCGCGGGGTGCTCAGGCGCATGGTGCCGCACTGGCTGCGCCTGCCCGATCTGCGGCCCCTGGTGATCGGCTTCGAGGAGGCCTCTCCCCAGCATGGCGGATCCGGTGCAATCTATGTCAGGCTCCGCCGGCGGCGGGGTGCGGGATCGGGCGATGACTCCCTTCGGTGAACGGGTGCGGCAGCTGCGCCGCGAGCGCGGGCGGATGCTGAAGGACATGGCCGCGCATCTCGGCGTGTCGAGCGCCTATCTTTCGGCGCTGGAACGCGGCGAGCGCGGCAAGCCGACCTGGACGCTGATCCAGGGCGTGCTGCAGTACTTTCACATCATCTGGGACGAGGCCGACGAGCTCACCCGCCTCTCCGATCTCTCCGATCCGCGGGTGAGGATCGACACAGCCAACACCGACCCCAAGGCCACCCTGCTCGCCAACCGCCTGGCGCGGGAAATCCGCACGCTGACGCCGGAGGAGCTGGAGGCGCTGCTCGCGGTGCTCGACCGGGCTCAGGAGCGGGAGCGAGGGGCTGTTATAGAAGAGCATCCCCTCTCCCGCTCAGAGATGGGATGAGGGGCAACTCGCAAGATCGGAGTGCTGCCTTCATCCAGAAAGCACGACGCGGATACCGCGTATCACCTCTCCCGGTGGGGAGAGGTCGAGCGCAGCGAGGGTGAGAGGGAGAGTGCTCTCCGGAGAGGACACTAACCCCTCACCCGCGCCTCCGGCGCGACCTCTCCCTCAAGGAGAGGTGGGCCTGCGTCTGACTCAAGCATTGCTCACCCAGTCAGACCGCTGCGGCGCCTCAGTCCTTGACCTCCCCTGCCCCGGATGCGAAAGCGCCCCGTCATTTCATAACCCCGGTGGCTCATGTCCCAGACCCGTATCGACGTCCTCACTCTCGGCAACGCCATCGTTGACGTGCTCGCCCATACGGACGAGGCCTTCCTGCTGCAGAAGAAGGTGCACAAGGGCGCCATGCAGCTCATCGACGAGGCGCGGGCGGAAGAGCTCTACGGCGATATGGGCCCGGCGGTGATCGTCTCGGGCGGCTCGGGCGCCAACACCGCGGCGGGCGTCGCCTCCTTCGGCGTCAAGGCCGGCTTCATCGGCAAGGTGAAGAACGACGAGACCGGCAAGCTCTTCGCCCACGACCTTAGGGCCATCGACGTGCATTACGACGTGACGCTCGCCGAGGACGGCCCCGCCACTGCCCGCAGCTTCATCCTGGTGACGCCGGATGGCGAGCGCACCATGAACACCTATCTCGGCGCCTGCCAGAACCTGACGCCCGACGACGTCAACCCGGAGACGGTGCGCGCTTCGAGCATCGTCTACCTCGAAGGCTATCTCTGGGATCCGCCGGCGGCGAAGGAAGCTTTCCGCAAGGCCGTGAAGATTGCGCACGAGGCCGGCAACAAGGTCGCGCTCACCCTCTCCGACGCCTTCTGCGTCGACCGCTACCGCGACGAGTTTTTGGGCCTCATGCGCGACGGCAGCCTCGACATCCTCTTCGCCAATATCCACGAGCTGCAGAGCCTCTACGGCACGTCCGACGCGGACACCGCCTTGGCTGCGTTGCGTGAGGAAAACGTGCTCGGCGCGATCACCCGCTCGGCCCAAGGAGCGCTGATCGTGACCCACGGCGAGACGAAGGCCGTGCCCGCCTTCCCCGTCGAGCGCGTGGTCGACACCACCGGCGCCGGCGACCTCTTCGCCTCCGGCTTCCTCGCCGGCCTGGTGAAAAACCTCGACCTCGCCGATTGCGCCCGCCTCGGCGGCCTCGCCGCCGCCGAGATCATCAGCCACCTCGGCGCCCGGCCGCAGGCGAATCTGCGCGACCTGGCGCAGCAGGAAGGGTTGTTGGGCTGATGTTACGCGACGCGCTCTTCCCTCCCCCTTGCGGGGAGGGATCGAGGGTGGGGGTCGAAAAGTCAGAGCGTTGCGCTTCGTAAATTTCTCGACGTCATCACCGGCCTCATGCCGGTGATCTCGATGAGGAGTAGCGCAGCGCTCTTCACAACGGGCTGGCCGGCACCAGGCCGGCCATGACGTAAAGAGTGTGCCTCAAGGGTCTCACCCGGTCGAACCACCCCCACCTCCGACTCCTCCCCGCGAGGGGGAGGAGAAAATGCGCTAATCCCCTCCCGTGCGCCCAAACCAGATGCTGAGCAGGGCGGCGAGCGCGACGAGCGCCAGGAAGCCGTTGAAGATCACCAGCAGGATCGGCGGGATGCGCTTCACATCGGGCTGCGGCGGCTGCGAGCCCGTGAACACCTGACGCCACACGGCGGCCGCGAAGCAGAAGGCGCTGAAGAACACCAGGATCGAGCCGGTGGAGACGATCATCCAGTCCGGCACGACGCCCTCGAGCAGCTTCTTCGCGCCGATGCCGGACGCAAGCGCGGCAAGCCCGGTGCGCACCCAGGCGGCATAGGTGCGCTCGGCGGCGAAGACCGTGCGGTTGGCGGCCAGTTCCGTGCGCCGGTCGGCGCTGTCCTTCATCTGCACGCTGGCTGTGGCGGTGGTCTTGGCGGCGGCCTGCGTGTGCTCGGCTGCCTCCTGCGTCTGCTCGGCGGCTTCCTGGGTCTGCGCCGCCGCTTCCTTCGCGTGCTCGGCGGTTCGCTTGAGTTTTTCCTCGACCGGCGGTGTCGTCATGCATCCTCCTCGGAGGCACAACGCTCACGGTTCGGAAAAGGTCGTCACAGCCGCCGCAGCGCCACCGTCTCGATGCGGTGGCTTGGGCCCTTTTTCAGGATCAGGCTCGCCCGCTGGCGGGTGGGCACGATGTTGTCGCGCAAGTTCGGCAGGTTGATCCGGTTCCACAAGCCGTCGGCGGTGGCGATCGCCGCGGCCTCCGGCAGTTCCGCATAGCGCCGGAAATAGGACAGCGGATCGCGGAAGGCGGTGTGGCGCAGGCGCAGGAAGCGGTTGACGTACCAGCGGTGCAGGTCCTCCTCGTCCGCGTCGATATAGACCGAGAAGTCGAAGAAGTCGGAAACGAACGGAATGGCCGTTCCGTCCTTGGGCATGCGGGCCGGCTGGAGCACGTTGAGCCCTTCGACGATGAGGATGTCCGGCCGGTCGACCACGGTTTCCTCGCCCGGCACCACGTCGTAGACGAGGTGGGAATAGAGCGGTGCCTTCACGTTGCGCTTGCCGGCCTTGATGTCGGCGAGGAAGTGCAGGAGCTTGCCGGTGTCGTAGCTCTCCGGAAAGCCCTTGCGCTCCATGGACCCGAGCCGCGTCAGCTCGGCATTGGGCAGGAGGAAACCGTCGGTGGTGACGAGGTCGACCTTCGGCGTGTTGGGCCAGCGGGCGAGAAGCGCTTTGAGCACGCGGGCGGTGGTGGATTTGCCCACCGCCACCGAGCCCGCCACGCCGATGATGTAGGGCACCTTTTCCTGATGCTCCGCGAGGAGGAAGCGCTGGGTCGCCTTGAACAGCCCCTGCGTCGCCGCGACGTAGAGGGACAGAAGGCGCGAGAGCGGCAGGTAGATCGCCGCGACCTCGTCGAGCGAGATCGGGTCGTTGAGGGATTGCAGCTGCACCACCTCGTCGGCGGCGAGCGTCATCGGCGCATCGGCACGCAGCTTCGCCCATTCGTCGCGCAGGAAGGTGCGGTAGGGCGACAGCCCGTCATCGTCCTCGTCGGCGGACATCAGGTTGGGCTGGTCCATGCGAACCACCTCTTTCCATTTAGGTCCTGCGCGCGGCCTTCTCCGCAAGACCCGACTGCGCCGTGCGGCGCTCCAGTTCGGCCATGACGTCAATTAGAGGAATGTTTGCGCCCTGCAACACGACCAAAAGATGATACAGCACGTCCGCCGCTTCCGCCGTGAGGTTCTGCCGGTCGCCCTCGACGGCGGCGATGACGGCCTCCACCGCCTCCTCCCCCAGCTTCTTGGCTGCCCTTGCGGGCCCGCCGGCGATGAGCTTGGCCGTATAGGATTCGGCTGGCGGCGCCGCAGCGCGCTCGGCGACGATGCGGGCGAGGTCGTTGAGGGTGAAGGAGGTCATATTTGCACTAGCCCGGCAGCGTTACGACGAGAGGACCGTTACGGGTGGCGACAACCGTATGCTCGTATTGGACTGTTGGCGCGCGCGGGTCACTGAGCAGGGTCCACTCATCATCGCCGTCTGTTGCCCAGTTCGCACCCAGCGAAAGAAAGGGTTCGACCGTAAAGACGATGCCCTCATTCATGATCCGCCGCTCCGAGCGATCCGGCCAAGTGGGGATTTCCCCCGGCTCTTCATGAAGAGAGTAGCCAATGCCGTGGCTCGCCAGGTTACGAACCAGGGTATAACCGTTCTTATGCGCAAACTTCCCGATGGCCTGACCGATTCCTGCAATCGGTTTGTCAGCGCCGACCTGACGCAAACCGACCCACATCGCGCGCCGTCCGTCCCGGCATAGCCTCTTCATGGCATTTGTGGTCGGCGGGACTGCGAAAGAGGCGCCGGTATCAGCATAGACGCCGTTCTTTTCCGCCGAGATATCGATGTTGATAAGGTCGCCTGCCTCGATCCGGCGAGATCCGGGAATGCCGTGGGCGATCTGCTCGTTCACGCTGATGCAGGTTGCACCCGGAAAGTCATATGTCAGTTCCGGACCGGGCCGAGCGCCAGCTTTCTCGAGAAATTGACGACCGATCATGTCGAGCTCCGCCGTCGTCATTCCGGGCTCCAGCGTCGCAGCCATGGCCTCAAGGGTATTGGCGACGATCTTGCCGATGTCCTGGAGCTTGTTCAAATCATCCTCGCTGGAGATCGTCATTCAGTAAAACCCTTATCTTATCTGGGATGGTCGACTGCGATTACCACGAAAAACCGCGTTCAATGCCGATTGGCCGTGGCCTGCGCCGGTTCGTCCAGCCGCATCCTCAAGCCCCTCTCCGCCATGTAGCTCTTCGCCTCCCCGATCGTGTGCGTGCCGAAATGGAAGATGGAAGCCGCTAGAACGGCGCTGGCATGGCCGTTTTCGACGCCGTCGACAAGATGGTCGAGATTGCCGACGCCGCCGGAGGCGATGACCGGCACGGAGACCGCATCCGCAATGGCGCGCACGAGCGCGAGGTCGTAGCCTCCCTTGGTGCCGTCCCGGTCCATGGAGGTGACCAGAAGCTCCCCTGCCCCGAGCGCCGCCACCTGCCGGGCGAAGGCGATGGCGTCGATGCCGGTGGCGTTGCGCCCGCCATGGGTGAAGATTTCCCAACGCGGCTCCTCGCTTGTCCCCGAGACCTTCTTCGCGTCGATGGCGACGACGATGCATTGGTTGCCGAATTTTTCCGCCGCCTCGCGCACGAAATCCGGGTTCTTCACCGCGGCGGTGTTGATCGAGACCTTGTCGGCGCCGGCAAGCAGCAGCCTGCGGATGTCCTCGACGGTCCGCACGCCACCGCCGACGGTGAGCGGCATGAAGCAGGCCTCTGCGGTGCGCCGCACCACATCGAGCAGGATCCCCCTCGCCTCGTGGCTCGCGGTGATGTCGAGGAAGCAGAGCTCATCGGCCCCGGCCGCGTCGTAAGCCTTCGCCGCTTCCACGGGATCGCCCGCATCGACGAGATCGACGAACTGCACGCCCTTCACGACGCGCCCGTCCTTGACGTCAAGGCAGGGGATGAGACGGACTTTGAGCATCAGGCGGATTCCTTACGAACCGCTTTCAGTAGCGCCAGCGCCTCCTGCGGGTCGATGCGGCCGTCATAGAGGGCGCGGCCGGAGATGGCGCCGTTCAGCACGGCGCAATCGGCTTCCGTAAGCCGCTCGATATCGGCCATGGAGGCGAGGCCGCCCGAGGCGATGACCGGGATCGAGACGGCGCGGGCAAGGCCCAAGGTCATCGGGAAGTTGAGGCCCTTCAAAATGCCGTCGCGGGCGATGTCGGTGTAGATGATGGCGGCAACGCCCGCATCCTCGAATCTCCGGCCGAGCTCCTCGGCCGAGAGGGTCGAGGTCTGGGCCCAGCCCTCCACGGCGACGAGCCCGTCCTTGGCGTCGATGCCGACCGCGATCTTGCCCGGATGGAGACGGGCGACCTCGCGCACGAAGGCGGGATCGCGCACGGCGGCTGTGCCGATGATGACGCGGGACACGCCCTTCGCCAGCCAGCCCTCCACGGTCTTCATGTCACGGATGCCGCCGCCGAGCTGTACGGGAATCTTGACGCGCGTCAGAATCTCTTCGACGGCGGAAGCATTCATCGGCTTTCCGGCGAACGCTCCGTCAAGATCGACCACGTGCAGCCACTCGAAGCCCTGACGTTCGAAGATCGCGGCCTGGTCGGCCGGATCGTCGTTGAACACGGTCGCCTGATCCATGTCGCCCTGAACGAGGCGGACGCAGCGGCCGTCTTTGAGGTCGATGGCAGGATAAAGGATCACGGGCGCCACCTTAAAAAATTGGCGATGAGCCTGAGGCCGAGAGCCTGGCTCTTCTCGGGGTGAAATTGCGTGCCGACGAGATTGTCCCGCCCGACGATGGCGGTGACCGGACCGCCGTAATCGGCGGTGGCGACCACGTCGCCTGGATCGCTAGGCGTCAGCGCGTAGGAATGCACGAAATAGGCGTGCAGCCCGTCGGGACCGGTGGGAATGCCGTCGAGCAGCGGGTGCGGCTTCGCCAGTTCCAGCGTGTTCCAGCCCATATGCGGAATCTTGAGCGACGGGTCGCTCGGCGCGATCGCCTTCACGTCGCCGTGGATCCAGTCGAGGCCATAGCTCGTGGTGTGCTCGAGGCCTCTTGTGGCCATGAGCTGCATGCCGACGCAGATGCCGAGGAAAGGACGCTTGTCCTCGTGCACCCGCCGCTGCAGCACCTCGACCATGCCGGGCACCGCATCGAGACCGCGGCGGCAATCGGCGAAGGCGCCGACGCCCGGCAGCACGATCCGCTCGGCTTTTGCGACGAGATCCGGGTCGGAGGTGACGGCGATGGAAAGATCGAGCTCCGCCTCGCGCGCGGCGCGCTCGAAGGCCTTGGCGGCGGAGTGCAGGTTGCCGGAGCCGTAATCGATGATGACGACGCTCACCGGGGACGCTCCGCATCGGGGAAGAGGCCGATCACCGGCTCCGACCGCCTGGGAGTCGACAAGACGGCCGAGGGCGCCGGGCTGCGGGGCAGGGCGGCGGGCCTCGCCTCGAGCCAGCGGGCGAAGGCCCTGGCCTCGGCCTCGTCCCGGTCGGCCGCCGTCACTGCATCGACCATGGGACGGCCGCGGCGCGTCAGGGTCCAGCGCCTGAGGCTGTTGGCCTCGAGTCCGATCAACACCTGCAGCAGGAGTTGCGCGATCGTGCCGGCGAGGGGATGCACGTCGAGCACGGCCATGAGGCCCCCGAAGGCGACGACGAGGACCAGCACGCCGATGCCGGCAAGCCAGAGCCGGTGGTAGAAGAACCACAGGAAGGTGAAGAAGAAGGCGCCCCAGGAGAAGGCGTCCTTCACCAGCTCGGACTCGTCCAAGGCTGTCGGATCACCCGGCCGCGCATCGCGTGCCAAGTGCAGGGTAAAGGTGGTCATGGCGACGTTCCCTCTCGAGCATCGGACTGGATCCCAAAAGTGGGTCCACTTTTGGGATCCAGTCCGATGCTCCACTCTTTAAAGAGCGCATCGTTCGGAGCGGACCCAGAGGGCCGCGTCAGCGAAAACCGGAACCACTTTTCCGCACGATGCGCTAGCCCCGTCCGGAGAAGTGGCGACAACGGTCCCGCCGGACGGCCTTCTCTTGCTTAACTAGAGCGTACCCTTGGTGGAGGGAACGCGGCCCTCTTCCCTCGGGTCCAGTGCCACGGCCTGACGCAAGGCTCGTGCCAGGCCCTTGAAGCAGCTTTCGGCGATATGGTGGCTGTTCTCGCCGTAGAGCGTCTCCACATGCAGCGTCAGGCCCGCATTGATGGCGAAGGCCTGATGGAACTCGCGCACCAGCTCGGTGTCGAAGACGCCGATCTTTTCCGTGGGGAAAGTGGTCCGGAATACGAGGAAGGGGCGGCCCGATATGTCGAGCGCAACGCGCGTCAAGGTCTCGTCCATCGGGAGATGGATGTCGGCATAGCGCGTGATGCCCTTTTTATCGCCAAGCGCCTTGGAGATAGCCTGGCCGAGCGCGATCCCGGTGTCCTCTGTCGTATGATGCTGGTCCACATGCAGGTCGCCAGTCACCTTCACGGAGAGGTCGAAGTGACCGTGTCGGGCGAACAGTTCGAGCATATGGTCGAGGAAGCCGACCCCCGTGGAGATCTCGGCCTTGCCGGTGCCGTCGAGGGCAATCGACACGGCGACATCGGTCTCGGCGGTGCGACGGCTGACGCTCGCGGAGCGCATCATCAAAATCCTCTGCGGAACAAGTGACGAGGCCTTCTAGCAAGCCGCGACGAGAAACGCCACCCGCGTTGCTTTTGCCCGATGAATGATTAAGTCAGGCCTTGAAACGGCCCTTAGCGCCCCCGATCCTTCCCGCCTGCCGGAGTCCTTTTCCCGTGTCCGAAGACGCCACCCCCCGCATGCATGCCACCACGATCCTCATGGTCCGCAAGGGCGGCCGCGTCGTCATCGGCGGCGACGGTCAGGTGAGCCTGGGGCAGACCGTGGTGAAGGGCAACGCGAAGAAGGTCCGGCGTCTCGCCAAGGGCGGGGTGATCGGCGGCTTCGCCGGCTCGACGGCCGATGCCTTCACCCTGTTCGAGCGCCTCGAGGCCAAGCTCGAGCAATATCCGGGCCAGCTCACCCGCGCCTGCGTCGAGCTCACCAAGGACTGGCGCACCGATCGGTACCTGCGCCGCCTCGAGGCGATGATGCTGGTGGCCGACAAGGATGTCGGCCTGCTCCTTTCCGGCGTTGGCGACGTGCTGGAGCCGGAAAACGGCATCATGGCCATCGGCTCCGGCGGCAATTACGCGCTCGCCGCCGCGCGGGCGCTTGCCGATTCCGCCATGGATGCGGAAGCCATCGTGCGCCGCTCGCTCGGGATCGCCGCCGAGATCTGCGTCTACACGAATGCGAACATCGTCATCGAAACGCTTGACGAACATTGACCACCCGCATGGCCGTCCTCGGGACAAGTCCGGGGATGACGATCACCCTTTGAGCCAAGACATCTCATGACCACGTTTTCTCCCCGCGAAATCGTTTCCGAACTCGACCGCTACATCGTCGGCCAGAACGACGCCAAGCGCGCGGTCGCCATTGCCCTGCGCAACCGCTGGCGCCGGCAGCAGCTCGAAGGCGCGCTGCGCGAAGAGGTGGCGCCGAAGAATATCTTGATGATCGGCCCGACGGGCTGCGGCAAGACCGAGATTTCGCGCCGTCTCGCCAAGCTCGCGGGCGCGCCCTTCATCAAGATCGAGGCGACCAAGTTCACGGAGGTCGGCTATGTCGGCCGCGACGTGGAGCAGATCGTGCGCGATCTCGTCGAGATCGGCATCGGCCT
This sequence comes from Microvirga ossetica, assembly GCF_002741015.1. NCBI lineage: Bacteria > Pseudomonadati > Pseudomonadota > Alphaproteobacteria > Hyphomicrobiales > Methylobacteriaceae > Microvirga > Microvirga ossetica. Next base: position 2,710,937 of record NZ_CP016616.1, on the reverse strand, counting down.
CGTGAAGGAGGAGCGCCGCCGCCAGGTGCAGGCCAAGGCGCATATCGCGGCGGAAGAGCGTGTGCTCGATGCCCTCGTCGGCTCGACGGCCAGCGCCGCCACCCGCGATTCGTTCCGCCGCAAGCTGCGCGCCAACGAACTCGACGACAAGGAGATCGAGGTCGAGCTGCAATCGGGCGGAGGGCAGGGGATGCCGATGTTCGAGATCCCCGGCATGCCCGGCGCATCGGTGGGCGCGATCAACCTCTCCGACATGTTCGGCAAGGCCTTCGGCGGCGGACGTGCGAAGACCCGCCGCACCACCGTGAGCGAGGCCTATGAGCCGCTCGTCATGGAGGAGGCCGACAAGCTGATCGATCAGGATGCCATCGTCCAGGAGGCTTTGCGCCAGGTCGAGAACAACGGCATCGTGTTCCTCGACGAGATCGACAAGATCGCCGGCCGCGAAGGCCGCACCGGCGCCGACGTCTCGCGCGAGGGCGTGCAGCGCGACCTGCTGCCGCTGATCGAGGGCACGACGGTCTCGACGAAATACGGGCCGGTGAAGACGGACCACATCCTCTTCATTGCATCCGGTGCCTTCCACGTGTCGAAGCCGTCCGACCTCTTGCCCGAACTGCAGGGCAGGCTGCCGATCCGCGTCGAGCTTTCGCCGCTGACGGTGGAGGATTTCAAGCGCATCCTCACCGAGACCGAGGCGAGCCTCATCAAGCAGTCGGTCGCGCTGATGCAGACGGAAGGCGTGAGCCTGGTCTTCACGGACGATGCCATCGATGCGCTCGCGCAAGTGGCCGTCGACGTGAACAACTCGGTCGAGAACATCGGCGCGCGCCGCCTGCAGACGGTGCTGGAGCGCGTGCTCGACAACGTCTCCTTCACCGCACCCGACCGCTCGGGCGAAACGGTGACCATCGACGCCGCTTACGTGCGCGGCGAAGTGGAGAGCTTGGCGAAGAACACCGACCTGAGCCGGTTCATATTGTAGCGATATACGCGCTGTCATCCCCGGCGGCCGTAAGGCCGGGAAGGGGATCCACGATCAGGCACAGTGCTATGGATTCCCTTCCCCTTCGCTGCGCTCCGGCCGGGAATGACACCACCACCGTCATCCCCGGACTTGTTCCGGGGATCCACGTCTTTGCGCCGCAGTAGTTTCCAAGACGTGGATGGCCGCAACAAGTGCGGCCATGACGAGAGGTTGGTGGAACCACCCTCCCGATTCGCGACTTGCATCGGGATGAATCCGGAGTTGGAAGACCTGAAGCACAAGGCACTGGCGATCCACCAGCGCCTCTGCGCGGTCTACGAGTGTCCGATCCCCTATTTTCACAATCTCGATCCGGTGAGCGAACTGGTCTCGTCGCTCCTCTCCCACCGCACCCGCAACGCGGATTCGGGCCGTGCCTTCAAGGCGCTTAAAGCACGCTACCCCGATTGGCAGGCAATGACGGAAGCGCCGACGGCAGAGGTGGAGGAGACGATTCAGGGCGTGACCTGGCCCGAGCAGAAGGCACCGCGCCTGCAGGCGGTTTTGCGCGCCGTTTCGGAACGTCACGGCAGGCTCTCGCTCGACTTCCTCGGCGCCATGCCGGTTGCGGAAGCGCGGGCGTGGCTCGAGAGCATTCCCGGCATCGGGCCGAAGACGAGCGCGGCCGTGCTGTCGTTCTCGGTGCTGCGCAAGGCCGCGCTTCCCGTCGACAGTCACCATCACCGCGTCGCCCAGCGCACCGGGCTCATTGCGCAATCGATGAATGTCGGGCCGTCCCATGTGGCGCTTGCCGCGCTCCTGCCGGGGGATTGGGATGCGCAGGCGGTTTACGACCACCACGAAGTCATGATGATCCACGGCCAGCGCTGCTGTTTCTTCACGAGCCCGGCCTGCGGGCGCTGCGCCATTCTTGATCTCTGCCCGACCGGGCAGGGAAGAATGCATGGAAACACGGACGAGCGGCGCGCCGCGCGCCGCAAGGATGGGGCCCCGGTTCACGATCCGGGCTCCTCACGTTCCCGCGAGACATGACTCAAAATTCCTAGGATACGGAACGACTTGCAGCTCTGCGGCGTTCGCTATTCCAAGATTGGAGGAATTGTCCCATGCGTAAATTCTTCATGGCTGTCGCGGCCACGGCTGCGCTCGGCGCCCTTGGCCTCACCGCTCCGGCCTCGGCCGCTCAAACGCAGACCGCGCCCGTGAGCGAACTGGTCGCAGCGATCCAGGATGGCACGGTGCAGGCCGAGTACGTGCAACGCCGGGGCGGCGGGCGCCATGTCTCGCGCGGCGGCGGGTATCGTGGCTCTCGTAATGTCTATCGCGGCGGCGCATATGGCGGCCGCCAGGTCTATCGCGGCGGCGTGTACCGCGGTGGTCCCTATGTGAATCGTGAGAATTATAGGCGTCGGTATTATGGCGGGCGCTACTACGGCCCCCGTTACGGCTATTACGGTTCGGGCTATAACTACGGCTATGGCTCGGCAGCCGCTGCCGGCGCCATCGGTCTGGCGACGGGAGCCATCGTCAGCGGCGCCATCGCGCAGTCCAACAATGCCGTCTCCTACTGCGCTCAGCGCTTCCGGTCCTACGATCCGGGCTCGGGCACCTATCTCGGCAATGATGGCCGTCGCCATCGCTGCCCGTAGGAATCGGATGAGCGGATGAACGAAGCGGGCCATTCGGCCCGCTCCTTTTTTGGCTTGGTTCGTAAGGCTTACTTGGCCGCGATGACGGCGATCTCGACCTTGAAGGCGGGGGCTGCGAGCTTCGCCTCGACGGTGGCGCGGGCGGGGGTGTTGCCGGCCGAGACCCAGGCATCCCACACGGCGTTCATTTCCTGGAACGTGCTCATGTCGGTGAGCCAGATATTGACCATCAGGAGTTTCGACTTGTCGGTGCCGGCTTCAGTCAGCAGGCTGTCGATGATCGCGAGGATTTCCTTGGTCTGCTCGGTGACGCTTTGCCCGGCGCTCTGGTTGGCGACCTGGCCGGCGAGGTAGACCGTGTTGCCGTGAATGACGGCGCCGCTCATGCGCGGGCCGGGCTTGATGCGTTGAATCGTCATGGAATGTCCTTGTGCCTTTCCAGAACCAGCGGTTTGCCTTTTTCGGGGGCAGGGGGGCTCAGGTCAAGCGCATCCTGCCCGAATTCAATAAAGACTCGTACGCTGCCGTCCCGGCAGTTCCTTGTCGTAGGCGTCGCCGCCAACCTCGTTATCCGACAGGGCCGCGAGGATCCGGCCGGCGCTCGGCAGCGAGCCGCGCGCCACATGCTTTTGCGGATTCCACAGTTCCGAGCGGAGGATCGCCCGGGCGCATTGGAAGAACACTGCCTCCACCGTGATCGCGATCACCGATCGCGGTGCTTTGCCGTCGACGGAGAAGCTCTCCAGCAGGGAAGGCTCGACCGAGATCGCCGCTCGGCCATTGACGCGCAGGGTCTCGCCGATGCCGGGGATCAGGAACAGCAGGGCGACGCCCGGATCGCGCACGATGTTTTTGAGCGAATCGATCCGGTTGTTGCCGCGCCGGTCGGGCAGCAGCAGGGTCTTCTCGTCCTGGACGCGCACGAAGCCCGGCCCGTCGCCGCGCGGCGAGCAGTCGAGCCCCTCCGGCCCCCGGGTGGCGAGCGCCAGGAAGGGTGAGGCCTCGATCAGGGCGCGGTATTCGGGCACGATCCGGTCCGTCTCCTTCAGGAGCGAGCCCTTGTTGACTTCGCCGTAGAGGGATTCGAGGTCGGCAATGGTGGTGATGAGGTGCGACATGTCTCGTTGAGGGGGCCCTGGGGCCGGAACCCGTCCAGGGATCGTGATTTGACAATCCGCACTCTGGTGCAACTGCATGGCGTCAGGCAAGTCCGAAAGCCTCTCGCCGCCGGGCTGATGTGAAAGGCGTGTATGAGAAGCGTTCAAGGCGGAGCCGCACCGGAAGCTGCAGCCTCACAGATCGCGATCCGGAGCCGCGAGATCCGTCTGGTGACAGGCCTCGTGCTCGGCGCTTTTCTCCTCACCCATTTCAGCAATCACGCCCTCGGCCTCGTCTCGGTCGAGGCGATGGAGGTGGGCCGCGCCTGGTTCAACCGCCTGTGGCGCAACCCGGTCGGCACGGTTCTGCTCTATGGATCGATCCTGGTACATTTCCTGCTGGCGCTGCTGGCGCTCTACCGGCGGCGGACCCTGCGCATGCCGTTGCGCGAGGCGGCGCAGCTGGCCTTAGGCGTGAGCCTGCCCTTCCTCCTGATCGCCCATGTGGTCGGGACCCGGATCGAATGGGCCCTGACCGGGCATGATTCCGGCTACCCGGAAGTGGTTCGCAATCTCTGGGTCCTCAATCCCGACATCGGTGCCCGTCAGGCCATCGCCCTGGTCATCGCCTGGCTGCACGGCTGCCTCGGCATCTATTTCTGGCTGCGCCCGAAACCCTGGTTTTCCAGCGCGGCGTTGATTCTCTATACCGGGGCCATCCTCGTACCCGTTCTTGCGCTACTCGGCTTTGCGGAGGCGGGGAGGGACATGGCCGAAGCGCCGGAGCGGTTTGGCCAGAATCCGGCTGCCGCTCCCGCCGACTTCCTGCCGATGGCCGGACCTGTCCTTTATGCGCTCTTCGGGGGGCTGCTCGCGGCCACGGTGGCGGCCCGCTTTATCCGCAGCGGATTGTTGTGGTCGCGGCGGGTGCGGGTCTTCTATCCCAACGATCAGGTCGCCACCGTGCCGCTCGGCTTCAGCGTGCTGGAAGCCAGCCGCATCGCCGGCATTCCGCATATCTCCGTCTGCGGCGGGCGCGGGCGCTGCTCGACCTGCCGGGTCCGGGTGCTCGAAGGCCACCATCGCCAGCCGCCGCCGACTGCCCAGGAGCGCGGCACGCTCGCGCGCATCAAGGCTGGTCCCAATGTGCGGCTCGCCTGCCAGTTCCGGCCGACCCACGACGTGTCCGTCGTGCCGCTCCTGTCGACGGGCCGCAACGGCGTGACCTCGCTCGTCCGCAGCGGCCGCGCCCAGGGACAGGAGCAGGAGATCGCGGTCCTGTTCTGCGACCTGCGCGGCTTCACGACTCTTGCCGAGCGGCGCCTGCCCTTCGACACGGTCTTCATCCTAAACCGTTATTTCGAGGCGGTAGGCGAATCCGTCGAGGACGCGGGCGGCTATATCGACAAGTTCATCGGCGACGGGGTGCTCGCCCTCTTCGGCCTGCGCACGACGCCGCAGCAGGCGGCACAACAGGCGCTCGATGCCGCGCTCCGGATCAAGGCGGCGCTCGCCCATCTCAACGAGGAATACGAGAGCGAATTCGAGCGTCCCTTAAGAATCGCCATGAGCCTTCATGCCGGCCCCGCCATCGTCGGGCAGATGGGCTACGGCCAGGCCACCAGCCTCACCGCCGTCGGCGACACCATCAACGCCGCAAGCCGCCTGGAGGGCCTCGCCAAGGAGCTCGACGTGGAGCTCGTGATCTCCGAAGACCTCGCCACCCGCGCCGGTCTCGACCTCTCCGACCGCGACCGCCAGATCGTGCAGATCAGGGGGCGGGCGGCGCCTTTGGGGAGCTGGATCATCCCGCAGGCGGATAGTCTGGGGCGGTGATACAAAAGAGCAGGATTTGTCAAAGGCCTTCTGCTTAAGGTTGCCTCAACAACCTCGAAGCGGGTGCCGCATGATGGAACAAGCCATCTCTGAAAGCTATGCCGGCCGCCTCACGCGGGTGTCCGCCTATATCCACGATCATCTTGATGAAGAGCTCAGTCTCGATATGCTTGCCGAGATTGCGTGCCTTTCGCCTTATCACTGGCATCGGATCTACCACACCCATTTCGGTGAAACGGTTACTGCCACCGTCCGGCGTCTGAGACTACAGCGCGCGGCCGCCGATCTCGCCCATACCGACAGGCCGATTGCGAAGGTTGCGGAACGAGCGGGCTATGACAGCCAGGCCTCGTTTACGCGGGCCTTCAGCGCCGCTTTCGGATTGCCGCCCGCCAAGTACCGCGAGATCGGCAGTCACTCGGTTTTCAAATCCCCCATGCCTGAAGGAGCTAACGTCATGTACGAGATCGGCACCACGAATGTTCCTGCTATGACCCTGATCGCGGTCGAGCATCGCGGTCCCTACATGAATATCGGCAAGAGCTTCGACCTACTCTTCACGATGCTAGCCCAGCGCAGTCTGATCCGGCCGGACCTACGCATGGTCGGCGTTTATCTTGACGATCCGACGAGCGTTCCAGAACAGGAATTGAGATCGCAGGCTGGCGTCGTTGTGCCTGAATCCATGACCGTCGATGCGCCGCTTTTCATAGCGCAGCTCCAAGGCGGCGATCATGCGGTGCTCAAGTACAAAGGCCCCTACGGCGACATGCGCGCGGCCTACGACTGGCTCTTCGGCCAATGGCTTCCCTCATCGGGACGCGAGGCTGCAGACGCCCCGATCTTCGAGGAATATCTCAACAGCCCGCGCGATACGCCGCCGACCGAGTTGCGGACGGATATCTATCTTCCGTTGAAGTGAGGCTTTCCGTGCGAGGCTGGTTCACACCTCTCGGCCTCATCCTGAGGAGCCGCGTCAGCGGCGTCTCGAAGGAGGATCCAGAGTGCACTGGAGGCGCCCTGATCCTTCGAGACGGATTGCTCGCGCAATCCCCTCAGGATGAGGGCTTAGGTTCGTGCAAGTCTTTGAGACAATAAAAAAGCGCGGCCGAAGCCGCGCCTTCTTTGTTCTTATTCAGGCTTGATACAATTACTCCCCAGCAGCCTTCTGCTGATCGCGCTGGGCGCGCTCGGCGTCGCGTTCGGCCTTGAGCTGCTCGGTGATGTCCTCGCCGGTCTCCTGGTTGACCACCTTCATGGAGAGACGGACCTTGCCGCGCTCGTCCATGCCGAGGAACTTCACCTTCACCTTGTCGCCCTCTTTCACCACGTCCGTGACCTTGCCGACGCGGTTCTTGGCGAGCTCGGAGATGTGGACGAGGCCGTCGCGGGAACCGAAGAAGTTCACGAAGGCGCCGAACTCCATCACCTTCACCACCGTGCCCTCGTAGATCACGTTGACCTCGGGCTCGGCAACGATGGAGCGGATCCAGTTATAGGCCGCCTTGATCGACTTGCCGTCGGCGGAGGCGATCTTGATGAGGCCGTCGTCGTTGATGTCGATCTTGGCGCCGGTCTTCTCCACGATTTCGCGGATGACCTTGCCGCCCGAACCGATGACTTCGCGGATCTTGTCGACCGGGATCTGCATGGTCTCGATGCGCGGGGCATGCTCGCCGAGCTCGGCGCGCGGCGCGGTGAGCGCCTTGTTCATCTCGGCAAGGATGTGCGTGCGCCCGGCCTGAGCCTGCTCGAGCGCCACGCGCATGATCTCTTCCGTGATGCCGGCGATCTTGATGTCCATCTGGAGCGAGGTGATGCCCTGCTCCGTGCCGGCCACCTTGAAGTCCATGTCGCCGAGGTGATCCTCGTCGCCGAGAATGTCGGACAGGACCGCGAAGCGCTCACCCTCGAGGATGAGGCCCATGGCGATGCCCGCCACCGGACGGCGCAGCGGCACGCCCGCATCCATCAGCGCCAGCGAGGCACCGCAGACGGAGGCCATGGAGGAGGAGCCGTTCGACTCGGTGATCTCCGACACGACGCGGATCGTGTAGGGGAAGTCGTGGGCCGCCGGCAGCATCGGGTGGATGGCGCGCCAGGCAAGCTTGCCGTGGCCGATTTCGCGGCGGCCGGGCGAGCCCATGCGGCCCGTCTCGCCGACGGAATAGGGCGGGAAGTTGTAGTGCAGCAGGAAGGTTTCCTTGCGGGTGCCTTCGAGCTGGTCGATGAACTGCTCGTCCTCGCCGGTGCCGAGCGTGGTCACGACCAGCGCCTGGGTCTCGCCGCGGGTGAACACGGCCGAGCCGTGGGTGCGCGGCAGGATGCCGACTTCCGACTGGATCTGACGGACGGTCTTGAGATCGCGGCCATCGATGCGGGAGCCGGTATCGAGGATGTTCCAGCGCACGACCTTGGCCTGGGCTTCCTTGAAGACGGCCTTGACCTTCTCAGGCTCGAAGCGGGCCTCGCCCTCGGCCGGGCAGAGAGCCTCCATCACGCGTGCCTTCACGGCATCGACGGCGGTGTAGCGATCCTGCTTCTTGGTGAGCTTGTAGGCTTCGCGCAGATCCTTCTCGGCGATCTCGAGAACGGCCTTTTCCACCTCGGACACGTCCGCAGGCTGGTAGTCGCGGGGCTCCTTGGCGGCCTTCTCGGCGAGGCGGATGATGGCCTCGATCACCGGCTGGAAATGCTTGTGGCCGAACATCACGGCGCCGAGCATCACGTCCTCGGCCAGTTCCTTCGCCTCGGATTCGACCATGAGCACGGCGTCGGCGGTGCCGGCGACCACGAGGTCCAGGGAGGTCTGGTCCATCTCCTGCAGCGGCGGGTTCAGCTTGTACTGGCCGCCGATATAGCCGACGCGGGCAGCGCCGACCGGGCCCATGAAGGGCACGCCGGACAGCGTCAGGGCCGCCGAGGCGGCAACCATGCCGACGATGTCGGGATCGTTCTCGAGATCGTGCGAGAGCACGGTCACGACGACCTGGGTGTCGTTCTTATAACCCTCGACGAAGAGGGGGCGGATCGGGCGGTCGATGAGGCGGGAGACCAGGGTCTCCTTCTCGGTCGGACGGCCTTCGCGCTTGAAATAGCCGCCCGGGATGCGGCCGGCGGCATAGGTGCGCTCCTGGTAGTTCACCGTGAGCGGGAAGAAGTCGAAGCCGGGCTTCGGCTCCTTGGCCGAGACGACGGTGGCGAGAACGGTGGTTTCACCGTAGGTGGCGACGACGGCGCCGTCGGCCTGGCGGGCCATCTTGCCCGTCTCGAGCACGAGTTTGCGCCCGGCCCAGATCAGTTCTTCGCGTTGAATGTCGAACATGTTTGACGTCTTTCATGACAGCAGGAGCGGGGGGCTCGATGCCATGAGCAAGACGGCAAGGAACTCCGAAAACGGCACAGGCCGCTCTCACAAGTCCCTTGCGATCCTGCCATGGTCATCGCGTCAACCGCCTCCTTAGAGACCACCGGGATTGAGATCCTCACGGTGTCGAGCGGCCTCAGGCCATGCCTTCGCATCCGCTCTATTTTCGGTTGGGCATGATCTGATCGAAAAATCGGATTCCACTTTTTCGGATCGTGCCCGGAGGGCCGTCCGGAGCCGGGCTCCGGACGGAAGTTGTTTCAAAAAGCTTAGCGGCGGATGCCGAGCTTCTCGATCAGCGTGCGGTAGCGGCTCTCGTCCTTCTTCTTCAGATAGTCGAGAAGCGAACGGCGCGACGACACCATCTTCAGGAGGCCACGACGGGAATGGTTGTCCTTCGTGTGGCTCTTGAAGTGGCCGGTCAGGTTGTTGATACGCTCGGTGAGAATGGCGACCTGCACCTCGGGGGAGCCGGTATCGCCAGCCTTCTGGGCGAATTCCTTCACAAGCGCGTTCTTGCGCTCAGCCGTAATCGACATCGTCAATCCTTTCAGGTTGGTTTTGTCAGGAGACCTTCGCCTTCAGGGCTTCAGGTCAGGGGCCTCCGGAAGGGCCGGGCCGGGATGTCGTCCAGCGCGGTCCGAACTCGGACGCGTCTTTCGAAGCATGAGCCGTCGAAAAGATGGCGCACCATACACGAAAAGCGTCCGAGCGCCAGAGAAATCGTTTTTCCCAAGCGGAGCAATGGGATGGGCCGGTTTGGAGTAGGATCGACCATTTGCAGGATGAGGCGCTATTCCCCTCCCTCCTTGTGGGGGAGGGCCAGGGAGGGGGGCTGGCGCCGGAGCTTGATAGGTTCGCGCTCACACCCCGCTCCAACTCTCCCGCGCCGCAAGTCGGGTGTTTTCTCAGGCAGGCCTGAGAGGGGTGGGGAGGGTCCCAGTGCTCTATTCTGTACTTGATCCCTGATCTCCGCTGCGCTTCGTCCAGGATGACGTGCTTCAAACGCCCAGATTGAACACCCGGTGAGGCACGAGCTCGCCGCGCTCCACGTCGCCGACGGCGACGAGGATCCCGTTGCAGGTGGCGTAGACCTTGCCGGAGAGCGGCGCCTCGCGTCCGCGCAGGATGATCGACTGGCCGCGCATCAGTCGCCCGGCCATGTCGCGGCTGACCGCGATCGACGGGATCTCGCTCAAGGCCGTCTCCACCGGGCGTAGCGCTGCCGGATCGGTGGCGATGTCATCCACGGTGACCGCCTCGTGCTCAGTGAACGGTCCGACGCGGGTGCGCCGGAGCGCCGCGATATGCCCGAGGCAGCCGAGTGCGCGGCCGAGATCGCGGGCAATGGCGCGCACATAGGTGCCCTTGCCGCAATCGGCCTCGATCACCGAGCGGTTGCCTGCGTGGTGGATCAGGGACAGGCGGTCGATCTCGACCGTGCGCGCCTGCAGTTCCACCACCTCGCCATCGCGGGCGAGGTCATAGGCGCGCTCGCCGGCGATCTTGATCGCGGAAAAGCGTGGCGGCACCTGCTGCACCTGCCCGGTGAAGCGGGGAAGATGGGCCTCGATCTCGGCCGGGTCCGGCAGCTTGTCCGTCCGCTCGACCACCTCTCCCTCGGTGTCGTCCGTGGTGGTTTCCTCACCCCAGGCCACGGTGAAGACGTAGGATTTGCGCCCGTCCATGACGAAGGGAACCGTCTTGGTCGCCTCCCCCAGCGCGATCGGCAGGATGCCGGAGGCGAGGGGGTCGAGGGTGCCGGCATGTCCCGCCTTCTTGGCGGAGAGGCCGCGCTTGACGACGGCGACCGCATGGGTCGAGGTCATGCCGACGCCCTTGTCGAGGATGATCCATCCGTTGACGTCGCGCTTCTTGGGCCTGTCCCCCTGGGGGCGCCGCACGGGGCGATCTTCGATCATGAATCCTGCTCGTCCTTGTCGTCCTCGGGCACGGCGGGGCCGGGTCTGCCTGTATCGCGGGCCACCCGTTCCGTGCGGAGCAGCGCGTCGATCCGCGCGGCCTCGTCGAAGCTCTCGTCCCGAAGGAAGCGCAGGTCCGGAGCGAATTTCAGGCTCACCCGACGGGCGACCTCCTGGCGCAGGATCTTCTTGTTCTTGTCCAGCGCCTTGATCACGGCCGCCTCGTCCCGGCCGCCGAGCGGCATGACATAGGCTGTCGCCAGCTTCAGGTCCGGCGACATGCGTACCTCGGGGATGGTGATGACGTTTTTCGTCAGCACCTCGTCCTGCAGGTCTCCCCGCGAGAGGACCTCGGCGAGCGCATGACGGATAAGCTCGGCCACGCGCTGCTGGCGCTGGGTGGGTCCGGCGGTTTGTTCGAAACGTTTGGCCATTGTCTTAAATCTCCGGGATTGGACCGGATCGATCAAAAGGGATCATGGCCGGGAGCGACCCGGCCATGACGATCGATAGGCGATTGTGGGACGAAAACGGAGGCTTTTTTACAGCGTCCGCTTCACTTCTTCCACGCGGTAGCACTCGATGAGGTCGCCAACGCGCATGTCCTGGTAGTTCTCGAAGGACATGCCGCATTCCTGGCCCGACGTAACCTCGCGGGCGTCGTCCTTGAAGCGCTTGAGCTGCGAGAGCCTGCCTTCGTGGATCACCACGTTGTCGCGGATCAGGCGGACATGGGCGCCGCGCTGGACCACGCCGTCGAGGACGCGGCAGCCGGCGATCTTGCCGACCTTGGACACGTTGAACACCTCGAGGATCTGCGCCTCGCCGAGCCGCTCTTCGCGCAGCGTCGGAGCGAGCAGGCCGGACATGGCCGCCTTCACGTCATCCACGAGATCGTAGATGATGTTGTAGTAGCGGATCTCGATGCCGGCGCGCTCGGCCGCCTCACGTGCTTCCTTGTGGGCACGCACGTTGAAGGCGAGGATGATGGCGCCCGAGGCTTCCGCCAGGGTGACATCGGATTCCGAGATGCCGCCGACGCCGGCCTGGACGATCCGGGCTGCAACTTCATCGTTGCCCACCTTCTCCAGCGAACCGATGATGGCTTCCGCCGAGCCCTGCACGTCGGCCCGGACCACGAGCGGGAACTCCTTGCGGCCGGCTCCGGCCTTGAGGTCGCGCATCATGTCGGCGAGCGTCCGTCCGGACGAGCCCATGCGGGCCGCCTGACGCTCGCGCTTCTGGCGGGTGCGGTACTCGGTGACCTCGCGGGCACGGGCTTCCGACTCGACCACCGCCACGCGGTCGCCGGCCTCGGGCGTGCCGTTGAAGCCCAGGACCTCGACCGGAACCGAGGGACCGGCCTCCTTCACGTTGGCGCCGAGATCGTTGATCAGGGCGCGCACGCGGCCCCATTCGGCGCCGGCCACGACGATGTCGCCGGTGCGGAGCGTGCCGCGCTGCACGAGCACGGTGGCCACGGGACCACGGCCGCGATCGAGCTTCGCCTCGATGACGGTGCCTTCCGCCGAGCGCTCGGCATTGGCCTTGAGCTCGAGGATCTCTGCCTGCAGCTGGAGACCTTCGAGAAGGGTCTCGAGACCGTCGCCCGTCTTGGCGGAGACCTCGAATTCCAGGGTTTCGCCACCCATCGACTCGACGACGATGGAGTGCTGCAAGAGCTCGGTGCGAACCCGCTGCGGGTTGGCATCGGGCTTGTCAATCTTGTTGATCGCCACGATCAGCGGCACGCCGGCCGCCTGCGCGTGGTTGATTGCCTCAACGGTCTGCGGCATGACGCCGTCATCGGCCGCCACCACCAGCACCACGATATCCGTCACCTTGGCGCCGCGGGCGCGCATGGCCGTGAAGGCCGCGTGGCCGGGCGTATCGATGAAGGTGATCTTGCCGCCGAGCGGCGAGGTCACCTGATAGGCGCCGATATGCTGCGTGATGCCGCCGGCTTCGCCCGAGACCACGTTGGTCTTGCGGATCGCGTCGAGCAGCGAGGTCTTGCCGTGGTCGACGTGACCCATGATGGTCACGACCGGCGGACGGGTGACGAGGTTCTCGTCAACGTCCGGCGTATCGAAGAGGCCTTCCTCGACGTCCGATTCCGCGACGCGCTTCACCGTGTGGCCGAGCTCCTCCGCGACGAGCTGCGCGGTATCGGCATCGATCACGTCGGTGATCTTGTGCATCTCGCCCTGCTTCATCAGGAACTTGATCACGTCCACGGCGCGCTCCGACATGCGGTTGGCGAGCTCCTGGATGGTGATCGTCTCAGGAATCGTCACCTCTCGGGCGATCTTTTCCTTCTGTTCCACCTGGCGGTGGCCCATGAGACGCTGATTGCGGCGGCGGAAGGAGGCGAGCGAGCGGGTGCGCTCGTCCTCGCCCGAGGTCGCGTTGGCCAGGGTCAGACGGCCGCGGCGCTTTTCCTCGCCGGGAGCGGTCTTGGGCGTCTTCGGCAGGGCCGCGGGCTTGGCCGCGACGCCGGGACGACGGATGGTGCGTGCACCCTCCTCCTCGTCCGCCACGACGGCGCGGGCTGCGACGGGAGCAACCGTGCGGACATTGGGCTTTGCCGTTTCCGGATCGGGCGCGACCGGCGCGGCAGGGCGCGCCATATGGTTCAGGCTCGGCGGACGGCCGCCCATGGTGCCACCACCACTGCGTTGACCGCCATAGCCGCCCGTACGCGGACCGTCCGAGCGAGGTCCCGTACGCGGGCCGTCGAAACGGCCGGCAGGACGGGGACCATCGGAACGGGGCCGGTCGGAGCCGGGTCCACGACCGGCCGGAGCCGGTGCGGAAGACTGGCGCGGGGCCTCTTCGCCCAGGCGGCGGCGGGCCTCGTCCTCGGCGCGGCGCTTGCGCTCATCGTCCTGGCGGCGGCGCTCGTCTTCCTCGCGCTTGCGGGCCTCGGCAGCTTCACGGTCCTTGGCCTCGGCGGCCTCGCGCTCGGCGCGGCGGGCATCCTCTTCGACCTGCCGCTTGCGATCTTCCTCATCGCGGCGGCGCGCATCGACGAGCGCATTCATGCGCGCATCGCGCTCCTGTTCGGAGAGCGTCTGCAACACCATGCCGCCGGAGCGAGGCGTATTCGGAGCGTTGTTGCGCTGCGGACGTCCGCCCTGAGCCGGAGCCGCCGGCTTCGGGCTCGCCGCCGCCGTCTTGGGCGCAGCGGCGGGAGCCGCAGCCTGCTGCGGCGCGGGTCTCTCGTCCTTGGCCCCGTTACCGGGACCGACAGCAGGGCGACGCTTGACCGTCTCCACCACGACCGACTTCGACCGGCCATGGGAGAAGCTTTGGCGCACCACGCCCTGTTCGACGGGTCGCTTCAGAGAAAGCGTCTTGGACGACACGTGGAGAGTCTTGTCGCCCTGGTTTTTCGTATCAGTCATTCCGCCTCAGTTCCTGCGGGTTTCAAAATCGTGGGTTCGCCGGTCCCGTTTCCGAGGCCAGTTTGATCGGCGTCGGTGCCGCGAAAAGAGCGGTAACGATGCCAGCGGTTCAGAAAGCCGTCGCTCCCAGCGCCCGCGACGAGGGCAGCATGTATCACATGTGACCGGCCTAATGCCAAATCCAATTCGTCAATCGACAATTCTTGGATGACCGGAAAGCTAGATATTGCCTCGCCGAGGCGTTTTCGCAACTGGTTCGCCAATTTTCTTCGCCCATCTTCGGCCGCTTCTGCGGCATGAATAAGGGCAACGATGGGCTTATCCGTGATGGCCGACTCGACCTTATGGAAGCCGGTGGTCACCGATCCGGCCTTGTTGGCGAGCGAAAGGCCCTGGCGCAGATCCTCCCGGAGGAGGGATTCGATGTCCGCGGCGAGGGTTTCGGAAGCCCTGGCCTCGGTCTTGAAGGCGCGGGAGAAGAGGCGACGTTTGGCCGCCTCCTCCACCTTGTCGAAACGGGCCGTGACCCAGACGCCTCGGCCCGGCAGCTTGTGCCGGAGATCGGGCACGACCTGATTGTCGGGCCCGAGGACGAAGCGGATCAGTCCCGCGGGGCTCTGAGCCTCGCGGGTGACGATGCAAGTGCGCTCCGGTTCATGCCGCGGCACGGGTGCTGACCTCGCTTCGAGCTTCGGACCCAAAAGTGGACCCCACTTTTGGGATCAATCCGAAGCTCATTCTCTTTGCCTGCGCATCGCCCGGCGCGGAAAACCGGGACCACTTTTCCGCACGATGCGCTAACCATAGCCGGTTTAGGACGGCTGAGCTTCGGTCTCGGCCTCTTCGGCCGATCCCTCAGTCTCAACGATTTCTTCCGGCTGCTCGATCCAGCCCGCCTTGACGCGGGCGGCCATAATCATGTTCTCGGCATCGGCACGGGAGATGTCGAAGCCGTCGAGGGCGCCCTTGTAGCGGGTCGCCTCCGGGCCGCGGCCCTCTGTCCAGCCGACGAGATCGTCGGTGGCGCAGCCGGCCAGGTCCTCGACCGTCTTCACGTCGTTCTCGCCGAAGGCCACCAGCATGGCCGTCGTGACGCCATCGATCTCCTTCAGGTCGTCGTCGACGCCGAGTTCCTTGCGGCGGCCCTCGTTCTCGGCCTCGATCCGGGCGAGGTATTCCTGAGCGCGGCTCTGGATCTCGGCGGCGGTGTCCTCATCGAAGCCCTCGATGGAGGCCACTTCACCGGAATCCACATAGGCGATTTCCTCGACCGAGCGGAAGCCTTCGGAGGCGAGGAGCTGGCCCACGACCTCGTCCACGTCGAGCGCGTTCATGAACAGCTCGGTGCGCTCGGCGAATTCCTTCTGGCGGCGCTCGGATTCTTCGGCCTCGGTGAGGATGTCGATGTCCCAGCCGGTGAGCTGCGAGGCCAGACGCACGTTCTGGCCGCGGCGGCCGATGGCGAGCGAGAGCTGGTCGTCGGGCACCACCACCTCGATGCGGTCGGCCTCCTCGTCGAGCACCACCTTGACCACTTCCGCGGGCTGCAGCGCGTTGACGATGAAGGTCGCCTGATCCTGCGACCAGGGGATGATGTCGATCTTCTCGCCCTGGAGCTCGCCGACCACCGCCTGGACGCGCGAGCCGCGCATGCCGACGCAGGCGCCGACCGGGTCGATGGACGAATCGCGCGAGATCACGGCGATCTTGGCGCGGGAGCCCGGGTCGCGGGCGACGGCCTGGACCGTGACGATGCCGTCGTAGATCTCCGGCACCTCCGAGGCGAAGAGCTTCGCCATGAATTGCGGATGGGTGCGCGACAGGAAGATCTGCGGGCCGCGGGCTTCGCGGCGCACGTCGAAGAGATAGGCGCGGATGCGGTCGCCCGGACGGAAGGTCTCGCGCGGAATGAGCTCGTCGCGGCGGATGATCGCCTCGCCGCGGCCGAGATCGACGATCACGTTGCCGTATTCGACGCGCTTGACCGAGCCGTTGACGATCTCGCCGATGCGGTCCTTGTATTCCTGGTATTGGCGGTCGCGCTCGGCGTCGCGCACCTTCTGCACGATCACCTGCTTGGCCGACTGCGCCGCGATGCGGCCGAAATCGAAGGGCGGCAGGGTATCGGCGATCACGTCGCCCACCTGGGCCGCCGGGTTGTGGCGGGTGCGGGCCTCGGCCAGGGTGATCTCGCGGGAATCGTTCTCCACCGCGCCGTCCTCGACCACGAGGAGGTGCCGCGCCAGGCGCAGCTCACCGGTCTTGGAATTGATTTCCGCATGGATGTCGGTCTCGGCACCGTAGCGGGACCGGGCGGCCTTGGCGATGGCATCCGCCATGGCGTCGAGCACGATCTGCTTGTCGATCACCTTCTCGCGTGCGACCGCATCGGCGATCTGCAAGAGTTCAAGCCTGTTGGCACTGATAGCCATCGAGGTCGCTCCTTAATTCGGTTTCGTCTCGGTGCGGGATGCGTTTGACCGCATCCCACCCTTATTCCTTTGGTTTCCGCATGATCTTACCGGTGAACCGGTATCCACTTCACCGGATCATGCGTTGGACGGGCCGCGCGGCTCGGGCGCCTCCACCACATCCGTATCTTCGTCAAGGTCGTCCGTGGTCGGCGCGGTTCCCCGGCGCAGCGATTCACGGATCAGGTCATCGGTAAGAACGAGATGCGCCTCGCCGAGATCCGTCAGCGGCACGCGGGCGATGGGCTCGAGGCCCTCCTTCACGTCCGGCAGCTCGATCACGAGCATCCCGTCCTCGACACCCCGGAGGAAACCCCGGTAGCGCTTGCGGCCCTCCACCGGCACGGCCATCTCGATCTTCGCATCGTAGCCGGTCCAGCGCTCGAAGTCGCTGGCGCGCACGAGCGGCCGGTCGATCCCCGGCGAGGAGATTTCCAGGTGGTAGGCGGTGGCGATGGGATCCTCGAGGTCGAGGACCGGCGAGATCGCCCGGCTCACCGTTTCGCAATCGGTCACCGACATGGTGCCGTCCGGCCTTTCGGCCATGATCTGTACGGTGCATCCATTCGTACCGGTGACCCGCACCCGCACGAGATTGAAGCCCAGGTCCTCGATCACAGGCTCGACGATGGCCGCCACACGGGCGGCGACGCCGCTCTCCGTAATCAGCCGCTTGTCACGTTCGTTTGTCATGGCTCTCCGCACGCTCCGGGGTCCAAGCAATAAAAAAGAGCGGACCCCGGGGGGCCCACTCTCGACCAGCAGCTTGACGCTGCAACCAGAGCTGACAGCGCAGATATACCGATTCAAGGCAAAAAAAGCAAGGGTCCTACGAAAAGCACGGCCCCATAGGCCCTCTGGCGCATCGTTGGGCGCGGAAAAGTGGACCCGGTTTTCCGCGCCCACAAAGAAAAGAAGCATCGAATGGATCCCAAAAGCGCAATCCACTTTCGGGTCCGATGCTTTAGGGATCAGATCCGGACGAAGGTCAGGTAGCTCGGCACGCGGCCTTCGCGGATCGCCTTGGCCTCGTAGCGGGTGCCCGGCCAGCCCTCGTAAGGCCGGCGCCAGTCGTCGGAGCGAGAGGCTTTCCAGCGGAAATGCGGGGAGCGCAGGGCTCGGGCGAGCACCCAGCCGATATAATCGTCGATGTCGCTGGCGAAGCGCAGCTCGGCTCCAGGTTTCATCACGCGGGCAAGCGTCTCGAGCATCTCGTCGGACACGAGGCGGCGCTTGCGCTGCCGGCGTTTCGGCCAGGGATCGGGATAGAGGATGTAGACCCGGTCGAAGGAGGCATCCGGCAGGGTCGGCAGCAGCTCGGTGACGTCGTCGTCCCAGACGCGGACATTGTCGAGACGCTCGTGCTCGATCGCGGCCAAAAGCTTCGCCATGCCGTTCACGAAGGGCTCGCAGCCGAGGAAGTTGACGTCGGGGTGTGCGCGGGCCTGGGCAGCAAGATGCTCGCCGCCGCCGAATCCGATCTCGAGCCAGGTTTGCCGTGCCTCCTGGTTCGGGAACTGGCTCGGGAGGTCGCGGCCCGGAATTGCGCGGATCGCGGGCAGAAGACTCTGGACCAGCTCGTCCTGGCCGGCGCGAAGCTTCTTGCCTTTCCGGCGCCCGAAGAAGGCGCCGGCCCGTTCGGAGGCTTCGCTCATCGGACACATGCTCCTGAAGACATCACGATCTGGTTCATCGGAATCCGGCGTTTAGACCGGATCATACATTGAGAGCCGGCCCCTTTCGGAAACCGGCTCTTTTTTTCTTGAGAATCTCGCTGGCGCCGACGCAGATCGGCCTGCCGGAGAATCGTTTAGCGGAAGGCCGCCTTCAGACGGTCGGCGAGGTCCGTGCGCTCCCAGGAGAAGCCGCCATCGGCCTGCGGCGCGCGACCGAAATGGCCATAGGCCGAGGTGCGGGCATAGATCGGCCGGTTAAGGCCGAGATGGGTGCGGATGCCGCGCGGCGAGAGGTCCATGGCGTCCATCAGGATAGCCTCGAGCTTGCCCTCATCCACCTTGCCGGTGCCGTGCAGGTCGACATAGATCGACAGGGGCTTGGCGACGCCGATGGCGTAGGAGAGCTGCAGGGTGCAGTTCTCGGCCAGGCCCGCGGCGACCACGTTCTTGGCGAGATAGCGGGCAGCGTAGGCGGCCGAGCGGTCCACCTTGGTCGGGTCCTTGCCTGAGAAGGCGCCGCCGCCATGGGGAGCGGCACCACCATAGGTGTCGACGATGATCTTGCGGCCGGTGAGGCCGCAATCGCCGTCGGGTCCGCCGATGACGAACTTGCCGGTGGGATTCACGTGCCAGATCGTGTCGGCCGAGATCCAGCCGGACGGCAGCGTCGCGCGGATATAGGGCTCGACGATGGCGCGCACGTCCTCCGAGGACAGGGTCTCGTCCAGGTGCTGGGTCGAGAGAACGATCTGCGTCGCCGCGACCGGCTTGCCGTTCTCGTAGCGCAGGGTGACCTGGCTCTTGGCGTCGGGGCCGAGCTTGGCGGCGTCGCCCGTCTTGGCCTTGCGGGCGGCGGTGAGGTTCTCGAGGATCTTGTGGGCGTAGTAGATCGGCGCCGGCATCAGCGCCGGGGTCTCGTTGCAGGCATAGCCGAACATGATGCCCTGGTCGCCGGCACCCTCGTCCTTGTTGCCGGCGGCATCGACGCCCTGGGCGATATGGGCCGACTGGGCATGGAGATAGACCGAGACGTCGGCGGTCTTCCAGTGGAAGCCTTCCTGCTCGTAGCCGATATCCTTGATCGCCTCGCGGGCGAGCTCGATCACCGTGTCCTTGGTGATGGAATCGGGACCGCGCACCTCACCGGCGATGACGACGCGGTTGGTGGTGGCAAGCGTCTCGCAGGCCACGCGGGCCTCGGGCTCTGCCGCCAGATAGGCATCGACGACGGCGTCGGAGATCCGGTCGCAAACCTTGTCCGGATGCCCCTCGGAAACGGATTCACTGGTGAAAAGATAGCTGGAGCGCCGCACGACGGAGGTTCCTTCAGGCAATAAAGATCGTTGCCCGCGGTCAGCCACAGGCTTCAACCATGCTCTTGCCGCAGGCGGGATGAAAGGTCAAGCGGACGCGTTCTTTATGACGAACGCTCTACCTCTTCCTGGGCAGCCAGAGAGGCGACCAGTTGCACGATGCTCTTGCGGACCTTGGGATTTTTGATGCCGGTAAAATGCCGCACCAGCTGCAGGCCCTCGGGCGTGGACATCATGTCGGCGACATAGCCGGGTGCGCCGCTGTCGGCGAAGCCGGCTTCGCCCTTGCCCGGCTTGATGCCGTCGAAGAAGAAATCGATATCGACGCCCAGGATCCTGGCGATCTCCACGAGACGCGCGACGCTGATCCGGTTCATGCCTTTTTCGTATTTCTGGACCTGCTGAAAGGTCAGGCCGAGCATATCGCCAAGCTTTTCTTGGCTCATGCCAATAGAAACACGGCGCATACGCACCCGGCCTCCAATTTCCTTATCGATAGAGCCTGTCGACTTCTTCATTGTGGCCTGTCCCCTTGCCAAAACTGACGCAACGGCAAGGCAGAGTTTACTTAAGGAAAGGTTGATTGGTGCCTGCGGCGTACAGTCAAGAACATTAAGCAGATCGCAAGCGTGGCCGTCAAAGAAAACCTGCCCACCTTCCTATAAAGAGTAATGGGCTCCGCAACTGGAAGAGAAGCGTCGACAATACCCTCAACTCCCAGTGGCAATTCGTTCATAATTCGACCGAACGGATCGACGATTGCGGAGATTCCCGTGTTGGCTGCCCTAACGAGAGGCAGGCCTTCCTCGACCGCGCGAAGGCGGGCTTGGGCAAAATGCTGGTAAGGCCCCGGGGTCCGGCCGAACCAGGCATCGTTGGTCACGTTCAGGATCAAGTCCGGGCGGGGTCCGTCGGCCAGGATGTCGCCCGGAAAAATCGCCTCGTAGCAGATCGTCGCAGCCGCCGGGGGTAGGCCTGGGATCGCCAGGGTCGTGCGCTTCGCGCTCGGCTCGAACCCGCCGGGAATATGCACGAATTGCCGCAATCCGAGAGCGCGGATCAGGGCGTCGAGGAAGCCCGGCACATACTCGCCGAAGGGGACCAGATGCACCTTGTCGTAGGAACCGAGGATCGTGCCGCGATCGTCAATCGCCTGGATCGCATTGTAGAACTTGCCTGCGGCCTCGCCGGGAAGGGGCTCGTCCATGCGCGCCGCTCCCGTGACCAGAACCGAACCCGGTCCCAGAAGAGCGGCGATCTGGGCCAATGAGGCCGGATCGCGGTGGAGCAGGAAGGGAAAGGCCGATTCCGGCCAGACGATATGGGTCGGCGCCGCCTCACCGCCGTTCCAACCGGGCCTGGCGCTCAGGGCCAGGTAATGCCGCATGATGGGCTCACGGTTGCGCGGATTGAACTTGGCGTCCTGAGGCAGGTTGGGCTGCATGATGCGCAGCCGCACATCCGGCACGTCGCGCGAGGCCTCGGGGGGGAGGCGCCAGAGGCCGAAGCCGGCGATAGTGACGAGCAGAGCGCCCGCCAGCGCCGGCGCGGTCCAGCGTTCTTTTCGCGTCCGGCCGGTGAGCAGGACCGCCGGTGCCGCCCCTATGCAGAGGCTTAAGAAAGTCAGGCCGTAGAGACCGACCAGCGAGGCGGATTGCATCAGCCAGAGGTTCTGGCCGAGCGCCATGCCGGGGTTGTTCCAGGGAAAGCCGGTGAAGAGATGCCCCCGCAGCCACTCGCTGATCGACAGGCCGAAGGCGAAGGCGAGGACGCGCCAGGCATCGGGCAGCCAGAACAGGCGGGCGAGGGCGAAGCCGAAGGCGGGAAAGAAGGCGAGAACGGCAGGCAGCCCCAGCACCCCGAAGGGCATCGCCCAGGCGAACTGGTCGGCTTCCACCAGGAAGGCGGCACCGAGCCACCAGAGGCCGGCGACGAAATAGCCGAAGCCCCAGAACCATCCGAGGAAAGCTGCAGATCTGAAAGGCGCCCAACGGGAGGGGCCATCCTTGACCGTCCCGTCGAGCAGCCAGACGGCCGGAACCAGCGAGAGGGCGAGGGCGGGCAGGAAGCCGAAGGGCGGCATGGCCAGAGCGCCGACGGCTCCCGCAACGGAAGCTGTCAGCCAGCGGCGCCACCCGAAAGAAAAGGCGACGCGGTCAGCCAAGAAGATCATTCAGCGGCAGCGCTTTCAGGACGCGGGGCGAGAGGCTGGCCTTCGCTGATCTCCACCTCGGTGGCGACCGCGCGGCGGTGGATGCGCAGCCTTTTCACGCGGCGGGGATCGGCATCCAGAACCTCGAATTCGAGGCCGGCGGGACCGACGATCACCTCGCTGCGGGACGGCACGCGGCCGGCAAGCGTGACGATGAAGCCGCCGATCGTATCGATATCCTCGGCACCTTCCTCATCGGCAAGGTCGAGACCGAGCACTTCCTTGACCTCGTCGAGGCTGGCGCGGGCATCGGCGATATAGGTGCCGTCCGCGGCCGGGATGACGGTCAAGGTCGAATCCTCGTCGTGCTCATCCTCGATGTCGCCCACCACCATCTCGACCAGGTCCTCAATGGAGACGAGGCCGTCGGTGCCGCCATATTCGTCGATCACGAGGGCCATGTGGGTGCGCGTCGCCTGCATCCGCACCAGGAGGTCGATGGCCGGCATGGAGCGCGGCACGAAAAGGACGGGGCGCAGGATATTGGCGGAGGACAGGCTCATCGACAGATCGATCTGGCCGAGGCTCGGCGGCGTCGTCTCGTCGCCCGATCCGGCTTCCGGCGTGCCGCTGTCGGCGCGCATGGCGATGAAGTCGAGGAAGTCCCGGATATGGACCATGCCCTTGGGGTCGTCGAGGGTCTCACCGTAGACCGGCAGGCGGGAATGGCCGGCCGTGCGGAAAAGGCTCAACAGCTCGCCCAGATTGGTATCGGCGGCCACCGCCACGATGTCGGCGCGGGGCACCATCACATCCTCCACACGGATGCGATGGAAGGAGAGCACGTTCTTGAGCATCGCCCGCTCCTGGGGCGAGAAATCCGTGTCCTCGACGGTTTCTGCGAGGGCGTCCTCAAGGTCGTGGCGGATGGATTCGCGGGATTTCAGGCCCAGCCGGGTCAGAACCCGGTCGTACCAATGGTCGCGTGTCTCGTCTGTCTCGGTGAGAGGTCGGACAGGTCGGTCGCTACGACTTCGATCTTCATTCATGGTCGTGGGTTGTCAGCTCTTATGCCGCCATATCGCGGTAGGGATCGGCGATGCCAAGGGTGGCGAGCGCCTTGACCTCAAGACCTTCCATGATCTCCGCCTCCGCCTCGACTTCGTGGTCGTAGCCGAGGAGATGCAGGACTCCATGGACGATCAAATGGGCAAAATGATGCGCGAGCTCCTTGGATTCCTCCTCGGATTCGCGCACCAGGGTTTCGTAAGCTAAAGCAATATCGCCGAGATAGCGAGAGCCTGCCGCGCCCGGCTGCTCGGGAGCCGGAAATGACAGCACGTTGGTGGGCTTGTCCTTGGCTCTCCAGGTGCGGTTCAGCGCCTGGATATGGGCGTCGTCGGTCAGCATGACGCTCGCTTCGTATTCGCCCTTGGCCTCATAGGTCACGGCAATCGCGGCCTCGGCCGCCTTCTGCGCCAGGGTTTCCGCCTCCGCGAGGCGGTCCCAGTCGCCCGCCTCGATCATGATGTCGAGTTCGATCACGGCCTGCGGTCCCGATAATCCTGCCGCGGCGGTTCCGGCGGCGCCTCGCGCGCCGCCTTGTCGTAGGCGGTCACGATGCGGCGCACGAGGTCGTGGCGCACCACGTCCTGCTCCTTGAAGGTGACGCGGGCGATGCCCTCGACTCCTTGCAGGATGCGCATGGCTTCGACCAATCCCGATTTCTGGCCCGGCGGCAGGTCAATCTGCGACGGGTCGCCGGTGATGATCATCCGCGAGCCTTCGCCGAGGCGGGTCAGAAACATCTTCATCTGCATCGAGGTGGTGTTCTGCGCCTCGTCGAGCAGAACCAGGGCGTTCGTCAGCGTGCGCCCGCGCATGAAAGCGAGCGGCGCGATCTCGATCATGCCCGTCTGCAGGCCCCGGTCCACGTGCCGCGCCTCCATGAAATCGTAGAGCGCATCGTAGATCGGGCGAAGATAGGGATCGACCTTCTCGCGCATGTCGCCGGGCAGGAAGCCGAGGCGCTCACCGGCCTCCACCGCGGGACGGGAAATGATCAGGCGGTCGACCTGGCCCTGTTCCAGGAGCGACACCGCATAGCCGACCGCGAGCCAGGTCTTGCCGGTGCCGGCGGGGCCTTCCGCGAAGACGAGCTCGTTCTGCTTGATCGCCTTGATATAGGTGTTTTGCGCCGCGTTGCGGGCGCGCACCGGTCCGCGCCGGCGCGTGGAGATCTGGTCGAAGGCGGTCAGGCCCGGAACCGGCGGCTCCTCGGCGGCGGGAAAGAGGCTTCCCTGCAGCGTGCTCTCCTCAATCGCCCCGTCCACATCGCCGGGGCCGAGCGCTCCGCCCTGGCGGGCGCGTTCGTAGAGCCCCTCGAGCACGCGGCGCGCCATCTCGGAGGCTTCCGGCGTGCCCTTCACGGTGACCCGGTTGCCGTTGGCGATGGCAGCTACGTTCAGGCGCCGCTCCAGATGAGCGAGATTCTGGTCGTATTGTCCAAAGACGAGGCTGGCGAGGCGGTTGTCGTCGAAGGTGAGGATGATCTCGGCCTCTTCGACGACGCCAGGATGCAAGCTGTTGGCGTTCCGTCCCTTTTGTGCACGTGCGGTCGCGTTGTCCGCTGGGCTCAAATGCCTCTCCTCTGAATGTTGGCCGCAAGGCGTGCGGCCAACGAATATGGGGTCTTTCCAGACAACAGGCTAGGCCGCAGCTTGGCTGCCCGGCCCGACCCATTCCCCGAACAGGCTGTTCGAGCCAGCCTGCGTAATCCGCACCGTCACGATCTCGCCGACGGCATGACGGTCGCTCTGAAACTGCACTGGCTGCAGATAGGGCGACTTGCCAGCCATCTGGCCCGGATGACGACCCGGCTTCTCCAAGAGAACGTCGAGACTCTGCCCGACGGTTCCGTGGTTGAAAGCCTGCCGCTGCATTTCCAGCAGGTTCTGCAGCCGCGCCAGACGCTCGGCCTTCACGGCCTCCGACACCTGGGCCTCGATCTCCGCCGCCGGCGTGCCTGGGCGGGGGCTGTACTTGAACGAGAAGGAGCTGGAAAAGCCCACATCGGCCACGAGCCGCATGGTCTCCTCGAATTCCGCATCGGTCTCGCCGGGGAAGCCGACGATGAAATCGGAGGACAGCGCCAGATTGGGCTGAACATGCCGGATGCGCTCGATCAGGCGGCGATACTCGTCGCCCGTGTGCTTGCGATTCATCACGTCGAGAATGCGGTCGGAGCCGGATTGCACCGGCAGGTGCAGGTAGGGCATCACCGCGGGCAGATCGCGGTGGGCTGCGATCAGCTCGTCGTCCATGTCGCGCGGGTGGCTCGTGGTGTAGCGCAGGCGGACGATGCCGGGCACGTCCGCCAGGCGATGAAGCAGGCGGCCAAGTGACCAGACCGAGCCGTCCGGCCCCTCACCGTGATAGGCGTTCACGTTCTGCCCGATCAGCGTCAGCTCGCGCACGCCCGCATCGGCGAGGCGCAGGGCCTCGTCGAGGATTTTTGCGACCGGGCGCGAGACCTCCGCGCCGCGGGTATAGGGCACGACGCAGAAGGTGCAGAACTTGTCGCAGCCTTCCTGGATGGTGAGGAAGGCCGACACGCCGCGGCTCTGGGTCTTCGCCTTGGTTGGTGCCGGCAGGTGATCGAACTTGTCCTCGATGGGGAATTCCGTGTCGACGACGCGATCGGTGCGCGACTTCTTCAGGAGCGCCGGCAGGTTGTGATAGTTCTGCGGCCCGACCACCACGTCGACGGCGGGCGCCCGGCGCAGGATCTCCTTGCCCTCGGCCTGCGCGACGCAGCCGGCGACGACGACCTTCGTCTCCCGGCCATGGGCCTGGCGTTCCTGCTTCAGCTCGCGCACGCGGCCGAGCTCGGAATAGACCTTCTCGGCGGCCTTCTCGCGGATATGGCAGGTGTTGAGGATGACGAGGTCCGCCTCCTCCATCGCCTTGGTTTCGCTGTAGCCTTCGGACGCCAGCATGTCCGCCATGCGCTCGGCATCGTAGACGTTCATCTGGCAGCCATAGGATTTGACGAAAACTTTTTTCACGAGGTCGGCCTGTCTCTGCTTGCAATCGGGCGGTCGGAGATGGAGCGCCCTTTTAAGCCTTTTATGCGAGCAAGAGAATAGCGGCCGTTTGGCTCAAGGAATTTGAAGAATCTGACGTCATCCTGGGGCTGCGCAGCAGAACCCGGGATCGCAAGACGAGAATGGCGCCTTATCCTGATAACGATCCCGGATCGGCTTCGCCGTCCGGGATGACGGCCTTTGTTGGAATCACTCCCGAAACGCTCCCTCGACGGGAGCCGACAATTCCGTGTCGGCAGCAAGGATCTCGGCAATCACCTTCGCGAAAGCCGGCCGCTTGCCGAGCCGCGCGTACCAGGCGGCCAGGGCATCGTGCCCCCGCAGCAACGGACCGCCGAGGCGGCGAGTCCAGAAGACGGGCATGAACACCGCGATGTCGGCGGCTGAGAAGGCGCCGCAGAGATAGTCCCTGCTCTGCAGTTGGCGGTCGAGCTCGGCGAATTGGCCGGCCAGCACCGGCTCGGCTTCCCTTGCCTTCAGCTCCTTCGCCTGCCAGCGCTCCATGTCGTCGGGCCTGGGCTCGGTGCGATGCATCAGGAATCGTAACGGGGCCAGCATGACCTCGTCGGCGAAGAGGTCGAGGAGACGACAGCGGGCGCGCTCCGCCGGCGCCTTCGGGTAGAGCGCCGGCTCAGGATAGGCGTCCTCGAGATATTCGAGGATCAATGTCGAATCGTAGAGGGGCAGGTCCCCGTCGACGAGGACAGGGACCTGCCCCTTGGGATTGATGGCCAAGACGTCCGGGTTCCGGGGATCGTAGCCCTTCGTCTGGGTGAACGGCACCAGAATGTGCTCAAACGCGAGCCCCTTCTCGTGAAGCGCGATTTCGACCTTGCGCGAGAAAAGGCTTAACGGTCCGGAATAGAGCTTCATCAGGGCGCCTTTCGAAAGATCACCGGCTGAACGTGGAGGGCAGGTGATCCTGCCAGGACGCGGCATTCAAGCTCTCCACATCGGCCCGCGACAAGCCGATATCGGCGAGCGCCCGGTCGTCCATCCCGTACAGCTCCTTCGAGGTCTTGCGCCGGTCGAGCCAGGTTTCGAACCGCAGAAGCAATTCGAGCACGGCATTACGGCGCTCGCGACGGGCCGTGTGGAGCCCAAGATTTGCTGAGGCATATCCGATCGCCATGACAGCTCTCCTTCGATGGCGTTTCATTGAAGAGAAATGTGCTCCTGTGATAGGTTATAAGCAAACGAGAAGTTCTTCAGCTTCGCCCAAGGAAAACTTGGGCACTATGCCGTTCGGAGCCATCATGTCCCGTCGTCGCCTGCCGCCGCTCAATGCCTTGCGCGCCTTCGAGGCCGCAGCGCGCCATCTGAATTTCGAGAAGGCCGGCGACGAGATCGCCGTGACGGCGAGCGCCGTCGGCCAACAGGTAAAGTCTCTCGAAGCCTGGCTCGGGCGGCCGCTCTTCCTGCGCCAGCAGAGCCGCGGCGTCGTGCTGACGCCGCTGGGCGAGCATTACGCCGCCTCGCTTTCCGACATTCTCGACCGGCTCGACGATGCGACGGCGCAGGCCCTGCGCTCGGACCGCTCCAACGTGATCACGGTGAGCTCCATGCCGAGCTTCGCCGCCGGCTGGCTCATCCCGCGGCTCGGATCGCTCAAAGCGCAGCATCCGGATCTGGAGGTGCGGGTCTCGGTCGATACGCGGCTGACGGATTTCGCCCGCGAGGACGTGGACGTGGCGATCCGCTTCGGGCGGGGAAACTATCCGGGCCTGCGTTCGGACCTGCTGATGGAGGAATATTTTTTCGCCGTCTGCAGCGCGTCCCTGATGGGCGATCCGAAGCGACCTCTGAATGAGCCGGCGGACCTGCGCCATCACACGCTGCTGCACGAGGCGGTCGAAAGCATCCTGGACTACACCACCTGGGACCGCTGGCTTGCGGCTGTCGGCGTGACGGGCATCGACACCTCCCGCGGGCCGCGCTTCACCCACACCTATCTCTGCCTGCAGGCAGCAGCCTCCGGCCAGGGCGTGGCGCTCGCCACCAACGTGCTGATCGGCGACTACCTGCAGGCCGGCCGCCTGATCCAGCCCTTCCCGCAGCAGGTGAAGGGCTCCTACCAGTATTACGTGGTCTGCCCGGAGGCGACGGCCGATCGGCCGGCGCTTCACGCCTTCCGGGCCTGGCTTCTGGCGGAGGCGAGGGCGCATGTGGAGGCGCGGGTGTGAGCCAGCCGCCGACAGAGACTTACTTCGAATTCGGTAAAGGCCAATTCAATTTCCAGCCCTGCTTGGTTCGAACGAGCTTTGTCTCGGATTCCTGCATTTCATAGGCGTCGTCTGGGATGCCTACCTTAAGCTTGATCCGGTCGTTGCCATCCCAACCTAACACTTCCCAGGACTCTTCGCGGGCAGTCTTTGGGGTACTGTAAGTGAACTCCTGCTTTGCCTTGCCCGAAACAAAGGACCAAACGGCGATCTCGTATTTTCGCTCATAATGCGGATCGCTGTCGGCAGCGGCAAAGAACCTCCCGTTTGGTGAAAAAACGGGAAGGTTCGTTAGAAAAACGGTACGTCCCGATTTTGCGCTGACAACGTTCGCACCACTGCCCTCATAGAGGGAGTAGCCGACAACAAATAGTTTTTGGTCCGGGCGGTAGGCGCGCAGCTTATACTTCACGCAATCGGAAGCGTTATCGTCTTTACAGGCTTGGCGATCATCCAAATAAATCTCGGACTTTCCGTTTTCGAGCCTCAGAAACAGGAGTTCGCCCTCTCGCTTGGCAAGGCCGTTAAGTCGAGCAAGACATTCAGCTTCGCGCTCGCAAGAGACCTCCATCAACGGAGAAGTGCTTTGGGCGAGAGCAGGAAGCCCAAGCATAAAGACTCCAATGATTCCAAGGCGCCACATGATCGAACCCCACAGCTTTTCTGATATTGTTACATAGGGGTTTGATGAATCAAGGTGATCGTCGAAACGCTGGCTTAAGCCGCCTTCAGCGCCCGCCGCACTTCGGCTTCTGCGAAGGCCGTCGCCTGCTTGCGGCTGCCGTTGAAGGGGATCGGCTCGCCCCAGGTCACGACCACGTCGAGGGGGATGCCGCGAATGAACAGCTTCAGGTGGGGACCTAAATCCATGTCGCCGTACCAGGCGATGAAGGGGCGCTCGCGCCGGGTGACGGGCAATCCGTTGCGGCTTGTATAGGCGATCGCGAGCGGCTGGAGAAACACCCGCTCGACGCTGTCGTGCATGAGCGCGGTCTGGGCCGCGCCCACGAGGGAGGAGCGAAAGGGCAGGAGCCGGTTGCCGTCGCTCGTGGTGCCCTCCGCGAAGAGCACGAGCGCCTCGCCCTTCACCAGCCGGTGAGCGAGGGCGTCGTTCACTTCCACTGTTGCCTTGCGGCGCTGGCGGTCGATGAACACGGAGCGCTGCAGCCGCGCGAACAGGCCGATCACCGGCCAGCCCTCCACCTCCGATTTCGCGATGAAGGAGAGCGGATGCAGCGAGCCGATCACAGGGATGTCGAGCCAGGAGACGTGATTCGACACGACGATGGTTGGCGCGTCCGAAGGCGGCGTGCCGCGCTCGATCACCCGCACGTTGAAGAGCGTGAGGATGATCCTGTGAAACCACACCGGCAGCGCATGCAGCATCGACGACCAATGAAAGCGCAGCGCCAGCATCTGCAGCGGCACGAGCACGAGGCTGCACAGGCCGAGCAGCAGCAGCCGGAAGGCGACGCCGATGGACGTCACGCTTCGTCCTTGTCCAGGGGCACCGCATAGAGCTCGAGCCGGTGGTAGACGACCTTGTAGCCGAGCCGCTTGGCGATCTGGTTCTGCAGCGCCTCGATTTCCTCGGAGCGGAACTCGATCACCGCGCCGGTCTCGAGATTGATGAGATGGTCGTGGTGCTCGCGTGCCGCCTGTTCGTAGCGCGAGCGCCCGTCGCGGAAATCGAGCCGCTCGAGGATGCCTTCGGTCTCGAACAGCTTCACCGTGCGATAGACGGTGGAGAGCGAGATGCGGTCGTCCACCTCCGCCGCGCGCCGGTGCAGCTCCACCACGTCCGGATGGTCCTCGGCGGCATCGAGCACCTGCGCAATGATGCGACGCTGGCCGGTCATGCGCAGGCCCTTTTTGCGGCAGGCGCGCTCGATGGCGTCCGACCGGCGCTGTTTGGCGGATGTCATGTTGCGTGTGGCCACGGCTAACCCACTCCTCACGGAGGCTTATAGGGGACGGGGCCCGCGCGGGCTATAGGGCCAAGGCCATGGTCAGCGCCGTGACCCGCGTCCCATCGGGCTTGCGGTAATAGCCTTCCCGCCGCCCGGTGGTCTCGAAGTGCAGGCGGCGGTAGAGCGCGAGCGCCGGCGCATTGCCCTCCTCGACCTCGAGATGCACGCGGGCAACGCCCCGGCGCGAGAGCGCGTCGAGATGATGGACGAGGAGCGGGCGCGCATGGCCCCTGCCCCGCGCCTCCGTGGTGACGGCGACCGTGATGATCTCCGCTTCGTCGAGCACGATCCGCGACAGGACGAAGCCCGCGGGCTTCGCCGCGCGCCCGAGGAACAGCCCGTCGGTCACGACCCCGCGCTCAGCCATCAGCCGCTCGAAATCGAGGGTGCTCCAGCCCCGTGCGAAGGCCGAGGCATGGATGGCGGCAAGCCGCGCCGCGGCCTCGGTGCCGAGGGGGGCGAAGCGTGGGGCAGGCGGATGCATGAACCGGTCGAGAATCCTCATTGCCTGGCGATTCGGGCCCCGTCCTGCGGCTTGGCGTCGGGCTCGCGCAGGTAGAGCGGCTTCGGCAGGGCCTGATTCGGGTCGGCAAGGGCGCCGAGCCGCGCCACCCAGCCGATATCGGGAAAGCCCGACACCTCGCCGAGATGAGCCTCGACCCCCTGCGCCCGGGCCTCGGCTGCCAGCATCGCCGCCGCCGATCCGGCGACGAGGATCGGGCCGGAGCCCAGAAGCCGGATGGCCTCGCGATAGGTCATGAGACCCGGCGGGATGATGGTGCGTCCGCCCGCAGCGATGGCCTGGATATAGATATGGCCGTGCTTGGCATCGATGGCGGCGGTGAAGAGCCCGCGCCGGTCGCCGACCATGAGGGGTGCGAGAAAGGCGGAGAGCGTCGCGACCCCGACGACCGGGATGCCGGCGGCAAGGCCGATGCCGCGGGCGGCGCTGATGCCGACCCTCAGGCCTGTATAGCTGCCGGGCCCGACCGTGACGGCGACCCTTTCCAGGCTCTCGAAGCCGCCCTCAACCTGGGCGGAGAGCCGGTCGAGGAGCGGCATCAGGGCCTCCGCGTGGCCGCGCTCCATGGGAATGGTCTCGGCCGCCAGCGGCACGGGCTCTCCCGCCTGGATGATGCAGGCCGAGCAGGCGCCGAGGGCGGTATCGATGGCAAGAACGCGCAACGTTCGTCTCCGTCAGGTCTCCGTTCCTTTAGAGCATGAAGCGAAGAGAAGGGAACCGGGAAATCGGAGACCGGCATGGCGCGGACACTGCGCCGCCCCTTTCCGATCCGGCGGAGTTCAGATCCGCCATGATCGGCCTCGTGGAGCGGATCGTGGCGCCTGCGTGAGTCACGCGATGGTGCAGAATTCCTCGAAGGCGAAGCGCGGCTGGCGCGGATGAAGTTTTTCGGGGATGCCGTAGCCGAGATTGATCAGGAAGTTCGACTTTGTCCGTCCGTCGGGAAAGAAGGCCTCGTCGACGCCCTTGCGCGAAAAGCCGCCCATGGGCCCGCAATCCAGTCCGAGGGAGCGCGCGGCCATGATGAGATAGGCGCCCTGCAGGCAGGAGCCCTGGAACCCGGCTCTCTCGATGGCCTCGGGCTTGCCGGCGAACCAGCTGCGCGCGTCGGGGCTGTTCGGCGCGAGATAGAAGAGCTTTTCGTAGAACTCGATGTCGTAGGCGACGATCACGGTCGCCGGCGCGCTCATGGTCTGGCGCAGATTGCCCTCGTCGAGATGCGGCCGGAGCTTTTCCTTGGCCTGCGCAGACACGACGAAGACGAAACGGCCGGGCGAGGAATTGGCGCTCGTCGGCCCCATTTTCGCAAGCTCGGCGATCTCACGCAGTATCATCTCCGGGATCGGCCGCTCCTCCCACCAGCGATGGGTGCGGGCTTCACGAAAGAGCTGATCCAGGATGGCATCGGGCAGGGCTGGCAACAGGTGGTCTCCAAAGAAAAAGCGCGGCTCGAAAGGGCCGCGCTTCGATAGCTGAAACGTCAGGTGCGAATCAAATGGCGACGTTAAACCGCCTGCACCTCGCGCACGTCCGGCAGGAAGTGGCGCAGCAGGTTCTGGATGCCATGGCGCAGGGTGGCCGTCGAGGACGGGCAGCCCGAGCAGGCGCCCTTCATCACGAGATAGACGGTGCCGTCCTTGAAGCCGCGGAAGGTGATGTCACCGCCGTCGCCCGCCACCGCCGGGCGGATGCGGGTTTCGAGCAGCTCCTTGATGGTCTCGACCGTCGAGGCGTCCTCGGGATCGAAGAACTCCTCGCTGTCCTCCTCCGTGGCGCCGTAGCCGTTGGCGAAGAGCGGCGCGCCGGTCATGAAATGCTCCATGATCCCGCCAAGGATGGCCGGCTTCAGGTGCTGCCACTCGCCGTCCGCCTTGGTCACGGTCACGAAATCGTAGCCGAAGAAGACGCCGGTCACGCCGGGAACGGCGAAGAGGCGCTGGGCCAGGGGCGAGACTTCGCCCTGCTCGGAGGTCTTCGCCTCGAAGGTGCCTTCGGGCATGATCACGCGGCCGGGCAGGAATTTCAAGGTGGCGGGATTGGGGGTGGCTTCGGTCTGGATGAACATCGCTTCGTGATCCTCTGCGCCGGTTCAAGGCCGGCCGAGATGAGTGTTAGAATCGTTCTAACAGGTTCCAGTCTCAATGTGGAATGGATCGGGGTGGATTCCAAGGGGAGAACGTATTCTCAGAACTCATCCCGGGGCTGCACCGGTGGGACGTGGGATCGCATGACATGTGTGGCGCGATTTCCCTCCCCCTTGCGGGGAGGGGTTAGGGGTGGGGGTCGCCCAACCGGGTGATCGGTCAGGTGAGAATGGCGCTGTATTGACCTCATGCTTCCATGATAGGGCGGAGCATCCCGACTTTTCGACCCCCACCCTTAATCCCTCCCCGACACAAGTCGGGTGTTCCCGACTTGTGCAAGAGAATGCTCATCTCGGGCTTGCCCGAGATGAGGTGGGGAGGGAAGATGTCGCTCACCCCGCCAGCGCGTCGATTTCCTCGTCCGTCAGGGTGCCCGGCACGATGACGATGGGAACCGGGAAGGAGGCGGCGGCCTTGCCGGCGAGGGATGAGACCAGGGGGCCGGGGCCTTCCTTGCCGCTGCCGGCGGCAAGAACGAAGAAGGAGATGTCCTCGTCCTCGTTGATGAGCTTGATGATCTCGTCGGCCCGGTTGCCGACCCGGATCGCCTGCTCGGGCTCGACGCCCGCGGCGCTGCGGGCCTCGCGGGCGGCGTCCTCGAGCCGCTTCTGCGCCTCTTCGGTCGCCTCCTCGATCATGGCCTCGCCGACGCCGATCCATTCGAAGTTGTCGGGCGGGTCCACCACGGCGAGCATGACCATGCTCGCGCCGGTGCGGGCCGCGCGCCGGGAGGCGAAATGCACAGCCCGGGCGCATTCGGGGGTCTGGTCGATCACCACCATGAATTTCGGACGGTGGCCCGATTCGTAGGATCGGCGCTTGCCGCTCACAGCACGCTCTCCTGCATCAGGCAGATGCTGCCCTGCCCCGCCGGCAAGAGCAAGCCCAGGTATCAGCAGCATTTTTAGGCATCAGCGCGCGCGCACGAAACCGACAATGTCCTTGACCGCGTCCATGGTCACGGAGGCAAGCGCCCGGGCCCGCGCGGAGCCGTCCGCGAGCACCGCATCGATATGGCCGGGATCGGCCATGAGGCGGCGCATCTCGTCGGCGACGGACGACAGCTTGGTCACCGCGACGTCGACGAGGGCAGCCTTGAAGCCGGAGAATTGCGAGCCGCCATGCTGGCGCAGCACCTCGTCCGGCGTCATGTCCATGAGCGCGGCATAGATCGCCACCAGGTTCTCGGCTTCCGGCCGGGCCTTCAGGCCCTCGACTTCGGAGGGCAGCGGCTCGGGATCGGTCTTCGCCTTGCGGATCTTCTGGGCGATGGTGTCGGCATCGTCCGTGAGGTTGATGCGCGAATAGTCGGACGGGTCCGACTTCGACATCTTCTTCGAGCCGTCGCGCAGCGACATGACTCGAGTCGCCGGGCCCTGGATCATCGGCTCGGTCAGCGGGAAGAAGGTCTCGCCGAAACCGTGCGCGGCAATCGATTCGGCCCAATCGTTGTTGAACTTCTGAGCGATGTCGCGGGTCAGTTCGAGATGCTGCTTCTGGTCCTCGCCCACCGGCACATGGGTGGCGCGGTAGACCAGGATGTCGGCGGCCATCAGGTCCGGATAGGCGTAGAGGCCAACGGAAGCGTTCTCCCGGTCCTTGCCCGCCTTGTCCTTGAATTGGGTCATGCGGTTGAGCCAGCCGAGGCGCGCGACGCAGTTGAACACCCAGGCGAGCTCCGCATGCTGCGGCACCTGGCTCTGGTTGAAGACGATATGGCGCTTCGGGTCGATGCCGGCGGCGATGAACGCGGCCGTCACTTCGCGGATCTGGCGGGTGAGGTCCGCCGGGTTCTGCGGCACGGTGATCGCGTGCATGTCGACGACGCAATAGATGCAGTCGTAGTTCTCCTGCATCGTGACGAAGCGCTTGATGGCGCCGAGATAATTCCCGAGATGAAGGTTTCCGGTCGGCTGAACGCCCGAGAACACCAGCTCCTTGAACTGCGCCATCGCCTTGAACTCCCACAGGGGCGGGTGCGGTTGCAAGTTCAGCCGCTAACAGCCCCGGATATCGTCTGACTGCTTTTCTTGCAGCGAAGCGGAGGCCGCCTCGCCCGAAAATAGTCCATTGAGGCGCGCGTTATGACAGGGCCGCGCCACGATGCAAGGGTTCTCATGGGTCCTCATGCGTTTTTCGTGAGCGAAGCCCAATCGTCGCGGCTGACGGCGCCGGTCGCGAAGGCGCCAAGCGCATAGAGCGCAAGGCCGCCGAGGCAGAGTGCGGCGAGGGAGAGTGCGCCGTCCTGCGGGATCAGGCGCACGGCGGCCACCAGCCCGAGACCCATGACGAGGACCGCTGCCGCGATCCGCATCAGGCGAACTGTCAGGGCCCGGTCCGGCTGCCAGAGACCGAATCGGTGAAGCCCGACCACCACCGCGCCCGCATGGCCGAGACAGCCGATGCTGACCCCGAGCGCGATCCCGGTCGGGCCGAGCGGCCAGGCGAGGGCGAGGGCGCCCGCCACGGTGAGAACGAGGCCGGCGATGGCGGCCATGAGCGCCGCGCGCAGGGAACCGCAGGCGAACAGGCTCTGGCTCAGCACCTTCGCCACCGTCGCGAAGGGGAGGCCGAGGCTGAGCGCCGCGAGCACCAGGGCGGTGCCCTCCGCGTCGGAGGATTCGAAGGCGCCGCGCTCGAACAGGACCGCGCTCATTGGTCGGGCCAGGATGACGAGGGCGGCGGCGGCCGGCAGGGAGAGCAGCAGGGCTGCTTCGAGCGCCCGGTTCTGCGCGGCGGCGATGGCCTGCATCTCGCCGGCCCTGTAGCGCCGGGCGAGTTCGGGCAGCAGCAGGCTCGAGCCGAGCGCCGCCATCAGCCCGAGCGGCAGCTGCATGACGCGCTCGGCATAGTAGAGCCAGGCAATTCCCGACGGCCAGAACGAGGCGATCTGGGTGGCGGCCAGAAAGAAGATCTGCACGGCGCCGCTCGCAGCCAGCACCGGAAATCCGGCGAGCAGAAAGCTCTTCATCAGCGGTGACCAGCGCGGCCAGCGGAACCGGACGAGGCTCGGTCCGTCCTGCAGGAGCGCTGCGGCGACGATGACGAGCTGGATCAGCCCGGCGAGACTCGACGCGGCGGCAAGCCACGATGCTTTTTGCACGAGCGGCAGGCTGAAGCCGGTTTCGATCGCAACGAGGGTCAGGATCAGCCCGCCATTGACCGCGAGCGGCGCGAGGGCGGTGGCCCCGAAACGCCCGCGCATGTTGAGAAGCGCCGCGCCGATGGAGGCGAGGGTCACGCACAGGACGATGGGAAAGGAGAGGCGCGTGTATAGCGCCACCAGAGCCAGCGTTCCGTCGTCGCGAAGACCCGGCGCGAGGAGAAACGCGATTAGGCCCGCTCCGATCTCCACGAGGCCCGTCAGCGCGAGGAGCGCGATCCCGAAGACGCCGAGCACGTCGCCGGCGGTCGCGGCGGCCTCGTCCGGCTCCAGGCGGCTCAAGGCCGGCACGAGCGCCGGGTTGAGCCCGCCCTCGCCGACGACGCGGCGCACCAGGTTCGGCAGGCGGAAAGCCGCGAGAAACGCGTCCGCCACAGGCCCCGCTCCCAGCGCTTGCGCGAACAGCACGTCCCGGACGAAGCCGAGGACGCGCGAGGCGACCGAGCCGAAACCGACCAGGAGGGAGGAGCGGATGAGCGACATGCTTATCCGGGCTTAGCGGGTCGTCTCACGAGCTGCAACCATCCCGTCCCCCTTGCGGGGAGGGGCCAGGGGTGGGGGTGGTCCGACCGGGCGAGCGATTGCTGATTGTACGATCCTCCCTCTCTCGGGCGGGAGCGGGGATGCACCGTATGCGCCTTGTGCTGTCTCAATGGCGCAGTGTTCTGACTTTTCGACCCCCGCCCTCAATCCCTCCCCGCAAGGGGGAGGGAAGAAGCGCGTTACCCTCTTGCCCGGGCGATTGCTTCGCGCTTCTGCTCCAGGCTCATGCCGCCGATATAGGCTTCCGTCCCGATCAGGAAGGATGGAGTGGCGACGAGGCCGAGATCGTTGCCGGTGGAGAAGGCATCCTTCATCCACTGGGTCGTCTCAGCGCTGTCGGCGATCTCCGTCATGCGCTTCGTGTCGCCGCCCAGGCGCTCCGCCTCTGAAAGCGCGCGCGATCCGTCCGCTGTGCCGCGCAGCTTGAACAGTGCGAGATGGAGCGGTAGATAGCGCTCGGGTCCGTAGAGCCGCAGATAGGCGAGCGCCGCCCGCGTCGCGGCCACTGATTGCGGGCTCAGCACCGCGAAATTCACCAGCACATAGGTGAGCTCGGGCTCCGCCTTCAAGAGGTCGGGCAGGGCTTGAGCCGAGCGTTTGCACCAGGGGCAGTTGTAATCGAAATACTCCACCATGATCACGTCGCCATGCTTGTGGCCGAGACGGACGATGGAGGGCAGGTTCAGGGCGTTCTCGATCAGCTCTACCGGGATCATCTGCGGCTCCGGCGCGGATTGCGCGAAGGCCGGGGCCTTTGTGCCGGCAAGGGCAAGACCGGCGAGAAGAACGCGGCGAGACAGGATCATGAAATAAAACTCTCGTAAGGAAAGCCACTCGTGCCGGTCGATCGTGGCGCTGGCAAGGCCAAGGTTCATCGTCTCGCAGGTTCGTGAGGGATGGGTTAACCGCCGACCGGCATACCCGTCACATCCCCGCCCACGACGCGATGAAGGACGGCAGGTCCTCTGCCGGCATGGGGCGGCCGATGCGGTAGCCCTGGACCAGGTCGCAGCTCAGGCGCTGCAGGAGCGATTGCTGGACTGCGGTCTCGACGCCCTCGGCCACGACCTCGATGCCGAGATTGCGGCCGAGGCTCAGGAGCGCCCTGACGATGGCGGCGTCGCCCGCATCGGTCTCCAGGCCGCTCACGAAGGTTCGGTCGATCTTGATCGCATCGACCGGAAAGCGCTTGAGGTGCGAGAGCGAGGCATAGCCGGTGCCGAAATCGTCGAGCGCGATGGTCACGCCCTCCGCGCTCAAGGTGCGCAGAGCCCGCTCCACGAATTCGGCGCCGGAATCGAGAAAGACGCTCTCGGTCACCTCCACCTCGAGGCAGCTCGCCGGCAGATCCGCGCGCCGCAGCTCGTCGAGCACGCGCTCGGCATAGGTGTCGCGCCGGAGTTCAGCCGCCGAGACGTTGATGGCGATCCGCCCGACGGGCAGGCCCGCATCGCGCCAGCGGCGCAGGTCGCGGAAGATGCAGGCGCGCATGCGCTCGCCGATGGCCGTGCCGAGTTCCGTGTCGTTGAAGGCCGGGGCGATCTTTTCCGGCGACTGGATCCCGCCGTTGGGATGATGCCAACGTAAGAGCGCCTCGAAGCCGCTGAGCGTGCCCGAGGCCAGAGCCATCTTGGGTTGGTAGAATGGCACGATCCAGTCGGAGGCCAGCGCGCTCGTCGCCACCTCGAGCGCGGAAGCCTTTTTCTGGGCCTCCTCGCGCATGGTCGCGACGAACATCCGGAACGAGCCTCGGCCGGAGGTCTTGCTGCGGTAGAGCGCCAGGTCCGCCTGCTTCTGGAGCTCTTCGGGGCTCATGCCGAAGCCAAGGGAGATGGCGCCGCCGATGCTGGCGCGGCAGTCGAGTAGCTTCCCGTCGCGCTTCAGAGGCTCCTGCATGCGCGACAGGATCGCCTCGGCCACGGCGACGATATCCTGCTCGCCGGCGATGCCGGGCAGCAGCACCGCGAATTCGTCGCCGCCGAGGCGCGCGATGGTGTCGGTGTCGCGTGCGACGCTGCGCAGGCGCTGGGCGAACTCCTTCAGGAGATCGTCGCCGGCGTCGTGGCCGAACCTGTCGTTGATCTGCTTGAGATGGTCGAGATCCATGACCAGCAGGCCGGTGGCGGGATGCGCCTCGGAGATGCTCGCGAGCGCTTGCTGGAGGCGCTCGCGGAAAAGCCTGCGGTTGGCGAGCCCCGTGAGATCGTCGTGATGCGCGGCCCAGCGCAGGGTTTCCTCGGTGAGCTTGCGGTCGTGGATGTCCTCGACCGTGCCGTACCAGCGGACGACGCCGCCCTCCTCTCCGCGCCGGGCTGCGGCGCGGGAGCGGAACCAGCGATAGGTCCCGTCCTCCATGCGCAGGCGGTAATCGACGTCGAGGGGCGTGCCGGTCGCGATCGACCGGGACCATTCGCGCAGGGCGTTGGGCCGATCTTCGGAATGCAGGGCCTGGCTCCAGCCGGAGCCCGCCGCTTCGCTCACGCTCATCCCGGTGCTGTCCTGCCAGCGCGAGGACACATCGAGGAGACCGCCCTGCGGATCGGCCGTCCAGGAAATCTGCGGGTTGAGCTCGACGGAGTTGCGATGATGCTCCTCGCTTTCGCGCAGAGCCGCATCGTCCCTCTGCCGCTCGATTGCCAGCGCCGCTAGATGCTGCACGGCCTCCATGCGCTCCATCTCGTCCGGCCTGGGTGCACGCGGCTCGTCGTAATAGAGCGCCAGGGTA
This sequence comes from Microvirga ossetica, assembly GCF_002741015.1. Lineage (NCBI taxonomy): Bacteria > Pseudomonadati > Pseudomonadota > Alphaproteobacteria > Hyphomicrobiales > Methylobacteriaceae > Microvirga > Microvirga ossetica. The sequence continues at coordinate 2,671,663 of NZ_CP016616.1, read as the reverse complement.
CCGAGCACCTCGCCGGAACGCGAGAAGACCGGCTTCGACCAGCAGGCCCGCAGGCCGTAGCCGAGCGCGACGTCGCGCCATTTCGACCATAAGGGGTCGGAGGCGATGTCGGCGACGATGACGCTGCTGCGGGTATGGGCCGCCGTGCCGCAGGAGCCGACCGCAGGCCCGATGCGAACGCCGTCGATGGCGGCGCAATAGGCGGCCGGAAGGCTCGGAGCCGCGCCGTGCCGGAGAAGGTTGCCCTCCGGGTCATGGAGCAGGATCGAGCACCGCGCCTCTGGGATCCGCTCCTCCGCGAGATGGCAAAGGGCCGTGAGGATCTCGCTCACCGACTGGCCTGCGGCGACCATCTCCAGGACCCGGGCATGGCCCTGCAGGGTCTGTTCCGCTTCCTTGCGGTCGTGGATGTCTTCCGTGGTCCCGTACCAGAACACGATCGCCCCGGCCTCGTCGCGGCGGGCGGCCGAGCTCGAGCGGCACCAGCGATAGCTGCCGTCGGCGGTCCTGATCCGGTATTCGCATTGGTAGGGTTCGCCGGAAGCCAGGCTTTCGCGCCGCGTCTGGACGAGGCGCGGCAGGTCGTCGGGATAGACCAGCTTGACCCAGCCGCCGCCGATCAGCTGTTCCGGCGCCTGGCCGATCCATTCCGCCCAGCCGGGACCGATCTGGATGACGTTCCCTTCGGCGTCCGACATCCATGGGATCTGGCGGCTCAACTCGAAAGCATAACGATACAGGCTTTCAGTGATCGCCGGTCCATTCCTCTGGGGCATGAGCAAATCTTCGCGAGATCTGCCATAGGCAGACTTAAAAGAGATGTCGTCGTGCTGTCGCATTCAGCAAACCGAGAGTGTCGCGAATATGAGATAAATCCTTGGCTCACATTACGAGATCTGTCCATCGGTGGAACGGCGCAGATGGTTTCTTTTCAGGTTTTCCTGAGATCGATGTCGGACGATGATTGACGGGTAAGGTTAAGCGTCTTGTTTCGTGCCGGAACCTTGGCAGTAAAGGCCAAGGTTAACAGGCAGCGGACAATGGCTGCGAAAACGATCTTGAATCGGGAGGGCTTCAATACTTGAAGAGCGCATCGCTAAATGCGGACCCGGTGGGCCGCACGATGCGCTAGCTCTCCTCGCCGGTCACGCCGGCCGCATCCTGGGCCTTGAGGATCTCGGGACGGGGCATCGAGATGACGTTGTAGCCGGAATCGACGTAGTGGATCTCGCCGGTCACGCCGTTCGAGAGGTCCGAGAGCAGATAGAGCGCCGAGCCGCCGATATCCTCGATGGTCACCGTGCGGCGTAAGGGGGCGTGGGCCTTCTGGTAGGTGAACATCAGGCGCGCATCCGAGATGCCGGCGCCGGCGAGCGTGCGCACGGGACCCGCCGAGATGGCGTTGCAGCGGATGCCCTGGGGCCCGAGATCGGACGCGATGTAGCGCATGGAGGCTTCGAGTGCCGCCTTCGCCACGCCCATGACGTTGTAATTCGGCATGACCCGGGTCGAGCCGCCATAGGTGAGGGTGAGCAGCGAGCCGCCGTTTCTCATGCGCTTGGCCGCGCGCTGGGCGATCTCCGTGAAGGAGAAGCAGGAGATCACCATGGTGCGGGAAAAATTCTCGCGAGTGGTGACGTCCACATAGGAGCCCTTTAACTGCGACTTGTCGGAGAAGCCGATGGCGTGGACCACGAAATCGAGGCCGTCCCAGCGCCGGTCGAGGGTCTCGAACACCGCATCCACCGAGGCGATGTCCTCCACGTCGCAGGGGACGACGAGATCGGAGCCGAGCGACTGCGCCAGCGGCGTCACGCGCTTGCCCAGGGCCTCCCCCTGATAGGTGAACGCGAGTTCCGCGCCGTGCTTGGCCAGGGTCTTGGCGATGCCCCAGGCGATGGAATGGTCGTTGGCGACGCCCATGATGAGGCCGCGCTTTCCTTGCATCAGACCGGTCACTCGGGTCCCCCTATCCATCGGCTCCATCGTGCGACGCCAATTGTTATGAAAGTGTGCATCGCGAGCCGGAATGTCGGTATGATTCAGCGTGTCCATGCGAAGTCCCCTTTTTCGGGGCATCGCATGGAGCCGTCTCGGGTTTATGACGATGTCTTATCCGTTGTAGCGGCTGAAGGCGAGTGTGGCATTGGTGCCGCCGAAGCCGAAGGAATTCGACAGGACCGTGTCGATCTTGGCATCGTCGACACGCTTGCGGACGATGTTCATGTCGGCGAATTCCGGATCGAGCTCCTCGATATGGGCGCTCTCGCAGATGAATCCGTTGTTCATCATCAAGAGCGAATAGATCGCCTCCTGCACGCCGGTGGCGCCGAGCGAGTGGCCGGTGAGCGACTTGGTCGCAGAGATCGGCGGGCACTTGTCGCCCGCGCCGAAGACCGTGCGGATCGCCTCGATCTCCTTCTGGTCGCCGACCGGGGTCGAGGTGGCGTGCGGGTTGATGTAGTCGATCGGGTTGTGAACGTCCTTGAGCGCCATGCGCATGCAGCGGATCGCGCCCTCGCCCGAGGGGGCGACCATGTCGTAGCCGTCCGAGGTCATGCCGTAGCCGACGATCTCGCCGTAGATGCGGGCGCCGCGCGCCTTGGCATGCTCCAGCTCCTCCAGCACCAGCACGCCCGCGCCGCCGGCGATGACGAAGCCATCGCGGTTGGCGTCATAGGCGCGCGATGCCCGGGACGGGGTGTCGTTGTACTTGGTGGACATGGCGCCCATGGCGTCGAAGAGGTTGGACATGGTCCAGTCCAGATCCTCGCAGCCGCCGGCGAACATCACGTCCTGCTTGCCGTACTGAATCATCTCGTAGGCGTTGCCGACGCAATGGTTCGAGGTCGCGCAGGCGGACGAGATGGAATAGTTCACGCCCTTGATCTTGAACCAGGTCGCAAGCGTCGCCGAGGCGGTCGAGGACATGGCCTTGGGCACCGCGAAGGGGCCGATGCGCTTGGGACCCTTTTCGCGGGTGATGTCGGCGGCTTCCATGATGATGCGGGTGGAAGGACCGCCCGAGCCCATGATGATGCCGGTGCGTTCGTTGGAGATCTCGTTCTCCTCGAGGCCGGCATCCCGGATCGCCTGGTCCATGGCCACATGGTTCCAGGCCGTGCCCCGCGCATGGAAGCGCATGGCGCGCCGGTCGACCATCTCCTCCGGGTTGAGGCTCGGGGCGCCCTGCACCTGGCATCGGAAGCCGTACTTGGCGTAATCCTCGGCCTTGCTGATGCCGGACCTCGCTTCGCGCAAAGAGGCCAGCACCTCCTGCGTGTTGTTGCCGATGGACGACACGATGCCCATTCCGGTGACGACGACGCGCCTCATAGCCTACCTCTTCAAAGGATCTTCGATGTCAGCCTTAACGATTCAACACGTAAGGTCGACGCCGCCCATTCTCAACACTTAAGCCATGCGAATGGGATGAAAGCATGGTCCCGAACGCATGAAGGCCCGCTGCCGGAGCATCGGGCGGATCCCAAAACGGTGGATCCCGCCGATGCGCAAGCCGGCAGGGCCGGTTCTTCAAAAAAAGATCACGCTTTGTCAATAGGATGGGGCGGCATCGCCCCATCGCCAGATCCGTTCAGAGCCTAGCCGCCAGCGGCTGCGTCCGTCTGGAACAGGCCGACGCGCATGTCCTTGGCCTCGTAGATCCGGCGCCCGTCGGCCTCGAGCCAGCCATCGGCGATGCCGAGCACCAGCTTGGAGCGGAAGACGCGCTTGAGGTCGACGCCGTAGACCACCTTCTTGACGGTCGGCAGCACCTGGTCGGAGAACTTCACCTCGCCGACGCCCAGCGCCCGGCCGCGACCGGAGGAGCCGCCCCAGCCGAGGAAGAAGCCGGTCATCTGCCAGAGAGCGTCGAGGCCGAGGCAGCCCGGCATCACCGGATCGCCCTTGAAGTGGCAGGGGAAGAACCAGAGGTCCGGCCGCACGTCGAGCTCAGCGACCACATGGCCCTTGCCGTAGGCGCCGCCGTCCTCGCCGATGGAGGTGATGCGGTCGAACATCAGCATGGGCGGAAGCGGCAATTGCGCATTGCCGGCGCCGAACAACTCTCCGCGCCCGCAGGCGAGAAGCTCTTCATAGGTAAAGCTGGACTGGCGGGCCATTCCGGATGCCGATCCTTTCATCGCGTCTCAAAAAGGGGCCTCAAGAACGCCTCGGGGCTGTGAATGCGGCTCTGGTAGCACAGGCTTGGCCATCCATCAAAGGACCCCCGCGGGGATTCAAGGGGATTCTTGCACCACTCGCGGAATCGTGCCAAGCGCAGCCGGGAGGGCAGCCTTGCGGTCACCCTCTCGCTTTCTTATGATTGTGGTGTTAGAAGCGCCTATTCGTCCATTCAGTTCCGCAGATGACCGATCCTTTATCCGCCTATATCGAGTCCACCACCGCCCCGGCTCACCGGAGGGGATGCCCCGTGTCCGAGCTGCGGGACAAGCTGCGCCGCGTGGGCCTGCGCCCGACCCGGCAGCGCGTGTCCTTGGGCTGGCTCCTGTTCGGCAAAGGCGATCGGCACATCACGGCGGAAATGCTCTTCGACGAAGCCACCCGGGCCCGCGTACCGGTCTCGCTGGCGACGGTCTACAACACCCTGCACCAGTTCACGGAAGCAGGCCTCCTGCGCCAGCTCGCAGTGGACGGGGCCAAGGCCTATTTCGACACCAACCCGACCGAGCATCACCATTTCTTCCTGGAGGAAGAGGGTGAGATCGTCGACATGCCCTCCTCCGGCCTGAGCGTCGCCGACCTGCCCGAGCCTCCCGAGGGCATGGAAGTGGCAGGCGTCGAAGTCATCGTCCGCCTGCGCCGCAAGAGCGTCTAAGTCACCGCCTCATTCTTTGAGAGAGCGGCCCCGGTCTTCAGCAGATGCCGCTCAGCCACAGCCTCGCCGCCCTTCTCGTCACGGCCATCTGGGGCCTGAGCTTCGTCGTCATCAAGCTCGGGGTCGGCACCATGCCGCCGCTGCTGCTCGCGGCGTTGCGCTTCCTCTTCGCGGCCCTGCCGGCCGTCATCTTCATCGCGAGGCCCAAGACCGACTGGCGCCATGTGGTCGCTTACGGCTTCTTTCTCGGCGTGGCGCAGTTCGGCCTGCTCTTCGCGGCGCTTGGCCTGGGCATGCCGGCGAGCCTCGCCTCCGTGGTGATGCAGGCGCAGGTCTTCTTCACGATTCTCTTCGCCGCCGTTGTCATGGGCGAGCGGCCCGGGCCGCACCAGGTGATCGGCGGCCTCGTAGCGAGCTTCGGCCTCGTCCTGATCGCCTGGCCGCGCATGACCGGCGGCGGAGCGATCCCCTTCCTGATGACCGTCGTGGCCGCCGCCTCCTGGGGCGTGGCCAATATCGTCTCCAAGAAGGCGGGCCGAGTCGACATGCTGGGCTTCATCGTCTGGTCGAGCCTTGTCGCGCCGCTGCCGCTGCTCGGCCTCTCGCTCTGGCTCGACGGCCCCACCGCGGTCTGGACGGCGCTGACGCAGATCGACGGCGGTACCCTGCTGGCCGTGGCCTATCTCGCCTATCCGACCACGATCTTCGCCTTCGGGATCTGGGCCTATCTCCTGTCGCGCCATCCGGCGGCGACGGTGACGCCCTTCGCGCTCTTCGTGCCCGTCGCCGGCATCCTGGGCTCGGCCCTCATTCTCGGCGAGGCCATGCACCCCATCGAGGCCGTCGGCGGCGCCGTGATCGTTCTCGGCCTCGCCTTCAACATCTTCGGCCCGCGCCTGATGCGGCGGATGGTTTGAACCTCCCGCTCCTCAGCGGATGAAGCCGTAGCCGACGAGCCCGTAGGCGATGAGGAAGATCGCCACGAAGATGTTCAGGAAGCGCGGAACGACGATCGAGGCCGCGCCGAGGGCGATGGCGAGGATCGGGAGAAGCTTGAAGCTCAGGTTCAAGGACATGCAGGCGAACTTTCCAGAGAAGCGAAACGATGTTGCCTTCTAGCGCATCGTGCGGAAAAGTGGACCCGGTTTTCCGCTCGAACGATGCGCAAGTTAAGAATTGAGCATCGAATGAATCCCAAAAGTGCAATCCACTTTTGGGATTCATTCGAATGCTTGATAAACTGGAAAAATCCTATTCGACCGTCTCGTTGGGATAGACGCCCCACAGCTTCTCCTGCTGGATGTAGCCGTCAACGTCGCGGGCGCCGTCCATCACGATCATCACCCGGCACCATCTGCCGTCGCAGCCCTTGATGTTGGTGATCACGCCCGGCTGGAGATGGGCGACGACGCTGCCCTTGTCGTCGGTGCGGTCGAGCAGGCCTATCGGCGGCGGATTGCCCTTGGCCCAGGGCATGACGAGAGCCGTGCGCCGGCCCGAAAGCAGGGAATGCAGCACCCAGCCCTCCGTGCCTTCCGAATCGCGGATGCGCCGCCAGGTCTCGTATTCGGCGATGATCTCCACCGGCAGGCCCGCGCGCTGGAACACCCAGGCGGTCCTGTGGTCCTTCGACGGCCCCTCGCGCAGGTTCACCCGATCCGTCTTGAGGCTCACATAGCGCGGCACGGGAAGGCCGGTGCCGAGGCGCCCGCCCGGAGGCGGCTGCTGCGCCGGCGCCGACACCGTGCTCAGGCCGACAAGAGCAAGGGCAAGGACGATCTTGCGCATGGTTCCCCCGGATAGTGTCTTTGTCTTGAGTTGAGGCTCTGGTAGAGAAGCTTGACGGAAACCGCCACGCGGCGGGTCGTCACCTTTGATCGCCGAGTCAGGGTTAAGAGAGCGTGAAACTCTTTGCACTTCGCGGCTTTTTCCATGCGGGGAGCGCTTGAACCGATGAAGAAGAGACCTGTCGTCGTCGTCACCCGCCGCCTGCCCGACGTGATCGAGACGCGCCTGCGCGAATTGTTCGACACGCGCCTCAATCTCGAGGACAAGCCGCTCACACCCGAAGAGCTCACTGAAGCCGTCCGGACGGCCGACGTGCTCGTGCCCACGATCACGGACGAGATCGATGCCGCCGTGCTCGGGCAGGCCGGCCCGAACCTGAAGCTCATCGCCAATTTCGGCAACGGGGTCGACAATATCGACGTCGCCGCGGCGGTCGCGAAGGGCATCGCCGTCACCAACACCCCCGGCGTCCTCACCGAGGATACGGCCGACATGACCATGGCGCTGATCCTGGCGGTCGCACGCCGCATTCCGGAGGGCGCCCGCGTGATCCCCGACGGGGAATGGTCCGGCTGGTCGCCGACCTGGATGCTCGGCCGGCGCATCACGGGAAAACGCCTCGGCATCGTCGGCATGGGCCGCATCGGCCAGGCGCTGGCGCGCCGCGCCAAGGCCTTCGGCCTGTCGATCCACTACCACAACCGCCGCCATGTGCCGCCGAAGATCGAGGCGGAGCTCGAGGCGACCTATTGGGAATCCCTCGACCAGATGCTGGCGCGCATGGACATCGTGTCGGTGAACTGCCCGCACACGCCCGCCACCTACCACCTGCTCTCGGCGCGTCGCCTTAAGCTCATGAAGCCCGATGCGATCGTGGTGAACACGGCGCGCGGCGAGATCATCGACGAGAGCGCGCTGACCAAGCTCATCGAGGCGGGCGCCATCGCCGGCGCCGGCCTTGACGTGTTCGAGGAGGAGCCCGCCGTCAATCCACGCCTCGTGCGGCTCGCCAAGCAGGGCAAGGTGGTGCTCCTGCCGCATATGGGCTCGGCGACCCATGAGGGACGCGTCGCCATGGGCGAGAAGGTGATCGTCAACATCCGGGCCTTCGTTGACGGCCACAAGCCTCCGGATCGGGTGCTGCCCAGCATGCTCTGAAGACATCCGGCGTAAAACCTGGCGGTTCCGGTGCGCTTTGCACGCCACCGGACATTTTTTCCTTGTCCTAAAGTAACAGTAACATATGTTAATTCATGTGATTCGCCTCGTTCGGCCTGCGTAACCTTCCCTCGTGCTCCGGCAAGCGCTCCTGGCTCAGATGAACGGCCCTCCGATACCCTCACGACCTGTCGTGCTCCTTGTGGAAGACGAGCCCTTCATCCGGCTTGCCACAGCCGATGCCCTCGAGGATGCCGGTTTCGAGGTGATCGAGACCGCTAATGCCCAGGCGGCGCAGGAGGTTCTTCTGCGGCGGACGGATGTCCGGGTGCTCTTCACCGACGTGAAGATGCCGGGATCCATGAACGGTCTCGAACTCGCATCGCTCGTGCGCAGCCGCTGGCCGCATATTTCCGTGGTCATCACCTCGGGCCCCTTGGAGCCGGGCAACGGCATGCTGCCGCAGGAAGCGGTCTTCATCGCCAAACCCTATGGCGAACAGGCGCCGGCCATGGCGATACGCGCCCTGTTGGACTGACGGCCGCGGGGCCGCGCAACTCTCCCGTCTCATGCCCGAATCACGCGGTCATCCGCCTCCTCGCCGCCTGCGCGAATGTGAAGATGTGGGCGGCGGCGCCATGCAACCAAAATCCATCTTGAGCATAAACATATGTGAGTGCGGCTAAGAATGGAGTTTGGCCAGAACAGGAGTGTTCCTACCCCCATGGCCTTTATGACCAACCCCCTGATTCTAAAGCTCGAAAAGCACGACAAGCTTTCCGAAGCGGAAAAGAGAGCCCTCGAGAACGCAATCGCTCGCATTCGCGTGGTCGAGGCCGATGAGGACCTCGTGCGCGAGGGCGATCGCCCGGGAGAGAGCTCGCTTCTCCTGGATGGCTATGCTGCCCGCTACAAGATCGTCTCGAACGGACGGCGGCAGATCTCGGCGATCCATGTCGCAGGCGATTTCATCGATCTTCACAGCTTCCTCCTGAAGACGATGGATCACGGCGTGCTGGCGCTCACCAATTGCCGCATCGCCAATGTCCCGCATGCGACGCTCGAGAAGATCACCGAGGAATTCCCTCACCTCACGCGGCTGCTGTGGCTCAGCACGCTCATCGACGGCGCCATTCACCGGGAATGGCTGACGACCATGGGACGCCTCTCCGCGACGGCCCACATGGCGCACCTGATCTGCGAGCTGTATCTGCGCCTGAAGGTGATCGGCCGCGCCGAGGGCGACACGATTCAGCTTCCCATCACTCAGGCGGAGCTCGGCGATACCCTGGGATTGTCGACCGTCCATGTGAACCGCGTGCTGCAGGAATTGCGCAAGGAAGGGTTGATCCGTTTCCAGGGTGATGCGTTGACCATTCTCGATTGGGAGCGGCTGAAGACGGTGGGTGAGTTCACCCCGACCTATCTCAGCCTTCAGAACGAGGACCGGTAGAATTGGCCAACGGATAGATGATGCACGAGATTACGCTCCAACCGATGTCGGTCCTGGCAGACGGCGGCTCTCACGAGGGCCAGCTCGTCCTGGCGGACGGGCAGCTCGTCGCCGTCTTCGCCTGGGTGACGCCGGAGGAGACCGTCGGCGGGCTGGAGCGGGCCGGAGGCTGGTTCCTGGAGGCAGGTTTCGGTCCCTGCAGCGGCCTGCTCAGTACCACGCCACCGGTTCTCGCGACCCTTGATGACGCCGTGACATGGGTGCGTGGCCGGCTGGACAACGGCCTCATCCCCTCCTGAACGCCTTCAGCGCAGCTGCGCGACGATCTCTCCCGCGGCCCGCTCTCCTTCCTCCCAGGCGCCGCCCGCCGTGCCCCATTGGGCGCGGGACAGCGCCTCGCCCGCAAACCAGATTCTTTCGCCGACCGGCGCCTTCAGCACATCGCGGATGGCGTAAAGCCCCGGCGGCACCACGGCCCAGGAGGCACGCGACCACGGATCGTGCCGCCAGGCAGTGCTGTGCAGGGCGGAGAGATTGCGGATCGCCCGATAACCGAACTGCTCCGCCAGCACCTCACGCGCATAACGATAGGGTGCGTGGATGTCCCGCCGGTCGAAACTGGCGGCAGTGGGCTGATCGAGCTCGAAGAAATGGAACGGCGCGCCGTCGATGCGGGTGAGAAGCCCCGGCGGCCGCAGGCGCGTTCCGGTCAGGCTCGCCAGCCGGTCCGCACCGCGAAAGGGCGAATCCGGCCAATGCAGAACCACATGCTCGTAGACCCCCTGCGTGAAGCCGTGAATGGCTTGCGCAACGTCGTTGGGCAGAGCCGGCGCGAAGCGGATCGCATCCTGCTGCAGCACCGCCATGGGCGTGGTGACGATGACGGCCTTGGCCCGAAGCGTCCCGGCCGAACTCTCGATCCGCACGTCTTGTCCCGACCAGTCGATGGCGTGGACGGCGGTGCCGAGCCGCACCGGCAGATCGTGGCTCAGGCGGCGCACATAGGCGCCGAGCCCACCGGCGATGAAGAGATTGTCCGAATATTCCATGCTCGGAAAATCGTGCAGGCTCACCTCGTCGAGCGGCCGGCCCGAGACGAGGCCATGGATGGCGGCGACACGCTTCCCTTGAGGTCCCATGGGCGGAAGCGTCTTGGCCGCCGGCTGATCCTCGCGGGCTTTCGCGGCCTGGGTCATCGCCCTGTCGGCCATGGCGAAGGCACGGTCGAGGGCCGCGCGCTCGGCGCGGCTGCCGGGCCGGCCTGCCACGAAGAAATGTCCGTTGACCGGCGCCCGGCGCAGGGGCTCGTGGCGGGCGCGACCGAGCTTCACCAGCGGGTTGATCGGACCTGCATGGAGCCAATGGGCGCCGAGATCGAGCGGGTGGCCCTTGAAGCGGCGCGTGAGCGTGCGCCCGCCGATGCGCTCACGCGCCTCCAGCACGGTCACCGTCAGTCCGGACGCCATCAAACGCCGCGCCGCGGCGATCCCGGCGCTTCCTGCACCGACGATCGCCACGTCCGGATGAGCATTCAGGGTGGTCGACATTTCACCTTCCGACGGCACGATGATCTCCACCCCTCGCTTTGCGGCCGGTTCGTTCATAAGTAAGCTCCGCTTGCCGCATTGAGGGATGCCTGAGTGAAGGACACGAACGACAGATGCTGATCCAATCGGTTTTCGCGGCGGCCCGCGAGATTTTCTCGCCCGCGCTGCGGCGCATTCTCTGGAAATCGATTGGACTGACGATTGCGCTGCTGGTCCTGGTCTGGCTCGGCCTGACCAAGCTGTTCGACGTCTTCCTCACCAACCATGACCTGAGCGCCACCTATCCGATCATCGACAGCTTCGCGTTCTTCCTCGCGGGCATCGGCCTCTTCGTCGCTCTCATCTACCTGCTCCCGGCGGTCTCGGCCATTGTGGCCGGCTATTTTCTCGACGACGTCGCCGAAGTGGTCGAAGGCAAGGATTACCCCGCCGATCCGCCGGGGCGTGCCCTGCCCTTCGGACGGGCCCTGCTCTACGGCATTCGCTTCGCGGGCCTGTCGCTGCTGGTGAACCTCGTCGCCCTGCTGTTGTTCTTCATCCCGGGCGTCAATATCGGCGCGTTCTTCGTCGCCAATGCCTATTTGCTCGGGCGTGAATATTTCGAGCTGGCGGCCGGCCGCTTCTGGCCGCCGGAGGAGGTGGCACGGCTGCGCAACGAGCATCGCGGCACGGTGCTCGCCGCCGGCGCCGTGGCGGCGGCCCTTGTGCTCGTGCCGGTGCTGAACCTGCTCGTGCCGATCTTCGGCGCGACGATGATGGTTCACCTGCACAAGAAGCTCACCCATGGCCGGGCAGCGGCGATGGCGCTGCCCCGGGAGAAACGCGCGTCCCTCAGGAACTCCTGAAGGCCCGACGATCGGGCGCTTCAGCGGCCCGTCGTCGTTGTCGGAGCGTTGCGCTTGAGGTCGAACTGGCCGGTCTTGCGGAAGCGCAGGAGATAGCTCGGCACGATGGCCTCGATGGTGGTGGGCGTGATGCCCAAACCCTGGAGCGTGCGATTGTCGGCGAGCGCCTCCTCGGAGACCACATTGTGGCTTTCCAGCAGGATCGCCTGGTCGCGGGTGGTGACGAGCTCGTCCGGGATCAGGCCCAGCGTCAGCCGATCGAGAGTGCCGAGCACGCCGCCCATGGCCCGGGCGAGATTGTTCGGCAACGGCACGATGGCGCGCCTGCGCTCGGTGACCGCGAAGACGAAGTCCATCATCTCGCGCATGGTGCGGATCTCGGGCCCGCCGAGTTCGTAGACCCTGCCGCCCGGAACAGTGCCGTCCACCGCCCGCGCGATCGCCTCGGCCACGTCGCCGGCATAGATCGGCTGGAACCGGGTCTCGGCGCCGGGCAGCGGCACGACCGGGAGCATGCGGGCGAGCGCCGCGAAGCGGTTGAAGGAGCTGTCGCCCGGCCCGAACATCAGCGACGGGCGGAGAATCACCGCATCCGGCCGCTCCCGGAGCAGGCCGGCCTCGCCCTCGGCCTTGGAACGGGCATAGGCCGATTCGGAGCCTGCATCGGCGCCCAGTGCGGAGACCTGGGTGAAGGACACGGCCTTCTTCGCATGCCGCGCGATCGTCGCTGGAGCCTGCGCCTGGAGGGCGTCGAAGCGCTGGCGGCCGGTCTCCTGCAGGATGCCCACCAGGTTGACCACGTGATCCGCCCGGGCGACCGCATGGGCGATCGAATCCTCGTTGCGCAGATTGGCATGGATCGGCGTGATCTGCCCGACCTTGCCGAGGGGAAGGAAGTTCGAGAGGTTCGGCTGCCGGGTCGGCACCAGGATCCGGTAGCCGCGCTGGGCGAGAGCGCCGACCACATAGCGGCCGAGAAAGCCCGATCCGCCGAAGACGGTGACAGTTTGCTGCTCAGGCGTGCGAAGGGCACCGATCATGAAACTCTCCTGCCCGAGGGCTCGCATGGAGCTTGGGGGTTCAACTTTAAAACGTCTCTAGTCAAACGCCGCTTCCCTGTGAAGAGGTGCGGCCGCAAGAAAGCGCATCCGCCGCATTTTCACCGATTGACGCGCCGCCAGAAGCACCGTAAACGAAGCCTCGCCGACGAGGCATGCCCAGGTGGCGGAATTGGTAGACGCACTGCTTTCAGGTAGCAGCGGGTAACACCGTGGAGGTTCGAGTCCTCTCCTGGGCACCAACAACACCCTAACGTGTTGATCCGCAAAGACTTCCTATAAAATCAAAGACATAGGCCATCCGACTGGTACAAACGGGTGGTACAATGGTCCTTGCGATGAGTCGTCCTTTTAAGCATCCCGAAACCGGTTCTTACTATTTCCGCAAGGCTGTCCCTGAGGATCTGCGACCTTTGATCGGGAAGAGGGAAGAGAAGCGTTCTCTCCGCACGAAAGACCCTGCCGTAGCTAAGCAGCGTCATGCTGAGGTTACCGCAGAGGTTGAGCGGGAGTGGAACGCCTATCGCTCTAAGCCCGAACAACTTACTCAACGGCAGATAACTGGATTGGCTGGTCTTCTATATGCCGAGTGGACGAACGGTCTGAAGGATGAGCCTGGATCACCTAGTACATGGTCCCAGGTGCTTCGCCTGCATCAGCAAGCTCAAGAGGCTGGCAAGCTTGAGCAGTGGGTAGGACCATCCGTTGATGAGCTTCTTCTTAAGCAAGGGTTGCGAACCGATAAGCAGAGTAGGGGGCGTTTGATCGCGGCCGTCCACAAGGCTCTTGTTCAAGCTTCTGAGCATCTGAAGCGCAACGCTGAAGGCGACTATAGCCCCGACCCAGCGGCCAATCGTTTTCCTGAGTGGGAGGAGGCAAAGCTTAAAGCCGAAGCAGCAAAGCCTGTCAGTGGTGCCAGCATCACCGGATTGCTCGAAGGCTGGTGGCGTGAGGCTCAAGCAGCAGGAATCACCGCTAAGACCCATGAGTCTTATAGCAGCACTATAGCCAAGCTGGTCGCCTTCCTTGGTCATGATCAAGCAAGCCGGGTGACACCTGGGGATGTGCTTCGGTTCAAAGATTACCGCCTGTCTGAAATCAACCCAAGGACAGGGAAGCCTATCTCTCTCAAGACAGTGAAGGACTCTGACCTTGCTGCGCTCAAGGCAGTGTTCGGATGGGCTGTAAGGAACCACAGGATTGATACCAACCCCGCTACAGGCATCACCCTGAAGGTAGGCAAGCAACTCCGCCTCAGACCTAAATGGTTCACCGACGCTGAGGCAAAGGCCGTCCTCTCGGCTGCGCTGGCTTACCAGCCTAGACAGGATCACCCAAAGACAGCAGCGGCTAAGCGTTGGGTTCCCTGGATTATGGCCTACTCAGGCGCAAGGGTTGGCGAGATCGTCCAGCTTCGCAAGAGGGACGTTCGCAACGAGAGTGGCCTATGGATTGTCACCATTACGCCTGAAGCGGGAACGGTGAAGGACAAGCAAGCTCGTGAGTTTCCCATTCACAGCCATCTCATTGAATTAGGCTTTGCTGAGTTTGTGATGACTGCTCCTGATGGTCATCTGTTTATCACTCCCGCTCCTAATGGTGACGTGCTGGGACCGATGCAGGGCGTGAAGAATCGTATCTCTGAGTTTGTTCGTGAGGTTGTATCCGACCCGAACGTCACTCCTAACCACGCTTGGCGGCACAGGTTTAAACTTGTTGGACTAGAGGCCGGAGTCGGTGAGCGTGTGCTAGACGCAATATGCGGTCATGCTCCTCGAACCGTAGGGGCTACTTATGGCGGCGTAACCATCAGGGCCAAAGCCGATGCTATCGCCAAATTCCCAAGATATGAGGTCGGTGAGGCATAACACGTAAGCGATTTCTATGGTCCCGGCCAGGGCACCAAGATCATCTTGGTTTTGCCATTATTTCCAGTGTCTTAGGGCTGATCGCATAGCGCTTGTGGTGATACACAAGGTGATACGCCGTGGGTTTTTGTTTGCTCGACACTGGATTTTTTACCGTGACGGTTCGCTATTCGCTCCTAAAGAACGGAGTGTATTTCTATTACAGACGAATTCCTGAGGATCTGCGCGGCCACTATGGCGGGAAGCGCTTCCGCAGAGTAAGCCTGCAAACGAACCAGCCTCACATCGCCGCCAAGAAGATCGCGGCGCTCGCATCAGCCGATGATGCGCTTTGGGCGTCCCTGAGGTCACCTGAGGGCCAGGAGTTGGGTCTGACCTCCAGCCAGACACGCGAGGGCGCTGAAGCGCTCCTCAAGAAATGATGATAGAAAGGGCCAAAGACGCAAGGCAACAAGGATGCAAAACAGGCGATTTCTGCCCTGACGGAAAGGAAACCTTGGCGGTGCCTCGCCTCTTCAGGTCCAAATCGAGAGGGGACCACAGGCCATGAGATTTTAGGAGTCCCGTTGTTTTCTCCAAGCCAAGCAAGGCAGGACATACCCCACTTCAAAAATGCCGTTAAACCCTCGCAGTTGTTGTTAGGGGAAGCCTAGCAGAGAACGCCGCCGGAGCGGCTCCAGAGCTAACACAGGGTATGCCACAAGCTGGAATGCCATTGCGTCTTGAACCCTCAGCAACCTGAAGCTCTGGCCAGAACGCCAGCCCCCAGGAAACAAACGGCCGCTTACGAAGCCAGTTTAGACGGCCTTCCTGAATCGCGACGTTTGAGGCGGTGATAAGCCTTACGGGCAAGCTTTCCGAAGATGCCAAGGGCGCTTTCGTCATAAACGACTGAGTAGGATTTCTGAGGCGATGCCACCTTGCGTGCAATGGCCCAGTCACTATCCTCCTTCACGATCAGGTGCCCGTAATCGGGGTGCTGCTTGACCAGCAACTCGAACACCTCTCGGATGTGCGGTGTGCGCATTTCCTCTTCCGACAAGAGACGGTGAGTAATCCCGTCCGTCACATCTCTCTGCATATCAGCCAAGCCATAGGTCCAGCTATAGTCGTCGAATATCAACCATCCGCCGGGCTTCAGCAGCTTGTCGGCAAGGAAGAAGGCTGAAGAATCGATGGTCCAGTTTTTCGGGCCGTCAATGATGCAGAGGTCATAGACTGGCTGGCACTGATCATTAACCGTGTTGTCGCGGATGGCCTTGCGCAAAAACCAGTTGTACCCAGTCTGTTCACGGTGAATCGTTACGAGGCCGCCGAACCCGTGGCGCGACACCTGTTCTTCGGCGGAAGGGCGGTAATCAGCGCCTTTAAGGTCAACGGCGTCAATCCTACCGCGACCCCTCTGCTGGAGTGCGGCAGCCATGTAGCAAGTGGCGGTGCCATGAGCAATGCCGAGTTCCAGGATGTTTTCGACATCGTTGTTCGCAATTAGGTCGTAGAGGAAGTGGGCGTTCAGTTCAGAGATGAAGGGCACCCCTCTTAGCAACGAGCTGATTTCGCTGAATTTCATCCCGGAGTCTCCTTTGCTCACACGACAATCATAGGGCTCGCGGCCGACCTCCTCATAAGGACTCTCAAAAATGTCGATGCAAAGTGACAACACGATGACTTTGGCGGAGACTCCTGGATCTTAGAGCATCGGACGGTTAAACGGACGCATATCCGGCAGCCTTAAGGTAGTTCCAGCACTCTTGTGGTTCGAACAGGTTGCAGATCTCACCGAGCGCTCGCCAGAGCGCGTCGAACGTTCGGGCCTCGGCCTTGCGCAAGTGCGCTTTGATCTTGGCAAAGGCCTGTTCAATTGGATTAAGATCAGGCGAATAAGCAGGTAAAAACAGGAACCAGGCTCCGCGTTGCTTCAGACACTGAGCGGCCTTCTCGCTCTTGTGGACAGCCAGGTTGTCGAGGATCACCACATCGCCTTTGCGCAGCGTCGGCGCGAGCTGCGTCTCAATGTAAGCCTCGAACGCCAACCGGGTGATCGGGCCATCGATGATCCACGGCGCGCACAACTCGTTGCACCGTAGCCCAGCCAGAAAGGTATGGGTTTTCCAGTGTCCAAAGGGAGCTTTCATGCGTAGGCGCTGGCCCCTGCGGCTCCGCCCGCGCAGGCGCGTCATCTTGGTGTTGACATACGTCTCGTCCAGGAACACCAGCCGGTGCGTCTCCTGGCGCATGCGCGGCTGGCGCTGGGCATGCCAGACCCGGCGCTCATCCCGCACATCGGCGCGTGCGCACTCCGCCGCCATCAGGCATTTTTTTATATGAGAAGCCGTGCCGGCACAGGAAGCGCGAGAGCATCGCGGGAGCCGCAACGATCCCATGCTCAGTCAGCAGCCTTGCGGCCAGCTCGGGCATGGTGATGGCCGGCTCGGCCTCGACCGTCTGGATCAAGAAGCTCTCATAGGGCACCAGCTTGCCGCGTCCGGGCGGACGGCCTTGCCGGGCCGGTGCCGGCGAGCCGAACCGCCGCTTCCGCTGCACCAGCTTGATGGCGAAACTCTCGCTGACGTCAAAGTGCTGGGCTGCCGCCCGGCAGGAATGACCTGCATCGACAAAGTCGGCGACGCGCACCCGCAGATCCAGGGAATAGCAATGACCCATAATCCACCTCCCAGTCCAGGCAGTGAATCACAGCTCGGCCTCGCACAGAAGCCAGGAGTCTCATTTCCGGTCCGAGGCTCTAGACGGACTTTCTCCCGCTCCACGCGCACTCAAGGGCCGAGGACACGCCATCAGGCCCGGTGCACCAATCGGCGTAAGTCGATTACGGAAGGCCGATCAAAAGATGGAAGACGGCGCCGCCGAGCCTATGTCAGTTCCACCCAGCGCCCCCTCTACGAGGATCTCTGGAGGGCGGCTGCCTCAGAACTCATTGGCAGCCACTCATACTAACGTCATTGCCGGCTCACTCCTTCCTTGGTGATACAAATAGTGATACACACTTTCGCTCCGACCGACGTGCGTTTAGTATCAACAACTTAGAGCGCCAGTTCGATGCCCAAGATACCGGCCAGGGGCACCACTTACCTTTAAGTGGCACGGCGAAAAGCCGAACAGATAGCAACAATCTCAGAGACTTATATCTAAAACGCTATCTCCTTTGCAGGGTCTCAGGCAAGCCTTGTTTGTATCTCATTTTGTACCTCTTCCCTTCAGGCGGTCCTCCGGCCTCACTTCCGTAAAGAACGGCACCTTCAAGTCATAGAAAGCTAGCGCGTCCGGTATCTCGACCAGCTGCGAGTTACTGTCTAACTGAGCGAAGCCGCCGAGATGCTTTTCAGTTGCAACGATCAGGAACCCGATCACGAAGTTATTGAACCATCCTGCAACCTTTGCGGTGTCATCCATTAACTTGGCGAACGCCTCATCGCGGTTTCCAGCATGGATTTCACTTACCATGGCATGGAGCAGAACAATCTCCGGCGCAAAGTACAATGTGTTAGCATGGTGGGGAGCTAGGATTATCTCCCAGTGATCGTTCTCGGGAGCTGTATCAAAATGCTTTTTCAGGCGACCAGTGTCATAATGGGACGCAAAGCCGTCACGTACCGTAGTGATGAGGTTGTCCCTGTCAGCAAAGTACGCCATCAGATTACTAACCGAGGCTGCGGCCTCCGGGCCTAAATCGTTATTGTAGATTTTATCAAGTCCAGCTTGAATGTAACCTTGGTGTATTAGAGTGGATGCGTTGGAAAGCTTTCCAGTTATAACCCGCCCGATCGTTAGCGCCTGCACCATATTTGCCCGAGCAATAAGCCCATCTTCCGGCCCCTGGGACGTGTATTGAAAAAGCTTTACAAGTACGTTGATCTCGTTAGCTGCGTGGAGAGCATGAAGTAAGAAGAAGCGTTCCTTTTCAGGAATCCCGGCAAAAAGCTTCTTCGGCATAGGCACAACATGCACTTCCACTGCAGGCTCCTAGATGTATGAGACTCAATAAAGCAGATTTTAGCAGGTAGTTACGCGCTTTCTATGACTGCTTTTTCATTATCTAAACAGCCACGTTAGAAAAGCCGCAGCGTGAACCTTCACTCCATCCAATCGCCTCAGCCGCTTTCTCAGCTTCAGCATCAGCAAGACTATCTACTCGCTCATTATGTTGATGGCCTGCGTGGCCCTTCACCCATTGCCATCTGATCCGGCGCTCAGCATTGAGGGCATCAAGCTGCAACTATAAGTCCTGGTTAGCGACTGGTTTCTTTGCAGCATTCTTCCAGCCTTTAGCATTCCAGCCGGATAGCCACTCGTTCATGCCTTTAACGAGGATTTCGCTATCGCTGTGAAGGATCGCAGAGGAGCCTACAGCGAGTGCTTCAAGAGCCTTGATTGCGGCGGTCATCTCCATCCGGTTGTTGGTTGTGGCTGTACTGCCTCCGGTGACGATCTGCTCCGCTCGGTCAATGAGGATCAAGGCGGCCCAACCTCCCGGCCCTGGATTACCCAGGCAAGCGCCATCCGTGTAGATCATATGTGTTTCATCGCTCATGAAATCCTCGCTTCAAAGAATTGTGTTTGTTGCGTTGGCGACGCTGTACCCTTTGTTAGACAAGGGTTTGACGCCGCCTATGTTGATAGGAGGTGTGCAAATTGAACAGCGATATGCTCAACCTGTTGTTCTACATAGTCTTTCTCAAAAGTCAGGTGCCGGAGGAAGCCTCCAATTCCCCGCCTGTTTCATATCTGCAAGCAACTGATCCATACGGCTGATAATCTCGCCTCTAACATCAGGATCAACAGTGCTTTGAAAGGCGTGTTGAGCTTGGTCTAGCCCTTGCATCGCCTTATCCTGAAGGGATGAAGTATGATGACTGCTCCGCAATCCGCCCTTGCCCTTGAAATCGTCATCTTTCCCGATCTTCGCTGCAATGTGTCGATAGTCTCTGAGCATCCATGTTCTAATGGTGCTATAAGGAATACTTGAGAACGGCGGTGCAAAATTTGACCACGGTAGCGGCGGGATAGACCCGCTGCGGGCGGCGTAAAAGTCGTCCACCTATTCCCTTTCTGCCGGTTGCAGGGAGGGCTGGGGGATTTTCACCGTGGAACTTTACCGGAAGGTTCGGCTGGCGTGCTCTGAAGGCATGAGCCAGCGCGAGGCGGCGAAGCATTTCAACATATCGCGCGACAGCGTTCGCAAGATGATGGCCTATGCGGAGCCGCCCGGCTATCGGCGTCATGCTCCTGTCCGGCGCCCGAAGCTGGAAACGTTCGTCCCGATCATCGATGCCTGGCTGGAGGGCGATCGGTCGGTTCACCGCAAGCAACGCCATACGGCGAAGCGGGTGTTTGACCGGCTCCGGGAGGAGCATGGGTTCACCGGCGGCTATACGACGATCAAAGACTACATCCGCGAGCGCGAGCGGCGATGCCAGGAGATGTTTGTGCCGCTGTCGCACCCACCCGGCCATGCGCAGGCCGACTTCGGGGAGGCGGTGGTCGTGATCGGCGGGGTGGAGCAGAAAGCGCATTTCTTCGTGCTTGATCTTCCGCACAGCGATGCGTGTTTCGTCCGGGCCTATCCCGCGGCTGTGTCTGAGGCCTGGGTGGACGGCCACATCCAGGCCTTTGCCTTCTTCGGTGCGGTGCCGCAGTCGGTGCTCTATGACAATGACCGCTGCCTGGTGGCAAAGATCCTGCCGGACGGGACGCGCAAGCGGGCGGCGTTGTTCAGTGGTTTCCTGTCGCACTACGTGATCCGGGATCGCTACGGTCGTCCGGGCAAGGGGAACGACAAAGGGAATGTGGAGGGCCTCGTCGGTTATTCCCGTCGCAACTTCATGGTGCCAATCCCGAACTTCCCGAGCTGGGAGACCTTCAACACCTGGCTGGAGGGGCAATGCCGCAAGCGGCAGGATGACAAGCTGCGGGGGCCGGCCGAGACGATCGGCCAGCGCCTGCAGCGGGATACCGCGGCCATGCGTCCCCTGCCGGCCTCGCCATTTGAGGCCTGCGATCAGGCCAGCGGGCGCGTCTCATCGCAGTCGCTCGTGCGCTACAAGACCAACGACTACTCGGTGCCCGTGGCCTGGGGCCATCAGGATGTCTGGATCCGGGGCTATGTCGACGAGGTGGTGATCGGCTGCCGCAGCGAGGTCATTGCGCGCCATCCCCGCAGCTACGAGCGGGAAGAGGTGATCTTTAATCCGCTACATTACCTCCCGTTGATCGAGAACAAGATCAACGCACTCGATCAGGCCGCTCCTTTGCAGGGATGGGACCTGCCCGAGGAGTTCGCGACCTTGCGCGGCTTGATGGAAGTCCGCATGAACAAGCAGGGCCGGCGCGAATATGTGCAGGTGCTGCGGCTGCTGGAACTCTTCAATCTCCCGGATCTCCATGCTGCGGTGAAGCAGGCCCTGCAGATGGGGGCGATCGGCTTCGATGCGGTCAAGCATCTGGTCCTGTGCCGGGTGGAGCGCAGACCGCCGCGGCTGGACCTCGATGTTTACCCCTATCTGCCGAAAGCCAGGGTCGAGAAGACATCGGCGGCGGCCTATATGTGCCTGATCTCGGAGGATGCCGCATGAGCGCTGAAGCTCCCGAGATTTTGCTCGCCCACCACCTCAAGGCGCTCAAACTGCCCACATTCCTGCGCGAGCACCAGAAGCTGGCCCGCCAATGCGCCACCGAGGGGCTTGACCATGTCCGCTTCTTGGCCCGGCTCGTGGAGATGGAGCTGATCGACCGCGAGCGGCGGATGGTCGAGCGGCGCATCAAGACCGCGAAGTTCCCGGCCGTCAAAAGCCTCGACAGCTTCGACTTCGCCGCCATCCCGAGACTGAACAAGATGCAGGTCCTAGAGCTGGCGCGTGGCGAGTGGATCGAGCGGCGCGAGAATGTCATTGCCCTCGGCCCCTCCGGCACCGGCAAGACCCATATCGCCCTGGGGCTCGGGCTGGCCGCCTGCCAAAGGGGACTGTCCGTCGGCTTCACCACAGCCTCTGCCCTGGTCAGCGAGATGATGGAGGCCCGTGACGAGCGCCGCCTGCTTCGTCTCCAGAGGCAGATGGCCGGATACAAGCTGCTGATCATCGACGAACTGG